>CAYRFQ010000244.1:0-1598 GCA_964423615.1 uncultured Alcaligenaceae bacterium | reverse complement strand
TAGTCGCAGCTAGGATTCTGGCCACATACCACACCCCTTTACCGAATGTTTACTCCATACTTACGGCATTGGCTTTTGGGTGATTTGTTTCACAACCAGTTCATGAATACTGTTGCGGGTGTTGGAGGTTCATTGTTGAGAGCAAGGCCAGAATACGTAGCCGCAATCGAAATCCCCCTCCCGCCGCTGGAGGAGCAACGTCGGATCGCGGCGATCCTGGACAAGGCCGATGCCATCCGTCGCAAGCGGCACAAGGCCATCGAGCTGACCGAGCAGTTTCTCAAGTCGGTGTTCTTGGACATGTTCGGCGACCCGGTGACCAATCCGAAGGGGTGGCCATCCATTGCGTTAGGTGAACTTGTCGATGAAAAACGCCCTATCACTTACGGAATCCTGAAACCAGGTCCATTTGTGCCCCAAGGTATTATCATGTTACGGATTCAAGATATTCAAGGGGGCCGAGTATCTTATGACGACTTACATCGGGTTTCGACCTCTTTATCTGATCAATATCGTCGCACGTTACTCCATGGCGGAGAGATAGTCGTTTCCCTCGTCGGGACAATCGGTCTTGCAGCTATCGTTCCGAGCGAACTCAAAGGCGCCAACGTACACCGAAACCTCGCAGTTGTTGTTCCCAATGAAAAAATCGATCTGGTTTACCTTCACAATTACATGACAAGCGACCACTGCCAATTTCAATTTCAGCAAATGACCAAGGGAGGAAATCAAGGACTTCTCAACCTTGGTGATTTGCGGGAGTTGCTCGTTCCAGTCCCTCCACGAGACCAGCAAGCAACCTATCGATCGTTGGTACATGCCCATGCTGCTTTCAATCGCAATCTTTGTAATTCAAGTTCAAGAACCAATGCTCTCTTCAACTCCCTCGTCCAACGCGCCTTCCGAGGAGAATTGACAACCAAGTCGACAGACATCTGAGAATGGCCCATGACATCGAACTTTGATTTTCTCAAGACCGAGTGGGATTTCCTTTACGAGGACGCGGTCCAGGCCGAGCGAAATGTGCATGTGGCTCCGCGGACTTCGGCGTTCTATGCGCGGCGGACTCTGGAGCTGGCCGTGAAGTGGATGTATGACCACGACACGGATTTGACGATGCCAGGCAGGGATAACTTGCGTGCTCTTGTTCATGCACCGACGTACAAAGACTCTCTCGCCAAGGGACTTCATGTTCAGGTCGAGTACGTTCGCGAACTTGGAAACCATGCCGTCCACAGTGAGGCGGGTGTCAAGGTCCTTCCTCACGAAGCGTTGCATGTCACGCGTTCCTTGCACAACAAGCTCCAGTGGTTCACCAAGCGGTACAGCAAGAGAGTTCCCCCGGTTTCGAAGTTCGATGCAAGTTTGTTGCCCAAGCCGGAAGACGGCAAAATCCACGACAAGACCACGAAGCAGTTGGAGGCTCTGCTAAGTCAGCTCGAGGAGAAGGACAAGGCCGTCGAAAAATCGCAAGAGGAGATCGACCGACTCAAGGAGCAAATTCACGCCATCAAGCTCGCCAACCAGAAGGCGATTCCTGAAGAGGATTACACGGAAGAAGAAACTCGGCAGTTGTTTATCGACCTGCTGCTGCGTGA
>CAYRFQ010000243.1:0-1619 GCA_964423615.1 uncultured Alcaligenaceae bacterium | reverse complement strand
AAAAAGTTCTTTGCCCTGACGAAAACTTAGGCAAAATTTGATGCGTACGCCCTGGGGTTGGGGCGGACCAGCAACCTCTCACAGCGCCTACGAGTCGATGTAGACCGATGATAAGGGTGAAACTCTCGATGGCTCGAAAGGCGAGTACCTCCTGACGACGGAGGCGCCGCCGGTCAAAGCGTTCTGGTCGGTGACAGTGTACAACACCGCGACCGGTCGCCTCCACCCCAATAAACGAGATCGCTACCACATCAACAATACGACCGCCGTCAAGAATGAGGACGGCACCTACACCTTCCGCTTCAAGGTCAAGTGCGAGGAAGGCGACGTCAACTGCCTGGAGGTTCCCTCCGGGCCGTTCGACGTGGCCGCACGGTATTACCTTCCTGGGCCGGAGATCACAAAAGAGAAATGGACAATGCCACATCCTACCAAGGTAAAGACTGATTGATAGAAGGTCGCTAGCCACCACACCAGAGTTCCACATCGCTGATCGGTGCCAAGCAGGGCGTGGTGCTTGTGGATTAAAACGATAAGGATTCTTCCTCCGAGTGCGAGCAAATTCGGAGATAACTTGAGCAACCGATTCGGAGCTAACGTGATTGAGACCAGGCAACAACCGGATGCAGCAGCCGGCTCACACGCACCGCCGTCGAACCGAAGCAATAACCGAACTAATGCCACATCACCACATTAGGAGGTGGATTGACATGACGCTGAAACAGGCACTGCGCTGGCTGGTTGTGCCAGTTTGCATACTCATGGGTTCCCTCACTGGGCAAGCGCAGTCGAGCAACCCCACGGTGGAGGGAAAGGTTTGGACCGTCGGCCCTCACAAGGTTCCTCCGCCACTCGGCCAAATCTAAGACCAGTACAAGCTGAGGGCGCTTTTCGCCTGGGGGAAACCGTTCACACCGCCGGCGCACGTGCCCTTGAAGAAGGGTGTTGACGGCAAGACGCTGGTTAAGAGCAGGTGATGGCGCTCAGCGCCGAGGTGTTTGGGACTTGGGATCCGCTTGTGTTCACGATTCGACAATCCGCTCAATGGCCTCGGCCATCGCTGAACATCGTTCTTCGAATTTCTTCCGTTCACGAGCGGAGAAATTCCCAAGACACCGTATCCCGGTTTTCGTTTCGCCCAGTCCACATCGGACCGCATCACGCCCCCACCCGAACAGCGTTTCTGCTTTCCGGGTCGGTCCTCCATAGTATTTGAGAGCCATTTCCCCCATGAACTATCGACGTTGGAATCTCGTCATTTTGCCGCAGCGGACATGATCAAGTCCACCAACTCATCCGTGAGCGTGTGCATAGGTCTCCTCCCAAGCCTTGCCGAAAGCGAATCCATGCTTCAGATAGCAAATTGTGGCAAGTCTTGGGAGATTATTTTCACGCTGCTGCCTTAATCACTCCATTCCCATTGACACGTGAACACCTGTCCTTTTTCAACATTAATCATCGACCAACCAATGATGAACCCGTATGGATGATCGATATTGTACCTTGGCTCGACCACTAATGGTTCCCCCTCTTTGCCCTGGTCATGGCGTAACAGTTGGTATTTTCGTAACACTTTACTGATCTGAAGTGATTTTCGCTGGCAATGGCGGTAGTTGACC
>CAYRFQ010000242.1:0-1680 GCA_964423615.1 uncultured Alcaligenaceae bacterium | reverse complement strand
CTCTCTGGGTTCCGCCAGGCCAGCGCCCGAGAGCAACGCACGAAAGCCGATTGGGCTTTTGAAGTGGCTCACTTGTTAGACACTCGTTATAGCGATTGCCAGAAAGTAACGTTGGTCTGTGACAACTTAAACACTCACACCAAAGGAGCCTTCTACGAGGCCTTTGAGCCGTCTGTGGCGAGGGAGTATGTCCGGCGGATCGAGTTTTGTTCCACGCCCAAGCACGGCAGTTGGTTAAACATAGCCGAATGCGAACTGAGTTGCCTGACAAGGCAGTGTTTGAGTGACCGACGCATTGGACAGATCGAGGTCCTCGATTCGGAGATCCGAATGTGGGCTGAGCAAATCAATGAAAAGCAACGAGGCGTCGATTGGCAATTTCAGATCGACGATGCGAGACGAAAACTCAAGCGACTCTACCCAAAAATTAAGACTGGATGATGCACCAGCACTGGCTCGACTTGGGGGTTTTGAGTTGTCCTTCCGAGGTGCTTTCTCTTGAATGGAGACACGTTGATCGGGAGAGGAGTCACTTGACAGTTACTTCCCCCAAGACGGAGTGGTACGACGGTAAGGGAAGTCGCACCATTCCCTTGTTTGCGGATTTGCGACCTTGCCTTGAGGAAGCTTTCGAGTTGGCAACTCCTGACCAAACGCACGTTGTTGGTGGAGGTCATTTGGCCAAAGCCCAAGGGCGAAACGGATGGAAAAGCTGCAACCTTCGAACACCGTTTGGAAAACTGGTCAAACGAGCTAGATTGGAGCCGTGGCCAAGGCCGTTTCATAACCTCCGTTCGAGTCGGGAGACTGAATTGCTGGAAGACTTTCCAGTTCACGTCGTCGCGGCTTGGATGGGACATGATCCGAAGGTAAGTTTCAAGCACTACGCCCAAACCACGGCGGAGCATTTCGAGAGAGCCATAGGCGGCGCAAAATCCGGCGCACGAAACGCGCAAAAACCGACGCAGCAGGGAACCGCAAGCAATCGCAAGGAACAGAAGGAAGAGTAAGAAAGTGCAGCTGAGAAACAACTTGTGACGTCTGGATGCGAGTCGTCGCGAGATGATTCGAAAGCGAAAAGCGGAGGGAGAGGGATTCGAACCCTCGGTGGGTTGCCCCACGCCGGTTTTCAAGACCGGTGCAATCGGCCACTCTGCCACCCCTCCTACGTGCTAACTTGGACGCACGAACAATCTGTCACGGCTTGTTGCGAGTATCTTATCGCACAGGGTAGGGGGGCTTCAAGAACGAAATGCTGATAAATCAACGAGCCGAAGGGCGAGAGTGGACAATTGAGAAGTAGAAACTCGTGGGTGTTTTGTGTGTGGAGCCGTGGAGCGGCGACAATTCCGAGACGGGCGGCGACCGACGTCCTAGACCTAAAATAAGCGAACCCGGTGATAGTTTACAACGCCAGAAAGTCACAACGTGTTGCCTTTAAATAGTTTGCGACTTCATCGTTGGGAGAGCCCCGTTTCACCTGAAATCTGCAATGACACCGGAGTGTCATTTTTTCGAATCTGAAGGTCTCACAACCACTTATGGAAAACCGCCTCTTCGTATTTGCTTATTTTAGGCCTAGAGCGGTTTCCTCTTGGGTTGGGCACATGCTCAGAATGAAGGTAGAGAACACGTTTCTCTATTTCTTGGAGGTTTGTCATGAAACCCTACTCCGTCGAT
>CAYRFQ010000241.1:0-1838 GCA_964423615.1 uncultured Alcaligenaceae bacterium | reverse complement strand
CAGCCGTCTTTTTCGGTTGTTCCGGTTTGTTCTCACTTGTTTGAGACGAACACCCAACCAGGGAGCAGGTCATCAACCCAAGGAAGAGCATCGAACCAACAAAAGCACAGGTTTTGAACACGGCAGACTCCTTTGCACGGATGAAAAGAATGGATCAAGTAGGAAACAAGGTATTTGCGCAGCCAATCACTCTGCAGAGCTTTTCGAAAAGTGACTTGACACGCGATCACGGTCACTGAATACGATGAAACGGCAACGTCTCCAAACGGACGTTGCGATTATCCGCCGGAGGTCAAACGAGATTGTTTAGGATTGAGTGGTATTAAATAAGCCAACACGAAAAGAGGATCTGCGCAGAGATTCCCCGGGAACAGATCTCCGGGGAAAATTGGGAAGTGAGGAGGGAGTGGGAAGCAAGGAACAGTTCGACGCGTTCTGGTGACAAAAGACAGCTGCACCACTGAACATCCAACCATCTCGCGAATTCACAAACTTGCGAACTCACGCCAAGAAGCCCAGATTGCTCGGTCACCTCGCATTGGCAGTCCGGTTGCGAAAGTGAACCGTGGGGACAAGTTTTAGTAACTCCAGTCGCTTCATTCTCGCAGGAACAGCATGATTGGATGCTAGAGGGAGGGGTATCTGGTTGGGAACTCGGGACCTGAGGTTCGGAAGAGCGGTGTGATGGGTCCGCTTCAGGAGGGTCCTTTCGTTGATCCCGACAATGAGGACAACCTGAACTTTGCTTTCTGGGTTCTTGCGACTTTTCTGGTTGTGAGGTAGAAGGAGTGTTTTGCGACGGTTGAGTCTTTTGATTCCCTTGATCCAGTTGGTGTTTCTGGCAACATCCGCAACATGAGCACCGTCGAATGAATGTCGTCGAAACGATGATCGACAACAACATCGCCCACAATACGCTCGTCTGGAAGATTGGGGAAAGTCGCATGGTAGACCTCAAACGAACCTGATTCTTTGTCTTATTGTGCAAACAACACCCAGAATAAATCAAGTCGGAATGAGGATTTCCTCATTCCTTTTTCACCACAACTCTTTGGAACGTCTTCTATTTTCGGTGTGGCGTGCAAGGAAAAAGCAGACTTCGGAGCGAAACTTCTCCGATTTAGCGGGCGGGAAGAGAGTTCGATGTGAGTTACCCTTGCGCGACTCCTTCGCCAGACAACATCTTTTTGTAGGTCTCTGGGTCTTGCTTGTGCCTCTGCGCTTCCATCTTGCGAGACAAACCCAGTCCCTGAAATCTTCGACTATTGAGAAAGTTGTCGGTAAGGTAGTCCACTTCCGGCCCGCCCTGAAACATCGTCCCTGGGAACGCTCCAGAAGTAGGCCGGTCGAGTTCTGGACGAAAGAGCCGAGGTCGGATTACTGAGTCGCAAAATAATGTCACTTCTTGCGCCAACGATCTTTCGCTTGCAGAATGGTTCTCGGCCCCTTTCCGTCGAGCCAAACGCGAGCTGCTTTATCGTCGCGCAGATAGGCGTCCCAGAACGCAGTCGACAGCGCCAGAACGGCCCGATGATGATTTGGGTTTCGTTTTTCTTTATCGCCTGGCGAGCGTCGTTCGGTGAAGGCAGAGTGCTCAGCCTTGTCGAGAACGAGTTCGTATTTGCTGCCAACAGGCAAAGCTGGAAAGACCGCCAGACGAGACTTCACATCGGCACCGCCAATCACCGCGAGGTCCTTCGTCCCTGTCATCAGGAGCCATGGGATCTTCACCCGGCTGAATGCATCCTTGGGGTCACCACGTCGGGGCGAACTCGGGCTGAATGCAATCGCTGCCTTGATTCGGGGGTCTGCGAAGGAAATGCGACCACCCATTGCGG
>CAYRFQ010000240.1:0-1972 GCA_964423615.1 uncultured Alcaligenaceae bacterium | reverse complement strand
CCTGGGGATGTGGACATCCGAACATTTCTCCAATACGACGGAAAGCCCCCAGCGAAGACGCCTGAGCCAAAAAAGGAATGGACCCTCGGCGAACTGAGCGAAACGTACTTGAAGATCTGTTCCCGCGGAGCGTTGGAAGCAAACACCGTTAAGACTTCCCGCTTGCATCTCAATCATCTCGCCGAAACCCTTGGCAAGAGATTCAACCTCAACGCTCTTTGCCTCAATGATTTGCAAAAGCACGTTGATCGAAGGCTGGAAACGGTCCAAGCGGTCACTGTCAAAAAGGAACTTGCGACCTTTCGTACCTTACACAATTGGGCAAAGCGAACGGCATACGTGGACGGAGACTATCCACAAGGGAAATTGATTTTTCACGCGAAGGCCAAAGAGAAGCCTCCGTTCATGACTTGGGAAGAAATCGAAAGACGGATATCCCAAGGCGGCGATCCAAAAGAATTGTGGGAATGCCTCTATCTCACCGACCACCAAATCGAAGAGTTATTAGATCACGCTCAACAGTTTGTCGGTCCAGAATACTATTACGCGATGTTTGTGATGGCTGCTCACACCGGCGCGAGGCGAAGTAAATTGCTCCGAGCCGAATGCCAACATGTCGATCTCACTCACAACACTGTGGATATCCAAGAGAAAAAACGCGTCCGCGGGACTTACACAAGCAGACGTGTTCCTTTGAGCGAACGGCTCAAGGTAGCATTAACGCCGTTGGTGACGCAAGATGGGAGAAAGTTTTTGTTTGGCCCGGAAGGAAGGAATATCTCGACTGCCGCAGCCACAGAGTTATTCAACAGGGTCCTGAGCGGTTCTCGTTGGGAGAAGGTCAGAGGCTGGCACGTGCTTCGACACTCGTTCTGTTCTGCATTGGCGAGCCGGGGAGTTGACGAGAGGGTCATTCGGGAGCTAGTGGGCCACCAAACGGAAGCGATGGCAAGGCGATATCAGCATCTCATTCCCTCAACCAAAGAACAAGCAATTCGTTCAGTGTTTGGGTAGCAGCCCTTCGCGTTGGTATCGCTCCAATTCTTCGTGACTCAAGACCCAGGTCAAATAGGCGCCTCGGCCCGATCGTCGTTTCTTCCCCCGCAGCCTTCCCTCCGAGCAGTGTTTTCGGATCGTGAACTCACTCAAACCTACTAGTTCCGCAAATTCGGAGGTGGTATACCATTTTTTCTGTGTCTGCGTTTGCACAGTTTTTAGTAAGGAATCCACCTTCTCTTCCAACCTCGAGAGGTATTCGACCAATGTAAGGAATTGCATGATGTTTCCACCCGTTTCCGATCGTGAGCAACACCGGTACCCGAACAATGAAAAATGAAAAACCTGATTGATTCCAATGGGTGTTTTACCTTGAACCGGGACAGGTACTTAGATGAGCATCTGTCCCGGTTCGTTGGAGCGATAGTCCGACCAAACGAAATAACTGACGCCCACCGACGTTTATGGTCCTGGATCGTATCCTAGCGTCCCATATCGCGTGGTAATTGCAAGCCGCCTCCGAACCAGAACCCCATTTCGGGTCAGATGAAGTGACATTCCTCCAAGTGATTCGAAATAGATACTGCTCCCAGGACGAGACAGTAATGTCCTATTGAGGCCACGTTGGACTCTTTGGGGAATCCCAAAACGGACTCCCAGAAGCAACCGTTCAGCCACATGTGTGATGTTGCCCGGAACACCAGAAGTTCGAGGTGATCTTTGTAGGCGTTGACCGTAAGTCATTTCGTGGTTGAAAGCCAAAGTACCACAGACCAGCGCGGCACACAGAAACAATCGATTCATGGTTTACCCCTTCTGAGAAATAGAAATCTAATCGAAGTAATAAGGATCGGCCTCACGATGGGACCGGTCCTCACGTGAGGCGTTACGCCGTCATCATGAAAATCAGCAACAGGATGGTGATCACGAGCAGGAGCGTCGTGATGCACACCTCTCCGAATCGTTTGACCTTGGA
>CAYRFQ010000239.1:0-2028 GCA_964423615.1 uncultured Alcaligenaceae bacterium | reverse complement strand
GTCCGCGACCACGGCGGCAAGCTCGACCAGTGCTTGAGCGCGTTGATCGAAGACCTCGATCTCCGCGGCATGCTCAACGACGTGACAGTAATCGCCTGGGGCGAGTTTGGCCGAACGCCACGCATCAACCGAAATGCTGGCCGAGACCACTGGCCACAAGTGAGCTGTGCTTTCATGGCTGGCGGTGGCATGCGAACGGGACAAGCCATCGGAACCACCAACCGACTCGGCGAACGACCCGCAAGCCGACCCGTGACGTTCTCCGAAGTCTTGGGTACTCTCTACCACAACCTCGGCATCAATCCTGAGACGACCACAATCATCGACCCAACCGGTCGTCCGCAACACGTCATCGGCTCAGGTGCACTTCGCGAACTGGTCTAATTCCGCAAATAGGAGTCTTCTCGCTGCTACATGGCGAGAAGACTCGTCTTCCACGCATCTCTTCCCACTCAATTCGACTTGTCCTTCGATTCGTTTGCCATGAACTCCCGGATCACAATTTCGTACTCTCCCCGACCTCGCCCTTGGAACGATGTAGCAACGATGCGGTAGGTGTCGGTTTGGTTAGGCGTGTAGACAATCCAGGAGTTGAGATTGTTGGTTTTGGTGTCGATATCGTCGTTCTCGTCGAGTTTCTTGCCGTTGGAATCGAGGAGTCGCAAAAAGGTGTCGAACTGCTGACTTTGCATCTTGATGATGTAGGTGTGGCCTGCCTTCATTTTGAGAGTGTATTCGCTCTCGGTCTCTTGCGCTGTAAGCGATCCGGTCTTAACTTTCACCGGTCCGTGATCGAACACGTGAAGCGAGTAAGCCCCGACTTGTCGACCTTGGGCGGTCGTCACTCGGACAACATACGTTCCAGTCTTGGGCACTCGCAAACTTACACGCGAGTTCAAGTTTTTCTTCGGAACTATGTCATCGTTTTGAGCCAGTCTGCGTTGGCCCTTTGGATCAAGCACGATCAAGAAGCTATTGAACTGTTGACTTCGCACTTCGATGGTGTATTGCCGATCAGCCTTGAGTTGGATTTTGTGCTCTTGGTAATGGCAACCGAAGGACTGGGGCGATTTCGATGTAAGTCGGCCTTTCGATTCGGTCTCGGTGTAGCTGGCTCGGATGGTCTTTTGCAGGGATTTCACATCCGCCCACAGTTTCCGCCAGGCTGGTTGCTCTGCTTTGGGTAGTTTGGAGATGGCGTCTTCGTTGCGGACACTCGAGAGGTCCGAATCTTTCAGCCAGTAGCTCAAACGATCCTGGGCGAGAATGGTATCCGAAGGACTCTGCTTCCAGAGTTTGTGATAAGCCTTCAGGTCGGCTCTGAGCCAACCCCGACCTAGTTTGTGGAGAGTGGCTCGTTGATTGCGTTCGATCTTCTTGGCGTGGACTCCCTTTCCGGAAGCGGCCAGAGCAGCAGCACACGCGGCGTTGTAGCGGTGTTGCTCTTTTAAGTCATCGGCCAGCTTCGGTTCTCGCTTAAACAGGTCGCTAAAGAGCTTGACGGCATCGCGATAACGTTTCCTAAATAGTACACACAGCGTAACCAGGGCCACATGTTCTTGTATCGAGACCTTCTTCGTCCCTGCGAGGACGACCGGGAGTTTCTCCTCTCGGTCGAGCCAAAGTTGGCACTGAACAATGCCGGACTGAGCATGGCGATAGAAGGGATGTGTTGGGGGAAGGAGTTTCCTCAAGGTTTCGAAAGAGGTTATAGCCTTCTGGAACTTTCCAAGCTCAAGGTAAACGTTGCCAAGCACCCCATGTGGGTTGGGATGCCTTGGTTGCAACCGGATGGCCCTTTTCAGTGGAACGATGGCTTCGTTATACTTCCTCAGTTTAGAAAGGGTAAAGCCCCAGTTGTTGTAGGCTTTTGCATCGTTGGGTTCGATTTTGGTAGCGATTTTGTACTTTGCGATGGCCTCGTCGTACTTCTTCAGAGAATACAGGGCAAAGCCCCAGTTGGAGTAGGCTTCTGCATTGTTGGGTTCGATTTTGGTAGCGATTTTGTACTTTTCGATGGCCTCGTCG
>CAYRFQ010000238.1:0-2108 GCA_964423615.1 uncultured Alcaligenaceae bacterium | reverse complement strand
CAAACGACGATGGCGGCCTAGCCGGGCAAAATCGCAAACAAGGCGATGCACCCTTTTTAAGATGCATTCTTCACGATAGGATGTCTTCCCATTCTTTGCCTCCAAAAAATTCAAAACTGGTAGTGATCAAACGATCACAAATTTTTTGCGAACGTTCAGGTTAGAGAAGGACATCGAAAACAAGACGAAAGCGAGAAACAAGAATTAGTGACTTAGAGGTGTCATTTGGAGGGACTATGATTTGGACCCCGAAGCCTTTCTTTCCGACCCAGCCAATCTCGACCGGTGGGAGATTCTCGCGGACTATTTGACGGAGAATATCGAAGAGGAGATTGCGCATCGGTTCCGGCTCTTGGGCCCAGTCTTTGTTGATCATTGGGAGGGCCTCGTCCCGGTCTTTGCGAAGTATGTCACTCTTCCGAAGGTACTACGGTTTTGGAACTCACGCTGCTTCAGTCCTGATGGGACTCTATATGTTGGCTCGGGGAACTCTAGAGGAATCCGAGTCTGGGATATCCGGACGGGAAGAGTGAAGTGGACGTTTGATGTTTTTATTGATTGGTGCCCTGTTTGTTTGAGTGCTGATGGAAGTCTTCTGGCTGCGGCAGTGCGATTTGAAGAGCCCGAAGACGTGATTGTTGGGCGAGAAATTCGACTGTGGGACATGAAATCTGGGACGCTCGTTGGTTCTCTCGCGGGACATGAGAAACAGCCATCATCATTAATCATGAGCCCAGATGGCCAAGTCGTCATCCTTGAAGAAGAGGAGTCTACGACCATTACGTTGTGGGACGTGGAGACTGGAAAGATTCGAGCAGTACTTGAGGATTACGGATTCAAATCGACGTTCAGTCCGGACGGCAAGCTCCTCGCTGTTCTGAACGAACTTGAAGATGGAAAACCCAACCAAAGGCGTTATGAGATCAACATCTTCGAGCTAGATACTGGAGAAACCAGAACCATCCTGAGAACTGGGTCTACAGTTTTAACTCCTATTCGTTTTCTCCATGATAACCGATTGCTGGCGGTTGAGGAAAAAATGATGACCTCGATTGAACTCTGGGATCTTGAAACTGGTAAGAGAACTAAGAGTTTCCACGGTTGGGGGGGTTTCAGTTCCGATGGAAGAACCTTGGCAATGGTGAATAGCGAGCAGAGGCAGCGGAATCGCAAATCGAAAGCATTCGGAGAGATTGAACTTTGGGATCTCGAAACCAACACATTGAAGGGAAAAATTGAAGAGCCGGAGGACCTAATATGTGAGGTCGTCTTCAGTCCAGATGGAAAGACAGTCGCAGGACTTGTGACAAATTCTCCAGCCAAACACCATCCCACAAGGCCAGGGTGGGTCAAACTCTGGGATACTGAAACTGGGAATTTGAAAAGGGTGGTGAAGGGTCCATTTGAAAAAGTCTGGAAAGCCCCTTGGGTGAGTTTTGCTCTTGGCGGCCATATCCTTGGTCTCATGGTTGAAAAAAGTCTAGAGCTATTTGAACTGTGGGACATCACGGAGAGGGAGCCGGAAGTCTTGGAGTAGAGATGACCCGCCTGTCTTTGATTGCGGTGTTGCTGTTGTGCTTCGGTGGCTTGGTTGTTCACAGTTGGCAGGTTCGGATAGACGACTCCGCCGCCTGCGTATCCGAAACACGATTTCAGCAAGTCCAAGATTTACAAAGTGGTTCGGGTGGTCGATGGTTATACGATCATCATTTCAAAAGACGTCCAAGAAGTGCGGGCGCGGTTGACCGACGTCGATACGCCCGAGACAGTGCATCCGAGAAAGAAGGTCGAGTTCTACGGTCGCGATGCCAGCCAGTTCACCAAGAATTTGCTCAAAGGCGAATCTGTTTGGCTCAAGTACGACGGCACCAAACCCACCTACGGCCGCTATCGCCGACTCCTCGCCTACGTCCATCGCCTGCCCGACGGCTTGTTCGTGAATTTGGAGATCGTTCGCCAAGGCTACGGTCACGCATACACGAAGTACCCCTTCAACCAGATAGAGCTGTTCCGAAAGTACGAATGGCAAGCCCGCACATCCGGTCACAGACTGTGGGGCAAAGTCCAAACCATCCGCCCGAAGAATGTCGAAACCACTCCGAACAAAA
>CAYRFQ010000237.1:0-2303 GCA_964423615.1 uncultured Alcaligenaceae bacterium | reverse complement strand
TGGGGCAAAGTCCAAACCATCCGCCCGAAGAATGTCGAAACCACTCCGAACAAAAAGGGCAAACCCAGACAAATCATCGTCTATCGGACTCGCACCGGCAAAGCCTATCACCGCGCCGGATGCCGATATCTGAGCCGAAGCAAGATCGCCATATCACTCAAAGACGCCGTGAAACGGTATCGGGCTTATTCGAGGTGTCGGGCACCACTGCGTTGAAGTGATGCGGTTAGTGGCAATATTCTGTTGTTCTCGCGTTACGTGTCGTCTCTTTGGTAACCATTCGTCGCCGCGGGGCGAGTATCTTGCAACGTCTCTCTCAACGGCCCAAGAGCGATTGGACAAGGGCAGTCATTGACATCCCCAAACGCCGCCATCAACGTATCGAGTATTTGCAGGAAGCGGCGACCCTCAGCGACTACCAGGGAACCGTGTGACAAATCGCCGTGCAAGGATTGGGGCGAGAGCAGGCTACGTTATTTTTGACCAATAACGACCAAACGTTTGCCCGAGAGTTGATTGAAAACTGTACCTATCGCAACGGGATTGAGGACAGCCTGGGCAGTAGCGTCAATTGCTTTCATCTGGACTGTCTTTGCAATGAAGTACGTTTGAACGTGGACTTGGATGTAACTCTGAGAGTCCTAGCCGACGGTTGTTATCGTTGGTTAGCCAACCAACTCAAGGGAGAACAAAAGAGCCAAGCCAAGTTGTTGTATCGTCGATTTGTGGAAACGTCCGGTCAGATGGAAGTCACCCACGATGGTCGGTTGTTGGTCACTTTGGATCAACGTTGTCACAATCCGAACCTCAAGGAAGCGGCGTGGGACCGACAAAGCCCACCGATTCCTTGGTTAAAAAATCTGCGAATTGCCTTCGATTTTCAGTAAGCGCGGTAACCCACGAAAGGGCCAAAATTCAGGTATTGTCTGGCCTGCGGAAATCGGCGTTTAGGGTTCCTCCGGGCCATTCTATGCTGATTTCCATGCATTTCGGCATTCGTTCGTTTCGCTGCTGGATCAGGACGGAACCTCTCCCAAACAAGCAATGCAACTGGCTCGCCATTCCGATCCACGTTTGACCATAAATCGTTACGGGAATGCTAGGTTGGAGGAACTTGGTGAGGCCGTAGAGCAATTGCCCTCGTTGGTAGTCTCGCATGAGAATCCAGTTCGAAATTCTTGCACTACACTTGCACTAAAAGTTGATTCGCAAGGAGAAGAGGTGAAAACAAGTGAGATAGTTGTGGATGATACAGAAGAGCCAGCCATTGCGCCGGAAGTGATTGGTACTAAAAGAGTTGAAACAAATGAAGAGGATTTGCTTGGCAGTGAGAGCAGTACACCCGACAGGGTTCGAACCTGTAACCTTCGGTTTGCTAAACCGATTCTGATTTCTTCCACCTATTTCCACCATTGTCCATCTACTTCCATGACATAGACTTACAACGACTAATGCAATTCCATACACTTCCATGATTTCCGCTGTTATCCACCGTATTGGCAGTCAATAGGCAGTCAAAAGCTACACATTGGGTAGTAAATCAACTCCAGACAGGTCACGAGGATACTTTGAGCAGACCCAACGAGAGAACTCCCATCCGCGGAACGGACCGACCTGTTGATTAGAACAACAATGATGGCCCCATGGAGAGGACACTCTCATGGGTCTGCTTTCCTCAGCTCGGCTAGTCGGGATAGGTTACTATGGATATTCGCGAACAAGTTATCTCGACCAACTGGAGGAAAACAAGTTCGAGCGGTGGTGAGGGGACGTTTCTCAGAAATCCGGCCAGTTGTGGACTGTCCAATAAATTGGCACAACAAAGCAAACGATGGGTGCCATGGGCAGATAACGCTGGTTATGTTAAACTTGGCTCTTCCGTTTCTGGGTGCCAAGAATTTCGAGTCAGACGTCGCAAGCTGCGAATTTTTCGGGCTTTCTGAAGACAAGCGGCTGTCTCAAAGTCGTGCACCAGCCCATTTTTAGCGATTTTGGCACCCAGAAACGGAAGAGCCAAGGAGAACAACTCCCTGGTCGCTTTTGTGATATCAACACGCAAACTTTTCCGGCCCCATCTCGCAGAGACCCCCAGACGCTACGAACAAAATAGTTCCGAGAACGCCCGTTCGCCAACCGCACGGAGACTTTCTCATAGCGGCGTCCCATGTTCGTTTTGTGCCAAGCCGACAATTTCCGATCCGAAACACAGCGATTAGATTGGCACGCGCAGATGACGTGCCAAGACTTGTCGGACAATCCACCGAATGAATTTTCCAGCAGCATACCAACTGTCAAAAAGGACA
>CAYRFQ010000236.1:0-2331 GCA_964423615.1 uncultured Alcaligenaceae bacterium | reverse complement strand
GGCCGAAGGAGTAAAGAGCCAGGACTTGGATTTGAGGCTCCGACAGAACAGTTGCCAGGGCCTACGCATCAAACTTTCCCCAGCTTGCATGAAGCTGGGGAAACAAAGTAACAAGCGGGGTCTTTCTCGCGGAAAACTGCTTTTGCTATGATGTGTGTCTCAAATACGATTCGGGATTCAACGAAACTCGCCAGGTTGTTCTCCATCGAGTTTTTGAGGCTCGGCATTTTACGCTTGGTTTCGGCTCGAGAAAACTCATGCCAATGGGAATCTCGAAGAATTAATCGCAAGGCTGGTAACTTTTAATGCGTAGGCCCTGAACAGTTGCGAAGTGAGAACGCAGTTGGGCGGTCCATTGCCGAAGGGGTTTGGGAGTAGACATAGCAACCTCCTTTTCCAACAAAACGAAGGACTCTATCTGCACCATAGACGCTCCAGACAATCTCCACAACTTGGGCCTCACAAATCGCTTACAAAAAAACTACCCCTGAAAGGCGAGCACCCCTCTCTTGGAGAATATACAGCCAACAACCCAGCATTGGCTGAAGAAATTCATTCCCTGTTTCCCGTCTTAGTAATGATGGAGAAAGCTGGCTCCGGCATGGAGCACAACTCTAGAGCGGAAACAGACAAATTGCCCACCGGAATTCCTCAAATCACAGTTCCAGAAGTACTTGGTGGATACCGCATTCAGCGAGAGATAGGTCGTGGCGGCATGGGGGTGGTTTACGAAGCCGAACAAATTGCTTTGAACCGACACGTAGCTTTGAAGGTATTGCCAGCGCAATCGGTCCAACATTACGGCGGATTGGCGAGATTTCGTCACGAAGCTCGAGTCGCCGCCAGACTCCATCACACCAATATCGTTCCTGTGTTTGAGGTTGGCGAAGACCAAAATATCTATTTTTATGCCATGCAATACATACATGGGCAATCTCTCGAACAAGTGTTGCAAGAATTGAGACAGATTCGTGAGCAAACCAGTGATGTGATCCGCGCGAGTCGAACGGTGACGAACACACAACTCAGCGAACAAGTAGCGAATTCATTATTTGAGGGTTTTGTTCCCCTTCCAGTCACAGACACGAGCTCTCACCCCCCTGTTGACACCAAGCCACTGTTACCAGGTCAAGCCGAACGTTCTCATGTCGAAACGAAACGTGCGCATTATTTTCGCAGTGTTGCTCGCGTCGGAATCCAAGTTGCGGAGGCCTTGGATTACGCGCACAACGCAGGAGTCTTGCATCGAGACATCAAGCCTGCAAACCTACTGTTGGATACGCATAGTCGTGTCTGGATTACGGACTTTGGCCTTGCCAAAACCACGGCAGCATCGTTATTACCTCGGCAAGATTAATCCTCACATGCAGAATCACTCCTGACGCAGTTTAGCCGTCTTCTGAGGGCTGTTTCATGTGACAATTAATCTTGCCGAGGTAATAACGGAAGAAGGAAATGTCGTTGGAACACTGCGGTATATAGCTCCGGAGCGATTTCGAGGACAGGCTGACTCACGCAGTGACATTTTCAGCCTGGGATTGACACTCTACGAGATGCTCTTGCTTCGACCCGCTTTCGAAGCTCAAGATCGTATGGCTTTGATCCATCAAGTGACAAAGGAACAACCAACCAGGTTGCGACAAGCGGATTCGCAAATTCCACATGATCTCGCAACCATCCTCCCACAAAGCCATCGAGAAGGAACCAAACCGTCGATATCAATCGGCCCAGGAATTGGCCGATGACTTGCAGCGTTTCCTGGAGAATCAACCAATACAGGCCCGGCGTATCACTTTAGTTGGCCGAGCTTGGCGCTGGTGTCGTCGAAATCCTGCCGTGGCGGCGCTTCTCCTCGGCATTTTGGGCGTGACCGTAATTGGTTTTATCGCAGTCCTCGTGCAATGGCGAAGCTCTTTCCAGAGCGAGGAACAAGCCAGGTTCGCCGAACAGAAAGCGAAACTCAACGCAGCAAATGCCAGAAAGGCAGAAGCCCAAGCGAAAGCAAACGCATTGGAGGCATTGAACCAAAGCACCGAAGCAAAGATAGCCAACCAAAAACTACGCGCAACTCTCTCGCAACTCGAACGCGTTACCTACAACGCTCACATAAATTTGGCCCAGCACGCGTGGAACATTGGCGGACTTCGGCGAACCAAGGAACTATTAGCTTTTCATCAGCCGTCCTCTGGACACGAAGATCTTCGTGGATTTGAGTGGTACTATCTCGATCGGCTCTGTAATACGTGCTCACTTACAATTATTGACGCCTGTAAAAAGGGTAACACTTTACTGATCTGAAGTTGGTCTTTCCGTTTTGTTGTCGTTTGAATA
>CAYRFQ010000235.1:0-2337 GCA_964423615.1 uncultured Alcaligenaceae bacterium | reverse complement strand
ATAGTCGCAGCTAGGATTCTGGCCACATACCACACCCCTTTACCGAATGTTTACCGCCAGAAAGTCACAACGTTCTGCCTATAAATAGTTTGTGACTTCATTGTTGGAAGAGCCCCGTTTCACCTGAAATCTGCAATGACACCGGAGTGTCATTTTTTCGAATCTGAAGGTCTCACAACCACTTATGGAAAATCGCCTCTTCGGGTTCGCTTATTTTAGGACTAGAGGCACACAGTTTTCTGCGTCTGGAGTCTCGGAAATGACCGAGGCCAGATTTCCGAGCGAGCCGAAAGACGGCGTGATGGACCGCGGAACAGAGTTAGGGAGCCGTTCCTGTCGAGGACAGCACGACTCCCAGATGGTTAACGACCGTTCTTCGCAATCATTCGCTGGATGTCGCTTACAATCGCCTGCGCAACTGACTCACCCATCTTTTCCCGAAAGTACGCCGTCGAGCACACCCCGTTCATGGATTGCTTGACTTCACCGTTAATCGTCCCTGACACGCGAACAGATGAACCCATTGCTGTGGCTTGAAGATTGTAGCTCGCGGAGAACGTACAACTTCCGTTTTTCACGAAAGGCATCCATGGTGTGCCGCTCTCGGTGACTCGGGTGATGGTGATGTCGAGCTTGGCACGATCGTCTTTGGGCCCCTTGACTTTGTCTCGAATCACTTTCCCTGCATGTTTTGCGCAAGATGAGTTGGCAGTGACCTGTACGGTGGGAGAGTAGCTGAAGCCCGCGAGGAGAACACCCCGGCGGTTCAACGTATTTCGATTTGTGGTGTAGTTGCTTGTTGATTTCCATTCCGACTTGTTCGACTGAAGGCATATGAGTCCTGTTTCGGGGATCACAATCAGACCCACGACCAGTGCGACAGCTATGATCACGACCCATTTGGTCGGGTTCTGTTTTTTTTCCTGGGAGTCCGCGTTTGGTGAAGACGGTGACTCTTGCTGTTGGGATTCTTGCGGTGCGATGGACATGGGGTGCTCCATTTGAGGTTTCTGTTGTTGGAATTTGTATTTCGAAGTCAAGGACGGATGTTGTGAAGCCTGAAGGGGGTGTTAGAAGCCATCTGGCCACTGTCGTCTGTTTCGTTCCCATTCCTGATCAAATTCCCGATGCCGGCGTTTCATTTCTTTTCGAGTTCTGTTCCACTCGCGATCAAACTCCTTGTGCTTCCGTTGCATGTCTTGCCAACCAGGCAACCAAAATCCGAAGAAGAAGATTGCGAGGATGATCAGTCCAATAACTTCGCCAACCCAACTGTATGGCCCACTCGGACCATGACCTCCAGAAGGGTAGTGTCGAAAAGGTGTATGGTGATGATGGTGTTTTATCGGTGGATGATGGATTTTTGGATAATGGTGAATCCGGGGTGGTGGGATATACGGACGATGGAACGGAAAAGGAGGCATGGTTCTCTCCATTTACTCGGGTCTGTTGACGCTTGAAATCGTGTTTTCACAAAGGTCATCCGTGTTTTGCAGAAATTCCCACAAAAATGCGCAACTTTTTTGGAACCCACGGATGTCTGGCGATGGTTGAGCCTTGCGATCTGGGCGATCTTGGATCGTGCGCTCAAATATCCTGTGGAATTCAGCGTTAATCGTTCTCTTTGCGGATTCCCTGACAGTCTCGTGCTCAATAGTGGTGGAGCACGGAAGAGTCAGTTCGGCAGAAAGGTGGAGAGTGAGTCAACTTGCAAACTTCAGAACGGAGCTGGCGAATCGGGTCGTGTGGGCAATGAGTATGCAACTCAATCTTGGTCTTTGAACTCCCGGATGAGAATAGTGTACCGACCCCGACCTCGCTGCTGATACGAAGTAGCGACGATACGGTATTTCCCAGTTTGCTTGGAAGTGAACTCGATGCGGGAATTGAACATCCTGCGTTTGGTGTTCACGTCGTCATTCTTGGCCAGTTGCTTGCCCTTGTCATCTTCCAGACGCAAGAACGTGTCGAACTGTTTGCTCTGCATCTCGATAACGTAGTTGTGATTGGCTTCGAGTTCAACGACGTGAGTTTGTTCTTTTCGTTCGTTGGTCAGTGAACCCTTCAAAGTCGTTTCAGTTTATCGAGTCTTTGCTGTCCGCTCCAATGTCTGAACATCTTTCCAGAGTTCTCTCCATGACGTTTGTTCATCCTTGGGTAATTTGGCCAAGAGGTTGGCATCGCGGACGGTGGACAGGTCCGGATCGGTTTGCCAGTGATGCAAACGACCGACTGTCGCAAAGGCAAGTAAATGATTTTTCTTGAGGGCTGAGTGATAGGCTTTCAGGTCGGCCTGCAACCATTGGCGAGCTTGTTGGCGTAGTCGAGTTCGTTCTT
>CAYRFQ010000234.1:0-2424 GCA_964423615.1 uncultured Alcaligenaceae bacterium | reverse complement strand
CTTTCGGATCTCTGGGCGAAGAAAATATATGCGATTTGTGCGAAACTTGAACTTACCAGGTTCACACACAATTTTGGGCACTTATTCCACAGGTGATTTTACCTCGTTTGACACTTCTGGATGGATCTTTTTGCCAGATGGTGGAGTGATCCCCGCACAACAAACGGGGACTTGGATGATCCAATATTTAGGTGAACAGAAACTGTGGGTTCACCCCAATAACAAAAAGCGTTATCTCAAACTGTTCGGAAGGGTTGGGTTCTCGGACGAAGAAACATCACCTTTCGGAGTCACAACTTCTGTGTCACTGGAAGCCTTCGGCCCGTTTGATGTTCGGCCGAATGACCGGATGGGGATCGGCTACTTTTACAGCCCTCTCCAAACCGACTTCAGAAATGCATTCGCCGGGAGAGGGAACCCACTCGAAGCTCCTCACGGTGGTGAAATCTACTACAACGCAGAAATTACGCCTTGGTTTCACCTGACCGTGGATTTGCAAGTGATCAACCCCGCTGAACGAGCAAATGACACTGCGATTATCGTTGGATTTCGAGGGAAGATGGATTTCTAAGCACAAAGTCTGATCATCACACACATTTCGATACACCGGACAATGGAAAATCGCGATTGGGGAACATCTGATGTTTTGAGTTTCGTCCTTGGTTCCTTTCGCATGCTGCCAAGGGGTCAGTGCGTTTCGGCGTCCTCCACGAGTGGAGACATCACAACATCCCCCCAGAATATCCGCAGACACGCGGCGGCCGGCACAGCAAGGAGCATTCCGAGGTGTCCAGCAACAGTTCCCCCGATACTAAAAGACTTACCACAATGCCAAGATAGAACAGGCCACGCACGAAATGGATTTCCCACAAGTGGCGATTCGCCGATGTGGGAGGCTGGGAATTGGGTTGTTGGATTTCGTCATTCGTGTTCCTTGTTCACCATTGCTCCGAAGGTCGGTTCGATCGTACTTCACAATCGTCTCCCCAAGTTGGTCGGTGCCCGATATGGTGCGACGCTGGCACTGACAGAGAGCAGAGCACTCACTCCAAACACGATTAGATAGGTGGAGGCAGCACGCTTCCCAATTTGGTTGTGGCATGCCAAAATCAGAATTGCCTGCGGTTCAAAAATTCGAACCGCTAAAAAGCACGATCATTGCTTGGAACTCTTCTTCTCCGATTTGGGTAGGATAACTCCGTTCTCTCTCGCGTAAGCCTGCCAAAGAGCTACCAGTTCTCTTGTCTTGGTTAGATTCCTTTTGGAAAGGTCCTTTGTTTCGCAGGGGTCGACTTTCAAGTTGTATAACTGCCACTTATCTTTTCCGAAGGGGTCTTGCAATCGGGTCACCTTCCAGTCCCCTTTCCGGAGGGCACAATGGCCGAATAGCTCCCAGCCAACAGGCTCGTTGGAGCGTATCTCTTTCTTTTTCCCAACTAGAATTGGGATCATGGATTTACCTTGCATGGGCAACACATTTCGCCCGGCGAACGTTTTCGGATGTGTAGTCCCTGCTATGTCCAAAATGTTGGCATTATGTCAATGACGTGAAGTAAGGCGTGACTCGTGGCTCCGTTCCTGGGTACCCTTGGACCACGGATGATCAACGGAGCAATCAGCCCTCCCTCTGAGGTGACTCCCTTCGCATAGCGGTATGGGCCTGCACTCACTTGGGCCCATCCTGGCCCGACAGCGACGAACGAGTTGATCTTCCCCAAATTCTTGAGCCTGTTGTCAAAGTTCGATCGTAGCCAGGCTCCACCATCTTTCATGCTGTCAGGATAACTCAGTTCTGTACCCGCGTTCGGACCATTATCGGAAAAGAACACAATCAGTGTGTTGTCATATTCCCCGATCTTCTTGAGATGACGAATCATTCGGCCAATTTCGTAATCCATGTTTTCGACCATTCCGGCGTAGACCTCCATCTGCCGAATCTCTCGTCTCTTTTGACTCGAAGTTAACTGATCCCAAGTGGGGACATTGGAGAGCCAAGGATATGGTTTGGCATTTTTGTTGATGAGCCCGAGCTCCTTCATCCGAACGATTCGTTTTTTCCGAAAAACATTGTAGCCAGCGTCATACTTCCCCTTATGTTTGTTGAGCCAGCTGTCGGGCAGATGTAAAGGATCATGAAACCTGAGTTTCGTTTAAGGTATTTCCGTAAAGTGTTTTCAGCAGGTAGTTTGTGTCGATTGAGCGGTTTGGGATTGCAGGTCTGTCGGGATTGGAAATGGGCAGCCCAGGGTGTTGGGAATCAATTGTGTTTACCTGACCCAATTTCTTCCCGGAGATACACCCATGCAACTGCTTACTTTGTTTTGCCATGTCGATGACTTTTGTCAAGGTTTTGAACCTCAGTTCCAAGTCAGATTGCTCGAAACCGGAGAACGTCGACGCCGACGAGCCTCGCGTCTTTCCAAC
>CAYRFQ010000233.1:0-2445 GCA_964423615.1 uncultured Alcaligenaceae bacterium | reverse complement strand
CGCCTCGTAGCAGTCCACCCCTTCAGGGCTCGCACGCCTGCAAGGCGGTAGGGCATCCGGGTTGCGGCGAGACAAGCGCTGCAGTAATATTTAATCATCCGTTGATTGTCGCAGAGCGCACCCTCAGGTTGTATTTTACCTAAGTATTCAACCAATGGAATGTACATGCCTTTTCACGTATCCAAGCGGACTATAATTTGTTTGGTGTTTCTACTTTTCTCTCTTCTCATATTATCCACCGAACAGACCCTTGCTTGCGCATATCAGGAAGCACCCCAGAACGACGGGCGAAGTCAGTGGTACTGCGCCAATAATTCTTCAACTGTGGTCGTGTTCGTACATGGATTGAATGCAGGTAACAGAACAACCTGGCGTCACGCTGATACCGATGGGAAGAGTGGAGCCTATTGGCCCGATCTTGTTCTTCAAGATTCTTTGGTTGCTGCCGCTACTGATGAAGGAGTAGCGCCATCAATCCTATTGGCCGGCTATCATACCGGGCCTGGCAGTCGGCATTTTCGAATGGCCGATGCTCAAGCACAGCTCTCTGACGCCATATTCACCTCGATTAATGGTCAACCTCCGGCCATAGAGAAACAAACTATAATTTTTGTGGGTCATAGCCTAGGCGGTGTGCTCGTCCGTGACCTTCTTTCTCGACACGCCCAACGTTTTCAAGGGAAACGTTTGGGGCTGCTGCTTGTGGGATCCCCATCAAAAGGGTCGAGCTTTGCAAACATTGCAAGCCTTGCTCAGTGGGCCATAGATAATCAAATGGTTCGCGAGCTAGAACAAGGAAGTGACTACCTGGAAGAAGTCCATACTAGATTTCGCCGAGCAATCTCTGCAGAGGGTGACCTGCACTTCATCGTGGGACGCGAACTCTATGAGCATTACGGAATCCTCGAAGCGCAGGCCCGCTGCAACGCCAACACACTAACCATTACAGCGGTCGTTTGCGCGGTAGGTCAGCGTCTCGCTAGTTATGTCGAAGGCGGACCTGTGGTTCCCAAGGAGTCGGCGGTCGTCTACTGGCCGGAACTGGCGGAGCTAATACCGCAATCGGATCATCTCTCTATCGTGAAGCCATCTGATCTTGGTCATCCTACGCAACTTGCATTACGGGAACTTGTTAAAGCCACGAACCAAGCTGCTGCAGCCCCCTGTTTGCCGCCGCGGGACCTCGGGTTCACCTTCAATATTCAACCACAACTTCACGTAAACCGTAGAGGTAACCTAACTGGTAGGGTCGAGCGTTTCGACTTTGTGCATCTGAGTGTGCTAAACGGCGAACCTCTCAGACCGACGCTTCCGCTAGCATTTGACAATCTGACGAAGCTCCACCAGCTACGACTAGCGGAGCCGCCATTCCCATGTCACGGCGAACTTTTCTGGGCGAAGTTAAAACCACGCGTTGAAACCAGTCAGAAGATCACCTCAGGGTCCCAATCCACCGATCTATGTGTTCGCCGATCTGGTCAAAAGGCTCCGAACACAACGTTATTTTTGGATTGTATCAAAGGTCAAAGCTGCCGCATTTCTGAACCACAAGGCGATTTTTTAGAGGTATGTCGAAGTAGCGACCAGACGAATGTGATGCGGGCTAGTCTCTCCCAAACTACGGTGGCGCATTGGACTGGACCATCGCTCGCCACACTAAACGACATGCCCCCCTCTACACGGCCCGGATATACGGAATTTCATGTGATCTCGGAACCGCTGAGTTACATGTCGACAGCGACGAGTTTCGGCTATGGCGTTTACGTTAACGGGGTTCCTGTTCATATTGATGGCAATCCACCTTTTCTCATCAGAACACCCATCTCCGAAGGTTCGCGGATCCACTTGACGTTCCCGATCGAGAACCTGGGCTTTCGAGGTGGAAAAAATGGAGATGGTTATGAGAACGTTGAGGTCCGAGTCCGGTTCTTCGAAAGGCAGCGCATCGTGGGAACAGCCAGACTAGAGAGGCGCTACGTAGCCTACCGCCATGCCCCGGTTAAACGTGAAACCGACCTCGAAACTGGTGAGACTTTTTCATGGCGAGCCATCTACCGTCCCGCTACATCCGGAGAGAATTTTGAAGTGGTGCTCGAACACGGTGCATCTTCTCAATGGATGACAGACCGTCGCGTCGAGTTTGACCAGTTGGAGAAGACGCTCATGGGCAGGAGAGCTATCGGAGTTTTGCGGCCCGGGCGTCGTGAAAACAGGCGAATCGGAATGATCATCGGGTTGGTCGAAGAAACAGGACAAGTGCGCTCCCTGTTCACCAGGCAACAAGCGGAACAAATTTGTCGCTGGGTTATGCGCCAGCAGGATCTGAGTGGCTTACATAAGATAGGGTCATTCATCTTCGAATTCCCCAAAGAAACTTTTGACGCGACGAGGGATCGAGGCAGAAGCGTTGCTCTATGCCAGGAAGTTTAGAACCAAAGTCAGTGG
>CAYRFQ010000232.1:0-2528 GCA_964423615.1 uncultured Alcaligenaceae bacterium | reverse complement strand
GAACCACCAAGATTCCCTCCCCCTCGAATGGATCGAACGCATCGACGACATTTGTGTGAAATTCGAAGATGCGTGGAAATCCGATACTTCTCCCAGCCTCGAAGATTTCCTCACCGATATCCCGGAAGATAAACGGGTACAACTGTTAGAGGAATTGCTGCGTCTGGAGTGGCATTACCGAGCACAACGAGGCGAGAGCGTTTCTCTGGCCGAATATCAAGCCCGGTTTCCCAATGACAGCGTGTTGCTCAGCACACTCTATCGGTCCTGGAATTCCCAAGACCGAACTACTTCTTTTCACGTTGGCACAACCAACACGGTTGCAGAAGAGACCGAGTTGCCCGAGTCGTTGGCGGGTTACGCTGTTCTGTCGAAGATTGACGAAGGTGGGATGGGCCTCATCTATCGAGTCCAGGACAAGAAGATCAATCGTCCGTTGGCTCTGAAAGTCATCAAACCCGAGACGGCTTCACGGAAAGAACAGGTCGATCGTTTCCGCAAGGAAGCGGAGATCACTGGCGAGTTGCAACATCCAGGCATTCCTCCTGTCCACGACCAAGGGGACCTGGAAGATGGACTGCCGTATTTCGCCATGAAGGTCATTGAAGGCAAGACCCTTGGTGAATTATTGAAAGCGCGTTCGGCCCCATCCGACGAACTACCACGATTCCTGGCGATCTTCGAGCAGATTTGCCAGACGATGGGTTACGCGCATTCCCAAGGAGTGATTCACAGAGACCTCAAGCCCGCCAACATCATGGTCGGGGCCTTTGGCGAAGTCCAAGTGATGGATTGGGGATTGGCCAAGAAACTCCAAGCTCCAGTCGATAAGGTTCGGAGTTTTCAAAAAGAGCCAGCAGGCAACTCTCCGACGCATCCGGAGTCTTCGACTCCCTTTGAGTTGGACAATTACGATCCGGAAGGGACTACCCCTTACGAAGGGGAGGGTTCGCGGACTCAGGAGGGGGAGGTGATGGGGACGTTGCCGTTCATGCCTCCCGAACAAGCGAACGGACAGACACATCGGTTGGATGAACGCAGTGATGTGTTTTCGTTGGGTGCGATTCTGTGCATGATCCTCACGGGCTCGGCGCCCTATCGAGGGAACCGGGATGAGTTGTGGCGACAGGCGCGGGAAACCGATCTGGAAGACGCCAAGAAGCGACTGGCCACCTGTGGAGCCGATGATGACATCGTTGCAGTTTGTTCGTGGTGTATGGCTCCTGAAATCGAGGATCGTCCGTCCAATGCCAACGAAGTGGCCGAAGCGATTGAGCAATACCAGCAGCAAGTTCAAGAGAAGCTCCGGCGAGCCGAGCTGGAAAAGGCGGCGGCCCAGGCCAAGGCCGAAGAGGAAGCTCAACGTCTGCGTGCCGAGAAGGTCAAACGTCGTGTGACGCTGGCTTTGGCAGTGGTGGGGATGTTGCTCATCACGGTCGTAGGTGGAGGAGGGGCTTGGTACCGTTGGAATCAGCTCGATCAGAAACGGGAACGCGCTCGGCTCAAGTACGAAGCCGACCTGCAAAAGACCGAAGCGGACCTGCAAAAGAGCGAAGTCGACCTTCAGACAGCGAAAGTCCAATTGTTGCAGGATCAAGAAAAGTACAAACTCAAAGACATGGCCAAAGGCATCCGTCAAGCCCTCGAGGAAGGTCAAAAGATCCACAACGACTTGGTTTCGGAGCTAAGCCAAGAAGACGGCGTTCGCCGGAAATACCAACAGAAGGACCGTTGGAAGGGAGCCATTGATGCGGCCGAGAAAGGCGCGTTGAAACGCGCCGAGACACTCTTGCAAAAGGCCGGAGAGTCGATCACAACAGTGGCTCCGACGCTTCGAGAGGAGCTGTGGCAGCTCAAACGGGACGTGGCCAACGATCGCAAGGACTACGATTTTGTTGTGTCTCTGAACAAAGTCCGCAACGAAAGTTGGGCTGTGGTCGATGGTAAATTCAATAGCAAAGTCCTCTTGCGGGAGTACCCCAAGCTGTTCCGACGTGCAGGCCTGGACGTTCTGGGAGATGACCCAAAGCCCATTGGAGCGCGTGTCCGGCGGTCGGTCGTTCGCGAACAGATCGTCAGTGCCCTGGACTACTGGGCCTTGAAGGCCAACCCAGAGCACCAGAGACGATTGCTGGGCATTGCGAGTGAGGCCGACGCGGATGAGTTGCGAAATCGGTTCCGGAAGGCCTTCCTCTTGAGATCAGGAAGGGATCGGTTGACGATCGCCAAGGAGTACTTGGAGAACCGAGAGGCCATGGAGAAGCTCTCACCCCAGACTTTGTACATGGTGGGAGTCTTCCTCCCGGATCTATCCAAGCGAGAAGAATGGTTCGTTCGCGCTCAGGCGATTCACCCGGACGATCTCGAATTGGTCATGAAGACGGCGATAACGCTCTACCAGAGGAAGAAATTCCAGGAAAGCACGGAATATTATCGAACTGCTTTAGCCATCGATCCGAACAACATCGTAGCCATCGACTACTGGGGCGGTGCCCTGGCTGGCCTGAAGAAGTACGACGAGGCCATCG
>CAYRFQ010000231.1:0-2630 GCA_964423615.1 uncultured Alcaligenaceae bacterium | reverse complement strand
TTTAGGATCCAGTGTCTTTACGGCGTGTGGGTTCGAGTCCCACCCTCGGCAATCCTTTTAATCCCAATCACTTATGGCAAAACAGACATGTTGAAGATGTGGTCAAATCAGGTAAGGTGTTACACAAACTGTTACGTCAGGTCTTGAATGGCATCTTGAAGGGCATCATCCACACTCGCGTAGTAATCCATCGTCACTTGCATCGAGGAATGCCTCATCAACTCGTGAAGCATCGCAGCTCCTCCTTTTCCGAGTTGCTTCGCTACACGACACCCAAAGCCCTTTCGGAGTTTGTGCATCGAGAGCTTCACTCCAGCCTTCTTGGCGAAGGCCAAAACTCGGTTTGTAATTCCGCTGCGGGTCAACGGCTTCTTTGTTTTTTCTGATTGGAAGGGGAATACCTTTCTGTCGTTGCATGGCAAGGCCTCAAGACCTTCTCGGAGGATCGGGTGTAGGGGAATCCACTGATCTTCGGCACTTTTCGCGAACACAGCAGGCAGGACGATTCTATTGTTCTCAAGATCGATCCACGGAAGAGTCTCTGAAGGTTCCCAATGAAGGTGGCTCGCCTCAGAGAGCCGAAGACCACCCCACCAACCACACAAAAGAAATGCTCGCCAACGGTCGTCGGGTGCGACAGCCAGGAGCCTCTCGAAGTCGTCCGTTGAAATCGGTTGTGGCTTCTTCTTCGGCACCTTGATCGCCGGAAAAGCTGGCAGGGAGGGCAACAACTTTTGTTTCACGGCCCACCCAAGCACTGCTTTGAGGTGGATCAAGTAGCCTTTGATCGTGTGCGGGGACAAACCAATCTTACCACCCGAACATTTGCGTGCTCGCATCCCTTGGACGAACCTGCTGATTACACGTTCATTGACGTTTCGTAGCTTCTTTGGGTCGATGATTTCTTCGAAGACATCGAGGACGAAACCATACTTGATGCGAGTTTGTTCCCGTAATCCAACGAGATGTTCACTTTCGAAAGACTCCCGGAATCGCTCCCAACTGATGTTGCTCCCTTCTTGGTACTTTCCGTGATTGAGTTCGTACTCCAAATCTGCCCGAGCTTGCTCGGCTTCCTTGGCGTTACTTGTTCCCGCGCTCTTGCTCTTGCGGCGACCCGAGAGCGGATCGATCCATTGCAAGACGAGGGATTTACGGTCCTTAAATTCTTGGACCCAGACTGTGACGCGTTTGTCGGACATCAACAAATCTCCTGATCTGCCACGATTGCAACATAAAGCCGCCAACCCTACTCGTGGCCAGCAGAGTTTCGCGGCAAAGTAGCCTTTGTGTAGTGGGTCAAAGATAATGTCGGAGTTTCGGAAGTGTGTTCTTTTCTAAAGCCCCATGATGTCGTACTTTCGATCGCTTGTCCACGGCGAGAAGTGGGAATTCTGCGAGCTAAGAGGGCCCGGTGCAGACGTGAAATGGGGAACCAAATGGTGTTGGAAAAGCCCAGAGACGCTCGAAGGGTGCGTTTGGAATTACCCATCCTGTGATTTTTTAACCGACTGTCAATTCATCTTGCGATCTCGCAGATCGCTGGAGTTTCACGCATTTACCTTCAGTGGTCGATCAGACCGCTGAACTTAGACCTGCCTCAATTCAGAGATCGATTCAACGTCGGTCTGACCGACGGCGGCCAAGGGGGTGTTGGAAACGCAAAGGCAAGGTACTTCGAGCCTGGATGTCCCACCAGAGGGGTTGTGCGTCGGTTAGATCAACGTTGAATCGATCCGCGATCCGGTCGAGGGCCTGATGGCGGGCCTTGAACACGACACCCATGCCGCCACGCCCAAGTTCTTCTAGGAGTTCGTAGCGCGCGAACGATGCCCCTGACCTGAGTTTGGAGGCCATCGGTCGCAAACCCTCAGGAACTTGGGCTTGGGGCTGTCCGGATCCAGCAATGAGGTCCGTCTTCGGATCGTCCGCGTGCATTTGCACCAGCACGCCGCGGACCAACTGGGGAAATCTCGACAGGTACTTCTCGAGAGTAGGAGCGTCGTCGTGCAACCGACGGTAGTCGATCTCCAGCGCCAACAACTCCCACAGTAATGCGGTCCTTAAGGGTTCTGCGAAACCCGAAATGTAGTCTTCGATGTGGGGGCGTTCGCCCGCTTGCCAACCTTTCTCGAATTGGTTGCACAACTCGTTGAGTCGGCAAATCTGGTTGACGGACAAGCCGCTGAAGTCACGTTGGGAACTCGATTCGTGGAAAGAATCGCTCTCCCGTTGGTCTGGGAATGATGGAATGTCGCGCATGAAGTCCTCTTTCCGCTTGCCGAGAGGCGAATGGATCGACATATGATTTCCTATTCGATTCTTGTTTAACTTTCTCGTTCCCACATCCGTTTGGTGACATTCAGTTTCCGCTCGATGGTCTTCCGGACACATCCCAAGCGTTGGGCAATGTCTCCTATGGACTCACCACTCATTTTTAACAGGGCCACGGAGCGGAGTTCTGGATCTCCCGTGTCCTCCAATCGTTCCAATAATCGCTCGATTTGTTCTCGGATTTGGACAATGAATTCGGGTGTGGGCTCTTGGCTGATTACGTTTTGGAAATCAACCCCAGTTAGTACTACAGCGCGAGGTCTTGCTTTCTGGTGCTCCTTAACTCCTACAATCTC
>CAYRFQ010000230.1:0-2875 GCA_964423615.1 uncultured Alcaligenaceae bacterium | reverse complement strand
CCAGAGGCCGACATTTTTTCCAAATCACATCACTGAAAAGTGCGAAACTTGAACTTTGAACCGTCGTGAATTTTTGTACGGACTTGGTTCCACGGTCGGGACTCTTGCACTCAACCAGATGCTGCAAGCAGACAGCGCTCCCCGCCAGCAGACAACCCGAAATCCATTGGCCGAACGTCAGCCGCATGGGACAGCCAAAGCCAAGGCCTGTATCTTCGTGTGTCTGGAAGGTGGGCCGAGCCATATTGATACATTCGACCCGAAGCCCCGACTGAATCAACTCCATCTTCAGTCGTATCGCAACGAGGGCGACCAGTTTTCGCCGATGACGTCGGGCAACCGATTTTTCGTTGGGAGCCCATTTCGGTTTCGCAGAACTGGCCAAGCAGGCATCGACATGTGTGAGCACTTTGTCCACATGGCTGGCGTTGCTGACGACCTTTGTATTTACCGGGGCTGTCAAGCCGAGTCGGTCAATCATCCGACTGCGCTTTACCACCTGAATACAGGGAACCGCTTCGGAGGCGATCCAGGGATTGGGGCTTGGGTGACTTATGGTTTGGGGAGCGTGAACCAGAATTTGCCGGGGTACATCGTCTTGAGCGAACTGGCTCATCCGCAAGGCGGTTCGGGCAATTGGTCCAACGGGTTCCTACCAGCGCATTACCAAGGGACTCCTCTACGTGCTCAAGGGGCTCCGATTCTGGATCTCCGACCACAGCTGTGGCGAACTCGAACACATCAACGAGCCAACTTGGATGTCTTGAACCAACTTAACCGGATGCACCAACAACGACACCCTCAACACGAGGAACTCTCGGCACGGATGGAAAGCTACGAACTTGCGTTTCGCATGCAAATGCAGGTACCAGAGATCATCGATCTCAGTCGTGAGACTCGTGCGACTCAACAGATGTATGGTTTGGATAGCCCCGAAACCGCTGCTTTTGGACGGAAGTGTTTGTTGGCCTGCAGGCTTGTCGAGCAGGGCGTGCGCTTCGTCCAGATCTTCTCAGGTGGTTGGGATTCCCATGATTATCTTCAGCGAGCGCATGCAGCCCGCATTCGGAGCCTCGACAAGCCGATGGCCGCTTTGATTCGAGATTTGAAACAGCGTGGTCTGCTCGATGAGACACTGATCGTCGGTTGTGGAGAATTTGGTCGGACTCCAGGAAACAACAATCGTGGTGGAGGGATCGCACTGGGACGTGACCATAATGCCGAGGCGATGATGATCTTGATGGCAGGTGGTGGAGTCAAGGCTGGGCATGTCATTGGGGCGACTGACGAGATTGGGCGGAGGGCAGTCGAGGTCGTTCATCCTCTGAAAGACTTACACGTCACGCTTCTACGGTTATTCGGACTCGATGATAACCGACTGACCTATTTTCATGGTGGGCGATTCAAGCAACTCTCACAAACTGGTGGTGAGGTCATCAATGAGCTGATGAGCTAGAGCGACTTGCAAACGAGGGTAGCGGCTGATTGTCGTAGAACTTTACAACTTCATTTTTGGAACAGCAATGACTCTGGCCGAGTACAAAAATCGACTCATAGAACTATTTCGTTTTCAATTGGACGGTTCGTTCTTTGAAACGATTGGGACGAACAAACAGAAGGCGAAGTTGTATTCGCAGTTGCTCGTAAAAAAGGCCCCCGAGAATGGTGTTGTTTGCCTGATGTCCTCGTGGTTAGAGGAATTCTCCCAGTCTCAAAGTTTAGAGACTGCCATCGAGTTCATGACAGAAAGGCTTGTTGACGGTCATGTGGGAATGCAAGCCTTGGAGGTGCTTGCGCGTGGGTGCACACACTTCAGGTACGATCAGACAGCCGAACCTAAGGAACTCTGTTTTACGCCTTTGGTCGATTTGTCTCCTCGCCTTGTATTTGCAGAAACTATAGCGCAAGCTATCCTCGGTGCCGTGAATAGCTGCCCGGATTTAGAGCGACGGTTGGAAGCGAAGTTGGAAGAAGACCTGGCTCAATTTGATCAGGCCTTTCGGGTTCTTGAACACGCGAAATACTACTCCAGTCACCAGGAATGCTGTCGATGCAGGCGGGTAATGCACTTGGATGACTTCTACCGTCGAGGAGAATCTGGACACCTGAAAGCTTGTAAGGAATGCGAGCGAAAGCGTGTCAAAGCGATAAAAAACACCCCTCGGAAAAAATGTCAAAGGTGTCATCGGATGAAGCCTCTCGACAAGTTCCGCAAGGATTATCGATTGGCCGATCAACGCAGAAACATCTGCAAAAAATGTCAATCGAAGAAAAACAAAGGTTAGCAATGTAGAGTAGTGGATCAGATCCTCCAGTTCTTGGAGATATTCATCGGGGTCTTTGCAAAATTGTCTCCGCTTAATCCGCAACCTCCGACGCTCTTGCAACTCGGCCCGTTGTTTGGGCCATTGCTGAAGATCCTGCGATGCGAGTTCTTCTGGCGTAATGTCTTCGAGTCGCGTGACCAACAAGGCGATCAAACGCACTGGACCGCGAAGGACCAAGGTTTTCGAGACATTCTTGCAACCATTTATCCGGAACTCCGAGTGACGCAACTCCCAACGCGGGCTCCAAGTCGATGTGCGTTGGCTCCAGATCCATCACGTCATATCAGTGGCCCAACCTCGGTTCGTGACCGCCCTGGAGCTTCACCAAGTGCTCCAAAGCCGACGCCCGTTTTTTTGACCGAGACGACGCTCACGCTGACACAATTGCTCAATTTGGAGCGGTTCACGCTTGGGTTGGGTGCAGTTGCAAGCTCCGGGGAAAAGTGAAATCCCGCCTCTTTGACTGATGTGTACCCAATACAAGCGTGAACCGCTCTAGAGCGGTTCACGCTTGGTTTGGGCACAGTCCCCGATGTTGAAACCATCCG
>CAYRFQ010000229.1:0-2997 GCA_964423615.1 uncultured Alcaligenaceae bacterium | reverse complement strand
CTAAGACAAGACAGACCGAGCAAACCGAGACTTTCAGTGACATTGCGCGGCTCGCATGTACTTTTTGTTGACTGCAGTTGAGCACAAACCAGCCGCGCGTAACTACGGTGAACAGAGAATTCCAAAACCGAGAGGAGCCACCACCTCACTGGCTTTCTAGAACAAAGGTACTCTCCCATGCAAAAAGTTGTCAAAGGCGTCCACAAATTCCAGACCGAATTTTTCCCGAAACAGAAGCCAGAGTTCGAAAAACTCGCCCATGAACAACACCCGCGTGCATTGGTAATAACGTGCGCCGATTCGCGCATTAACCCGAATCTCATTACTCAGACGGAACCCGGAGAGTTGTTCGTGCTCAGAAACGCCGGGAATCTCATACCACCCTACGGAGCAGCCAACGGGGGCGAGGGAGCCACGATCGAGTATGCCGTTGCGGTGCTGCAAATTAAACACCTGATCGTGTTGGGACATTCGAACTGTGGGGCGATGGGTGCGTTGATGAAGAACGAAGGACTCGAAGAACTCCCAGCCGTTCGTCAGTGGTTTTCCCACGCCGAGGCTACACGGCGACTCGTCGCCTCGAAATACGCCGACCTGACCGATCCAGAAAAACTCTCCCGTCTGGCCGTCGAGGAAAACGTCCTCGTTCAACTCGATCACTTGCGAACCCACCCATCGGTGGCCGTTGGGTTGTCCCGCAACGAGCTGAACTTGTACGGATGGGTTTACATCATAGATACCGGAGAGATACTTTCCTACGACCCAACGAAACAGGCCTTCGAGCCGTTGGAACACGAAGTCCCAATTCCTGCACCACGGTTGGAACAACCTTTGAAAGAATAGAGAGGCGGAAATGATGCAGTAAAGACCGTTCCTGTCGAGAACAGACAACAGGCCAGACCTTCCCGAGAAATCTCGTCTGCGGGGTAAGTGGTTCAGTTGAAAAACCGGGCTACACCTCTGTCACGATGGCTTCCAGGAGAGGTTTTCGGATTGCTCAACTCGACCGTGGATGGCAGCGAGGTGTTCCAAACTGGGACTGAAGGTCTGTGGAAAACGACCGAGGAGCCGATGAATCCTGCCAAAATCTTCATCAGACCACGTGGATCGCTAAATAAATACAACTTGAGCACGAAGTTATCCCGGCACTCGGAAGTTCAGTCTTGTCGATCAACTTCGTGTCAAGGTCAGGTTGTGAAAACGGTTTCCGATCCAGAACTTGAAAAGTGTAATCCAGTGATAGGCGTGAGGGCTGATCATACATCCTGGGCAATTTCGACGTCGGGCGTAGCATAGACCTGCCCATTACTGAAGTCTATGGTCCAAGTTTATTCCACTCCCTCAGGAAGCCAGTTCTGACGATACTGGGCTACGACATGTTTGGGCGCGTTCAGCTTTTTGAGATACTCTGTTGTAGAATCAACTATATGCTTTCCCTTAGCTTCTTGGTTGTCTTGGAAGAAAAACTGAGCTTATCGTCCTGCAAGATGTCCAAAGTGAATGTTAGCCAAGGAGAGAATGTCACTGCCTGATTTACTCAACTTATAGGTCTGAGTTAACCCGAGCGCTTTACAAATCTCTTTGATCTCGGGCTGAGGGTCTTGGACTGTAATTTTTTGATTCCTCCCGCTTGTCGGTTTCTCACTGACTTTCAGATAGCCATCCAATCCAAGATACAGCTTGGTTCTTTCATATTCCTGAACCAACGGATGATTTTTCCTTTTTGGGATGTTACTCAGAACATCAAGTTCGTTGGTCGCTCGCCTAATATTCGGATTAGCACAGACTTGGAAAAATCGCGAAACTTCGGAACGAAATGTTGGGACAAGTTGCTTCTCTGTTTCGGAATCGGGATAACTGATCCACAAGACCAGCGGCTCAGACACGATAAACTGATCCAACCCTGTGTAAACTGCACGAATTTGATACCTGCCAGGTTCTATAAAATAGAATGGCTTTGTGCCATAACCTAGTTGGACGATCTCATAGATCGACGGTAATGTCGGTGAGAGGACCTGTTTATTTGGCTGGGAACATTTCGTCATCCCTGGCATGAATTGGACCACGTTTCCGTTTGGTTGCTCGATAAAATAGAAAGTTGTAAGGTATCTTGGGTCCAACGCATCTTCCACTTCCAACTCGATCCCAGAACGATTGTGCAGCTTGGCCTCGATAAATACAGGGCTTCCAAACTCAAGTTGTTCCCATTCCATTGGGTCGTCAGGTCGTTTTGGTCGCGAGTTCGGTCCACGCACACGCAATGTTAATTCTAATAGTGGAGTGGAACTCCGGAGCGGCAGACTTGCGCGGCCTTGACTTCCCAGCGACTCACCGCCCATTATAACTTCTTCCAAACGCCCGTGCCGCATGAACGCCAACTCTTCCAAATCGAACAGGTTTTGGTGTGCTGCCCAATACGCCCCAACACCACTTCCTTGGTCTCCGCGGTACCGTGATGGGTAATTCATAAACGAAGTCGAGGCCTCCCTCGGGCCCGTGATTTTTCTTTGAGAAAAAGTGTGCAATAGATTAAACGCATGGCCCATTTCGTGGACCACGGTCCACACAAAGAGTTGGTCGAAACTTCGTTGAGTCGACGGAGCTGCCTCCCGGCATCCGTCCCAGGCAACGGCGACACCTTGACGGGGGTTCGCGTCGACATCAAACATCACACCGGTAGTGATCAGTCCCGGATTCGTAGATTCTAGCCTGGGTACAACCAACATATACGTTCGCCAAGCCAAATCCTCGGGACGAAACCCTGGTCGGAAAGAACACAAGATCAAGCGAAAGATGGTGGGGTCAACGCTCCGCTGAAATCGTTCGACCTGCCCACTGACCAGGAAAACTCCAAAACAGTTGACTTGAAAGGCAAAATTCGAATCGTGTTCTTGCCTGACTTATTGAGAACTGCGCGGGTAATGAATCCTTTGGGGAAGTTGTTGCCTCTAACTTTTTACTATGAGTAGACCCATTGGAAGCCCTGAAGAACTCGAA
>CAYRFQ010000228.1:0-3127 GCA_964423615.1 uncultured Alcaligenaceae bacterium | reverse complement strand
GGACCTCTCTACTTCCATTATACGTCTGTGCCCAACCCAAGCGTGAACCGCTCTAATGCTCTCGCGAATTTCACCACCAACGCCGAGTCGGCTAGCTTCACAATCACAAATGGTCGAGATCTGAGTGTTCCTGGCCCGTTAATCAACGACGGTGACGTGACCATTGGTTCCTCCAGCACCTTGACATTGAATGGCGATTACGAGAGTGGAGAAAACTCTCAATTGAATATCGAAATCGGCGGTTCGCCGGAAAGTGGTCTATTTGGACAACTGGTCGTGGCAGGTAACGCCACCTTCAACTCCCGGTTCAACGGCACCCTGACAAATGGCTTCGGGCCAGTCAAGGATCAGGCCTACACCGTTGCCACCTTTGCCTCCCAACTACAGGATTTTGATATTGTCCAGCTCCCGAAGGTTGGCCAAAGAGATGTGTTTCAGCGGGAGACCAATCCCAATGACATGACTCTTGTGGTCTTCAGGGACGCTGCCGACTTGGCAGTGGAGAGGATCACAGTTCCGGCGACTGCCACGGTTGGGGAACCTGTCACGATCAGCTATACTGTCCGGAATCAAAGCCCAACCGGCACAGCCGATTCCTTTATCCCTTGGACTGACTCGGTGTACATATCCGAGGACGATGTGTTGGATGAGAATGACCAGTTAATTGCCCGGATTCGGCAACCCCGTATTCTCTTCCCTGAAGAATCCTACAGTGAAACGATAACAGCCCCTCTTCCGGGAGTCATGGAAGGAAATGCTCGTGTGATTGTGGTCACGAGCAGCAAGGGTGCTGTGCCCGACGTTAACCGGGACAACAACATTCGTGCTTCTGAGAGTGATTTCGATGTCTCTTTCCCTGTCTTGGTTCATGGGGAGCCGTTTGAAGGTACCATTGCCAGAGATCAACAACGTTTCTTCCGAGTTGAGCTGGAAGCGGGCCAGCAAATTCAGCTGGTCGCCGATTACATAGCGCCGTTCCAGGCGACTTTCTCCGTCCTGTACGAGGAAGTGCCAAGTTCGGTCAACCGTGGTCAGACTTCTGTCATTACGAGAGGGGGACAAGGCATCTTGACACTCGGCGGACCAGCCGGATCTTACTACATCTTGATGCAAGGTCGGGAGGGAGCCGGAGACGGCGCCCCGTTCTCACTGACGGTGCGAGACACGATTCTTGAAGTCAGACGTTTTGATCCCATCCTGGGGAGCAATGCCGGGCAAGTGACCGTAAATTTGATAGGAGAGGGCTTTACGGACAACACCCAGGTTAGCCTTATATCACTCAGTGGCGACTTCGCCAAGCCGGCCGAGTCTATTTACTTCAAGAGCGACCGCCATCTCGGTGCCCAATTCGACTTGACCGATGTGGACTTGGGCCAGTATCTCATTCGTGTCGAGGACGGGCTGAACTCGTTCACATCACCCGACCCCTTCAACGTGAGTTCGGGGAACCCAGGACGGTTGGTCTACAATGTCACTAGCCCGGAGCGAATTCGTGTTCTTGGCGGAGGAATGGCGAGCATTGAGTACCGAAATATCGGCGACACCGACGTCTATGTTCCGGTCGTTCGATTCGAATCTTTCAATGCGTCCCTCGATGTGTCCGGTCCAACGTATTTGGTTATCCCTCCAACGCTTAACAACCGGAAAAGTGATGCATTTCTTCATCGTCCCGAGGGAGAGCCGTTCCAAGTCGTCCCGCCAGGTGGCACTGTCTTCTTCCAATTTCCTTTCCAGTCAACTAGCGCCTCAGTTGGGCCCAATATTTTAAGTTTCATCCTCCGCAGCCCATCCGCGGTCTTGCGAGAGAACCTGACAGACAATCCTCCAGACCACATTCGCCCGGAAGCCTGGGATGTGATTCTGGATAACTTTTTTGATTTGGTGTCGCCCAACTCAGGGGGGATCCTGTCAGGTGATGAAGGTCTAGTTCGGGATTTTAGCATTGCCATTGGCGAGGCAGCAGCTTATTTGGACCAACTTGGAGAACCATCCACAAATGTCGATGATCTTCTCGCTTTTCTGTTTCAGCAGGCCGACAACTCGTTTCCGGGTACGCCTCTGGCAGTGAGTACGGATGCTGCTGCTCCGGCTGCCGGAACGCCACTGGTGTTCACACGCTCATTTATGCAGCCAATTTCCCAACGTTTCGAAATCGGCCGCTTTGGCCGGGGTTGGTCCCATTCCTACGAAATGACGATGCGTATGGAAGAAAAGCATGGAGAAAAGCGTTACTTCGTAGACGGGCCAACGGGCACCCGTTACTACGAATTACCAATTTTGCCGCCTGATTTTGAAAATCCTTCTCCCTTTGTCAACAACAGGAGAGCCTTCAGCCCACTGGGTCACCCGGGATTCGTTTTGGAGCTTGGCCGGACACTTATCGAACCCGATGGCACCACATATCGCTTCCGATCCGATGGCAAGTTAGACCAGATCGAGGATCCCAACGGCAATACCACCACCCTGAAGTATGACGGGAATCTCCTGGTTGAAATTGAGCATTCCAACGGCGATCGCTTCCAGCTCGAATACAACTCCTCCGGGTTGGTGTCGCAATTGATCGACCACGCAGGCCGAACTACGACGTACACTTACGACACCTCAGGACATCTGATGAACGTGGCAGGCCCGGACGGCACCATCGAATATAGTTATGAGACGCAACTGGGCAGCAAGGCTCGGCACGCCATCCGGGCCATCCAGAACCTGGACAACTCCGAGGTCTATTATGACTACGACGACCTTGGCAGGTTAATTCGCATCTCTGGTGAGAATGACTCTGAACCACTGGAGTTGAGCTACCCTGGAAATGGGGCTGTTACTTTCACCGACAGCAATGATGCCAGCACCACTATCTTTTACAACAACTCTCTCCAGCCGGCCATGATCCGAGATTCTCTGGGAAGGCTTGTGGAGAACTCGTATAGCGACCTGAATTACCTTTCTCTGGTTCAACTGCCAGGGGACATCGATATCGACTACGAGGTTAATGATCTGGGTGAGGTGACCAGGATTACAGATCCATCTGGGGAAAGTATCGATTTGGACTACCTCTACACTTATGTAGCAGCTGCCTTAGTACTACAGCGCGAGGTCTTGCTTTCTGGTGCTCCTTAACTCCTACAAT
>CAYRFQ010000227.1:0-3135 GCA_964423615.1 uncultured Alcaligenaceae bacterium | reverse complement strand
TGGTTCAGACCCTGAAAAAATGGGCGAATTTGGCCGCTTGAACACCCGGAGTGTGTACAAAAAAACAAGTGTGCAAAACAACACAAAACTTTGCGAACGTTCAGTAAACACTTCGCCGACGATGATGTCATCTTGATTGGGGACTTCAACATGGGCAACGTTGCGGAGCCGGCGGCGAAGAAGTACGTTGCGGCTGGGTTGCTGGACCTGAACGCTCGAGACCTGGCGACTCATATTTCGGGCAAGCCCCTCGATCGGTGCTATGTGCCAGCAAGCCAGCGTAAGGCGGGGAAGGAATTCGCCAAGTGTCGGCTCGAGATTCTTGCCCCACCCGCGAACGACCGGTTCCAGTTCCGTCGCGTCCTAAGCGACCACTGGCCGATCGTCATTGATTTGGTAGATATGGAAGACGACGATTAATTCGAGGCTCTGAAAAGAAAATGACGGAATTGCAAGGATCTCGGCGTAGTTGCTATGGAACAATTTCTGCTTTTTGCTTGCGATTTCCCCTTCTCAGCACAACATTACACAGTCACGGTGTTGTGAACGAATATTCGAAACCAAAGCCCCTTGATACCCTCAACATCTCAAGGCAGAGCATGATCATCGGGTTGGCCGGATGACTTCTGGCTGGAACCCAGCACAAGGAGGATGGTGGCTGGAACCACTTACCCGTACTTGAGTCTCAAGATGGGGCCAATCTTGGAGACACTAATGGGAAAGAAGTCGAAGAAATCGAGCTCGAAAAAGAAATCGACCCAACGGAAGACACTATCGCGAGAGCTAGCGAAGACCAGGAGCAGGTCAATTCATCTGAGTAACCGTGATCTTGATTCGATCCCTGAGGATCTGTTCGACCATCTTGAATTAACGACTTTACACCTCAACAACAATAACATTTCGCATCTTCCAAAGGACATTGGGAGGCTCGTCAAACTGAATTCTCTGAATCTCAGCAACAACACTCTCACTGAACTTCCACCTGACCTCGGACAACTCCAGAAATTGCAGATTCTCAATCTGAGCGGAAACAGACTCGAGTCGGTTCCAAAGCAAATGAAACAACTCGGCAAACTGAAGTCATTGCATCTTAACGGGAACCGGATTGCCGAATTCCCTGCCGAGTTTCTCAAGTTGAAAGAACTCGAACTTCTCAATCTAAACGGTAACGGTATCAAGGAGATCCCTCGTGAGATTTTTCAACTTACCAAGCTGCGAAGTCTCAATCTCAGCGGAAATAACCTGAGTACGCTTCCCAAAGAACTCTCCCAGCTCACTAAGCTCGAAACCCTCAATCTCAGCGGAAATCGTTTCACTTCTTTACCCCGCTGTATCTGGGAGTTGAAACAGCTACAGGTGCTCAATGTTGGTTCTAACAACATAATCGAGATAGGCGAGGAGGTTGCTTCGTTGCGTCGACTCACGCCCCTTGACCTCCGAAGCAACCGGTTAACTTTCATACCTGAGTCAATTTCGGAATTACCACAACTTGCGAATCTACATCTGCGTCAGAACGAGCTATCACAGTTTCCCTCGTCCATCGCTACCCTGAAACAACTTGAGCAGTTAGATTTGCGACAAAATTGTCTCGAGGATATCCCAGGAGAACTCGGGGGATTGCAGACACTCCGAAAAATTGAACTCTCCGGGAATCCGTTATCCGAGCAACTCCTGGCTGCCTACTCTCAGGGGACGAACCAGTTGCTGATTTACTTGCGAAGTTTGATGGAAGGGGAACCTCTTCGCGAAGCAAAACTTATCCTCGTTGGAAGAGGGAACGTTGGAAAATCTTCCTTATTGGCAGCCCTCCGTGATGAAGCATTCAATCCGAACAGAAGATCCACACATGGCATCCATCGTCGAGAACTTGTCATCGAAGGAACGGGAGGATTGGACGAACTGACTTTTCGAGCGTGGGATTTTGGGGGACAAAGTATCTATTCGACAACCAACCAATTCTTTTTCAGCCAAGATGCCATCTATCTGGTGGTTTGGTTCGCCCGGGAGGGAGTGGAGGAATGTGGTGTCGAGGATTGGCTTCAGCGAATATCCATGCGAGTTCTTGACCGGGCGAGAGTCCTCATCGTCGCCACTCACTGTGACGATGGCCGAATTCCCCGAATCGACGAACTAGGACTTCGAAAGAAGTTTAGCAAACTGGTCCGAGGATTCCATCAAGTCGACAGCGAATCGGGCAAGGGAATCGCAACATTAAAACAAGCCATCGCAAAAGAGGCTTTTGAGTTACCCCACGTCGGAGAACCATTCAACCGTAAGTGGAAGGCTGCGAGAGAGGCCTTATTGAAAACAAATCAATTTCACATGAGTTTCAAGGAAGTACTGGCTGTGTGTCGCTCCCACACTTTAACAGACGAAGAGAGCGGCACATTGTTGGGGAACATGCATGTTCTCGGGGACATCGTCCATTTCGCCGAGGATACCGACCTTCGTGAAATTGTTGTTCTCAAACCTGAGTGGCTAACGACCGCAATCAGCTACGTCCTCGAAGATAAGGAAACGAACGATGCGAATGGAGTCTTGGAACACCAAAGACTCCGCCTCCTCTGGCAAGACCACGGAATTCAAAATCGAAAGCAGTACCCGGAAGAACTCCATCCGTTTTTTCTGAGATTAATGGAGAAGTTTGAACTCTCTTACCGTCTTCCAGGTGGACTTACGAGTTTAGTCGCACAACACGTACCAACGATGAAACCAGAGCTGGCTTGGGATTGGGAAACAGAACCGAACGAAGACGAAAACCGACTTTCTTTGGTCTGTCGATTGGACTACACACCTGTTGGTCTCATCCCGAGGCTGATTGTACGCACAAGCCGTTTTTCCCAAGGACATCATTGGCAGCAGGGGGTGTTTCTCAACCACCCTTGGGATGGGACGGCTCTCATCGAGCAAGTCGGGAATCAAATCAAGCTTCAAGTACGTGGTGTTTACCCACAGACTTTTCTGGGCATTTTACAAGACCATCTAATTGAACTTCTCAGCCAACGGCATTGGGGAAAGGTTACCCATGAGTTCTACGTTCCTTGCCCCGAGACAGAATCAGAGTCGGGTTGCCCTGGACTCTTTAATACTACAGCGCTACGGTGATCGATTTTGAGATCGGTTTTTCTTCTTTTT
>CAYRFQ010000226.1:0-3409 GCA_964423615.1 uncultured Alcaligenaceae bacterium | reverse complement strand
GGTGCTCTAATTGTAGCTAATTGCCAGGACGAAAAACTATGCCGGGAATCGCTGCCATTTGATCGCCCTTTGTAAAAAATTCCGTTTGTTGGGCCGGGGGCGTTTCAGGGTTTTTGCGTTTTCTAACCCGCTAGGTCTTGTTGATAATCACTGGGTAGGATACTCGAACCCCAGCGACATTTTGTTTCCTTATCAGAAAGGAGTTCAAGGTGTTCTACCGTCCTGATATCCCCGACCTCAATTAGGATCGCATCAAAGACCTCCTACCCGGGCAGCCGAACGACACTGGTTTGACGGTGATCGGAAGAGGACAGTCGATGCTTTGCACACGGCATTCTCTTCGTCGCCAAGACGGGTATATCTTGGGGAGACTTCCCCGAAAATTCGGGGCATTGGAACGGCAATTACTAAAGCTAAAACCGATGGGCACGCATGGGAGTTTAGCAACGTATTTTCAAACGCCGGTAAGATCCCAGCACAGAATGGTTGTCCCTCGACTCCTCGATCATCTGCATTCACTGACACTATTCTGGTGACGAAAAAACAGTGAGCAGTCAACTGGCCGGTCTGTAGGCCATTAGAGCGGTTCACGTTTGGGTTGGGCACAACTCGAAGTGCTCATATTGCGGTAGTCGCTTCCAAGTCGAAGTGTTGTACCCAAATCAAGCGTAAACTGCTCTAATGAGGAAGATTCGTGCCGGTGTCAATGCGCTGGGGAACACTCAAATCCTTACTCTGATGCTTGGTCAAGAATTCAAAGTGACCACAACTCCAGACCTGGTCGAGTCTGTTGCCAAGCCTAATGTCGTGAATGCAGACAAAGGCTACAACTCGAACAATCTCGTTTCACGACCGTTGGCCCAATTCACCGATCTTCAGATTCCTTCCCTCAAGAACGCCAAAAAACCTCGCCAGGTGGGTCATCACTTTTCTAAGGCACGCACAGTCGTCGAGTGATTTGTCAGTTGAATCAAACTGAGTCGTCGAGTAGCTACACGCCAGGACAACTGTGATCGAAAACATCTCGTGTTCGTCTTCGTAGCTTCGATTATGGTGTTCTTACGAAAGTCTCGATGACATAGATTACTCAGTTGTTGATAACACGACAGCAATCGAGCGCATCAATACTTCGTGAACCAAAGCGATCGCCCGGAGGTTTTGGCCAGAAGACACTTTGGCCAGCTTGTTAGCAGCCAGAGGACGCAGCTCTTCCTCAAAGACCGGGAGTAATTGGTTGGCGACGTTCCCTCGCTAGTTCTTTTTCTCTCTTGGCACTACAGATTTTGGTTGCGTTCTCGGCGGTTCCAAGCTGAGAACATCGGTGGAGTTCAGGTTCCGGCCTGCTTTCAGTGGGAGAGACGGAAAGTGATGATGTGGAAAGACAAACAAAATATCTCCATAACTGTGAATTTTACTCCCTTCAGCGCAAATCCTATTGCAGAGGCGGAATCAATCGCCTCAGTAACCTTCAACAACTAACTAACAAAGGGTGTTTACCATCATGACTTTCTCACACAACAACAAACTGTCAGGTTCCCGCACTGTTCGTCCTCTCGTTGAGACTCTGGAAGACCGTGTGGTTATGAATTCTGCCTTCGGTTTCCACAACTGGAACTTCACGCCAGACATCACTGAAAGCCAAGGTGTCGTTCACGTCGAAGGATCAATATACAACGACTCGGTGAGCGTACAGTACGACGGTAATGATGTCGTCGTGTCAGTGACCGCCAATGGGTTCACACAAACGGAAACGTTCGCGAACGCAATCAAAGTGACGTTTGACGGAAACCAAGGCAACGATACGTTCATCAACAACACATACCTTCGCTCGAACGTGGACGGTGGTGCCGGAGATGACTTCATTCAAGGTGGGGCGAACAATGACACCATATACGGAGGGACTGGCCACGACATCCTGAATGGTAAAGGAGGGAGTGATCGACTCTATGGGGAATCCGGGTTTGATTGGATCGTCGGAAGCGATGGAAACGACTACATCGATGGAGGGAACGATCGAGATTTCCTCTACGGAAACAAGGGGAATGATACTCTTTTGGGTGGCTCTGGCGACGATGACCTGGATGGGCACGTTGGTGACGATTACCTGGATGGCGAGGATGGCCACGATTATATCCTCGGTCATTCTGGGGACGACACAATGCTTGGTGGCAAGGGCCATGATTATCTTTCTGGCTACTTCGGAAATGATTACATTAGGGGAGGCGACGGCAACGATACCCTCCATGGCAGTTGGGGGCATGACTCGCTCCTGGGCGATGCCGACAACGATGAGATTTATGGGAGTTACGGAAATGATCTCCTCGACGGAGGTGACGGCGATGATTATGTGAACGGAGGAGCCCATGCCGATTTGGTCTTTGGAGGTGACGGAATAGATACCGTCCGCGGTGGAAGCGGAGATGACCTGGTTTCGGGAGGTCGTGTCGATTTCGATCCGAATGGTCCAAGCTCAATGGGTGATCAATCCGATTTCAACTATGACTACGTCTTTGGCGACAGTGGGAGCGATTACATCGTTAAGAGCGATAAAATCATGTTCAACTGGTGGTTGGATTCCGCCATGGACCTCAACGAAAATGACACTTTGGTTCCGTACGGTTGGTTCCCTCTCGGGGTCTATATCAACTTTGCCCAGTACGGACACCTGTACACTGGCTCAATTCACTAAACTCGATCCTTGAAGTGAGTCGAGGCCAGGCTGGAACTGGTCCGAAGAGCAGAACGAGTTGCTCGCGACAAAACTGGAGTGAACAATTCACCGTTTTGGTTTCCTTTGAGTGGTATGGATGCCTGTGTTGTTGGAGCCCCAAGACTTTCGAGTTTGGGGCTCTTTTTGCGTATGGTAAGATGGTCTTCGTTTTGACTCTGAGACTCCGAGAGAGAATCGCGTTTGTGTTAGGTGAAGTGAGGCAATTCTTACGGATTTATCGGCAGGCAGACTGTTTGGTCTACGTAGACTAGGCAAGATGCTTGGTCGTGATTGCCAACCCAACACAAGAGTAAACCGCGAGAAATTTCGAAATACCAATTTTCCTTGTGAATTCTCAGTCCCTGTACGCAAATTAGTACATTATGCAAGAATCTCACTCTCAACCTCTGTCCGATGAAGAGTTGATCCACGCTGCAAACGTTGGAGACGTCTCGGCCTTGCAACAGCTCTTCGAACGTTATCAAGATCGTCTCAAGCGAATGGTGCGGTTCCGTCTCGACCCACGAATTCGTGGACGGGTTGATCCCTCTGATGTCCTCCAAGAAGCCTACATCGAAATCAGCCAAAAGCTCCAGGACCATGTGCGCGAACCGAAGATGTCATTTTATCTTTGGCTTCGTTTGCTGAACGTTCGCAAATTTTTATGATCTTTTGTTCAGTATGCGTTTTGGATTTTTT
>CAYRFQ010000225.1:0-3419 GCA_964423615.1 uncultured Alcaligenaceae bacterium | reverse complement strand
CCTGTCTTGTCATTTCGCCATTTTTTGCCGTCCCAACAAAGCCATTTCTTCCAGACGTGGCAGTACCGGATGTCCTCGCCATAATTACGAACCAAGCGAATTGCGTTGCCCGTGTCTGTCAGATGTGGGGTTTGTTCGGAAGGTGCTGCCGCTCTTACGTCCGAGGGAGGCAGAACACATTCGTTACTCATGGAAGATCGTTTGGAAGGATCGTAAAATTCGGTCTGGAGTTCGAGGGCTTTGCCGATTGTGCCTCCCCGATAGTCTTCTCGCTTCCATTTATCCCGATATAGGCCGCTCTGAGAGAAAAGGGACGAGATGCGTTCTTCGTCCGGCCCGCAATAGAATGCCAACTTGCAGCACAAGGCCAAATCCGCTTCGCTTTGGGAAGCATATCCTTTCCATTCTCCTTCCCATAATCTCGTGAACTTGGCGCCGTTTTTCGCGGACTTCGCCTTGCGGATTAACTCTTGGTCGGAGATTTCCAGCGACGCACTTGCGTGAGGAAGTTCAACCTTTTGCTCCTTGGGCGCGAAGAATCTCCGATGGACTTTCTCAAGTTCGACCTGACGAAGTTCAACGGTCCGAGGTGTTTGGCCGAGGTGCTCGCCAGTGACCGTCATGTAACGGGCCGTCTCGTATACTTCGAACTCGCCCTTCCTCCTTCCCTCAGGAGGGAGCTTCCCAAGCAAGAAGATGCGAAGGCCTCTACCGCTCGGACTCACTTCCGTATAGGTGTTGAGTTCGACGATGACCTCTTTTGCCCAAGGTTTCAGTTCCCCAGTTTCTGAGTTTCGGCATTTGTCGAGATCGACAGCTACAAATCCAGGCTTGGAGTCGTCATCGCGTTGGAGGACGAATCCGATACCGTCCCAACCGCCTTTCTGGTAGGTCTGCAGTGCTGTTCCGAAATCGCTCCAAGTTGCGGGATCGGTGCTTTTCGCTTTCTTTCCGGTCCGTGGGTCGAACAAAGGCTTGGTCCAACGAACCTCCTCTTCTGTTCGTTGTTGTGTGTATCGCCAAACAACCCAATGCGGTATGTCGCGCACGACCCTTGGAATGTTTTGTGGTCGAACAAAGAGAGCTTGCGGTTTGCTTTGGTCGGTGTTGGCAATCACAGATCACCCGTCAAATGGTGTCGTTGTGGCCGAGTTGCTTCGTTTATGACAATCAGGCCGTTGTTTAAACCTTGCGTGTTTGGCGGAACCAAACGAATGTAGTAGGCTCCACCCGATTTCGTTTTGCGATCCACTGCAGATCGGGGTTGTTTAATCACTCAGAAATGAAGATCTTCCCAGCCAAGGATATTCGGGACAAGAAAGGGCTTAAATCCCTTTGGCCGTGAGTTGCTCTCCAGCCCGTTCCGCTCGGCGTTCTCGTCGTGAGATCAGCTCAGGAGGGCAGACACCTTGGTCGCTCGTTTCGTGTGCGGATGTGAGTCGGTCCACAAATCGATCGATGGCCTCCATCGTGGTGACCCATCCTCCACCAAGCCGAGAGGCCTCAAGGCGGACACGCTTTCCACTTGGAACTTTTAGACCTTTTGTGACCCACCGATAGACGGTTGAAAAACTCAGATTCCCTTTTCGTCCCAATGCGGGGAATAATTGGGGCACTTTGCTCAGCGGAACTGGCTGTTCTTTCGTGAGAGAATATACAGGCACGTTAGCTCTCCAAATGAGGAACGTTGGCTTTCGTTGCCGACGGTTGCCATTTTGTAAGTTACACTTGCAAACACTTGCAAATCCCCAAAAGTCGCCCATGGATTTGTTGCAAACTGTTGCTGAGAATAACTTTACAACTAAATTTTTGGAACAGCAATGACTCTGGCCGAGTACAAAAATCGACTCATAGAACTAATTCGTTTTCAATTGGACGGTTCGTTCTTTGAAACAATTGGGACGAACAAACAGAAGGCGAAGTTGTATTCGCAGTTGCTCGTAAAAAAGGCCCCCGAGAATGGTGTTGTTTGCCTGATGTCCTCGTGGTTAGAGGAATTCTCCCAGTCTCAAAGTTTAGAGACTGCCATCGAGTTCATGACAGAAAGGCTTGTTGACGGTCATGTGGGAATGCAAGCCTTGGAGGTGCTTGCGCGTGGGTGCACACACTTCAGGTACGATCAGACAGCCGAACCTAAGGAACTCTGTTTTACGCCTTTGGTCGATTTGTCTCCTCGCCTTGTATTTGCAGAAACTATAGCGCAAGCTATCCTCGGTGCCGTGAATAGCTGCCCGGATTTAGAGCGACGGTTGGAAGCGAAGTTGGAAGAAGACCTGGCTCAATTTGATCAGGCCTTTCGGGTTCTTGAACACGCGAAATACTACTCCAGTCACCAGGAATGCTGTCGATGCAGGCGGGTAATGCACTTGGATGACTTCTACCGTCGAGGAGAATCTGGACACCTGAAAGCTTGTAAGGAATGCGAGCGAAAGCGTGTCAAAGCGATAAAAAACACCCCTCGGAAAAAATGTCAAAGGTGTCATCGGATGAAGCCTCTCGACAAGTTCCGCAAGGACTATCGATTGGCCGATCAACGCAGAAACATCTGCAAAAAATGTCAACCGAAGAAAAACAAAGGTTAGCAATGTAGAGTAGTGCATCAGATCCGATGATCATCACCGATGTCGATAGACTTTTATTCGAGCCGCCTGACCTGGACGCCAATGATGCCGCGTTGATCCTTCAAGAAGCGTTTGGCTCCAATCCACCAGAGATTCCCGACATTCCAACAGGAGGCCCTTCCCAAACAGGTCAAGACCCACGACTGTCGTTACCCAAGGGGCTTGAGGTCACACCTGGACAAACAGTCGGAGTGCCCTTGAGTTTAGAAAACACCGATCCGAACGCCATTACGTTGAGGTCGTTCGATATCGCCATCGAGGTCGATCCCAATCTGCTTTCGGTGAGTTCGGTCGAAGCTGCGGGATTAGCCGCTGGTGCCCTGCTGAGCTATCAGTTCGACGCGACACGAGGACTGCTGCTGATTTCCGGGACATTGGCCCAGCCTTTGGTGATGCAACCGGGAGACATCGGGCACTTGTTCCGAATAGACTTCGTAGTTTCCCATAGAGCCATTGTTGGTGAGAGGGCTTCGTTGAACATCTTGGAGGAGGCCACTCTCAGTGACGGGACCACTTTCCGAACACGCCTCAACGAAGGCGAATTGGTGCTGGTTCCCGCTCCGACCAATGACGATGATGATGACGTCGATGGATGGTTGGTGTTTAAGTAGCTAGGTCGACGAGGGAGCCAAAGACGAAAGTGATATAGTCCTGATCTAGGTCTCAAGTAGTCGAACTTTCTTTCGAGTTCGTGCTGTTGTGATGAAAAACATATCGAAATCTCCGTGTTTTGTCAGCGATTCCCGGCACGATCTTAAGTCGTGAATTGACAAGTACTTACGAATTTGGGTTTTCGCG
>CAYRFQ010000224.1:0-3601 GCA_964423615.1 uncultured Alcaligenaceae bacterium | reverse complement strand
CTGACATAGTTTGTATGTCCTTTGAGAGTGGCTTTTTCTTGCCCTGTGCTTATGTCCCAGAGTTTGATGGTGTTGTCGTCACTTGCCGAGGCCAGGGTCTTTCCATCGGGGCTGAAACTCACAGAGTTGACATATTTTGTATGTCCTATGAGAGTGCCTTTGAACCATTTGTTACACTGCCGTTCGTAGAATCGCCAGATCGCACAACGTCGGTTGATTGGACAGAAGCGGTAATCGTGCAGGTATTCGAATGCCCTGTATGGGTCCTTCTGGTAAACAATGGAAGCTTGATCCAGTTGAGAGAGGTACAAGGTGTGCCGTGCGAATTCGAGTTGCTTCTCGGCTTCTTGTTTTTGCTCGTTGGCGATCTTCTCTTGCTCCAGAGCATTTTGCTTTTCGTCCTCAGCTTTCTTTTTTTCCCGGTCGGCGAGATTTTTTGCTTTACTGGCAGCCGTCGCATTTGCTTTAGCTTTGGTTTCTGCCTTGTTCGCTAGGTTCTTGGCGGTCAGCGCTTTTTCTTTGGCTTTTTCCGCTTCAACTGCCCAGGTCCATGAGAGAATTGCCAAAACAGCCATGACCAATGCCACGACAGTTACCAAACTCGCAGCAGCAATCCACTTGCGAATCCTCCTCCAATATCCCAACTCCTCGTCCCAGGCCGCGACTACTTTCGCCGTCGCATCATGGCCCAAGCTGATGTATTCCTGCTCTTCCTCCGTGCCAATTCGAAGCGAGTTGACTCGTAGAAGCCGGTGTTGGGGATCACAGGCTTGCTGAAGCATTGCTGCGAAAGACTTTTTGCCCAATCGGCCCCACCGCTGTTCCAACGTTTCCCGAGGGACCAAAGCAGTCGTTAATGCACCATCTGGTTGTTGCAGGTAGAGAGGAGTCTGGGCTAATAGTTTTTTGAACCCCATGCGGTCGGCATTCGTTTCACAGACACGGTCGACCCCGTCTTCCATGTGTCGGCGGATGCTCCCGGCCACACCACCGATTTGCTCAAGGTCACTCAGGGTGATGACCTTCTCTTTCTTTTTGAGGACTTGGAGGTAGAGCTGAGCACAAATTACTTGAACCAAAGGCAACACACTATCCTGGCCCAATACCGAGTGACGCATGATGCGCTCTGCAAGTTCTTCGGGCACTCCTTCGGCATAGTGAAAACCGTATTTCTCGCGAGGGATTTCTGACGCACGGGGAACTCGCTGGGTCAAGGTCGGGCGAAGAATGGCTCGCACAACATCGGCTTTTCCGAGATCCGTGAGGAGATACTCCTGAATTCGATTCTTTGCACCAGTGGCTTCTGGTCCCTCTCGGAGTTGGTCGACTACACGACCGTGGTATTCGGTCCTCAAAGAAAGCAGCAGTTTATAGTTGCCAGGAGTCTCGGCCAGTTCGCGGAGGATTTCAAAAGTTAGTTCTCGGGTGTGTATATCTTTTCGGGTCCGCGACAAAGTGAAGACTTCCTCGCACTGGTCAATCACTACGACGAGTGTGTAAGGTAAACAGGAACTGATCCTGGCGAGTATCTTGCCAAGCAACGCAGGGTTACGAATGAACTGGCTGCGTAGCTTCTCGACATCCGGAAGAGCCCCTATTGCTTGGTCAAGACGGACCTCTCGGGTCTTCCCTCCAGGTTGCAAAAGTTCGATAGGTTGGCTGCAGTAGTCGTGCAGGACCTGAGCCAGTTGGCCGATGGGATCGTTTGTTGCACGAATGAAGATCGCTTGTTCTCGGTCCGTCGCATGATGTTTCAAAAAGCGATAACCAATACACTCCTCTTCGAGGTAGGGAATCAACCCGGCACGCAGAAAAGATGATTTGCCCACGCCGCTCTCGCCGTGCAACACAAGAATTTGGGTGTCCGAATTGTCGAGCAGGAGAGCCACCCGCTGGACGTCGGTCTCGCGTCCAACGAATAACGCTTGGTGCTCGCGATCATAATAATTCAACGAACGGTACGGTTGGTCTGGTAAAGGGTACGAGGCTGGTTCCCCGCTTGAGGTCTGGTGACTGAGGAGTATCCCTGGCGAAGGTTGTGCTTCTCGAATGTCAGGAGTCTCGGCAACCGTCGTTTCTTGTTGGTTGAGAAGTCGTAGATGTGGCGGGCAGAATGTTCCGTAGACCAAACCTAATGGGACATGGCTGCGCCGAAGCTGCTTGAGGGTCTCGCCCACCGGTCGTTGTTTACCGAGTAACTCGGTGAGGAATTGAAGCCCGAACTCGTTCGCAAAGTTGTCAATCGTGACTTCCTCGGTCGCGATTAACCCGCTGACTCGGAGGCTTTCAAAGGCCTCGAAGAACGAACCTTGCGTCCGGTCGGGTGATTCCTGAGCAGTGCTGCAGGCGTTCAAAAATGCAAGCCTTCCGAATTGGGCTTGGGAGTTTGCTCGGTCTCGGCCTTTGCGTGGTTGCAGAATTTGTCTGAGCTTCTTGGGACTGATGACCGTATCCCCGAGTTCGAGTCCCTCGTTCGTCGTGTGACTCAACCAATAAATCAGATCCGGCGGATCAGATCGAATGGCTTTTCGCAGATCGTCTTCGGTGTAGACCACCGAGACGTTCGAGGTCTGGGCAAACAGATCGAGTTGTTGACGTTGCTCAGGAAGGAGACAATCGCGAGTGTTTGTGTCGATGACAAACAGGACTTTATCGCTGGAGAGGTGTCTTCGGCGAAGCGGATCGACTTTGTGTCCACACGCAAGATTGTAGCGAACTCCCCAGAAGGGCAACCAATGATCGGTGCCTTTGTCGGAATGTAAAAAGTCATCTTCTTCTGGACATTGGTCATAAAGAACAGTCCAGGGAACAAGTCGCGGCCCGTCGTGGACAATCTCCAGCGATTGGATCTGATTCGTGTCGCGAAGATGCTCGAACCACTCGCGTACCTGTTGAGCTTTGTCGTGGTCGAATAGACTTTCGTGGAGCGCGTTGCCCTTATCCGCCAGTTCGTAAGCGGCTTGGCGGACTTCGTGATTGCCGAGGTCGCCTTCGCTGTCACAAGAGGCACGAACCACGTCGAAAAGGGCTTGGCGTGTCTGTTGGGCATAATCTCGCAGGTCGTCAAAGGCCATGTCTTTGAGAAAATACGGCTCGAAGGAAGCTGGTCCCTCCGACCAGGTCAGCGAGGCAGAACGGTTTTCTTGATCAATGGCGATCTGGCAAATGATGTGCGGCATGGGCGGAGATCTCGACTCAGTGCTGCGGTCTCGAACTTGATGCTTATAGTCTATTGGCTTGGGACGCTGATAGGAAGATCGGAATGTCTATGGCAAAGAATTGGCTTTGGTGACTGAAACGTCTCGGAAGGTAGCTGAGGGATCCGCAAAGCAGCAGTAAGCCAGCCACGTCGGATCGTTGGGGAATTGTTCGCGGACGGTTTGCCTGGCAGAAGAGACAGCTTCTCCAATCGACTGACCTTTGGACATCTCCGCGTAAAACGCTTTCGCAAAAGCGAGAGCTGCCTTGTCAGTCACGGCCCACAACGATCCGATAAATCCGCCACATCCAAGCTCCACGAATTTCGCTCCCCATGATCCCAGGGATGTTAATACTACAGCGCTACGGTGATCGATTTTGAGATCGGTTTTTCTTCTTTTTC
>CAYRFQ010000223.1:0-3642 GCA_964423615.1 uncultured Alcaligenaceae bacterium | reverse complement strand
GTCGTTCGGAATGAGAAATTCGAGAAGTTCTATCGAGCCAAAGTGAAAACTGAGGGGGTGCGACGGCCTATCGGTCGAGGTGCCCGTTACGGCGAAGTGGTCCTGTTGCGTTGGAAAGGGTTGATGCTGGAAGGAGAGGTTTGGGCCACTGCTGGGCTAAACAACTGCCCCCTGAAGAGTTGGAAGGCCTTGGACCCCAAGGCCATTCGGTCCACAACGGGCGCGTTTTCTGTTGTGATGAACGGGCCACGCTACTTTTTGGCAAACTCGGCAACGGGATCGGTCGCTTCGGCGAAGCGGAAAAAGTTTGGCGAACTGGAAACGCGTCACGTCGCGACGATTGCGATCAACCCCTTGGTGAACGCTGTCCCTTTCAACGAGCATAGGGTTCGTCGGAACTCAAGATTCGTCTATAACAAAGGCGAGGAGATCTACGAACTCAAATCACCCAAGGGCGAGATTTACACGATGATATCGATGTCACAAATCGTCGACCCCAAATTACAGCTCACCCAGCTTCCGACTTTGGGTTCACGTCTCAAACTTCCCAAGGGGTGGAGCTATCAAGTGCGAACGCTAGACGCTGACCTTGTGCTGACAGCAAAGGGGAAAGCGGTTGTGCTTCAAGACGATCTCCGCAACACTTACCAACGAAGGTGAGAGCTGACTGGCGATTGGAAACCTTCTGAGAGGAATTGATTTATGCGACTATTTCGCCTTAATGTTTCGCGGTGGACTTTGACAGTGATCCACCTGAGCTTGTTCATGCTGCTGCCGACACTTGCACTCGCGGGAGAGAACAAAACCACGCCTCCAGGACCGGCAAGACCAACCCCTCCGCCGGTTTTCAAGGACGGGGCCAACTGTCTTTTCATCGGACACAGCTTCTTTATTCCGGTAGCCAAGCAGTTTGACAAAGTCGCCACACGAAGCGGCTTTCGTTCCCATAAAGCGAAACTCGTTTTCGCTGGTGGCAAAAACGGCTCACCAGGAGCTTTGTGGGACAATCCCAAACGGAAAAAGTTGATTGAAGCCAAACTGGCTGGCGGCAAGATTGACCTCCTTGGCATGACTGTTTTTTCGAAATTCAACAGTTCCTTCAAAGACTACCAGCAGTGGATCGACCTGGCGTTGAAATACAACCCCAAGACGCGTTTTTTCATCGGTCAGTGCTGGGCTGCTGGCGGACCGCGACTCGCAAATGAGAAATATGATCAAGCTATTGCAGCGAGTAGCACTCGGGTTTTCAAGATTGTGACTAAACTGCGTACAACCTATCCCAAGAATCACATCTATTTCATCAACTACGGAAAAGTGGCCTCGGAAATGAAAAGTCGCTATGCCGCGAAAAAACTTCCCGACATCACGAAGATGGTTGGTCGCGACAAACAGGCTCTTTACCGCGACGGCTTCATGGGGCACGGCGGTCCCATGATGCTGGAACTGTCTTCTTTAGTTTGGCTGAATATTCTCTACGGAGCCGAAATTACAAAACTGAAGCACACACCTTACCAATCGGATGTCAATAGCATCACGACGAAGGTGGTGAAATACAATCAACAATACAGGTAACATCCAGCTGCGTTGGTGGCTGTAGCTGCCCGATGGTTCTTCAGCTTGTTGTGTTCAGCCAACACCTCTGGGGAACTCCACCTCGCCGATTGCCAGGACCTCGCTCACAGCCTGGCAATCGCCTGGTGATGAACGGACCACGCTACTTTTTGTCAAACTCGGCGACGGGATCGGTCGCTTCAGCGAACTGGAACAAATTTGGCGACCTGCAAACGCGTCACGTCGCGACGATTGCGATCAACCCCTGGTGAGCGCTGTCCCTCACCAAGAGCTAAAGGTTCGTCGGAACTCAAGATTCGTCGGTTTTTCTTCGCGTTTGATAAGAACAACAACGACGTTGTGGGTCAAAACGAATTGATCGTACTCTGTGAGCAATCTCGAAAAGGGAATCGAAGCTGACCGAAGTAAGGCTTTTCCCTCGTCTTCATCCTGGGCACGTCCGTTTCGCTTGTTTTTTCAATGTCAGCGGAACGTTCCACGTCTTGCCCTCCATTATTCATCGTTTGTTCAATCTAGGGCGCAAGGAGTAGCAGCAATGCGAAGTTCGGACTCATATCTTCCAAAAAAACTCATTCGTTTTCATTTTGGCTGTAGCTGGTGCTTCCTTCTTTGGCTCCTTGTGCAAACACCGGCCGGAGCCCAGGAGGCGACGAAGGTTCAAGTGTCGGAAAAGTCTGCCGTGGCATCAGGTGGGGCGAGGTCATTTGGCGTCGACGACACCCAATTGCTCTCGGAAATTCAAGGCGACCAAGCAAACGAGGCTCCTTTCTCTCGCCAAGCCCCCAGGAAGTTTCGATGGCTACGGAATGTGGGGATGACGGCTATTTGGCTCCCTGGCGATGGGGACGACTTTGGCATGACGGACTTCCGATTCACAGGCTCGGTGTTCCTGCCCGTTCCCGCGTTGAAATCCGCCTTGGTTATTACTCCGAGTTTTACCGTCGATTATCTTAATGGCCCTGTAAGCAGAGACCTGCCGCCTCGTTTGTACCTTGCATCCGCTTCCTTCTTTTGGATGTCCAAACCGACGAAGAATCTTCAGATTCGGTTCGGCGTTTCTCCGACCATCGCCAGTGACTTCGAAGCTTCCAACAATGCGTTCCGGCTCCCGATTTTTGCTGTGGTCACTTACCAATGGAATCCGGAGTGGCAATTTCTGTTGGGTGTGACCTATCTGGACCGGAATGATGTCAATGTGCTGCCGATCGCCGGAGCCATTTGGACCCCGACGGAGGATGTGCGGGTGGAACTCACGATTCCACGACCACGCCTTGCGAAACGAATCTGGTTACCCTGGGATGCTGGCCTTGAGGCGGAGAACTGGGTGTACCTGGCTGGTGAACTTGGGGGCGGAACTTGGGCGATTCGGCGAACCTCCGGCGTGGACGACGAAGTCACCCTTCGAGATTTTCGCATCCTGTTGGGGTGGGAGAGGAAGATGCCAGACGGGATTAATTTTCGACTGGAAGGTGGCTACGTGTTTGGCCGCCGCATTGAGTACGAAAGCGACACTGAAGATCTGAGTCCCTCGGACGCAATTTTCCTGCGCGCTGGGTGGACGTTTTGAAAGGACCCTCCGACAGAGAACGAACTGCGAGGCTGAAACGCCATTGTGCGGGTGAGGGAGTACACATAATGGAACGTCGGGTCCGTTCGTACTCTGCGTTGCGACGGCCATCAAGCCGTGAGCAAATTCGGCTCCCTGTTTGGCATTGAGAGAGGCTGTTGATGCAGGTTCTGTTTGTTGGACACTATGCTCTGTTGGCTGGAGCCGTGAAACGCGGCCTGGAAGACGAGGGAATTACAGTCCATCTGGCTATCTCTGACCATGAGGCCGAATCGCTGATACTGCAAAGGGAGTACAGTATCGTTGTGTTCGATCTGCGTCGGTCCACAAAAGATATTCATCTTGTGAAACCATGGCGTTCGGATCACATCAAAACCCCTGTGTTGTTCCTGACCGACCCTTCTCTGGACGAACTTCCAACCAATCGCTCGCAGGGCGATGGGATTGGGTGGATCGTGAAACCGTTTCGTTTCCAACAGCTCTTGGACCGCATTTATTCATTG
>CAYRFQ010000222.1:0-3835 GCA_964423615.1 uncultured Alcaligenaceae bacterium | reverse complement strand
GACCACTTGGGTCGAGCAGTACAAGGAGTTGGTCTACCAAGGCCAGATCGCCAAGTTGCTCGCCAACCTCGGAAAACTACTGGACCTGGTGCCCCGTCGTGGTCCGGGGACCAAGAGCCGGCGAGAAGCGTTGAAGTCGTTGATCGGATACATAGATCGGCGTAAAGAGATGATGGATTATGGGCAATGGCTCGAAAAGGATTATGTGATTGCTACTGGCCAAGTCGAAGGGACCGTGCGTCAGTTGGTTGGTGAGCGGATGGACTGTGCGGGAATGCGATGGATCGTCGAGAAGGCCGAGGCTTTATTACAGTTGCGTTGTATCGAACTCAATGGCGATTGGGAGAAGTTTACTCAGTGGTTCGATCAACAGACGCAACAGAAATTACGGCAACGAGAACGCGTCAAAATACTGACCGACGAACCTTTGACTCTCAAGAGAGTTGCATAAAAATGCTGGCAATAAGTGAAGCTGCACCCGTGGCTGACGATTGCGAAATTCCTGAAAAGGCGTTCCTGAGAAATCACTTCGCATTCTCAGGAATCATGTCTGATCCCACACGGCACCCTTTCAAAACAGCCAACCCTTCCCACGACGTAAAACGAATGTCGAGGACCCCGTTGCACGGAGAACCACAAACCCATTTTGGAACATTGCGTTTTGTTCCGGGATCGGCCATCTCATAATTCCTTCGTCAGTTCAGCTCGCTCAGGCTCTTGCTTCCTACAAAGACAAAGTCCACAAACGCAAGAGAATGCTCCAAAGAACCCATTTTGACGAAGCCAAGGTCGATGCCTATACTTCCCAGCGTGACTAACAAGTCATTCCTCCAGAACTTTTTACTTCCCGACGAACGGAAATGTGGGGTCTTCGATGTCCCAGCAAGGCACCGACCGAAATCTCGTTTACGGGATGCTCGCCCTGCAGTTGAAGTTGGTTACTCCGACGAGTTTAATCTCGGCAATGAACGCGTGGATGGTCGAAGAGAACAAGTCGCTTGGTGAGATCCTTGTCGCCCAAAATGCCATCAACAGCCACGACGATGCGTGGTTGGCATCCATGGTGCAACGGCGGCTCGGTGAAGCGAATGACGGGAAATCCGCCGACTCGCCTCCCTCTCAAGGGGGAGATCTGGAATCGACCATCGCGGGTATGCGATACCAAATCTTACGCGATTACAACGAGGGTGGTGTGGGCAAAGTCGCGATCGCCCACGACCAAGAACTCAGCCGACAAGTGGCCCTCAAACAACTCAAACCGAAATACGCCAACGACAAGGAGAAACAACGCCTTTTCCTTTTTGAAGGAGAAGTTACGGGACGGCTGGAACATCCGAACATAGTTCCCGTGCATGGTCTCGGCTACGACGACTTCGGGTTTCCCTGGTACGCCATGCGTTTGATTCGGGGAAAAACCCTGAGCGAATCTATCCGAGAGTTTCATGACGCCAACCAGGCGATGAACCGGGACCCCGGGGAACGTAGCTTGGCCTTGCGCAGGCTGTTCAGATACTTGCTCGATATCTGCAGCGCCGTGGCCTACGCACACGGACGCGGGGTTATTCATCGCGACCTCAAGCCTCTCAACGTCATGATTGGAGCTTATGGCGAGACTGTTCTGCTAGACTGGGGACTTGCGAAAGTCATGGACGAGGTCGAAACTCCCGACCCACATAGGAGTGTGCTGAAACCGCAAGGGTCCAGCGAAGCAACCCCGACATTGCCCGGAGCCGGAACTCCTGCGTACATGGCTCCCGAGCAGCGCCAGGGTGACTCCCCCCGTATCAACTATCGCACCGACATTTATCTTCTCGGCGCCATCCTCTTCGAAATTCTGACAGGCGAACCCCCACACAGTAAGAAGCGCCGGCCCGACCCCCCATCCGCCAAAGAAGTTGCCTCGTGGGTCCCGGATGCCCTGGATGCCGTCGTCGGCAAAGCGATGCAGCCAGCTCCCAACGACCGCTACCAACACGTCCAAGAGTTGAGCGAAGACCTCCAACGCTGGCTCGCCGAAGAGCCGATCGTAGCCTACAGAGAGCAAGTCGAACAATGCGAGCAACTTGTCGAAGCCCAACCAAATAACCAACAGCTCAACGAACTACTTGCAAGCCAGTTAACCAGCCTCGGAATCGTTCTCACCGGCATGCTGCGGCACAAGGATGCCAACGAAGCCTTCACTCGGGCCATCGAAAAATATACGGCGCTGACGGAGAAGCATTCTCAAGTGGCTCGTTATCGCGCTCACATTGCGGACGTTCGAATTCACCAAAGTCGAGTCTTGCGGGTCTTGGGTCTTGCCGAGCAAGCCGAAGAAGCGGAAAAAGAAGCCGTCAAAGCCTATGACTACTTGATCCTGACGAGGCCAGGGGAATACCAGACAAACCTGGCCAGTGTGGCCCTTACGATAGGACCGACGCCACCGTCCGAAGAGTCCGACGATTCGAACCCTTCCACCCTGCCCCCTCCACCCGAAGGCTGTCCTGACGAACCTCCAGGTGACATGGGAACGCTCCATCCATCGGAGCAAGGGACTCAGTCTTGGTATGGGGAGAAAGACGAACACAGCATCGAATCGACTGGCCGATTTACAATCTTGCAGGAATACGCCAGAGGCGGAATGGGGTCAATTCTGGTTGCCAAAGACAACGATTTAAACCGAGAAGTCATTATCAAGCAGGTCAATGCGGGACATGGCAATGCTTGGACTCGGCGGCTGTTACTCAAAGAGGCTCAAGTCATAGCCCAACTCGAGCACCCAAATATTGCTCAAATTTACGGGATAGGTTATCGCAGTTCAGATCAACAACCTTTTTTGATCATGAAATACTACCGCGGACAAACTCTCCACAAATGGATTCGTGAACTCCATGAGTCCGAACCACTATCCCCGCACGAGTTGCACTGGAACGAGAATGCCCATGAGTGGGAGGTAGAACAAGCCGCGGATAAATCATCGGAAAAGGAACCTGGTCAACGAGTGCGCTTCTTGCTGCGAGTTTTCGTGAAGCTCTGCAAAGCCTTGGCATTTGCTCACCAACGTGGAATCGTCCACCGCGATCCAAAACCAACAAATGTGGTCTTGTCGGACTCCGGAGAACCGACTCTGTTAGACTGGGGCCTCGCGAAGTTACTTCGCGAACAAGACGCAGTTGACCTTCCTCAAGTGGAATTGGACGAATGGGCTGATCCGGGGAGCACACAAGCAGGACAAATTCTGGGGACACCGGCTTACATGCCACCGGAGATGGCAAGAGGAGAGAATGATCGGGTCGACGGACGATCCGATATTTTCATCGCGGGAGGTGTTCTCCTTGCGATTTTAACAGGGGAACCAACTTGGAATGTTTCCACCGGAGAAGGCAACTACATCCAGAACTTGTTGCAGGCGGCTCAAAGCTCCGCTCCCCCCACACCACGCTCACGAAATCCGAACATCCCGGAATCACTCGATGCCATCTGCCGCCGCGCTTTGGCCATCAATCCGGACGACCGATACCAAGACGCAGCCGAACTCGGACGCGAAATCGAACGCGAAATCCTCAATGACTAGAGCACCTTGCGGGTGAGTGTAGCGTTTGTGTTTTGTGGGGTGTGACAAGCGATGGCGAGCCAAAGCGCCCGCTGGCTTCGCCATCGCTTGTCACACCCTCGAAAATCAACGTTCAAAGAACGCTACAACCAAAAGCAATGCGCTCGCAGTAGCATCTCGTTGATCTGAGAGCTTCGAACCTGAGTTTCGTTTAAGAGCCAGTGATGGTTTGATCACTTCCATCTTCATCCATGCCGATGATAAGTGGTTCTCCTTCGGGCAATGCCTCTCGCAAGATTTCTT
>CAYRFQ010000221.1:0-3944 GCA_964423615.1 uncultured Alcaligenaceae bacterium | reverse complement strand
TTCGAGTTCTTCAGGGCTTCCAATGGGTCTACTCATAGTAAAAAGTTAGAGGCAAAAACTTCCCCAAAGGATTCATTACCCGCGCAGTTCTCAATAGTTCCGAGGGATCGATGGGCTCCATCATGTTCCAAAATTGATCCGATGCGCAGACAAACCAGCGTAGACTCAAGGTGAGCTACAAACAATTGGTATTTGTGAAGATATAGCCAACTCCTCGACTCCACCAGGCGAAGCAGAACTCCTCCCTCCTTTGAAATGTCATTGGCCCTTTCCGATTTTCGAGACGGAAACTTGTGCTTCACTTCGAAGGTTACTACATTATTAATAATCGATCATCAAGAAACTGAGAGCCGCGAGGACGAGAGTTTTCCATGAAAACGAATCGGACGATACGAGATCAGGTCACGGACCGGATCCGCAACGAGGTTGTGGCAGGGAAATTCCCTCCGGGGCAACCTTTGCGGGAGAAGGAAGTCGCTCAACGTTATGGGGTGAGCCACGGACCAGTTCGCGATGCGTTTTTGCAGCTGACGCATGAGGGATTTCTCGTCTACCAGGCGAATCGCGGAGTCACCGTCCGACAACCACCGGACCCGGAGAATCGGGATTTTATCGTTTCGCTTCGGCAGCAGATCGAGGTGTTCGTCTTGCAACGCGGGTTTGAATTTCTCGCCGAGCAAGCGAACCTGGATCGGATATCCGCGTCGCTGAAAAACTTGAAGATTGCCTGCTTGGCCGAAGATCTCTCAGCCGTTGCCCACAATGACATCGCCTTTCACCAGGCGATTTTGACGAGTTGCGGTGGTGAAGATTATCTCCCGATTTGGAAATGGCTTTGCTCGCAGATGCTGATGATGTATTCGCGACTGGAAGACTACATGCAAGTGTACCAAGAACATGCTGACATCTTTGAGGCGTTAAATAACCGGAAAAAGAAAGCTACCATCTCGGCCTTGAAAGCCAACATCCTTTGAGCGTTTCGATACACCTGTTGAGGAAATGGAGTGATTTATGACATCCAAACATTCGGCCTTCCTGGCAACGATGATTCTCGGCGGTGCGGTGATCGGTCTTGGGGATCTCACAGCACCCGCTGGTTGGACTCAGACAATTGCGAAAAAGCAAACGGCAAAACAGGTCGAGGCCGAGCGATTATTTACACTCAAGGTACTGCCTTTGCTGAAGGGCCGGTGTCTCGGCTGCCATGGGGAAAAACCTCGGCGCCTGCGTGGAGGCTTTGACGTGAGGACTCGGGCTGCCCTGCTACGCGGAGGCAATTCCGAGAAACCGGCAGTCATTCCTGGAACCCCACAAGCCAGTCCGCTTTACCACGCCGTCCTTTGGAAGGATCTCAAGATGCCTCCGAAGGAGAACGATCGATTGAACAAGCAAGAGATCAAATGGATTCGCGCCTGGATCGTGGCGGGAGCCCCGTGGCCTGATGCCAAGAAGCAGGCAAAATATAGGGCCAAGGAATGGTCTCAACCAGCGAACAAAGATGGCGTGTTGGTCACAACTAGCGGTGGGCTATCCAAAGAATGGACCTACCGACGGTACCTACCGAAGGATCTGTGGGCTTTCCAGCCATTGCAAAAGGTCGCCCCCCCGATGAAGGGACACCCCATCGATGCTTTTATTCATCAGAAGCTCAATCAACTGAAACTCAAACCGGCACCTCGTGCGGACAAGCTCACACTCATCCGCCGTGCCACTTATGACCTCACCGGTCTGCCACCGACCCCAAAAGAAATCGAAGCATTCCTGAAAGACACATCACCAAACGCCTGGGAGAAAGTGATTGATCGGCTTTTGGCTAGTCCCCATTACGGTGAACAATGGGGACGTCACTGGCTCGATGTCACACGATACGGAGACACGAGCGGCTATTCGAATGATTGGGAACGTTCCAACGCTTGGCGTTACCGGGATTACGTTATTCGGTCCATCAACTCCGACAAACCTTTCAACAGATTCATCCTTGAACAAATTGCCGGAGACGAACTCGATCCGGATAATCCAGAAATGCTCATCGCGGTCGGATTTCTGCGAATGGGACCTTGGGAACACACTCCGATGTCTCAAGTGACAGTCTCCCGGCAACTTTGGCTTGATGACGTGACCAACAGCGTCGGACAGGTGTTCTTGTCGACCCCATTGCGGTGTTGCAAGTGCCACGATCACAAGTTCGATCCATTTCCGATACGAGATTACTATCGCTTCCAGGCGGCTTTCGCGACCACTCAGTTGGCCGAACGTCCTGTGCCGTTCTTGCCGTGTGAAAATCGCAAAGGGTTTGAGCAAGGGCGAGCAAGGGTGCACAAGTTGTTGAAGTGGGCTCAAGACGACGCCAACCGCGTCAAGGCCAAAGAGACGCGAGCAGCCATGGAATGGTATAAGCAACGTGGTCTACCGTATATTTCCCGGTATTCCAAGGAGGCGAAGAAACTCCCCGAAGGCAAGAAGCATCCGAGGTTCATTGGTCTCGATCACACGGACCAAGGTTTTCAGAAAGTCCGCCTCCAAGACGCTCGGATTTGGACCCGACGATTAGAACGTTATCAACCACGGGCCCAGAGTGTGTATAACGGAGGCAATCTCTATCAACGATCGCAGATTCTGCGAATGCCGAAAAAACAATGGGAGAAGCAGAAGAGTAAAGTGGTTCCAACCACATTTATCTTGGCCGGTGGCTCGGTGCAGTCCCCGAAGCAGAAAGTGACGCCGGGCGTCTTGAGTGCGATTCCTGTGTCCCTTTCGAAAGATCATAAGCCGAGCTTTCCGACTTCTGTTCCCACCACGATGGAAAACCGGCGATTAGCTCTGGCGAAATGGATTGCTCATCCAGAAAATCCCTTGACGACACGCAGCATAGTCAATCGTATTTGGCAGTATCACTTTGGAAAAGGAATTGCCGAGAACGCCAACAACTTTGGCAAGACTGGGAGCTATCCAACCCATCCCGAATTGTTAGACTGGCTCACCCGGCACTTTATCGAACATGGTTGGTCAATGAAGAAGTTACATCGACTCATCATGACTTCGGAGACATATCAACAATCGAGTCGTCATCCAGATCTCGCGTCGGTGCGGAAAGTCGATCCGACGAATAAGTTCCTCGCTCATTTTTGGCCTCGCAGACTATCGGCCGAAGAACTGCGAGATAGCATGCTTATCGTGTCCGGAGAACTCAACAAAGAAATGGGCGGATTGCCCATCAAGCCAGAGATCAATCTGGATGTGGCACTCCAGCCGCGGATGTTGCAGTTCTCGCTCGCTCCTGCGTACCAACCTTCTCGCACTCCCAATGAACGGAACCGGAGATCGATCTATGCGTATCGGTGTCGAGGCCAGGCCAATCCCTTCTTCAAAGTTTTCAACCAACCTAACCCCGATGATTCTTGCGAACGTCGCGAAACTTCCACCGTCACGCCGCAAGTATTCACAATGATGAACAGCGACAATGCGGTCAACCGAGCCATCGCCTTGGCGCTGCGAGTCCAAAAGGAGGCGAAAGCCCTTTCTGGTCAACTCGACCAAGCCTACAAGTTAGCGTTCGGTCGCTTCCCGACGCGAAATGAGAAAGAACTGTTGGTACATCACGTCAGAAAGATGGTCGCCTATCACCGCAAACATCCTCCGAAGAAGATTGCGTTCCCGACCAAAGTCACTCGATCCCTCGTGGAGGAACTGTCGGGCAAATCGTTCGATTATATCGAGCGACTCGACATGTACGAAAATTATGTGCCCCACAAAAACCCGTGGGATGTATCGGCAGAAACACGAGCGTTGGCCGACGTGTGCCTGTTGTTGTTGAACGCCAACGAATTCGTATATGTCTATTAATAATATCATCCCAACAAGTCATTATTGGAGTTATAAACATGTCTTTGTTCAAGTTTCGCACAAATCGCATATATTTTCTTCGCCCAGAGATCCGAAAGCAG
>CAYRFQ010000220.1:0-4035 GCA_964423615.1 uncultured Alcaligenaceae bacterium | reverse complement strand
AGGCCGTGGAGAGGACAGCTCCGGTTGTGATGATGATGTATTCGTTGATTGTTGTATGGTTTGCTGAGGTGGGACATAAGTATGTAAGTTTTCCGGATCGGCCCTGGTATAGCCGCAAGCGCATAGCCTCCTTTGAGGATATGGTAACGACTCTTAGGCGCCAGAGTCATCTGGAGAAATTGGCACAACTGCCTCGAACTTGGACGAGCCTAAAAACCTGGGTTATAGAACTCATCGAATTCCTAAGTCGGGCGGGATGATCCACCGAGACCCTGGTTTTGTCCGGTTCAACGATCCAAAAATCATAACCGGCAGAGGTCTGCTTTCGGATCTCTGGGCGAAGAAAATATATGCGATTTGTGCGAAACTTGAACTTAGATCCCGCCGCTATTTCTCAAGCGCTCGAAGCGCTCGGAATAAAATCGAGCGCCTGAGACATTTTTCTTCTTCTCACCAAGCCCAACATTTCCACACGATTCATCGCTTCTACCCCAGCGTTCGAAAATAAATGTCGAGCGCTGAGGACAACGGTTGAGCGGCCAGCATTTCGCAGGCCGGCATAAACGTTGAGGAAACGATGATGCCGAACGACAGTCCAGACACCCCCTTGGCCCTTCGGCCAAGGGAAGCTGCTCGAATGTTGAGCGTGTCCGAAAGGACGCTCTGGGAGTGGACCCGCGCAGGGCTTATACCTTGCGCGAGAATTGGAAACGGAAAACGGAAAACGGTTCTGTATTCGATTGATGACTTGCGAGCTTGGCTCGAGCGGGAGTCTCGCAAAGTGGAAGGAGGTGGCGAATGAGCCTCTTGGATACACTTTTGGCGAAACTCAATGGCGTCAAGCAAACTGGGAGTGGGTGGACCGCTCGATGCCCTGCTCACGACGACCAACGGGCCAGCTTGAGCGTCACGAGAGCACAGGACGGGAGAATTTTAGTCAAATGTCACGCGGGTTGTTGTGTGGAATCTGTTCTGCGGGAAGTCGGTCTGACGCTGAGTGACCTATTCCCAACAGGCAATTCAGTTCCCGTCAATCCTGGTCCAAGTCAGAATGGCAACCACAAACCAAAAGGCCGAACGTTTGTCACGCCGGATGCTGCCATTGACTCGATGGTGGACAAACATGGGCAGCCTTCGAGGGTCTGGAAGTACCATGACGAGAACGGGACCCACGTCGGATCAACAGTTCGATGGGACCTCGACGAAGGTAAAAAAGACATACGTCCCATATGTCGTCACGGAGATGTTTGGCGAATCGAAGCGATGCCCGCCCCTCGCCCCTTATACCGCTTGCCTGATCTGAACAATGCAGACCTGGTCCTCGTGACCGAAGGCGAGAAGGCAGCCGATGCAGCTCGGTCGATTGGATTCACTGCAACAACATCGGCTGGAGGTTCCCAAGCAGCCTCAAAGTCCGACTGGACTCCTCTTGCGGGAAAGCAAGTTTGGCTCTTGCCCGACAACGACGACGCGGGTTGGAAGTATGCTGAGGAAATTATCGACATCGTTATGCGGTTGACTCCTGCTCCGACAGTTCGGATCATCACGCTGCCCGACTTGCCTGAAAAAGGAGACATTGTCGATTGGATTGAAGCTCACGGCGATGCGGCTGAACCCAGCCGCATGCGGGCTGAGATCGAGGCCATGGCCCTCGAAGTGGAACCCGAGCAATCGGAGGCCGAAGACGGGCTCCGATTTCGGCCCTTCCCCGTTGCAGTTCTGCCCGAACTCATTCGCGAGGTCGTTGTTGACAACGCAAAAGACATTGGTTGCGATCCCTCATACATCGCACTGCCTTTGTTAGTCGCGATTGCGGGTGCTATCGGGGACACACGGCGACTGCAAATCAAAGATACCTGGTTGGCCCCAGCGGTGCTCTGGAGCGCGGTCATCGGTGAGAGCGGAACGGCTAAAACACCAGCGTTTCAGGCAGCACTTTGGCCCGTGAAAAAGCGACAAGAAGCCGCATTTCGGGATTACGAGAAAGCGATGAAACAGTACGAAGAAGATTTCAAAAAATGGAACCCCGAGGAAGGACCGCCGCCGGTCCAGCCAACCTGCGTTCGGTACCTCGTATCGGACACCACGGTCGAAGCCTTGGCTCCTATCTTGCGGGAGAATCCTCGGGGGCTCTTTTTAGCTCGAGACGAATTGGCTGGGTGGCTTGGATCCTTCGACCGGTACTCCAAAGGAAAGGGAAAGGTCGACGAATCCCAATGGTTGTCGATGCACAGCGGGGCGGAAATCTTGGTGGATCGAAAGCAAGGGCGGGAATCGATCTACATCCCTCGAGCTGCCGTTTGCGTCACGGGAGGAATTCAACCCGGCGTCCTCAAACGAGTCCTGGGAACCCAACACCAAGAGTCTGGCTTGGCTGCCCGGATCCTATGGGCTTATCCTCCGAGGAAGCCAAAGGCCTGGACAGAGAGTAACGTGGATCAGAACCAGGGAAGAAAGTTTGGTCGGCTGTTCGAACGCCTCTATCAGCTCAAGTCCGAGAAAGACTCCGAAGGCGAATGGCAACCTGTTCTCGTTGGCATGACGACTCAAGCGAAGCAAACCTACATCAACTATTTCAAAACACACCAAAGCGAACAACTGAACTTAACTGGTGAATTAGCAGCGGCTTGGTCCAAACTCGAAGAGTACGCGGCCCGACTGGCGTTAGTCATGCACTTTGCTCGTTGGGCTGCTGGAGACAAGGACCCGATCGACTCGAATAAATTGGATTTGGTGAGTATGGAGGCGGGCATCACGTTGGCCAAGTGGTTCAAGCACGAAGCACGACGGATTCACGCGATGTTCACCGAATCTGAATCTGAGCGGAGGCAACGGGAACTTCTTGAGTGGATCGAACGCAAGGGGAGACCGGTAACGCACCGAGAAGCCCAACAAAGCTGTCGATGGTTGAAAACGGCCGACGACGCGAGGGCTGCTTTGGCTCAACTCGTCAAAGAAGGAAAGGGAAGTTGGCGAGAAAAGCGACCAGGGTCTGACGGGGGAAGAGCCTCGCGTGTGTTTGTTCTCACGTCTGCTGTGTCTACAGTCTACGAAACTTCAACAACTTGCAAGCCCGAAGGGAGTTCCGTAGACGTAGACGTTGTAGACAGCGTAGACAAAGTCAACTTTGACTTCGACGATCCTAAAGACTTCACTTCCAGTGGAAACACTCTCGACGACACAACGAAGATCGAGCAGGGAAAATTATTTGCCGACGATACAGGTGGCTTGGGGCCTTACGCTCAAGTATCCCGAGGGGACGGACAGAGAGGGAAAACCGGAGTTCGATCCACCTCATCACGAGAGGAACACACGATGGCATCAGTATCCAATGATTCAAATGGGCGGCGACGGATTCTTTTCGTGGCGCCAGATGGAAGTCGGAAGACGATTCGTCTTGGCAAAATTGCTCGCAAAAATGCGGAAAGCATTTGTCGGCACGTCGAAGCTCTGCTGGGCGCGAAAATAGCCGGGCAACCTATCCCGCGAGACACGGCAGCTTGGCTTACCGAAGTTGGGCAACAGTTGCGAGATAAATTGGCGGCCGTCGGTTTAGTCGAAGCTCCCAAACAAGCGGTACTAGGAGATTTTTTGCAATCTTACATCTTGAGTCGTCCCGACGTGAAGCCCGCTACGCTGGAAGTTTGGCAGCAACCTTGTCGAAACTTGACGGAGTTTTTTGGGAAGGACAAACCTCTGCGAGAAATCACCCCAGGGGACGGGGATCAATTCAAAGCTTGGTTGCTCACCCAAAATCTTGCCCAAGCAACGGTGGCGAAACGGCTTTCGTTTGCTCGGACATTTCTGCATACCGTATGCAAGCACAAGTTCATCGACGAGAACCCCTTTGCACAGGTGAAGATTCCACAGGCCAATGTGAGTGCTCGCCAACATTTCGTCGGGCGGGACGTCCTTGAGAAGTTGCTGGCCACAGCCGATCCGACTTGGCGAACGATTCTCGCGTTAGCTCGACTTGGCGGGTTGCGTTGTCCTTCCGAGGTGCTGTCGATTGAATGGAGACATGTCGATTGGGAG
>CAYRFQ010000219.1:0-4131 GCA_964423615.1 uncultured Alcaligenaceae bacterium | reverse complement strand
CAGGGACTCCTGCCAATTGCTGATTCGCAGCATTCACCCGATAGAGCAATGTGTTGCTCGCAACAATCACTGATACAGTCGCAGTATCGGTCAGACCAGTTTGATCCGAGACAGTGTAGTCAAAGGTAGCCGTACCGCTGAAACCTGGATTGGGGGCAAAGGCGACGAAGTCATCGGTTGAGTTGCTGGGAGTGCCGTTATCGTTCAGGACTACCTGTCCATTGATAGGATTCGACACTGCATTGACGGTGAGAGTATCCCCAGAATTGAGATCACTGTCGTTAGCGAGCAGAGCGGTGACTGGGATGTTGACAGGAGTGTTGACGTTAGTCCCTGCCTCGTCGTTCGCCGCTGTGGGCGCGACTTGTCTTTCTGTGGCCGTGATTGTCAATTCCAAGAAGTCAGCGACGAACGGTTCCTGCGCTCCAGACGAGGTTGCGAGCATCGTCACGACTGTTGCGCTAGGCTGTCCCTGGACCGTGTATTCACCACGTAGTGCCTGGGCGATCGGGCTGTTGGCGGCCAAAGTAATCGGGGTCCCAACGGGAACTGGGGTTCCAGCAATGGTGCCTACGCCTCGTGTGAAACGGTACTGTGCCTGGACGGTGATCGCTTGCGGGTTGCTCATGTCGACAAAGAATCCCAACTCGATGAGGTCTTCGTCAATGGTATTCGGTGGCAAAAGCAAACCAATGTCGGTCTTCACCTGATTGCTCAAAACAACGTCGGCTTCCTCATGAAGCACTTGCAGCCTTTCGCCGGTGCTCCCGGTCCCAACGACAAATTTGATGTAGTGAGACTGGTCGCCTGTTCCGAGTGCGATGCCCATCGACCCAGATTCCGTAAACGCGATACCATCGTTGGCGTTACTGGAATAGACGTTCAACGTGGGTATGGCAATCGTGAAATCCTTGACGCTCGCTGCGGGGAGGAAACCAGTCTGTAGAGCATCCTTTTGCGAATTTTGGCTTTCAAGAGCGTCTCCTTCGGTAACGCTCTTGATTTGGAAGTTGCCGGGTGCCCCACCACGTATGGTGTTGTCGAGATCCGTGAGTGGCGTGGTGTCGAGTTCTGGGTTAATCTCATCCTGTCCATTAACCATCCATCCCGTCAAACCGATGTTGTATTCGCCGGCGACACCTGTTCCGTCGGCACTTCCTGGGTAATTCCCATCTGCGGGATTGAAATCCCAGAACAATGTCTGTCCACCATTGAGCACCGTTGCCGTACCGTTGTTGGGATCGAACTGGAGAGGATCAGCGATGTCCAGGATGCCATCGTTATCGGCATCGGCATCGGGTGTCGGTGGAACGCCAGGTTCCAGGACGGTAATTGTATTTGTGCTGATTTGAGCTACGAACATCGCACCAGCACCTATACCACCACTGTTAGGTATGCCGTTATTGTCTAAAGCAATGATATCCAAGGGCGTTCCACCAACGAAGGTGGTCAGGGTATCGGTTACGCTTGTACCTACTTGCGTGCCGTTGCTGACAAGCTCGATCAACGTGATGTTGCCGTTAAATGACACGACCGCGAGGTACTCGTTGTTTACTCCCCCGTCACCGATTCCGTCAGCCGTGTATTCTGCCAGCCCATTCGACGAGCTCCCGATGGTCAAAAAAGAACTGTCGTCGTTTGGATGAGTCCAGACTCCCTCTTGAGGATTGATGTTGCCTCCAGTGATTGTGTCCCAGTCAGCCGGAAGATCGTCAAGTAATGTGTCGGTGTTGTTGTTGGAGGTTAGTTGGGTATCGAAGTCAATGGCCGTTCCTAGGTCTGTAGTTTGCACGGCAGCGTAGAGTTCGGCAGACCCTCCAGAGGCTCGGGTCGCATTGGGGTGACCTCCGTATGATCCTTCGGTCACCAAATGTAAGTCATCTGGAGCCCCGTCGCTGTTGGTCGGGTCGGTCCCATTGTTGCCCAAGAAGTCGGGCCTGTTCGTGACAGTCTGCGTGGGAGAAGTAACGAAGTCGTTGTTGATATCAATTGGTTCGTCACCCCACCCACTGTTGGGACCGTTGTCGAATGTATAGATGTTGCCTGCCTGAGTGACAACTATGTCGTAAGCGTTGCGGTACCCAGGAGAGTACACTTGCACTGGACCGTTCGGGTCATACTTGGCCTGGTTTCGGCCGTCATTCCCGCCAAAAGTATCGCTGGCTTCAGCGTTGGCCGACGCCGTGACTCCTGGAGAGATGTCTTTGCCGTTGGAGTCATTCGGTCGTGTCGGATCGTCGAGCGTCGGCAATGCGTAGACATAGTTATCCACGTAATCCGTCCCGCCTTTGAGTCCGCCACTGTCGAGCAGGTTTTGCTCAATTTGTTGGAGCTGGGTCAAGTCAACCCGTAGGATAGCTGCCGAATAATAGTACTCTGGCTGATAGGCGAAGTTATTCGAAGGAGCTCCCTTGTTGGTATTCCCTCCAGAAGCTACGTACATGATTTCATGGTTTTCGAAGACACCACCGCCGACGTCGACAGACTCAATGCGGATGTCGATACCATTGGTGGAGTGGTTCTCCTCCGACCGTGGTAAGCCAATGACCAGATCGACCTTTTCCCAAGTTGAACCGTTTTTGGTCAAGCGACTGATGGTTCCGGAATTGGTGTCAAGATTCTTGTCAGTACCACTCTGTTTAGCCCCAATGCGTGGATCACTGGAGGTGACATACAAGATCGGATTTTGGGCGGTTCCAGCTACGTCAATCCCTGTGACCTGCCGGCTGCTTATCCCTGTGTTGAGACTTCCATCGTCATCGTGATTCGGAATCTCAGCGATCAGGTTGATCGTCTCGACGTTCGATGCCTGCCAGGTATCACCGTTTTTGGTGATGTCGGCTGCCTTGACCACACCGTTTTGTTGAGCCACGTACAGGCGCGAATCGGGTCCGAACTGCAGTGATGTTGGATTGCTCAGACTTATCCCCGCCAGGGGGAGTTGTGAAAAAGTCTGAGTGATAGCCGGTGCCAAACGGTCTTCAAGCATTTCTACTCGAGGTTTGAATCCAGGATTCAACTTGCGTTTGTGGGGAGTGCAAGTCTTGGCTGGATTGGGTTTGCGAAAGAACATCATCGGTGTAACTCCACAGAACACTTAGGTAAATGAAATAGTTATGATCGCAAAAAAGCCTCGGACAAGCCAGAAATATACCTGATATGAGAGAGCCAAATGCCAGACTCAAAGCCCGAGCGAGTCAAATAACTTGCCATGGAGTTTCCCAAGAAGGCGGGGCATATCCGTACGGCTGGAATGGGTTTCGGTACACGCAAGCTCAAGGTCGATGATTCTGGCAGGCATCGAACAAGTCGACATGAGTACTTTTGAGACAACAACTTGTAACAGTGGCCTTTTGAGCCAGTTGGGATCGTCTCACTAGGCAATTGGCTTATTGACAGTCTGTCGATAGTTCGGCACCGAAATGTCGGTGCTGAAAGTGGTTCCCGCAAAACGAGTTGTAATTTCCAGACCTGTTTGCGCCGACAATACGACTGTCAAACGACGTTCACCTGCTTGTTCACTTCGGTTGAGACAGTCCCAGCCAGTTCCACACTCTGATTTCCACAAGTCCTTGCAGGATATGCGGTTTTGGCCACCTTAAATTGGACCTCTTTGTCGACTTTACGGAGTAGTACTAAGTCTCAAAAATCCAGAGTTTTGAGTGTACTTGGTGGGAAGTTTCTGTGCTACTACACTGCTTGAGCAACTCTGACAAAATAATGAAGACATGTAAAAAACTCAGCAATTTGTGTGCCATCTATCTCGGAAACCAGAGATCGAACTGGAGTAGAAGAGCAACTCTTTGTTGGGTTGAACCTAGAGCGGTTTCCGCTTGGGTTGGGTACAACACTCCAGTTTGGAAGCGAATTCCTCGGCGTAGGCGGTTTGAACTGTGCCCAAACCAAGCGTGAACCGCTCTAATGGCTACGAACCTTGTGCAAGCCTGGGAGTGGGAAGGACAGAACTGAGAGAACTCCGTTCATCATTTTCGTGCAGATGTGTCAACAGACAGTTACAGACCTTCCAAAAGATGTGTCAACAGACAGTTACAGACCTTCCGCAGTAAATAATCGAATAGAGCGGTTCACGCTTGGTTTGGGCACAGTCCCCGATGTTGAAACCATCCGAAA
>CAYRFQ010000218.1:0-4161 GCA_964423615.1 uncultured Alcaligenaceae bacterium | reverse complement strand
GGTCCGAAAGTAGACCTCTGCCAGTTATGCTTTTTGGATCGTTGAACCGGACAAAACTGGGTCCCGGTGAATCATCCCGCCCGACTTAGCAATTCGATGACTTCTACAAACCAGGTTTTTAGTCGGGCAGCAGGAGGCCTTCTCGAGCTTCCTACTACCCGACTAGGCTCGTCCAAGAGGCCTTTGCCGCGTGGCATCAGCTCCGAGAAGGAAAAGTCACGCGGGAACAACTCAAAGCGTTGATAGCCCCTTTGGAGTCGCATGACCAAGCTGTTGATCGCAAGTCCGTACGTAAAAGATACGCGCGTGGCTCATGTTTGCGAGAACATCTTGGCGTTGGAATTTAGCGCAAACGCAGTTTCGGTTGCACGAGCGAGGATGTCGTTTCGTCGAACGCATCTTGACAGTCGTTCAAACATGCCGTTTGCTAAAACGCTCTGTGTTGGAATACCTGCATGATGCGATTCTCGCGGCCCGAGAGGGCCGAACATGTCCCAAACTACTTCCTCAGACTTGAACGGTTACGTGCTGGCCGTGGGTCGGGATAATGATCTTTGTTTGCGTCACCTGTTCCGGTGGCAGGAGTTCTTTGAGGTGTTCTGGGTGGCCTGGTTGCCCGCCTTGTTTGCGTTTGGATTTCTTCTTGGCTGTGGGTTTGGGTGCCGAAGGGGTATTGGCCGAGGGAGGCAACGACGAGTTGCCGGCATGGACGTTGAGACTGACTTCGAGATCGGTCAGGCGATCGCGAAATTGACGGTTTTCCGCTTCGAGGTCGGCGACGCGACTCTCGAGTTCTTGGCAATTCGGACAATTGGCCTCTTTCATAATGACAATGATACGATCGAAAACCCAAGCGCTAGCTGGACGAACAGTTTAACCCTGAACGGTTACAAAAAATGTGCGCAGCTGCAATACCTGTTCCCTGTGGCAGAACCTAGCTGGAGACACAGAGGAGGTTATCGAACTGATTAACATGAAAATGAGAGGTGCCACTGACTTCCTAACGTACGAGCCAATCCTCACGCTCCGCTTGAGAAAGCCATCCGCAGAGGTTTTTCCAATCGCTCGAAGTCACGACAAGTCATCCGAATCGTAAGCGCATGTCGTTGGGCCTCAAAAACAATTGTCGAGTCTGGTGCGAACGAATCGTCGATGATCGTTGAAACCCCATAAAGTTTGCCGAATGGCACGGTTGTACCCCATTCGCAATCACCGAATACGTTGGCGACCTCTTGCGTCGTGGCCAATCGGACGGAGACGGCGAGTGAGGTGCCAAGTCGGTCGAAATCGATCTGTCGGCATGCAGGCAACACGGCTACAAGGAATTGATTGCCAGTTCGCAAGAGAACCGACTTCGCAAGTAGTTTTCCAGGAACGCGCAACCGACGAGCTCGTTTTTGGGCCGTAAAGACGGGAGGATGAATGAGTGTTTCGAAACGAACTTCCTGGTCTTGTAGGAACTGAGGAACTCGCATAATCAATCTGCCTGTGAAACAAGATTAGCTTCGACGACGGTTGGAATACTAAATCGAAGAGATTCGTTCGTCGTCTGGAACATCGACGAGTTGACTCGTGCGAGTATAACTCTAACCAGGCTTCTCTCATTGTTATATCTACCCTGTTTTAGTGCGATGGAATGTTTTTCGTTCGGTTCGCAGCAACAGTAGTGAGTTTTCAACATGGGAACGAAGAGCGAATAATAGTGGTAGGTTCATTTCGTGTTCTCGTATTCGAAGAAACTTCACCTACCCTGAATCTGGATCGACCACGTGGATAGTGTGTCACTCCGTGGAGCTAACCTACACCAAACTTTGAGAATTCTCATCAGAACGCGACCGTTCCAAGTTCCATCATGGCGAGGATGATACTACAGACCCCACAGTGTTCGCTTCACCTCATGTTACGTTATACAGACTGGATGGTATCGTAACTCTACCCGATACACCTCTTCTCCCCTCATCTCTTGTAGTCGAGAGTGAGGTCGGACCGGGTAGTGTGGCGAACAAGTTGATAGATGGAAATGAGAGCGGGTCACGGTTGGGTAGGTTTGGCTGTCCCTCAAGGTCGTCAAGCCAGCGAGTTTCTCGCTTCGCTCGGGTCTGGCGTCTCGCCGGATCACCTTCCTTCTGGTTCCGCTGCGTTTCCTACTTTGCTCAAGTTTGTCCTTCTTCCCGCTTGCGGGGAGAAGGACTTTGAATACGAAAAGTCTGTAGTCAATCCAACCGTGAACCCCTCTAACACCGACGCTTGGTTAATAGAAATCAGATCTTGGATATTGTTGGTAGAACGAAGTTGAGAACATCCCAGCTGTGTTCCCGGAGGCCGTCACGTTGGCCCTGTTCTCCTCCTACAGCTACACGACGCGCGGCGAACTATCCCAGGCCCGTCGTGAGTCCTGCACCTGGTAGCCGAATCCTGACTTCCGTTTTGTCGAATCTCTGGTGCGCGACCGTCAACGAAATGACCTCTTCTTTGTCTGTTGGGTTACAAACCGCTACACCCAGACGTGAGCCTCTCTAGAATACCCACTAAGTCGATTCGGGAATCCTAACTCTGGAGAGATCATGAGCGAACTGAACATTCGAAAAGACGCGTGCGAACTCGATTTCTTGGCTTTGGGTGCGATGGTCCACAGGCTTGACCCTGGCGTGTTGCCATTCCGCAAAGCCCAGAATTTTAACATCCATGTTTCCGGTGGAGAATTCAACGTTGCTGCCAACTTGGCGTATTGCTTTGGGCGTCAGACCGGCATCGCAACGGCCATGGTCAACAACGGCATCGGTGAGTTGATCCAGGGACGTGTTCGCGAGATGGGCGTTAAACCCTTCTACAAATTCTACGATACCGACGGCGTTCGCGGCCCCAACATGGCGACCGTGTACAGCGACCTCGGCCATGGAGTCCGTGCTCCGGTCGTTTTTTACAACCGAGCCAACGAAGCCGCTGCTCTGCTCAGGCCTGGAGATTTCGACTGGGATACCATCTTCAAGAGTGGAGTTCGATGGTTCCATTCGGGCGGAATCTTCACCGCCCTTTCGGAGACCACTTCGGAACTGATCATCGAGGGAATGCAAGCAGCCAAGGCAACTGGAACAATCAACTCGTTCGACCTGAATTATCGCGCCAAGCTCTGGGCTTCCGTTGGTGGTTTGGAGAAAGCCCGTCCCACGTTGAAACGCATCGTTAGCGAAGCCGATGTGCTTTTCGCCAACGAGGAAGAGATCCAAAAAGGCCTGGGGATCGAAGGAACCGACGTCGAGTCACACTCCAAACTTGACACCAAAGCCTTCTTCAAGATGATCGACAAAGTCGTCGAGCAGTTCCCCAACATCAAGATGGTGGCGACGACCCTCCGGGAAGTTCGCTCGACGAACCGTCATGCCTGGGGAGTGGTGCTCTGGCTCAACGGCCAGCACTACGTCAGCCCCACGGCCGAACTCGACGTCTTGGATCGAATCGGTGGCGGGGATGGCTCCGCGTCGGGTCTGATCTTCGGTCTCATGGACGGTCGAGAGCCCGAACAAGCCCTACGACTGGCCTGGGCTCATGGCGCCATGCTCACCACGTTTCCAGGCGATACGACGATGGCCAAACTGTCTGAAGTCGAAGCTTTTGCCAAGGGTGGTTCGGCAAGGGTGCAACGTTGATCCGTAATGTTCTCTGCGACTGAACTACGGATCGTTGGAATGCGTACCCGTTTTTTGAGAAGTACCTGGCCATCTTGACCAGGCTACGATGAGCTTGGCCTTGGAACGGGAAAGAAATGCTCGTCTGGTTCGCAAGTACAAGCGAGCCGCTTGTACTTATGTCTTGGCAGAGCTTTCAAAAAGTAAAGGCGAGCCGCGTGTACTTACGACAAACAGAAAAACCGGACAACTGGAAATTTCGCGTCCTTCGGCCAAAAGAACAAAAACGACTTGGATCGATTCGTCGTCCTGAGTGAACGGCGAATAGTCGCGTCTTACAACTGAACGGACAGAGACTTTATTAACCGCGTAGTCTCTCAATAAGTACGTGCCAAGTCGTACACGCGAGCCTTTGGAACGGGTGTATTGCCGATAGTACACGAAGCTCGCGTGTACTTTTTCAATTCCGTCAGGTGTAACTTCAAGTTTCGCACAAATCGCATATATTTTCTTCGCCCAGAGATCCGAAAGCAGA
>CAYRFQ010000217.1:0-4247 GCA_964423615.1 uncultured Alcaligenaceae bacterium | reverse complement strand
GCTTTCCAATCGTCGCGAACGCATCCTTCCCGGCTCCAAAACCGTGAGAGAAAATAATGACAGGAAAGGGACCTTTGCCTTTGGGGTAATGAATGCGAACGATGAGATCCTTCTTTCGTTTGGCATCGTGGAGAGACAGCGACTCGACAACACCAACAGGATATCGGCCCGGCTTCAAGCCGTAGCCATCCTCGCCATGTGCGGAGTGGACCACCGTCAGGTTAACCGCCAAGCAAATGATAAACGCCGAGTAGAAAATGTACCTCATTGCGATTTCCTCGTTGGAATTTTGAGTGCCCGGTTGCGAGGGTGTTTCTGGAAGAACTCCCACATCATGTCATTGGCCGAAATGTCCATTGTGGACTTTCCCAGAAATGCCTTGAGTGACTTTTGGCTTGGCCGGGTGTGGCCGCCGCCTTTGATCTCGATCAGGACCACTTCGCTGCCTTCCTTCCCGTTGCCCCAAGTTTTTTGGGTGACCGTCCTGCCATCATTGGCCTTGTCCGGCAACGCAACCACTTTTGGTGTTTTGTCGCAGCCGTTGGCTTTGACCCAGTTTTGAATGGAGTGCTCGACCGAGTAAAACTTGGGCCGAAGGAACGCAGGGACCTTGGAAGTCCCCTTGCCGCGACCTCCCTTAAATGGAGCGAGTTGGTCGGCCGTCCCGTGGAACTGCATGACCGAGACCGGTTGTTTTGGATTGCAGGTTTCCGTTCCCATCGGGCCACCCACGGGAACAACGGCAGCAATTCGGTCAGAAAATTTGGACGCCACCAGGTACGTCATGATGGCACCGTTGGACATGCCCGTTGCGAACACGCGATCCCCGTCGACGTTCACGGCTGTTGCCAGGTCGTCGAGCAATGCCCGGACGAACTCAACGTCGTCGATCTTCTTTCGCCTGGCATAGCCGCAGCGGTTGCCTGCATTGAAGGTGAGCGATCTATCTTTGTTGAGACCACTCCCATATGGATAGACAACGATGAATCCAGCCTCGTCGGCTTTCTTGTTCAGGCCGCTCAGAAGCATCATACTTTGAGGATTGCCACCTCCGCCGTGGAATGCCACGATCACTGTGGTGGATCGCTTCGCGTTGTGCTTCCGAGGGACGTACACCTGGTAGCGACGCTCCAACTTCCCCACGCGGACTACACGCAGATGATTGCCAGCCCCGAGTTTGCCGGTTTGAGGCGCAGGCGTTTTGAGCGTTCGAATTATTTGCGAGCGGAATTCGGCGAACGAAATCGATCCGTCGCCGTTCTTGTCGGCCCCTTTCATGCGGGTCTTGAGCTTCGAAAAACGATTCACTTCTTTCGGTGAGAGTTTTCCATCGCCGTTTTCGTCGACACGTTGGAACGCTTTCTGCAGCCTGGAGCCAGATTGTCCGAACGCCACCGCTACGGCCAACCGGTTGATCATTATTGCGACTCCCAAACGCATATTTAGTTTCCTTTCGGATAGGGAAGAGGAAGTGATTGGGCGACTGCCGAGCGTGGAAGAAGGGTTATGATTTCGCTTGTTCTTAATAACACCGGAATCCGGAAATTGTTTCGGGGCAAGAATCCTGGAGGGTGTTGTTTTCTTGGTAGCGTCTTCTGGTCGGGTTGGACAATTTCGGCATTTCGTGTTGACGTTTTCCTCGCTGACGACATTAGCAATGTGTCTGGGTCGATTTCGTTCCGACAGGTCGTCACGAAATCTCCATGTGGAGGTTAGCGACTCGTGAATGCCGGAGACAAAAGCATCATCGTTCAAGAGATTGCCCGCCACCAGACGCGGTTGCGAGCGCTCGTGCGTTGTCTGTTGGTGCGCGCGAGTGACGTCGATGATCTGGTTCAAGAAATCAACGTTGTGTTGAGGAACAAGGCAGACGATTTCGAGCCAGGGACCGATTTTTGGGCATGGGCGAGCCAAATTGCAAGATTCCAAGCCCTCAATCAAATCAGGAAATACGAGCGAGAACGACTGGTTTTCGATGTCGAGATTATCGAACGGCTCGCTGAAGTGGCTCAAACTCGGCTCGGCAATCTCGACCAACGTCGAGAGGCCCTCCAGGAGTGCTTGAACCAACTTCCACCAGCCCAGAGACAGCTCATCGATCTTCGTTACGCAAGCAGTCAAACGATCGAATCGATTGCCTCGTCCATCAGTCGACCAGCCGGGTCGGTCCGGCAAATACTGTATCGAATCCGCTTGGCCCTTCTTTCGTGCATTGAGAACAAATTGGCATTGCAAGGGGAATCCTGATGACTGTTGAGCCCAATCACGATTCCGATGTTACCCAACTGCTCTCGCAGCTGATTGACGGAGAGTTGTCATCCGAGGCACAGGAGAGGCTAATCACCCTCTTGGGGGAAGACGACCGGCACGCGAAGCAACTCGTCGATCATGTTTTGCTGGATAGTTTGCTCGCGGAGGAAATCGGGCCTGAATCGTTGATAGAACTGGTGGATCATTTCCCAGTTTCTGGGTCGGTTTTCGCCACGACAGTTCGTCACGAAAACCTCCATGACCTATCCGCCCGAGAATTCGTGGACGAGAAAGTGGCCACGTACTCGGAGAAAACAGACGCCTCGGCAGTTGGCGAATCTACGAAGGATTTTGCCACGGGCGGAGTGACTTCGCACGACCAAACAACAGCTCCATCGCAATCTCCCTGGAAAAGCCGCTTTCTGGCATTGTTATCGATCACCGCTTTGACTGTCGTAGTGCTGCTCTTGGTCGGTCGCTGGAACCAGCCCGCTTATGCCAGCCCTTCTGCCGTCGTGAGGGCAGCGATCGACACGCACGGCCAGCCAATCGAACGCATTTACCTCGTCGACGTGAAGCAAGAGCCTTCTCTTGCTTCTGCCGTTGCCCAAGACGCTCGAATTGCCACGCAAGGGAACCGCTTCTGGGTCGAAATGAAGCATAGCCGTAAGCGTTGGGCGTGGGGCCAGAACCCGGACGGTGCGATTTGGTTGGTCCTCGGACGCCACCGGTCCATCCATCTTGGCAGCGAGGAAGTTGGTGAGCCGTTGAAGCAAATTGCCGAAATCTACAGTCTGCGTCTTGAGTCCTTATTGCAGGAAGTGCTACGTGACTTTGATCTGAAACAAACCCGAGTCGACGAGGTAACTCATGTAATTGTTGCTCGATCACGGGGAGGCCATCCTCGCTGGCTCCGACGCGCGAAGTTGGAAATCGGCTCCGAGACGAAAGCCATTCGCAGGCTTGTGATGGACCGCCGGTTCGGTAACGGCCGAACGTCAACAATCACCTTTACGTTGGTCGAAACTCGCGTGGCCGATACTCAACTCTTTCGGCCGGAAGGGCACCTACTGAAGCCGTTCGTTATCCTCGATCAGGACTCCAAGCCTGACCGGCGAAGTGATGTCCTCCGGCGCTGGTTCGGTCCCATGGCCGCTCGTTGGTTGCGAGAGCGATGATGGAGTTCCAAACAATGACAGGCAAAAATTTGAGCCACAGAGATCACAGAGAACACAGAGGAAAAAAAGAAAGAAACTTCTGATTGTTTACCAATTTATTCTGGGAAGGTAGGTTTGCTGGTTCCTTATTCTTGTGGGCAAAGTTCTCTGTGTTCTCTGTGTTCTCTGTGGCTTAATTTAATGAGGCAACACGATGAGTGATGACTTAACGGAACAAATAATTGGAGCCGCCATCGAAGTTCATCGGCATCTCGGCCCCGGTCTTCTGGAATCGATTTATGAAGAGGCGATGTGTGTCGAGTTGGGACTTCGCGATATCTCATTTGCGCGACAGATAGAAGTCGACGTAATCTACAAAGAGCACATCATCAAAGGCCAAAAGCTTGTGATATTTTGGTCGAGGGCCAAGTCGTGTTGGAACTCAAGGCCGCCCGAGAAACTGCCTGATGTGGCGATCGCTCAAACGTTGTCGTACCGGAAAGCCGCGGGGCTCAAACGAGCACTGCTAATTAACTTTGGCGAAAAACGACTGATTGATGGGCTCAAACGCCTTTCTCTGTGATCTCTGTGGCAAAAACGGAAAGGATAGAACGATGAATCATTTGCTCAAATCACTACTTATGTGCGTGTGCTTTGTCGTGGCCATTGCCTCTGCATCAGGAGGGGAAGGAAAACGTTATAAGGCATCATACTCGAAGAACCTCAAGGTCCACGTCGGCATCCTTGGCGTGTCGGACGGCGAGCCGCTTAGGATACAAAATTTATGTAACACTTTACTGATCTGAAGTTGGTCTTTCCGTTTTGTTGTCGTTTGAATAA
>CAYRFQ010000216.1:0-4261 GCA_964423615.1 uncultured Alcaligenaceae bacterium | reverse complement strand
GTCAGTGATCGTGGCCGTAGTCGTATTGACGGCCCCGATGGTGCCATTGACCGGACTGGCCAGGTCGATCGTGAACGTCTGGTCGGGCTCAACTTCCATGTCATCGACGATCGGAATCTGAACGAAGGCGGAGGTATCGCCAACGCCGAAGGTGGCCGTGTAAGGTCCGGCGGCAAAGTCCTCGGGAGACGTGGCTGTTCCGTCGGTCGTAAGAATGTCGACCGACGCAGTCCCGGTAGTGTTTCCGGTACGCTGAACTTCAACAGTCAGCGTTCCTTCTCCTTCGGCCCCGGTGGGATCTAGGACAAGATTAAACCTGGTGGTGATTGCTGGGATTGGGGGTGACGGTTCTTCCTGGGTGCCAAAGCCTCCGACGGCAAAACTCCATCCGTCAACGTCCCCATCCGTCAACGGCCTGCTTGAGAATCCAACAGGGCTGAATGTGTAACTGGACGATGTTTCGTCACTGACCCAGTAGCTCCAGAATCCTCCAAGAAAGTCTTCGCGATAGACATCGTCGGAGTCCGTCGGTCCCCGCAACGGATCGGCATCGGCAGAGCTGTTAACCGTGGCGATTCCATCCACGAACGGAACAGGAAGCGAAGGAGCAACTCCGAACTGACCGTCTTGATCGAGATCAGCACCGATCCCGTACACGGCAAATCCAAGTCCTCCCCCAAAGTCATCCAGGGTCGCATAAACACCCACATTCGCCCCGGCTAAAGCACGGAGCATGTCTTCTCCGGTGGCGCTGCTGTCCCAGCGATAGCCCCAGACAATAGATTCGTTCGTCTCACCGTTGTTCCAGTCGATAACCAACGCAGCTTCGTTGGCACCCGAACCGACCCAAGTTTGGATGTCGGCGAAATTCACCGCCGGCACCGTTCGGTCTTCCAGGAGTTCCAAACCAGGCCGGAACTTCGGGCTTCTTCCAGGGGATTGTCTCCACTGCTGCCATTTCTGATTACGTGTGTTCCATTTCATCCGTTTCGATCCTCAAGGTAAATGGTGCATGGTTAGGATGGTCTTCGTCGCTTCGTGGAGGGCAAGTACGGACGGACCGCGTTTGCTCAAGGATGCCCTCCCAGAACTTCTCGTCGTTATGCTCGTTTTCTCGGTGGCGTTAGCTCAAGAAGAAGCCTGCGATTGTCGGCATCATTCGCCTCCAAACCCGATGTCGTTTGTTCCAATGTCCCAGATCAATTCCCTTTCACGGAGCGCAGTCCCCTGGGCGTTCTCCCAAGGTGGAGGTCCATTGATCGTCGGAGCACGTGTCTCAACATGCCCGTCTGCAAAACAGACGTTGGCTAGTCTGTTGTGGCGGAAATGTGTATTGGGAAACTTTTGCGAAGGTGCTGACAAGTACCAATTCTCCGTCGGCCGGTCGAAAGGAGCCGCAAAAGGAACGTTGGCTGAGTCCGCAAAAGCGATGGTGTTGGAAGTTCCTCGGCGTCTGGTTACCGAGACAACCGTCTCACCAGCAACATCCCACTTCGTGAACTGATCGTTGTAGGCATAACTGGCCACCGGAAGATCGAAACGCAATCGGAATTCCTCCGGGCCGAACAGCGGACACTGCAACACTGCCCGACTGCCTTCCAAGTAAGGCCCAAGGATTCCGCGGCTCGGGTCGATTTTCCTAGGTGTGGAGGTATTGTCTGTGATCAACCCGAACCAGTACTGGTCGTGAAACGTGGCCGTCGGACTCGACTTTCTCACCGACATCGTGAATCGACGGTACACCAAGGCATGATGGTGCAAGGCCAGACCGAGTTGTCTGAGATTACTCTGGCATCTGACACGCTGAGCTGCATCACGAACTTTTTGAATTGCCGGAAGCAATAAACCGATGAGGACAGCGAGAATGGCAATCACCACGAGAAGCTCAATGAGCGTGAAGGCGGGTTGGTTCGAATGAGATTGTTTGGAAGGGAAAGGCAGACCCACGTCCTGATACTCCCTGTCGGCCAGGCATGACCTGGTGGCTTTGAGCCAGGAGGTACCGACAGACCGCAGGAGCGAGGAAATCTGTGCACATGCACGAAGAAAAAGACCTGCTGCTCAGTTGCCTGGGTCCGAGGCACCAAACGATTGGCCGAGAGGCAGGTCTTCTGACTTACGGGTCAGATGAAGTTCGAGAGGCCTTCCCGCGATTTTGCCCGCAGTGGCCGGATGTCCCCGACTTCTCCCCGAATACAGCAGCGGCCCTGTGCCGGATTCTCACCGGCTTCCCTATTAATCACATCCAACAAACAGATGTGAACCTAACGACACTATTGGTATACAACCGACGAGCAATTATGTCAACCAAACGAAGACAATAAGTTATCCTCAGACTATTCCTCGTTAGACTTGACCTTAGGAATTCGTGGATTGGGAACCTGGCCCAGATCGAATAACACGTCACCTCTTCGCCCGAACGGAACTGTATGGGAATAAAAAGGAGCCCACCAGATGTGGTAGGCTCCAAGAGGTTTCTGTTACGTGTGGAAATCAGAGAGACGGTCAGCCGCTGATACGACACCAATGTGGGCCAGGAGCGACTCGATCTAACGAAAGCATTTTCATCAGTTCGCAACTTCGGTCGGTCCGAGACTTCTCTCGATGTCGAGGCCACCGGTTTTCATCCCTAACCTCAATCCTCTTCCCCAGGAACCGCCCCCACCAAGGTCTGCAGAATCGCCGAACTCATTCCGAAATCAAACCTCTGGCCAAAGGACGAACCCCAAAGTCGCCGACCTTGCATGACGTCCATCGTAAAGACTGACTCATCATCCTCACTCGCGACGCCAACGGTTCCGTTGCCAGCTGTCGAGTCTGGGTCGGTGGCCTCACTGACAGAAACGACCTGAGCGGAGTTCGTGACTTGCCCGCTACCGGTGGCGATAGCCACAGCGACCACGCTCGCCGATTCCCCAGGAGTCAACGTCTCGACACTCCACAAGTTCCCCTGAACCAACAAAGTGCCAACGCTCCCTCGTCGGGAAATGATCGACAAACCGGCAAAGACGTCCTCGACCACAACGTTCGTAGCCGTCGCCGTTCCCGTGTTCCGAACCGTCGTCACGAAAGTCACCAGACCGCCTCGCCGAACCACTGTCGTGTTGGCCATTGTGCTGACTTCCAAGTCCACATGCCCTTCCGAGGTCACCTCGAACGTCTTGTCGACGTTGGCATCGAAACCATCCGTGGGAGCTGGGACCAACGTCAACACGCCATCGGGACCGCTTGCCTTGGTCCTCGTAGAAGGCAGACTCTCGAGGATGTTGATCTCGAAGTTACCTCCCGTCGGAGCATCGGACTTGACGTGGAAGACCAGGTTGGCAAGTACGCCGTCTGTCCCAAAAGGTTTGCTGCGCGGAAAACCACCGGCACCAAACTCCAACGTGCCAGCCTCTGCGTCTGCCACTGCCGCACCAAGGAATCCGGTTGCCAAATCACCCTGCGAGACACTGACGAATTCCAGAACGTCAGCCGGGAACGACAGAGCCACGTCGTACGACTGGTAAGTGATTCCACTAAGTTCCGTCACTTCCATGCGGAACGGAACGACGATCTGGGTTCCAGGGATGACTGGGCCAAAGTCGCCGATGTAAATCCGTGGATCAGGACCTGGGTTCAGTGTCAAAGGGTCAACGCCAGACGGAATTTCAGGAACCTCGGCCGTACCACCGAACCGCAGCGGGATGTCGAATGCGGCGATCGACAGGTCCTGGTCGTTGGTGTCCAGCGAGACATCGACGGACACCACTTGCCCCGGCGAGCCCGTGATCCGATCGACGAAGACGGTCGCACCCTGGGCCTGGGCGATGTTGAACTGCCCGTCGTTGGGGTCGGACTCCCCGTCGGTGGGGGCCGGGATGAGCAGGAACTCGCCGACGGCCTGGTTGCCCACCGAGGTCGGGTTATCGACCGCGTTCTCACGGACGTTGATGGTGGCCGCGCCCTGGGGGGCACCCGACTGGACGGTGAAGGTCACGTCCGCCAGGGTCACCGTGTCGCCGAAGGGCACCGTCACCCCCTGGGTGGTGATCGCCCGCGTCACCGTGATCACGTCCCCTGTCACCGGATCTTGGCCCGTGGGCAGCGGGCTAGCCGCGATGAAATTGCTGAAGGTCGGGCTCAGGTCGATGTCGTCGATCACCAGTAGGCTCTCGTCGACGCTCAGGCCGATGTTCCACGCCTCGATGAGCAGGTCGTTCATCTCCGGGTCGGTGTTCTCGAACCGCAGCGGCACCGTGAAGGTCTGGCCCGGCGTCAG
>CAYRFQ010000215.1:0-4322 GCA_964423615.1 uncultured Alcaligenaceae bacterium | reverse complement strand
ATGGCTGGTATCTTATCCAGAGTGGCTGAGGGATTGGGCCCGTTGAAGCCACAGCAACCGGTTTTTCGCTCATGAAACGTCCTCAATCGCGTTTCATGAATGCCCTCAAATGCGAAAAACGCTGGTGCTAACTCCCACCCGGTCCGGCCGGGAGAGATAAGATCGTGTGCTCTGCTATTACCTACCTATTTAGCACACCTCTTCTTATCAACATGTCCGGAAGAGGTACTTGTATGCCCTCTTCTCGACCTCACCACCCATTCTGGATTCGTGCCAACGATGATTGATTGGCTAATTTAGGTCTCCGCATCTATTAGGGATGCGTTGAGAACACTAGCTTGATCCTCACAATGATTCGTTGTGTAATCCACAACTGTTTCCGTTCTTGCAGACTTGGCATTTTCGGAAACCTAGCCAAAGAGGTGCTTTTCTATGTCTCTCGAGTTTGTCCGCGGCTTGAAATGCCGTCTTTGCGGCAAGGCATACCCCAAGAAACCGATCAATTTTTGCGAGGACGATTTTGGTCCTCTTGAAGTCGATTACGATTACGACGCGATAGCCGAATCTCTGGACCGTTCGAAGATCGAACTCCGGCCTTTCAACATGTGGCGATATCGCGAACTCTTGCCAGTCGATGGTGAACCGACCGTTGGTACGCAAGTGGGAGGAACGCCGCTGATAAAGGCCGATCGTTTGGCCAAAGAACTCGGCGTGGATAACTTGTGGATCAAGAATGACGCCGTGAATTTTCCAACTCTGTCGTTTAAGGATCGCGTCGTTTCGGTCGCTTTGAGCAAAGCCAAAGAGTTTGGATTCAAGACCGTCGGTTGTGCCTCGACTGGAAACCTGGCCAACAGCGTTGCCGCCAATGCTGCTGCTGCCGGGCTTGAGGCTTACATCTTCGTTCCGTCGGATTTGGAGCGAACGAAGATTCTCGGAACGAGTATTTACGGGGCCAATCTGATCGGTGTCGAAGGGACTTACGACCAGGTCAACCGTCTTTGTACGCAAGTCGCATTCAAATATGGATGGGGCTTCGTCAATATCAACTTGCGAGCCTACTATGCCGAAGGTTCCAAGACGATGGGCTACGAGATCGCCGAACAACTCGGCTGGCGAGTTCCCCAACATGTCGTCGTTCCGATGGCTGGCGGAAGTTTGATTGGCAAGATTCACAAGGCGTTTGGCGAGCTGAAGAAACTAGGTTTTGTCGAGAGCGATGATTGCAAAATCTACGGCGCTCAGGCATCCGGTTGTAATCCGATCAGTAACGCTGTCAAGGAAGAACGCGAGCAGCACAAGCCAGTGAAGGCGCCGAACACGATCTGTAAATCGTTGGCCATTGGTGACCCTGCCGACGGATACTTCGCAAGCCGAATTGCAAGAGATACAGGTGGTTGGGCCGAGGATGTGACCGATGAAGAACTCCGTGAAGCGATGATTCTGCTCGGCAATACCGAAGGCATCTTTGCCGAAACGGCCGGTGGCGTGACTCTCGCTGTGACACGAAAGCTGATCGAGCAAGGCCGTATAGCTCGTGATGAAGACATCGTTATTTGCATCACAGGCAACGGATTGAAGACCCAAGACGCCGTCGCCGATCACCTCGCTGAGCCAGCCATCATCAAGCCTTCGCTGGCGGAATTCGAACCGCTTGTAGACGGCGTTCAAGAACCAGCGTTGGTGTAAGCAGTCGTAATCCGAAGGTAAGCTTCGTAGTGCCGGTTGTTTGACGGTGCCTCGGGAGTTTGACTCCTAACTACAAAAGGCAAGACGGAGCCTACCGGCCCATCTTTCTGAACTGCCGGGACACGTCCCAACGGAACTCTCAACTCGGTAACTTGCATCTCGAGACAAAGACATGAAGCGATTCACGTGGAGCCTATTGGCTCTTCTATTCATCGGCCAATGCGCATCTTCGGCTGAGAAGCCGAACATTGTTTTGATTTTCGTCGACGACTGGGCGTGGTGCGGCACGCCTGTCCGGATGGACGACAAGATGCCTAACTCGGCGATGCCCATCCTGAGGATGCCGCATCTGGAGAAGATGGCCCGCGACGGCATGAGGTTCCGCAACGCCTACGCCGGAGCACCGCAATGCTCGCCATCGCGAGTGTGTTTGCAGACCGGACAAACTGCGGCTCGGAGCGGATTCACTGTCTTTATGAACCCGAGGGGAGCTGGTCAGATATTTGACACGAGCAGACAGTACTCCCAGTACCCGGTGGTGCCATGTACATCGGACGCCACGATCGACCCGGAAGCGGTTACGATTGCCGAAGCTTTGAAGATGTTGGGCTATATCTCCGCGCATTTTGGCAAATGGCATATGCGTGGTGATCCTGGTGACGAGGGATATTCTGAGCACGACGGAGCCACGACGAATAAAGAGGGAAATGAGCAACTCATGGATGATCCCAAGAGGATGTTCAGCACCACCAAACGTGCGATCGAGTTCATGGAGAAGCAGCACAAAGAAGGCAAACCGTTCTTTGTCCAAATTTCTCACTATGCGATGCACGCCGGACGCGAATGCCTTCCCAAAACTCGCGAGAAATACGCCAAACATCCAGTCATCAAAAAGTATTACAAGGACCATGGACTGGTGGGTAAGAAACTAAAACGTAAAAGAGATCCGGCCGTTTGGCTGGGAATGGGAACAGACCTTGATACGACCATAGGCTCGGTGTTGAACAAGCTCGAGCAGCTGAAGATTCGGGACAACACTTACGTGATCGTCACCTCGGACAACGGATATCGGCACAAGTTCTTTCCAGGGCTTGCGCAGCCGTTACACGGAGCGAAGTGGTGGCTCTGGCAAGGTGGAGTTCGTGTACCCATGATTGCGACTGGGCCTGGAATCAAAGGTGGTTCTGTTTGCCGTGAAAACGTGGTCAATTATGACTTTTTGCCAACTTTTGTCGAATGGGCGGGTGGCGATCCAAGCAAGCTGAAGAACATTGATGGCGTTAGCTTGGCGAGCCTCATGCGTGGAAAGAAGGCCGACGAGAAATTCCGAAACCGTTTTCTCTACTTCCACTACCCGCATTACCGCACGAGCATGCCGCACTCGGCGATCGTTTCAGGCAAACTGAAGGTGCTGCACTTCTACGAACGACCCGATATTCCCATGCTCTTCGATCTGAAAGACGAACGAGAAGTAAGGAACATCGCGGACAAATCGACGAAAGCACACAACAAGCTTTACCGCGAGATGATGTTGTATTTGAAAAAAGTTGGCGCACGAATTCCGAAGCGCAATCCGGACTTTAGTCTCGCTGCCTATCAGAAAGCCAAGCAGTACGAGGTCATCCAACGGTGGGGACCGTTCAAAGGCGAACGAAAGCTCGAAGAAGATGAGAAGTGAGATGACCCCGGTAGGCCATCACAAAAGATCCTGAGATCACGGGACCGAAATTGGAGGTGTCTCGTAGTTCTTCAGAAATTCGAGGACTCCCGAATGTCTGACAGTCGACCAATCCGGATTCAGAGCGGGAATCCATCTGCGATTGATTCGCTATCGGCTATTGTTCCGGATGTCATGAGATTGGAATGGAGTGAGGAACTCGGCCAACTCAGGCGATGGTACGATGCGGGTGTCCTTGGCCAGAGCATGAACTATCCAGCAATGTTCTGGCTAGCTTTTGTTGCGTGTGAAGACTGTGTTTTTCTCGCCGCGAGGTCTCCAGGTAGCGGACTTTACCTGTGGCTCGAACGGGAGCATGGCAATCGCTATAAGGTTGAAGCAGAATTAAATCGCGTCCATATGGGAGACTTATTTACTGGCTATCCAAAAGAGCCTACGCGGGATGATGTCATCTGGCTGGCAAGGCTGTTGAAAAAAATGTGGGGCTGGAAACTGCATCATGAGTTTTCCCATCGAGATATTGTCATTTCATTTGATGAGGGAGCGGAAGATGTTCTTCGTTCCTACATAACCTTTTACCAACTGCCTGCAAGGTAGTGAGGCCGACAATCACATGTCACTTGACCACTGGGGCGAGTGAACTTCGTCATTCGGCAGCATGGCACACCTCGGAGGATGACCATGGATGATGACGTAATCGCCAAAACTACCGCCGCTGGACTGTCATTGCCTTGTGTTGAGTTCTTGGCGTGCGGAAATCTTGGAATGTTCCCAAGGCCGAAACCTCCTCTCGATTTGACGGGTATGAAAGATTGAATCTTTGCCATACCCGTTGTTAATGGGACTTAACGATGAAACAGCTCTCGCCTCAAGTGCTAACTCTGATATTCGCTCTTTTCGTTTTCCTAATACTACAGCGCTACGGTGATCGATTTTGAGATCGGTTTTTCTTCTT
>CAYRFQ010000214.1:0-4324 GCA_964423615.1 uncultured Alcaligenaceae bacterium | reverse complement strand
GATTTGTGTTCGCATACCCCATTCTACGCAACGGAACCCTTATGGGACAGTCTCTTAGTAATACAGGTAATATCTGTGATGATTTTGCGATTTCGTGCAGGATTAGTCAAGAGCCTGACGATGCAATGGCCTGGACCAAATTCCGGGGCAAGGAGACCCCAACAAGGCATCCAAAGGCCGTAAGTTTGTCGAGGGGCGGGGCTTTGTTTGTGGGAGACTTTTCCGTTTGACACGTCCGAGACAACGGATATCCTGTATATTAATATTGACCTTTTTTCTTGCCGCACATTGCTCCACAATCGTTTTCGTGGCGTTCATTCCTACTCGGAAACGATCTCGAAACGCTCTCCAATTCAGCATTGAGGAAAGCGAGGTTTCGACCATGCGAAACGTCACATGTCTGGCGTTGTTTGTCGCTCTCGGACTTAGTTTTTGGATGGCTACTGACGCCGAGGCTGCTCGGCGAAAACGTCTGCCATGGGGATACAAACGCTACGACCGTCCTGCCATCCCGACCGTCAAGAACCCCTCCTGGATTCGCAATCCGATCGACGCTTTCGTTCTCGCTGGTCTTGAAGGGGGCGGATTGGCGCCGTCCCCGGAAGCCTCGCGGCGTGAACTCATTCGACGCGTTACCTACGACCTGACAGGGCTACCACCGACGCCGAAGGAAATCGAAGCGTTCCTCGCCGACGAATCCGAGGACGCTTACGAAAAGCTCGTCGATCGGTTGTTGGCTTCGCCACGTTACGGCGAGCGATGGGCCATGTACTGGCTCGACCTGGTTCGGTATGCCGAGAGCGATGGCTTCCGAGCCGACGGCTTCCGACCCACCGCGTGGCGTTATCGTGATTACGTGATTCGATCGTTCAACGACGACAAGCCTTTTGATCGTTTTCTTCGGGAACAGATCGCCGGAGACGAACTCTACCCGAACAGTAGCGAAGCGATCATCGCCACGGCCTTCAATCGTCACTTCCCTGACGAACATAACGCTCGGAATGTCGACAATCGCCGACAAGAAATCCTCAACGACATGACGGACGTTACCGGTCAAGTTTTCCTGGGCCTGACGATGGGATGCGCTCGGTGTCACGATCACAAGTATGACCCGCTCACCCAGAAAGATTACTACCGGTTGCAAGCGTTTTTCGCAGCGTTCTCGTATCGCGATGATTTGCCGATCGCCAAAGCCGACCAGCGGCGCGAGTACGAGCGCAAGCTGAAAACCTGGCAGGGTAAGACGGCGACCATCCGAGCCGAGATTGCCAAATTCGAAGGTCCGTACCGGACACGATTGGAGCGGGCGAACAAGAACAAGTTCATCAAGGAATTTCAGGTCGCCTACGACACGCCCTACGAGAAGCGAACGCCCTATCAAAAGCAGATCGCCGACATGGTTGCCAAGCAAGTGAACGTTCCAGAGACCAGGTTGACGAAGGCTTTGAAAAAGGCCGACAAGGCCAAGTGGGACAAGTTGCAAGCCGAGTTGAAGAAATTCGACAAGTACAAGCCACGATCGTTTGCGAAGTCGATGGGCATCACCGACATCGGGCGTGTAGCTCCGTCGATGTACATCTTGCAAGGCGGTAGTCACAAACGACCTGGACAAGAAGTGTCACCTGGGTTTATCGAGGCCATCGACAAGACCGAACCGACGATCGTTGCACCCAAGCACATCGACACGACCGGACGGCGTGCGGCCCTGGCGAAGTGGCTTTCTGATCCGAACAACAATCACATGACTCCTCGGGTCACCGTCAACCGTCTGTGGCAACACCATTTCGGTCGGGGCATCGTTGCCACGCCCAGCGACTTTGGCAAACAAGGCGACTACCCCACACACCCGGAATTACTCAACTGGTTGGCCAAGGAGTTCGTTGCCAAGGGCTGGAGTCTCAAGAAGATGCACCGCCTGATGGTGACGTCGAATACTTATCGCCAGTCGTCGCGAAGCAACGCCGAGGTGCATAAAGTCGATCCACAAAACAGTTATTTTTGGCGAATGAATCGTCGTCGTCTCGAAGGCGAAGCTCTGCGTGACGCCATGTTGATGGTGGCCGGCAAGCTCAACCTGAAGATGGGTGGACCAAGCATCAAGCCCATGTTGCCCAAGGGCGTGAGTGGATGGCGGGCGACGAAGAGTGAGAAAGAGCGTGATCGTCGTAGTGTTTATGTCGTGTTGATGCGGAATCTTCGTTATCCGCTTTTCAAGTTGTTCGACGCCCCGGACAGCAACGAAAGTTGTGCCCGTCGGCACGTTTCGACCAACTCACCGCAAGCTTTGTTGATGCTCAACGGCCAGTTCTCGCTTGATACGGCGAAAGCGTTTGCCTCACGCGTGCTCCGTGAGACGAAGGGCGAATCCGATGCCGTCGTCAAACGCGTCTACGAGTTGGCCCTTGGTCGGCTTCCCGACGCGGAAGAACTTGATTTGATGGCGGGCTTCCTGGACAAGCAAACGTCACTCGTTCGAGAGCGACTCGAGCAGAAACAGCAGCTGGCCATGCCGACGAGGATGTCCAAGGACGTGGAACCGGCCTTCGCTGCAGCGGTCGTGGAACTGTGCCACGTCGCCTTCAATTTAAATGAGTTTTTGTACGTGGATTAAATTTCGTTTACTCCACCAGAACTTTGAAACCCCTCATCCTCAATCTTTCTCCCCTTATAGGGGAGAAGGACTTTGAAGTCATCTTCCATTCTAATCAAAGTCCCTCTGCCCTCGCAGGGGAGAGGAAAATTCAGGGTGAGAGGCTCTGCGAGTGAGAGCTCGAGTCTTCAACACGAATCAACAATATACCTCACGGATACCCACCATGAATACAAGACCCATACCTCAACCACACGTTCCCCGTATCGAGTCGCGTCGTGATTTTCTTTTCCAGATGGGTGCTGGTTTCGGTGGACTCGCACTCGCCACGATGCTCCACGAAGACGGCGTTCTGGGTTCGGAAACCACGGACATCGAAGGCAACCCGTTGGCCCCGAAGCCGACGCACTTTCGGCCACGAGCCAAGTCGGTGATCTTCCTTTTCATGGAAGGTGGACCGAGTCACATCGACACGTTCGACCCCAAGCCAACACTCAACCGTCTCGACGGGCAGCCACTGCCGGACACCGTCGAGCGAGTCATCACGCCGATGGGCGTTGGCAATGCCAAGTTGCTCGGTAGTCGACGCAAGTGGCAACAGCACGGCCAAGCCGGAACATGGGTTAGCGATTGGTTGCCACACACCGCCAGACACGTCGACGACATCGCTGTTATTCGTTCGTGTTGGGCCAACGGCTTGAATCACGTCGGATCGGTGTGTCAGATGAACACGGGGTCGATCCTGGCGGGCCGACCGAGTCTGGGTTCGTGGGTCATCTACGGTCTTGGAACCGTGAATCAGAATCTTCCGGGTTTCGTCGTCTTGACGGACGGAAATGGCACCGTTTCTGGTGGGGCGAGGAACTGGGGAACTGGCTACATGCCCGCGACGTTCCAGGGAACGCACTTCCGAAGCAGCGGTCCTCCGGTATTGAACTTGAACCCTCCTCGTGAGATCGCTGGACAACAACAACGCAACCGACTCGACCTGCTCAACACCCTCAACCGTCGACATCGGGACGCGCGGCCCAATGACAGTGAGTTGGGGGCGCGAATAGCTTCTTACGAACTCGCTTATCGAATGCAGTCAGCAGCTCCCGAAGTCGTCGATCTTTCTCGCGAATCCGCGCGAACGAAGGAAGCCTACGGTCTGAACTATCGGGAATGTCGCGAGTACGGACATCGGTGTTTGTTGGCTCGTCGACTTGTCGAGCGTGGCGTGCGATTCGTCCAAATTTATTGCGGAACGGGAAGCAAGTGGGATGCCCACAGCGGACTGGAACGAAACCACACTCAGATGTGTAAACTATCCGACCAGCCGACGGCCGCGTTACTCCAAGACCTCAAACAACGCGGACTCTTCGAAGACACGCTGGTCATCTGGGGCGGTGAGTTCGGACGCACTCCGATGACCGAAGGACGCGACGGACGCGACCACAACCCATATGGCTTCACGATGTGGATGGCCGGAGGTGGCATCAAACCCGGTGTGGTTTACGGGACTACGGATGAGTTCGGCCTCCACGCCGTCGAAGGACGTGCTCACGTCCACGACCTCCACGCGACCATGCTCGACTTACTCGGGTTCAATCACGAACACTTGACGTTCTTCCACAACGGCCGCGAGCAGCGACTCACGGATGTTGGGGGCCACGTCATTCGGGACATTCTCGCGTAGCTTTAGTACTACAGCGCGAGGTCTTGCTTTCTGGTGCTCCTTAACTCCTACAATCT
>CAYRFQ010000213.1:0-4349 GCA_964423615.1 uncultured Alcaligenaceae bacterium | reverse complement strand
CACCTTGGCAAGTTGAAGATCGACACCGACGGTGGCAACGACGAAGTCCTGGTCATCTCCACGACTGTGGAGAAACGAACCAAGATCGTGACTGGCTGGGGAGAAGATATCATCACCCTCGATTCGGTTTCCGGGCGCAAAGCCATCCTCGAAGGCGGTCTCGACATCGACACGCTGATCATGCTCGGGGTGTTGGACTTTGCCAAAGGCCTCGAAGAAGATTTTGAGGTTGGATAATCTCAGTGCGTAGGGCAGGATGCCTCAGCCCGCATGGCTCCCTCGATGTGGGCTTGAGCCAAGCTGGTCATCAACTAAACGGTAGAATTCTATAAATCCTCGACGTGATGAAAGCGGTTTCAAGTCCGGGACGGCACCTGCGTCTCACTTCAGCGGTTTGGTCGACCGCTGATAGTAAATCACCAAAAACACCGGTTTATTGAAGATTTGATTGCGCTTGACAGGACGTCAACGACATTTCTCCGCGAGAAAATCAGCTGCCACTATTTGAGCGTAAATCGTTTTGAACCGGTTGTAACGATAAAAACCAGGACGGTTCAAAAATGCCGAAACCGCTCTGGTATGAGGGGTTTTGGGAGTCAAACGCTTGAGCATCAGATGAATCATCCCCCAACGAATCATACCCTCGCTGCTAGATGGAGTCCTCTCGCGGTCGACCTTCAGACCTCGGGCTGGAACATAGCAAAGAACTGGCCAGAGAGGTTGAAATGCCTTTTCTCCGAAATTGCAGGGACTCTGTTCACTGGGTTACGTTGGCAGCTTGAGAAACTTCCGCGGTCTGATCGAGCGCTGAAGGAACGAAGAGCCCTCCGGTCGCTCACGCTGGCATGTCCGCCACGCTGAACCATGATGTCGACTCGACCGCTCATGCTACAACCCACTCGCAAGCCGGAGGCCGGGTTCGACCGTACTGGGCATCCAAAGTGAACGCCAAACAGCAAACCACAATTGCCGGGGTTTGCTTTCCAGCTTTCTTTTCTACCACCAGACTTTGTGCATTTCCATGTAGCTGGTCTAATCAGGAGGGAGACAAAAAGCGAGGCAATCATCGGGGTGTAGTGCATATGATGAAAGACCAACGCGGGTATTACTATCGCTACGAACGATATGGGAAGAAGGTCCATCGCCAATACATCGGCAAGGGAGAGAAAGCCGAGGCGATGGCCATCATCGAAGCCATCGACGGAATAAACGCGAAGATGCTGCCTAGATCTGCGTCTTTGTGTATGCTTTATGATACAAAGTAAGTAGCGGATTCACTTCCTGACGGTCTCGATCTCTGGACTTCGAAATAGAAAGCAACCCCCATGACGACCACCAAACAGACCAAAGCAAACCGGAAGAACGCGACCAAATCCACCGGACCGAAGACGACCAACGGAAAACTCGTCGTCGCTCAAAACGCAATCAAACATGGGTTGAATTCAAACGCTCCGGTTGTCCTGACGACAGAAACGTGGGAAGAGTGGGAGTCCTTTCGGAGCGAGCTTTATGCTGACCTCGCTCCCCAAGGTGCCTTGGAGCAAGTGTTGGCCGAGCGAATTGTGCAGGCAGCGTGGAGGCTCCAACGTGTGGTCCGCTACGAGGCTTTGTCCACGATGACAACGTACGAGAAACTCGCCGAAGAGTTGGATAATGCTTCGCCGCCGGAAGGCTATCGGAAGGCTCTGGGGCTGGCGAGCGCACCAGAACAACGTCTTGCGGAACTCCGGAACCGCCTTGAGGAGTTCGACTATAATCGAGAAGGGCTGGAACAGACGGCGGGGTTACTCCGAAAACTTCCCGAACTACCCGAAGAAGCCCCTTGGTCACCCGATCCCGAGCAACTTCTCAACATTGGCGCCGAACTCATGCCTGACGATTACGATTACGACTCCGATCCGAAGCTGCTCCACGCTCTGGACATCGACCCAACAAGGGACTCACTTTGGGACTACCGATGGGACGTCGGCATGGTCCGAGAGACTATCAGATATTTTGCTCCGCGGTGTGGTGCCAGCACGGAAGAACTGATCGCAACGATAGCTGACCGAGCCCAATCTCAGGCCGGAGAAAGCCGAAGGGTTCTGGAAGGCCTCCGTAACTGCGAGAAATCACTGATAGCCGAGGTCGACCGCAAGAAAGCAAGGCTCGCCAAAGAAAACCTCATTCCCAACACGGAAACCGTCCAGAAGATCACACGGTACGAATCGCATCTGTCCAAGCAAATGTATCAGGCCCTCCACGAACTCCAGCGGCTCCAGGCTTCCCGAGATGGCAAACATGTCTCTGCTCCTGCGGCATTGGACGTCACGGTCCACACGAATGAGGTCGAAAACCCAAAAATGGGTTTGTTTCGTAAAACTGGACCAACGAGCTACATTTCGCTTTCTTGGACCGGCACTTCCCCGCATAAAGATTCCAGCCAAGCCGTCAGATAAGGATCACCCCAAGTCAACAATCTCACTCCTTCCCGCCCGGGATGCCCTACACCGTTAATGTCGGTGGTGGGTCCTGTCGGAGGATGGCGGTCCGCTAGCTCGCCGCTGAAAGTCGCGAGGATTTCCTCCGTGCCACTGATGCCCAAATGTCGGGGCGTGTAGGGCCAGATTATCTCCAAGCAACCTGTCGTTGGGTCGGGCTCGCTCAACACCCCAAGCGTTGGTCTTTCGCTGTCGCATCATCTTGCTGGCCGCGACAGATGAGAATCCCTCCAACCAAGTCATCGCCGCCCAACTCGGTTGTGACCGACACACCGTCGGCCAGTGGCCAGAACGCTTTGTACAACTGGGGTCTGGACAACCTCAACACCCATCTGTCGTTGGAATTGTGCCAGAGTGTGGCCCAACTGTGGGGGTTGGGTTTCCTCCGAAGAGTCTCAAGATCCAGAAGCAACGTCGAGGATTCTTGAGTGACCCCGAGCACAAGCACGTATTGCATTTCGTGCCGGTTCATGGTTCGTGGCTCAACCAAGTCGAGTTATTCTTCAGCGTGTTGGCCCGTCAGTTCCTCAAGCGAGGCGATTTTGTATCGATCCGGGACTTGGAGAACCGTTTGAATGGTTACCTTTGGGACTAAAATTTGCGTTCAGCACATCCGTATCGTTGGACGTACACCGGTCAACCGTTGGTTCGTGGGACACCCTTTGAGAAGACCAAGAGGGAACGTCGCAGGGGTCGAGCGTGGTTCGGTCGCCGACGTGCGCTCTATGAGCGATTACTTCATCCGCCACGTCCCTATCGGCGACGAAAGCCCGACGAGGAACTGGCGGCGAACTTATGAAACGAACATCTAGTGCCAGGAGTTTTGCCAGACGGTAGCAGAGCGCACTGGCCGAGAGACGATGTTCCCGACGGAGGCCCAATGGGAATATGCTTGTCGAGCTGTAACGACAAGCCCGTTCTGGTTTGGCAAGAACAGAAGACCGATCAAGCCAACTACCACGGAGAGCATCCGTATCCTCGTGGTGAGATTGGAGAGAATCGGAAAACAACCTCTTCCTGTGCGATCGTTTGGCCCCTTCGGTTGGGGATTGTACGAAATCCATGGCAAAGTCTGGAAGATGTGCCAGGATTGGTGGAGGGGGGTGAGAATTCCATGTGAGCAGTCGCTTATGACCGCCCACGTTCCGTTTCATGTTTTTGCACGAGTTTTGCTTACAAATCTATTTTGCCCATCTTCACGCCTTGATGCCGCTGACGTCTTGCTCCTTTTCGTTGGTTTTCTTCCGACTGGGTTAGCTTCAAAGCTCGCAAGACCAGCCTGGACGCTTGCGAGTCTTTGCCTTATTTTCAAATGTATACATAGCTGAGTAGTGGAGATCACCAGGATGGTCCGGAGTCCCAACCGCTGTGATGGGAATCTCCCAACAAGCATTTCACGACCGCTGAAGGTTAGGCTCATGTCAGCAACACAACTTGTCGAGGCGATTGACCAACTTGTCCGTATCGCTTGGGAACACAAATATTTCGAATTGCGCAGTCAGAAGAAGTGGCGAGAAGTCATCAAATTCGACGCGAAAATTCAGCACTACTGCCGCAAACTTCGAATCGATCCGCCGGAACTCGATTACGAAATGCGGGTTGATTCGCCCCATTTCCTTCCCGGGAAGCTCCCATTTACAAAACTGTCGTGGTGCTGAACGTTCGCAGATTTTCGGGCCATAAATCCCGGAGAATACGCCCTTTTTTTGAATTAAACGCATGTCGGAAGGGCCCCTGGACATGCTGTTAATTGTAAAACCCTCGGAAAACACGGAGTTTGGAGCCGAAATTTTTGCGAACGTTCAGATGGGAGAGGACGAGGATTTCGAGGATGCAAGTCGCCTCGCCAAATGGGTGGAACAACAATTC
>CAYRFQ010000212.1:0-4403 GCA_964423615.1 uncultured Alcaligenaceae bacterium | reverse complement strand
GTTGTTGTTGTTTGGGTTGTTGTTGTTTGGGTTGTTGTTGATTGGGTTGTTGTTGATTGGGTTGTTGTTGTTCGGATTGTTGTTGTTCGGATTGTTATTGATTGGATTGCGTATTGGAGGGTTGGTGTTGCGGCGAACCTGCTTGGGTGGATTACCTTCATCTCCCATGAACATGAAGGCCACACCGATGCCGCCGCAAAGGAGGACAATGCCTCCCACCACGGCAAGGATGATCACGGGGGCCACGGAGTTCTTCTTCTTTCGGCGGCGTCCGCGTCTCGGTCGGTCGCTTCGGTCTGGGCCATCATCGCGCCCGCGGCCTCTCCGGCGAGGGCCATCATCATCTCTGTCGTCTGCGCGGTCTCGAGTTCGGCCTGCACGACGGGGTCGATCATCGGCTCGTTCGAACTCTTCCTCGTCTTCGTATCGTCCACGACGCTTTGGACCCGCACCTTTCGGTTCTGGTTTATCTGCGAGTCTGTCGTCGACCGGTTTTCTCTTGGAAATCGCTTCGTCAGACCCACGGCGGGAAGGGGCTGTTTGTCGAGATGCTGGTCGAGAACCTGGAGAAGCACTTCGAGGCTCAGACGCTTGAGCACTCGCCGCGACCAACATGATCGCGTTGCATTTGGGACAACGAATTTTTTTCCCAGCCAGTTCTTGTTTCAGTCGAAACCGACCACCGCATTCTTCGCACGAGGAGATTATGGTGTCCATTGTGTTTTCCTTGTTTCCGGAGTAACCCTGAGGAAGGAGATAAATTGAGGCGGCGAGAAAGAGTTTTTCCTTGATGGTTCTTTGATTATTCTATGCCAGGAGGTGTAATTGTATAGGTATCGTCTAGACGAAATCCGAGACGCTTGAGCAACCGCTTGGCCTCGGCTGCCTTATCTTCCGAGACGAAGAACCAGTCGGGTGGGAGATGGCCTACCAATAGAGGTTCAAATGCCTTGCTTCGTAAGATCGCGTCGCGGGCCTCTTCGCGGGTGACCTGGATCATCTGAACTTTACCGATGAAGGCTCCGTTTCTGCCGAGCCAGTTTCGGATGGCGGTGACGAGCAGCAAAGGTGTCGCGTGGGTGAGGTGGTCTTCGAGCCAACCCAAAATCTGTTCTGTCGTGAATCCTTGCTTGCGTGCTCGTGTGACCGACTTTTCGGAAATATTCCACTTGTCTTTGTCGCAATCGGCCATGGATTCGAGGCGTGGTTGCGACACGACATTCGTTCCGTTCACTTTCAGCTGGCCCATTTCGTCGACTTCCCAGACGCGTGGAAGTTTTCCGTGGTGATCGATAATGGACCACCCGGCATAATCTCGGGATGCGTGGGCAGGCGACATTTTGGAGAGGATGGCGCAAGTTTCGGTGAGCATTCGGGCTGGAGGTTCGACGTCAGCGAGTGCTTTCGCGTCGGGTGCCAGGGCGACCGTCACGCCGCTACGCAACACGAGTGACTCGCGTTTGCCGGACCAGTCCTGGAGGGTACTAAGGATGTTGTTGGGGGTCTCGGTTTTTCCGTTTGTGACCAAGAACGTCTCGATATCCTGGGCCGTCATCCCATCTTCCAAGGCGCGGTAGATGGATTCGCGGGTGAGGGTAAATTTCTGGACGTAGCCGCCGGAGGTCGAAGAAGTATCGGCAAACCGAGCCAGAGTGCAAATCTGGCTGATGTTGGCCTCGCTGTAGAATGCGAGGATGTCGTAGTTGGGCTGGACCGTCAGGAATTTCGCGGGAGGGGGTGGATTCGGTGCTTCCAATTCCGGTGAGCCAAAAACGTATCGTCCCAGTTCCGTGAGTCGAAATGCTGGAAGTTTGTCCCTGCCAGTGGGTCCTCCGCGTTCGACCAAACCAAGTGTTGGGAGGGTGACCATGAGGGCGTTGGCGATGTACATACCCGATCTGTCCAACCAAAACGCGAAACTCCTATCGGGCCCTGCTGAGTAACTATCTTTCTGCTGTGCCATGTGAAAACTGGGATGCCAGGTATACGACCACCAAGGCACTCGAGAAGAGACACTATGAGTTATGTTCCAAAAATCTCGGAGGAAGACCTCCAGATCGAGCCACTGTTGTTCCGAATGGGCCACCCGGCAAAGTGCCCAAACGAGCATTTCCTTGGTGGATCGTAGTTCCTGAGGAGGGATCCTCGCTGGGTCATAATCGTTGTCCCGATCGGGCACCACGCCGATTCCGTCTTGCCACAAGTTTATTTCCAACCAGGCCTGTACCCACTCGAAAGCCTGGGCGACTGGAAACTGATCGAAGTGTTCTTCGACCTTGGACATCAGAACGTGATGTGGTTCTTTGTCGACGGCGAGCAGGGACATCTCTCGTAACAGCTCGTAGTACAGTGACTCAGGATCGGGAGGGGCTAATTCGTCGGTTTGAAAGTCTGGGAGTGGAACGAGTTTTCGTAGTTTATTTCGGCTGCCTTTGGATAAAGCGTTGCCTTTGAGCGTTTTCCAGTTGCCCATTTCGTCCAAGGCCTGGACCACTCTCCAGAGATCTAAAGCGGGCTCAGCGGCTGATCGCATGAAGGACGATTGAGTGGGTTCGGTGGGCTTGGATGGTTGCCAGGCTAGCGGCTTGGCTGGTTCGGCCCACTTGACAAAGGCGGGATTCAGCATGACGTCAGGAAAGTTGTCTTTTCGCAAGCTGTAATAAGAATAATTGGAGCGCTTGATTAACACGAACTTTGTCGAAAGATCGTCGATCACCGAGTCTCGACGTCGAAAGTAGCTGGGTTGGGACTCGTCGGGTTTTGCAACGATGTCGCGTTCGTACATCTCGACGGTCAGCAACTCTCCTTCGACGAAAGGGCCGTAGCGGGCAACGATCTCGACGACCTGACGTTCTTTTGGTGATAAGCGTTGGAAGAGCTCTTTCAGTAAGGACTTTTTCTTGAAGACCTTCTTCAACTCGCGAACGCATTCATCCTTGTTGAACTTACTCGCTTCTTTTCCGATCCAAAACCGAGCGGCTCTTTTCAAATCGTTGGACCTGAAGTCATCGAAGTCGATTTCCACGTCCATCGAGCGGTTCAACACGTGGGGCCCTTTCATTGCCGATCTCCTTCGTTCGTTTTGTCGTGGAAACGGACTCTCACGCAGTTTTGGGCATGTGTCCGGCAGCGAAAAGGGCTTCCTCTACCTTTTTTTCACACCCTGGTTCCACCAGAGCGACAGTATCGGAGAGTCGGCCCAACAAATATCTGCGGACCTTCCCGTTGGTCGCCAACTCGGCCAATTGGGAAGGGTCGGAGACTTCGACGAGAGCCGCGTTGAGGTGCAGTTCTTTGCCTTGGGGTTCGAGCCGGGGTAACAACGAATCCAAAGTTTTCGTGAACGAGGAAGACATCGCAATCTCTCTTCCAATTCTGGTGGGTATAAACGGCCTGTCGAGACGCTGGAATATCTCAACGACCCAAGCCTCACAGTTACTATTCAGCAAACTGCATACTGTTGGTGTGCCACTTTCAGGGCATTGTATGATACCGAGAATTGTTGATACACCCCGGAGAAATCTGGGTGAAAGCGTTGTGTCCTGGGTCCACGAGAAGGGACGGTGTGGTTCATTCGGTGAGATGTCACTATGGCAAGATCAGAAGGAGACCGTGCTTGGCTATGGTTTGGGGGATGGTCGTTTTGACACTTTCGAATCGGGTGATTGTAGTAAGCACGAATACTACCGTGGGATCCTCGTCGGTTTGGAGCAACGTGAAGAAAACGGATGTTTCGTCAGCTGAGTCTGAGATGCTTCGGGATGGAGTGAAGCGGAAAGGAATTGTGCTCACTTCACCTTTCGCTCGCTTGTTTTCTGGCTGGCCTTACTTGCTCGAGACCGGAACTTGAGCACAACGGAAACCAAGGTTGTCGTCGCGGGGCCCGGGAACGTAGTGAACGCGATACGCCGACCGGCAGTACCCCGCGCGGTAGCCCCAACCCCCGCCCCGGAGGACCCGGTTGTGGCCCTTTGTTGGGCCGGTTGGATCGATTCGTAACCCACCTGGGTTATCGCCATACCAATCCTGGCACCATTCCCAGACGTTGCCGTGCATCTCGTACAGACCCCAACCGTTCCCAGGAAACGACTTCACAACAACGGTTCGGTTCCGAACCTCACCTTTCTCACCGCCAGCGTAGGGATACTCGCCATGATAATTGGCTTGGTCTGTCGTGATCGTGTTGCCAAACCAGAACGGCGTTGTCGTTCCACTTCGACAAGCGTACTCCCATTGGGCTTCCGTCGGCAACACTATCGGGCGTTCGGTTCGTTCGGTCAACCTCTGGCAAAACTCCTGACAATCGTTCCAGGAAACCATCTCCACGGGCAGGTCAGGTCCGCGGAACGCGCTCGGGTTCTCTCCCATGACGTGCTCCCAGTGCCGTTGCGTTACGGTCGTCG
>CAYRFQ010000211.1:0-4484 GCA_964423615.1 uncultured Alcaligenaceae bacterium | reverse complement strand
TCCACAGACTACCCAAAAACACAGATTCCCGACAAGTCAACTTTGCCACCCTAGAAAATAAGTCAGACGGGTTCCCTTGAGGCCTTACCGGCGAGTAGACCGGCTTCGGAGGAGTTTGAGGACACTTTCGAACCGGTCTTGCATGAAACTGTGTAGATTCCGAAGAACACGAACGTCTCCTGCCGAAACGACTTTCCCGCTGACGAGTTCGCCGTCTTCCTGCGAGAGCAGTTGTTCCAGGTCGTTGAATTTCCGATCGATCGACGTCAACCGATCGTCGAGAGCATCCCCCTTCAAATTTTGCGTGATGTCCCAAAACCGACAAGCGTCGGCGAAGGCCAGATCGTTCTTCTGATTGCTTTCGAACTTCTGATACGCGGTGCTGTTCAGCAATTGCAGCAAAAATCGGTCGTCTTCGGGAGGCAAGGTCAGACGATGTTCGAGGTCTGGTTCTTCCTCTCCTTTGAGTCGAGCGACCATGCGTTTTCCGTCTCGCGTCAAGGCGTAGAGCTTTTGGCCCATTTTGATGAGCCATCCCTTCCTCGCCAATCCCCGCTCTCCCATGATGCTCGTGAGAACTTTGTTCGAGTCTGGGTAGGACTCGGCATATCCTTTGAGGCCGAACGTTCGGGGAAATAACTTCCACGAATGCACGATGAGGGATTCGGCGGAGAATGGAGAATTCCCATCGGCATCAAGTTCGAAAGCCGCAAGCAGGATCTTCTCCGACACAGTATATTGAGCGACACTGGCAGTCACACTTGAACCCCTCGAAAGAAACACATAGTAACAGTCTTCTGGATGCGCAAGAGGACCGTTGCGATGGTTATTAGCATCCGCACTTGGATAGGCAGAGAAACCATTACTTGCGGCAACTTGGTTACTATTGACCGGGAAGTGGAAGTTACGCGCAAAATATTTCTACATTAATTGTTGCCCGTTACTTGAGACAATCAAAAGGAAATGGTGAGAGGACAACAACTGTGACTACACACCTTCCGCCCATACCATACGACCCGCTTGGAGATGACGAAGCCGGAACTCTGAACGACGGACGTAATCAACTTCTTAGAACGAAACGGTACCAATCGAGGTGAGGAAATGAGAAGAGATCAGGAAGAGTGGTGAGTTACAGTATGATTGGCCGTAGCGCGAGTGAGAGGCTTGCGCTACGCTCCATGTGTTGTTTTTACCCGACGAAGCAATCAGGATTGATTACTCGTTCTGCGATTATTCTTGTACCTATTGAGAACTGCGCGGATAATGTAGCAGGCACACTTGGAACGGGTAATTTCTAGTTGTCCGGTTTTTGTGTTTGTCGTAGGTACACGCGGCTCGCGTGTACTTGGAAAGCTCGGCCAAGACCAAGGTACACGCGAGCCGCGTATACCTACGAACCGAACAAGCATTTCTTTTCCATTCCCCGTGTGCCGGCTACTTGGATTCAGTAGCCGCGCAGGTCTCAACAATCAGAAATGATGATGCTCTCCTGTTAACTGTTACACATTGAAGATTCGGCGCACATTCTCTCTGAGAACGTCCTTGGCCAACGAGACAGCTTGGTTTTCATTCAACATACCGGCCCGCACGAAATCCTCAGCCAAAACTTTGGCCAACGTGCGGCGATACATATTATACTTCGGCAACACAAATTCCAACTTATACGCATCAGAGTAATATCCGATTTGTTTCGTTTTGGGAACGGCTTGGAGTCGAGCCCGACAATCCGCAGCAATATAATGGGGTATATTCGAATACCACCAATGACCGTTCGTGACGACGTTGGGAAAGATCCAACTGTAGCTCACGAGTTCTTGATTTTGGTTACTGGTCAGAACGGAAATGGGAAACGTGACTTCTGGAAAGGCGTTGAACACATCGGCGTAGTCAATCAGTGATGTCCTTTGGTCGAACAAGTCCTGGCCTTGGTGGACGCCGGCTTTGTACACGTTGCGATTTACGCCGATCATCAGATCGAACGGGAGCGAGAACTCCCGGCATCTCTCGGCTAATTCCCAGAAAATCGCAACCGATAGTGCTCGGAGGGATTCGGGACGGCTTGGGTCGACTTCGTCGAGGGAAGTCAAGGTCGGTGCGGTTGGCTTGAAGTCCGGAGGAAGGGAAATCGCGCACGCCTTGGCCCCGGCCTTTTTGAATTTGTCGAACAATGCCGACAACGCCTGTTTCATGCTCGACCAGTCCCTGACGTCCATTCCCGTCGTGTCGGTCAAGCGATCGCGAACTTCCCGTCGGTGGAGACCAAACACCAGAGTGTCCGTTCGCAAGCACGGGACGTATCGGTTCGTATCGAAACCGGTGAGGTCGTCATCAAACTCATTGGTCAGAAAGATGCGCTCCAATTTGGTTTTTTCAAAGACTTGCTTTTCCCACGTCGGTTGGAGGAAAACATCTTGGGCCTTGTCAAAAATCGTGATGGCGTCATCGGCCGTAACTGTGTCTTTGGGCCACCCCAAGAACGTCTTGGCGATTTCCAGGAACCAACTGTACTGGATGGTATTCTCGATGTGGCCCATCCAAGAAAGGATCGTCCGAACCCGTTCTCGCGCCGAGATGTTGGGCGAGAGCGGATCTTTGGACATTCCAGCAGAATGTGCCAACTCCGTGTAATAGTGATAACCAAGAATGTCGTCGAGAGACTTCGACGTTGGGTTGCGAGGATCGATGTGTGAGTGTGGATCGATCAATGGTATGGCACAAATTTCTGTATACAAGTCGCGAACTAATCTATCGTGGAGCATGAGGATTCTTCTGGCTTGGAGGAAGAGGATTCACTTCATTGTCTGGTTTACCACTTGGAGAAAAGGGAGGCGAGTTTTTTTAGCAAGGTTGGTCCGGAAAAATCGATTCTTGACCAGGCCGCGTTCTCGAACGCGAAAACACGAAATGCCAACTGGCTTGGGCTGTTCCGACGAACGATCGATTTATTCATCCGTGTGCCTCCTGCCGGAGCACTTCGCTTACAGAACGATCGATGACTTGAGTAAGTTGGTCAAGATCCAGGTGGTCTTCATAAACACCGAAGGGCTGTTCCACATAACGTGCGATGACTTCACCAGCCATCACGACATAGGCGACGAACGTCGTCAAGGGAATCGTCCACAGACCGAAGTCATCGACCAGTCCCCACGGCAACACAAGCAAATAGACGACGATACACTGAGCCGTGAAAGCCCGCCACGAAATCGACATCAGAGTATTCTTGATGCGTTCACAACCACCACAGACGTTGAGGAGGACTCGGGCTTCCGCATCGAGGACCCAAAGTTCACCGTCGGAAAGGGTGCCGCGTTGTTTCCACTCGTGAAACAAGGCATATAACTTCCCAACGACGTAACAGGGGACATGCTTGGGGTTCGTATTCTCATTTTCAAAACCCGGAAGTCTTTTCAGGTTGGGTTCATCCCGGAGATGATCCTTCAGCCCTTGACAGAAACTGACAATCAGATTACAGACAGATTGGCGTTGTTCGTTATCAGGGCAATGAAGTTCGCGAATCTTGATGGCCAGGTTACGGCTCACGTTGACAAGGGTGCCCCAAAGAGTTCGCGCTTCCCACCAACGTTCATACGCTCGATTAATTCGAAACGCGATGACCAGAGCCATTGCCAAGGACAAAGCGGCGTCGAGCCCGACGGGAATATTGGGGACGTCGGAAAAAGGTTTGTAAAATTTGAGCAACGCCGTGCAACTATATCCTCCCACGACAAAAGCCCACGTCCAAACACGTATGAGAGGACTTGTAATTCCCATTCGCTCAGGCATTCCTCAGACCTCGCATGAGAGTTGCGACTCCCTTTATTCATACTATTCTAAAAGTCATCCGCGACGAAATTTATTCTCGTTTGACTTCAGTTGTTGATAAGTGCCCAGATGGTTTTCCGTGCACTGATTGCTATATCCTCGGGGACGTGCGACTACGTATTTTCTGATGTGCAGCACCGTAGAGGAACCCCAAACGAAGGCTTTTATCCGCGACAGAAACTAAACCGAATGGACCAACTAACACGTTAAGTCATTCCTACAACGTGAATTGTGTGGGCTTGGGCGTTGTTATAATCGAAATCGAGGTCAAGTGTGGTACAGGCATTTCCGAATTACTGGGTAGAAGCCAAATGCGCCAAGGCATTCTGGGGCCAATGCGAACTATCCACTTTTCGCCAACTGATAGATGACACGTTGAACTGGGCGGCACCGCAGCCAGAAGAAAAGTGGCTCGATTTGGGCTGTGGAGGTGGGGCGCTGACTCGAGCCTTATGGGAGAGAGCAGAGGGACGATTGGCTCAAGTCACCGGAGTCGATTGTGCGGCTCTTAATGCCGAACGCTATGAACGTCTGAGAAAAGAACTCGTCCCAACGCCTGATAACCACATCCAATTTATTTGTCACAATTTCAGTGAAGGGCTGGAATTGTTCGAGGATGCCACATTCGACAATGCGATTTCTGGACTGTCCATCTCGTATGC
>CAYRFQ010000210.1:0-4515 GCA_964423615.1 uncultured Alcaligenaceae bacterium | reverse complement strand
AAAAGAAGAAAAACCGATCTCAAAATCGATCACCGTAGCGCTGTAGTATTAGGGACTTCTTTGGTCAAAAATCGCCGGCTGAGATTCATCAAAGATCAACTCGGTCGGCAGACCGATTTCACGTACGACAGGGAAGGCAACCTTCTGAAAATCACTTACCCAAAGATCGAGGGCCAGACATCTCCCGACGCGGAAACGTTCGATTACGACGACCAGGGCAACATCACCACCTCCGTCAACCGCCGCGAGCAACCCATCAAGTATACGTACAACGGCCGCGGCCAGGTATTGAGCAAAACGCACTTCGATGGCAGCCAGGAAACATATACCTACGACGACCGCGGGAATTTGCTCACAGCCACCGATGAGCACGGTACCATCCAAATGACTTACGATACGGCAGACCGGTTGCTCCTGGTGAACTATCCCAACGGCCGATTCTTGAGCTACTCGTATGATGTCGACAATCGTCTCGCAAGCATGGAAGACCAGGATGGGAATGCGACAAATTACGATTACAACGAGATTGGTCGGCTCACTTCGCTGACTGATGAGAACAACGACCTGATCGTCGAGTATGTCTACGATTCTCTGGGCCGCCTGGTCCGGGAGAATAATGGCAACGGCACATTCACCACTTACGAGTACGACTCTGTCGGCCAACTTCTCCATCTGGTCAACCACGCGACGGACGGTGAGGTCAATTCCCGATTTGATTACACGTATGATGACCTGGGCCGCCGCACGACCATGTCCACCCTCGACGGCCAGTGGGTTTACAATCACGACGCGATTGGCCAGTTGACAAAGGCGGTCTTTACCTCCAGCAACCCAGACATCCCTGACCAGGATATCACCTACAACTACGACGCTGCCGGCAACCGCACGTCTGTGGTCAGAAACGGTGAAACCACCACGTACGGCGTCAATGCTCGTAACCAGTACACCACAGTCGGGGCAGCCACATACACCTACGACGACGACGGCAACCTGGTATCCCGAGTGGAAGGTGCCGACAGCGAATTCTACATCTATGATGACGAGGGACAACTGATCGAAATGACGACAACGGAAGGGACCTGGCGATATGAATACGACGCCCTGGGCAATCGCATCGCTACCATCCACGACGGAGTCCGAACCGAGTATCTACTCGACCCCACAGGGCTAGTCGATGTTGTCGCCGAATATGACGGCAACGGCAAACTCCTGGCTCGCTATAATCACGGATTTGGCCTGGAAAGTCGCGAAGGAGCTGATGGTTCGGCTGCTTTCTACGACTTTGATGTGATCGGTTCGACCGCTGGAATCACTGGATCTGATGGCAGCTATGTGAATGAGTATCGTTATCTACCTTATGGAGGCTTTCTGGTCGATCCCCTGGAGGCTTTGGCGAACCCTTTTGCTTTTGTGGGGCAGGCCGGAGTAATGCAGGAAGGTAACGGGCTGGACTTTATGCGGGCACGGTTTTACTCATCTGAGGATGGCAGATTTACAAGCGAGGATCCAATTGGACACCTGGGAGGCATCAATCTCTATCAATATGTCGGGAATCGCACAACCAACAGAGTTGATCCTTCTGGGCTCGTTGACCCGTTCCTGGTTTTCGTCGCAGGTACTATTGTCGCTGTTATTGTTGGAGGACGGGCTCCAGAAATCGCAGCAGTTGTCAAAGGTGAACTAGCCCGGAGACAGGCGCTAAAAGCTGCAGCATCAGCTGCTCAAAAAGCTCTACCCGCAGCATCAAGCGAAGCTTTGGTTGCCGCTGAAACGGAGGTGGCGATCTCCGTTGGTGGCTCAGCTACGCCGGCAGCCGTCCCGTCCGGACTTGCTCTTCTTACAGAAACCACTGTGGCATCTGCTTCTGTTGGAGCCATTGCCGGGACCGTCGCAGTTGGATTCGCTATAGGCTTTGGAATCGGAACACTTGCCGTCCACCTCGTTCCAAGATTAGGAACTTTCTTTGGTGATCTCGCTGCAAATTATGTGGAGACTGGCGATTTACTCGGTCGCTCGCTTACCGATCAAGTCGCTTCCTTCGACCCCAACGACATTCTCGGGCCTCGCGGTGTCGGTGACGATCGCTTCGTTTCCCCCCTGTTCTCCATGCCCTACACCATTCGCTTCGAGAACAAGGACACCGCCACCGCTCCGGCTCAAACGGTCGTCATTACCCAGCAGCTCGATGCCGACCTGGACTTCACCACCTTTGAGCTGGGAACCTTTGGCTTTGGGGATAGAACCTATAACATTCCCGCTGGCCGTACTTCGTATCAGACCCGGCTTGATCTCAGAGAGACCGACAACATCTTCCTGGACGTCGACGCCAACATCGATGTCCTCACCGGCCTGGCCACCTGGACCTTTACCTCCGTCGATCCGGTCACCTTCGACTTGCCAACCGATCCCCTCGCCGGGTTCTTGCCTCCCAACAAGTCGGCTCCCGAGGGAGAAGGTTTCGTGACGTATCGGGTTCGCCCCAAAGAAGATTTACCCACCGGCACGCGGATTGATGCGGAGGCGAGGATCATCTTCGACATCAACGAACCCATCGATACCCCCGCCATTTTCAACACCATAGATGCCGGTGAACCGAGCAGCAGCGTTTCCCCCTTACCCGCGGCAACAGGTAGCACCGACTTCACAGTTAGCTGGTCAGGCATAGACGACGGTGATGGCAACCCCGGCTCGGGCATCGACTTCTTTGATATATTTGTTTCCACCGATGGCGGTGCTTTTGAGCCCTTCCTCCTTGGAACCACCGAGACCTCTGCCACCTTCACAGGGGAGGTGGGCAAACAGTACCAGTTCTATAGCATCGCCACCGACCGGCTTGGGCACAGAGAACCAACTCCGTCCGGCGCCCAGGCGAGTACCTATGTCCTCTTCCCGCTCGGTATACCCGTCGATGATGACGACACGACCAACGAAGTCCTCGAAGGCTCACCAACCGGTGTCGCTGTTGGTCTCACCATCTTTGCCGAATCCGACCCAACAACAACGGTCAGCTACCAACTGGCCGAGGATGCCGACGGTCGATTCACCATCGACTCAACAAGCGGACAAGTCACCGTCAATGATGCGAGTCTGCTCAACTTCGAGGATGCCACTTCCCACACGATCACGGTCGAGGCCAAAGATTCCGTCGACCGCACAACCACGGCATCGTTCCTCATCCAGATCCTGAACGATCCTCCCACGACACCCGTCGACGACGACAACTCGCCCAACGAAGTGCCGGAGGGGGTTGCGGACGGGACACCGGTCGGAATCACCGCATTCGCCGACGATGTCAACGGCCCGTCGGTCACCTACAGCCTGACAAATAACGCAGGCGACCGCTTCGCAATCGATTCAGCCTCTGGCGTCGTCACAGTGGCTGACACTACCCTTCTCGTCCCCAACACCACTTACACCATCACGGCCCAAGCCAGCGACGGAGCCGGAGGAACCTCTACTCAGGACTTCACGATTTCCGTCATTGCTGCGAGCAGTTCCTTCTCGGTCGAACTCAACAGCCAGCAAACGACGGTCGACTATGGTGCCACATGGACGGGGACGTTTTCCTTCACCGATGCCACCGATGCCGGCCCCTGGTACGCCTACATTAACTACGGCGATGGCACAATTGATGACGCCAATTTCCTGGACATTAACCCGAACGGAACCATTGCCATCGATCACCGGTTCCTCAGTTCCGGCACGCACACAATCAAGGTCACCGTCTTCAACAATCGTGGCGAATCGACCTCAGATACGATGTCTGTGAACGTCGGAACCGAGAGAAACAACGTGGCATTTATGGAAGATGGCAACCTGGTCGTTCTCGGTTCGGAGAGTTTCGACTACATCAAGATTTACGACGAGAGTCCTGGTAAAGTGATCGTTTGGAGCTACAGTCCCTATGCACCTGGGGCTCCTTACATCAGCCAAACTCGTGCCTTCACCATGCCCAGCGGGGATTCTCGAATTATCGTCCACGCCAAGGGAGGCAATGATTTAATCTACGCCCGAAGCCAGAATCCCACAGAAATATTTGCCGGAGAAGGAAACGATATCGTTTTCGCAATGGGCGGGAATGCTGTCATTCGTGGAGAAGGAGGCAATGACGCCCTCATCGGTCTTGAAGGAGAAAATATTCTGATCGGGGGCTACGGACGAGACTATCTGCATGCCAAGGCCGGGGACGCCATTCTCATTGGTGGACACACGGATCGAAATTACGAGAACCTGCGTTCCGATTTCGACACATGGAGGCAACCAGATGTCAGAACTCTGGCTAACCTGTTTGCCACCGTTTCAGATCCGGATGATCCAGAGGAAACCGATATTTTGATTGGCGGTTCAGGGAAAACCGCTTTCATGTATCGCCGAAGGCAACACCTGCGGGGAGATTGGGCCCTTCGAATTTGTGAGGAAGAGGGCGATTCTGACGAAGGAATGACGTTCTCGTAACCGGCCCGATCAGCCCACGACTTGCGTCTTGGGTTCACCAGTCGAAATCATCTTTTGCTT
>CAYRFQ010000209.1:0-4660 GCA_964423615.1 uncultured Alcaligenaceae bacterium | reverse complement strand
AAAAAGAAGAAAAACCGATCTCAAAATCGATCACCGTAGCGCTGTAGTATTAAGGCCCCCCCTGACGTTCGTCAGGTGTTAGCAAAGAAACTCAGAGAAGCCCAACAAAGAGCCATCGAGTCGCAGAAAGCAGCACGGGATATCTCCGATCGACTCGTGAAACTCGAAAAAGAGCGAGTGGCTCTCTGGAAAGAGCAAGGCGAGGCTTTGGCAGAGAGGCAGCGCATCGAGTTCGAATTAAAGCAGGCTCGCACGACTCTGTGGAACCTACAAAACCCTTACTCGGCTCGAAATATCGCGAAATGGTTGCTCAATCACGGCCTAAAAATCGCGATCATTGTCCTCGGAATGGTCGTGCTCATCTGGATGTCTCGACTCGTCAGTCACAATCTAGTGAAGCGAATAACCGGTCATACTCGAGCGACGAAATCAGAGACCGAACGGGAGGAACGGGCCAAGACGCTTGTTAGTGTATTTCGAAGTGCTTTCCGGATCGTTATCTTGGTGGTTGGCATCTTGATGCTCTCCAGCGAAGTGAATGTTCCGATCTTGCCACTTCTGAGTGGTGCGGCTGTATTCGGATTGGCGATTGCGTTCGCCACTCAGAACCTGTTACGCGACTACTTCAGCGGCTTCCATATTTTGGTCGAAGACCAATACGGCATTCATGACTGGGTCAGAATCGGCGAGGTCAACGGGTTGGTCGAGAGCATCTCACTGCGAATGACTACGCTGAGAGACATCGAGGGAACCCTTCACTTCATTCCGCATGGATCAATTACAGCAGTGAGCAACATGACGCACGGGTGGGCACGTGCCATGTTCGAAATCCGGGTGGCTTACAAGGAAGATGTGAATCGAGTGATGCAAGTGCTTCAGGAAATGATGGCGGACCTTAGGCGTGATCTGGAGTTCGGCTCTGTGGTCACGGGAGAGCCTGAATTTTTCGGTGTGGAGAACTTGGCCGATTCTGCGGTGATCATTCGCTTTGCCGTCAAAACAAAGGCCATGCAACAGTGGTCTGTCAAACGTGAGTTCCTACGCAGGGTGAAGGTACGCTTTGACGAACTGGGGATCGAAATTCCGTATCCGCATCAAATCGTGTACTACCATTCCGTGAGTCGTGGTGAAGATGACAAGAAAGCACATGAGGGCGGCAAACACGTCGGAGCTTAGCCCCGTGGGGCGAACTGGAGGAAATTTCGGTGAAACTCAGGTTCCTGGGTGCGAATCGGCAAGTTACCGGATCGCGATATGTTCTGGAAGCGGCCAATTCCACGATCATGATCGATTGCGGTTTGACACATGAGCGAGAGTACTTGTCCCGCAATTGGGAAGAGTGCCCGGTTGCGCCGCATCAAGTGGAGGCGTTGTTCCTCACACATGCCCACATCGATCATTCCGGTCTCATTCCGAAGTTCGTTCGAGAGGGGTATTCAGGCTCCATCTACGCTACTTCGCCGACGATCGATCTGGTCGAAATCATGCTTCGTGACTCGGCGCAGATTCAACAAGAAGATGCAGCCTACAAGAAGCGTCGACACGAGAAAGAAGGACGTCGTGTGAGATATCCGGAGAGCCCGTTGTATTCGGAAAAGGACGTGGATCGCACGTTGGGGAGGTTTCAGCGGGTGTCCTACAAAAAGACGGTGTGGCTCAACGACGTTTTCTCGGTCACATTCCATGACGCCGGTCACATTCTCGGTTCGGCCATCTTGGAAGTCCTTGTCAACGAGGATGGGAATCAAAGGCGCATCGTCTTTTCCGGAGACTTGGGGCAATGGGACCGGCCGTTAACTAACGATCCCACAGTGTTAGAACACGCAGACTATGTCGTGATGGAATCGACTTATGGTGACAGAGACCACCTCGACTCCGCCAATGTGGAAGGGCGTCTGGCTGAAGTCATCAATCGGACCATGGCGCGACGTGGCACTGTTGTGATTCCCGTCTTTGCCGTGGACCGTGCCCAGCTCTTGATGTATTACATTAGTCGGCTCGTTCACGCCGACCGCATCCCGGACATGCCCATATTTCTTGACAGTCCCATGGCGGTCGATGTCACGGAAGTCTACCGCCGTCATCAAGACCACCTGGACGAGCACAGCAAGGAGCTTTTTCGCTCGAAGACGTTCCCCTTGCATTTGCCGGGATTGATCATGGTCCGTTCGTTGGACGAGTCCAAAGCCATCAACCGAGTGGAGTTACCTTGCATCATTATGGCGACAGTGGGGATGTGTAATGCCGGGCGCATTAAACATCACTTGCGACACAATCTCGGAGACATGGACAACACGATTCTATTTGTTGGTTATCAAGGTCCAGGAACGCTGGGTCGTCAGATCGTCGACGGGAACAAGTACGTTCGGATTCACGGCAAGATGTGGCCTGTGCGAGCTGAAATCGTTCAGATCGACGGACTGTCCGCGCACGCAGGTCGGGCAGATCTTCTTCGGTGGCTTGGGGGCTTTTTTGAGCCCCCTGATCAGGTTTTCTTGACGCACGGTGAAGAGTCTGTTTCTCTCCAATTGGCCGAATTCGTCCGACGTAACATGGGCTACAAGAGCTCGGTTCCAGTGTACGGTGAGACCGTCAGCCTTTACTGACAATCAGTTCGCAGCATTGCCAGGACCTTGGTAGAGGGTCCCAGAAAAACGAACAAAAACTCCGTTCGGAGAATTGTTCCACGAGAGGTTTGACTTCAGGCCGCAGAAGCGACGCCGATTTGCCGGTGATTACGAAGTCATCCGCATACCGCACAAGGTGAACTCGATGCTGCTGGTGTTGACGTTCGTTCCGCCTGAATCGACAAAGGTCACGGCCCAGTGTAGAAGAGAACTCTTCGCAGCACGAAGTGGCTTAACGACTAACTGGATTGGCCGGGCGTCTGTCAGGTCTTCCAAATCACTCGTCTTGGCAAGAGAAACGGTCAGTGGGCAACCGAGGTCGTTTACGGAATCACTACGTTGGAACCAGAAGAAGCCGACGCCGAGAAGTTACAGTGTGATTCACTTACTCGAAGACGTCGAAGGATCAACGAAAGCGGCGGCGACACGAAGACTTAACGCTCACCCACAAGAAACAGTAGCCCTAATCGACGGGAATGAAACAATCAAACGACCCTGGAAGGCGAGATACCCCAGGACTATCACGAGTCGAAGAAATTTAGGCTGTTCCTCAAAGCCTCGGAAACAGTCGTTATCCCGATTTGCTTCCCTTGAGCGGAAGTGTTTAGGCCGTTATGTGTGAGGAAATCACGGAAGGTGCAGTCAGCAATACAGGAGTGGAATTTGGAGAAATGTTCCAGAGACCGGAGTTCCGGGAAGCCATGAAAGGCATAGCCAGACACGCGCGGGCGAGGCTCTGGAATCAGACCGTTCTGAAAGATGGTGGCGCGGGTCGAGTCGTTGTCCGGACTTTCTTGTCCAATCGATTCCGACAGAATCAAACAGGTTGGTGCATCTGTTACACCAACTTTTTCCCCAATTGAGAAGTTTTCCTGTCCAAACTGCTCTCCGTTCGCAGATGGAGGTGTGGATCAAGAGGGAGAAGAAACACTTAGGTGGAACGAAAGTCCACAACCACCAAAACAGTGAGAGGTTGAGCACAGAAAAGTGAAGGCAAAACCAATTTTCGAGGCATCAAGCCACCCTCATTGCCATGTGTCAGGAACTGTTAGGAACTGTCAGTAATCCGTTTTCACAATCCAAAGAATCACCTGAAATTTTTTTCTACTATTTGATTTCCATTATTGGCAAGGTAGAATTAATAGTTAAAAGGATGATTGTGTCGGGATAAATCACAAGTGGTCCTCATTCGGGATGAACTTTTCGAAATTCTCGACCGTCTTTTCTTTCCGCACCCAATTGTTCTACAACGAAAATTGGCCCAAGGAAGAATGGCTTTTTTGTTGGCATGCAGGTCATGATGTTGCGGGAATGGAACTCTATCGATGAATGATCCCCGACTAAACAGCGTCCATCTCCCTTCCGGAAGGAGAGAAGAATTTCGCAACGCGCGGGAATCACTCTTCAAATCTGAGGGATTGGAAACGTTGGTGGCATCTGATCGAGCCGAAGCTCAATCCTCTCAATCGGTACCAACCGACTATACCGCCATTGTCCGGACTGACGCTGAATCGGATATTCCCGCCAAGTTCGTCCTGACCGATTCGAGCTATTCCTATCCACTTAAGGTGGGAATTAACACTGTCGGGCGAATGCCTAACAACGATGTTGTTGTTCCTGATCCCTACGTTTCGCGTCGCCATATTGCCATTCTCGTTCACACCAACAACCAAGGTTGCGAACTCCACGACATCGCATCGAAAAATGGGACGTTCGTTAACGACAAACCGGTTCAAGGTCCTATTCGTCTTCAAACAGGCGACAAAATCACACTTTCTGAATACGTGCTTTTTTTCCGGGCAAATGGTGATTCCGGGATCCGAGCTGATAAAAACGAACCCACGCAAATTGATTAGAGGCTCACGAAGAGATCGGGATACCTTTCTCTGTAGGCAATGCCTGCCGAGTTATCATCCTGAGTCACTTCGAGGCTCGAGAAATCGGGTCTTTTCGTTGGGTTTGGCAATTCAAAAGAATATCCTAGGATAGCAAAGTCGACTGGTCGATCAACTGCTCCAATTTTTCGAGATACC
>CAYRFQ010000208.1:0-4677 GCA_964423615.1 uncultured Alcaligenaceae bacterium | reverse complement strand
GAGGCCGACATTTTTTCCAAATCACATCACTGAAAAGTGCGAAACTTGAAGTTAGCATGGGCGAGGATTCAAGCCGAGTCCGCACGGGCAACAGCCCGGAAGTATTGGCCGCTTTGCGAAACGCAGCGATCGGTTGGCTGCGCGACCAGGGTGTCACCAACATTGCCCAAGCGCTGCGAGAGAATCCTTATCAGGTGGTGGAACTCTTAACTAAAATGGGCATTCTCAATCTTTGAATCGCCCTGCTAGTACACCGGACCGACACCGATCCAAAAGGCAAATCCGGATCGACGACATCCACGCTTTGTTGACCTACTTAGCACTTAGAAATAATCGTCTACCGGCTATGGAACTTCGACCTGTGTTTCTGGCTTTTCTGGAGCAGGAGGGATGTCTTCCTGTCACGAAGGAGATCAAGGCACAACTCGAGGATCTCGGTTTATGGAACCCAAAAGTGGAAAAGCTTTTGATTGAGCGGAATTGTTGGCCACGGCCAGATAAATCTTGAGAACACCGGCAGGGCAAGGAAACTCGATAACAAGGCCGTACGATTGGCTAGATTGTTCGTCACATCGCCATACAGCACCAATCGAACCGTCTCCAGTACGGAACAACTGGATATGTGCCGTAAATGTAGGATCGCCGTTTTCACCAACGTCGGATACAAGAACGCTTTTCCGACTCCAGGTTTACCACGAAAGAAAGTCTTCTCTCAGCTTCCCAAATGGCTAACCCCACAGCTATCACCAGATCATCGTGAGTTGCCTGCCTCCGAGCCCGAAAAGTTTCGTTGCCCGCCGATGTGATCCGGACTTGAAAATCCATCAACTCTTGCAGAAGCGTTTCTGCCTCCGTTAAACCCGGTGCGACCAGAAGGCGACCACCAGCGAGCGATCTCTGCAGTGCAAGGATCAATTCTTTTTTGGGTACCAGCGAGCCACCTTCGCCGTCGCGTTTCCCTTTTTCGCCAGCTGTGATTGTGACTGGGTGGACGCGGTCTGCTAGTGGTCCCTGGACTAACATGTCGAATACGGGTCTCCCAACTCCAGTGCGATCCATGATGACCGGTGCGTCTTCCAGTGGTGTCTGAGTGAGCATCCCCGAGATGCGTTGGCAAACGTAGGTGTAAGAAGTCCCCAAAGGGAATCGCTCCAAATGACGAACGGCAACCACCGGCTCGTTCCTTGTCGCGTTGTGGAAATCGGGCCATTTGATTTCCACAATCGCTAGTGCTGTGAAGTCTTGAGCTTGGCCAAGGTCGAGGCCCACTACGTATGACGGATTCATTACCAAGGCCCCCAACGTCTTCGTGGCACAGCAAAAGGTCTTTCCTTGGTCTTTGATATTTGCCGCTCTCCTTCCCAGGCCGCAATGGCCACCGCCAACACCAAGTCGTCGTGCGGGGCCTCACGCCAGAAGTCGAGACTCTCGCCACTGGCGGTTGGCTTTTTCGTTTTGAAATTGGAGAACTCGTTGATCAACGTTTCGGCTTCGGGCAAAGTCGGAGCCACTTTCAGTCGCCGAGCTTGGAGCAAGAGCTGCAAGACAGCAACGAGATCCTGTTTCGGGACGGAGATCCCGACGCCGATGTTGGCTTTGCCAAGGTCTGCGTTGGTAATCGTCAGGGCCTTGATTTGGGCTTGGATAGTCGCTTCCCGAAAGAACCGGAGCGCCGGACGGCCGATGCCCGTTCCGTCGATCATCAACCGTGAATTCGAGAGTGGTTCTGTGTCAAAAAGACGGACGATTTTCTCTCGAATGTCACCATACGACGTTCCAATGGCAAATCGTTCCAGGTGCCGGACGGCATAAGTTGGAGGTTTGGGCTCGTTGTAAACGACTTCAATGGTTTTCTGGAGCACAGCCACAGCCGTGTAGTCTTGGGCTTGGCCCAGATCCAACCCAGTGAAGTATTCCGGCTTAGGTTGTTGCAATGGCGTCTCCAAAGAGTGGGGTGATGCTGCTCGAGAGAGCCGCTTGAACATCTTCGTAGGAGAACACAGCATCAATCGTGTCCTCGAAACTACACAAATACTCTTGGCGGAACCATCTTGGCCCCAGAGCACGACGTTCCTCGGTAAGGAAATCGTCGGCAATTCGCGGGCACTGCTGGGCAGTGATTTTGACCCGTTCCCACGATCCGGTTCCAATCCATTCGTTGTGGAACCAACCGCGTTTTCCAAACGGTGTGGACAAGGCGACGAGTCGCCCTTGGGAAACGGCGAGCATCGGCCTCACGGCGTAGTACAACGAGTCCGGAACTCTTGCAGCCTCGTCAATAATTAACAGTCCCACGCCACTAAACCCCCGGATCGTTCCCTCGTCTCCGGGGAGCGATAGGACGCGCGAGCCGTTGGCCAGTTCCAACCGCAACGCGCTCTCGGCGATCACCCCGACGGGCCTTCCGAGACGGTTGAACAAGTCGAGTATCTTGCGAAACAACTCGCCGGACTGTCGCAACGACGGGCTCAAGAGTAACACCGGAGAGTATGGACGAAGTAATGCCACTCGCAGGGCCAAAGCTGCGGCCACCGTCGATTTGCCCGCTTGACGCGAGCACAGCAGCAACATACGGTCCGAGGCCGAAGCGAGCAGGCTCCGTTGCCATTCATCCGGAGCCAAACCGGCTAGTGTCATCAACTCCGAAGGGGCACTCGACAACCGCATGAAGGTATCCTCGTCGGAGCCTCGTCGCGACCGAAGAAGTTTCTCCATGCGATTCAGTTTTGTCGTCAGGGATTGCCTACCCATCGTTTTTTTCTCCGGGAGTTTCTTCCGAGTTCGATGGCCTCGGTAGTTCCACCCTTTGGATTTGTATCTCTTCTTCGAGTGCGGCAATACGGTCGGCGAGTTCGGACGACTCTCGCAACTTCATCCCGAGTTCCAAGACGGCACGAGCCGCTCCCAGGCGAACAGCCGGTGGGGTGTTGTCTTTCTGAAGCGCCAGGAGGGTCTTGACCGCTTCCATGGCCGCGGCTGTCAACATTCCAGCGGCTCGCTGAACCATCTCGGCCCGCATGTCCTGGAGCTTCTTGGCGAACTCCGGATCCTTGAGCCTGCGATGGGCCGTCCGTTCGCTGACCCCAGCCGTCTTTGCGGCGTTCTCGATCGTGGCTCCACAAACGAGGGCCATGAGCAAAGTGTGATCGGCGTTTTTTCTGCTACCACCAGCCACCAGACGTCCCTCCGGTTACGCACCGACAGATTCTCGCGTTGCCTTTTGGCCTGTGAACTTCTCCCAACGCGTCACGATGACATCGCAGTACAATGGATCGATCTCCATGACGAATGCCTTGCGGTCGAATTGCTCGGCCGCAATCAACGTGGATCCGCTGCCTCCGAAGAGGTCCAACACATGCTCTCCGGGCCGCGTCGAATACGTTATGGCTCGGGAGGCCAGTTCGACGGGTTTCTCGGTCAGGTGAACCATCTTCTGGGACGAGACTTTCTTGACAGACCACACGTCGGTAACGTTCGCGGGACCAAAGAACTTGTGGGCCGCACCTTCGCGCCATCCGTAGAAACACCATTCGTGGTTACCCATGAAGTCCTTGCGGGTAAGCACAGGGTGCTCCTTGACCCAGATGATGGCTTGCGAGAAGTACAAACCACACTCGGCCAGAGGTCTCGGATACTTGCCGCAATTGGCATACCCACCCCAGACGTAAAAGGCTCGTCCCGGTTCGAGCACGTGGGCCGCGTTGCCGAACCACGAGACCAGAAGTTGTTGGAACTGGGCATCGGAGACGGCATCGTTGGCAATAGGCCGGTGCTTGGCCTTGGTCGCTGGCTTATGGTCGGCCCGAACTTGGGAGGCTTCGAGCCTTGGTTGGACGGCAACGTTGTACGGGGGGTCGGTGTGGACCAAGTGAACGCTGGCTCCATCGAGCAAGTGATCCAAGTCTTGGGTGTTCCCTGCGTCGCCACAAAGAAGTCGATGCGAACCCAATGTCCAAACGTCGCCATGTTGCGTCGTGGGTTCTTGGGGCAGTTCAGGAACGTCGTCGGGGTCCGTGAGGCCTTCTTCCGGTTCGGAGTTCAAAAAGCCTAACAACTCGTCCGATGAAAATCCCGTTAGACTTAGGTCAAAGTCGAGGTCCTGAAGTTCGGCCAGTTCGATGGGCAACAAGTCGGTATCCCAGGCTGACAAGTTGGCCGTCTGGTTGTCGGCAATCCGGTACGCTTTGGTTTGGGTCGGTGTGAGTTCTGTAGCTACGTGGGTGGGAACTTGATCGAGCCCCAACTGCAGGGCTGCCTTGTAGCGCGTGTGGCCCACGATAATCACGCCTTGGGTGTCGACCACGATTGGCTGGCGAAACCCAAACTCGCGAATGGACGCAGCCACGGCATCGACCCCGGCATCGTTCTGGCGAGGGTTGTTTTCGTAAGGGTGGATGTCACTGAGTGGACGAAGCTCAACGTGCATTGGTTTCTTCCTGAAGTGGAGTCGTAAGTTCTCCCCTTACTTGTGAGCTACCCGGTTCGCGAACCACATGACGAAAAAACTTACAGAAAATATCGAAAACCATCTCCGAGGTTCGACACAAACTTTTTGACTTTTTGCGCGGGGGGTCGCGCAGGCACGCGAAGACGAAAGAAAATTCTCCGAGAGGGGGGTAGGGCTTTCAGGGGTAGTTTTTTTGTAAGCGATTTGTGAGGCCCAAGTTGTGGAGATTG
>CAYRFQ010000207.1:0-4702 GCA_964423615.1 uncultured Alcaligenaceae bacterium | reverse complement strand
CTCGCTATGATTCCCGCTTCGCTCGCTATGATTCCCGCTTCGCTCGGGTTGGGGGGACTTCTGCCCGCGAACGGGACCCAGGACTTGAAATCGAAAATGCTGTACCCAAGGCAAACCCGAAACGCTCCAGGAGCTTGAAGATGCACCATTTCTCCGTGAACTTGTTGGTGACGTTATCACTCGTGACACCAACGATTTCTGCGTTTGGTCAAACTCGAAGCGTCAATCCGCGAACCGTCAATGTGCGTTTTGAGGCCATCAAGCCCGCCGAATCTGAGTTCCCTTGGAAACGAATTCCGTGGATGACGGATCTGGAAAAAGCCATGGAAACGGCCCAAAAGGAAAAGCGGCCGATGTTCTTGTGGGGCTCGGACGATAACCCGCTGGATCGGTGTTGAGGTTACGCTTATGGCCTCCGTGAGGGGCCTTTGTCTGATGCTCGCATCATTCGTTTGATCTCCAGAAATTTTGTGCCTGTTGCCGTCAACTTGTATGAGTTACGCGACACGAAGACCTCTGCCGCAAAGCTTTATCGCTCGATCCACAAGCAAAAGCCGCAGTACCAGGGTTACTGGATTGTGTCTCCCAAAACGAAGGTGATCTATGGTCAAGTTTCCTTCAAGAGCCAGGAGGCGCAATGGCCACAAGAAATGTTAACGAACTTGCAGAAGGTTTTGCAAAAGATCGATCCGCCCGAGGCTCGGTCGGTGAAGCTGAAGGACCTGTTCCCTTATCGCGGCAACGGAGTCAGGAAAGACGGTTCGGTTCAGATGGGCATTTATGTCCGACGCGTGCTCGGGCAAGGAAAATTCCTGAACAACGGCATCATTGACAGTGTGAAGTTCTCCAAGAAGGAGTTCGATTCGTTTGCGCCGCCGCGGATTCGAGTCGGTTTGCGTTGGCGTGTTCCCGATGACGTATCGCGAAAATTCGCTCGGTGCCTCTCTCCTTCGAGCGACCTGGTTTCGATGCCCCTTCCGAAAGAAGTCGACAAGGTGAACCTGGTTGGCGAAGTGCAATCCGTGAACGGAGATATGGTGACGTTGACCTACACGGGGTATATTTCTGCTGTCCATAAGCATCTTTACGATAAAGACAAGACGAACCGAGGATACGCGAAGGTCGAGGGCGTTGCCAAGTATGATGACAAGAACAAAGAGCTGAGATCGATCAAGTTGGTGTTGGATGGAACCTTTTATGACTTTCAACCTTATCATCGCGAACCGAGACGTTTTCTGGGTGCTGTTGAATGGACTCGAAAGAAAGTCGAGAACTAACGGACGGTGATGATGTGCGGGTTCCGAGAGGCATTCCAAGAGAAAGCCGGTTCAGTTCCGAGTTTCTTAGGAATAGGAAACTACTTCGGTGCTATTTTCCCGTGTCGGAAATCGGATGAGTGTTGGTGGAGCAGATCCGGAGGAATTTGCACAAGAAGACGCCTCCTGGCCAGGTTCTCTACTTTGGCACAGTCATTGCAACATAGGAAGCACTCTCTTGAACCACAGATCGGGACTTTCTCGAGGCCGGAACTAGTGGAGAAACTGTCCCTGAAGAGTGTTCGTCGGGAGAGTTGGAAAACTAGGCCCAGGAAAACGGTTGACGAGCCACCCGGATCACCTAAAACGATCCGAGTGGTTCGATCTCACAAATCCAACGATTGAATAGCATAGCGATCCAAGAGGGACTCCATGGCGGAACCCAACAATACAAGTCCTGCTACGAATGTTAGCGCGAGCCCACAACCAGCTCCAAAAGCGGCACCGGCGAAGAAACCGGTGGCGAAGAAACCGGCGGCCAAAGGGAAGAACAAAGAAGAACGCCGGAATTTCTTGCTGTCGCTTGTGGCGACTCCGTTCGCATTGGCCTGGACAGCGTTCACGCTCTCATCGGCAATTTTGACCCTGGGAACCGTACGGTTTCTTTTCAAGAACGTGAGTTCCGATCCGCCAAGCACGTTCCGAGCTGGTCGGCCTGATGACTATTCGGTGGGCGAAGTCTCCATCCAATTCAAAGACAAAGGCGCCTGGGTCATCAAGGACAAGAACGAAAACGGACAGACGATCATCTACGCCTTGAGCACTGTGTGTACTCACCTCGGATGTACCCCCAGTTGGAAAGAGGGCGATAAGAAGTTCAAATGTCCTTGCCACGGGAGTGGTTTCGATAGACAAGGCGTGAATTTCGAAGGACCTGCTCCACGACCCCTCGAACGATTTGCGGTGAGTCGAACCGACGATGGCCAAATTATTGTGGACAAGTCGAGGAAATTTCAACAGGAACTTGGCCAATGGTCTGATCCCAGTTCCTACATCATGACCTGATGGACCAGGATCCAAGTCACAATCCAAACAAGCTCTGATCTTCTGATGATCCAACGAGTAGGACTTATATCTTATGTCGATCGGTGAATCTATACGCAAATCTCAGGTGTGGAAAAGTATTTTCCGGCACCCGGCTCCGACGGATCGTCGAAACCGGGTCGTGGTTATGCTTACGAACGTGTTTTTGCATCTCCACCCCGTTTCCGTCCGGAAGAGTGGCATCAACCTCAGCTACACGTGGTGTATGGGAGGTTTGACCTTCTTCTTGTTTTTGGTCGAAACGATCACGGGCGTGCTGTTGATGTTTTATTATCGACCGACCCTCGAACACGCCTACAACGACATTCTCGAACTTCGAGACGTAACCACGCTCGGGATTTTACGAGAGTTGCACCGCTGGGGTGCTCACGCGATGGTCATTGCCATTTGGCTTCATATGTATCGAGTGTTCTTGACGGGGAGTTACAAGCCTCCGCGTGAGTTCAACTGGGGTGTCGGTGTGATCCTCCTGGTGCTAACGCTGTTGCTCAGTTTCACGGGCTATTTGCTTCCGTGGGACCAGTTAGCGATTTGGGCTATCACGGTGGGAAGTAATATGGCTCGTGCGACGCCCTTTTTGGGGCACGAAGGTCCAGGGGCGAAGTTCCTCAACGTCGGCGGAGTGGACTTAATTACTTCCGGGAGTGACGCAAGGTACTTGCTGCTGGGCGGTCGCTTCGTGGGCGAGACGACGTTACTACGGTTCTACGTGTTGCACTGTATCGCATTGCCGTTGGCGGTTGCGTTGTTAATTGCTGTTCACTTTTGGCGAGTGCGGAAAGACGGCGGGATTAGTGGGGCCTTATGACGCTCTGCAAATTGCGTTTTCTTGCCAGGGTAGGATGTGCACGATCCGGAGTAGCGTTGGCCGAAGAAAGAAAGTTCTATTGGCCCCGAAATTGGAACTTGGGACAGGTTCAACGATTGTCCTGAGGAAAACCAGACAGGTTCGATGCCTGTCCTACGTTCGATGATGTCTTCTTCCTGCAATCTCGATTCAGGCTGTGATAATTACCAATGGAATATGAACCTCTTTCATCGTCAACGCAGATCGGTCTTGCCGTCTTCTATTTATTCTGCGTGACTCTGAACGTTGGCTTTGCCGCCTACTGTTTCACGAAACGAAAAGACTCTCTCCAGACGGGGATCTGGAGCCTTGTTGCTTTCGTTTTCTTCATTCATGCGGCAGCGTACAGTGCCCAGGCTGGGTGGCGGCTTGATAGCTCGATCAAGATGTTGATCGACTACTTGATGGGACCGGTGACGTACTTTTTCTTGGCGTGTGTTGCCTTTACGGTGATGATCATTTACCGCAAGTTCTTCACGGATCCGATCGTTGCCTGGACGATGTTGAACCTCAGCCTGTTGTTGTTCGGCTGGGCCATGACGGATAACAACTTCAAGTCCATTATCGCCAAGCCTGATAATGTTCCGATTACGATCTTGATTTACTCGGTCGGGTTTACGACGTGGTTGGCGATGCGTCGGGCGGTCATCAATGACGAACGACTAGCGAACGGTGACGTGCCGCTGGAGAAGGACGAAGAAGAGAAGGTTCTGACGTGGCCCGACTTGGTTTACACCGAGTTGATCGCAATGGTTATTTGTACCTTCTTGCTGATCATTTGGGCGGTGTTCCTCCCTGCTCCCCTCGAACAACCAGCTTCGAGCTCACGAATTCCGAACCCATCGAAAGCACCTTGGTATTTCCTTGGGTTGCAAGAATTGCTCGTTTACTATGATCCTTGGATGGCCGGTGTGGTCCTTCCGAGCCTCATCATCGTAGGTTTGATTGCCCTGCCCTACATCGACTACAACCAAAAAGGCAATGGTTACTACACGTTCAATCAGCGGCCGTTTGCCGTCGTAACCTTTCTGTTTGGCTTCGTAGTTCTGTGGGTGATCTTGATCATTTTGGGAACGGTTCTCCGGGGTCCGAACTGGAACTTTTATGGGCCATTCGAATACTGGGACCCACACAAGACGGTTCCGCTCAATAACATCAACCTGTCGGAGATCTTTTGGCTGAACTGGTTTGGAGTTTCAACGAGTAGTCTCCCCTGGTACATCCGTGAAGCACCTGGAGCCATCCTTGTGCTCGGTTACCTCGCGTTGTTACCCCCTCTGTTGGCCAAGACGATCCTGAAGCCAATGTTCGTCAAGATGGGCTTCGTTCGATTCATTATCTTGGTGACTCTCATTCAGTTCATGGCTGCCGTACCGATCAAAATGGTTTTGCGGTGGACTTTGAACCTCAAATATATCGTGGCGATCACGGAATATTTCTTCAATATCTAAGGTCCGATTTCGATAATCTTCGACCTGCGATCCACATAGATATA
>CAYRFQ010000206.1:0-4807 GCA_964423615.1 uncultured Alcaligenaceae bacterium | reverse complement strand
GGCGGAAACCTAAGGCCCAAGCGAGAGTCTCGCCGTGGTCTCGTCCGAACTGGGCGATGGCTTCGAACGTGGTGTGTCCAGCGAGCATAGCTACGACGGCCAACGACAAGATCGCCTCCAGAGGATGGCGAAGTCCTTTCGAATCCCGAGGATCGTTGATCGTGGCGAACATTTCCATGAGCGAAACCATTGGAGCCTCCTGCTGTCGGAAGTGGGATCTCAATGGTTCGAAAAGTAAAACAATTACCCAAACTAACCAACCTCAAATATCAAATGGCCCTGACCTCAGTTCCACGCCAGATTGCTCGAAACCGGAGAACGCCGACGCCGACGACCCTCGCGTCTTTCCAACAGCGAAATCATGACGATTTTGGTTTTCTTGCATGCTTCGAACTACCGCACGTTCAAGCACTACTACCTGATGCTCACCCAACGCCACCAAGCCGAGTTCCCCAACTTGGTCAGTTACTCGCGGTTCGTAAGAATCCTCCACAAAGTGGCCGGACCGCTGTGTGCCTACCTGACGTTTTGTTTCGGAGCGTGCACCGGCATTTCGTTCATCGATTCGACTCGTTTGCCCGTCTGTGGCAACAAGAGGATCGAGAGAAACCGCGTCTCTGAGGACATAGCCCAGTTGGGCAAGAGTTCGATGGGCTGGTTCTTTGGGTTCAAACTCCACATCGTTGTCAATGACCAAGGCGAACTGTTGGCCGCGAGATTGACACCAGGCAACGTCGACGACCGGGCAGTTGTGCCGGACATGGTCCGGAACCTGACGGGTCATTTGTTTGGCGACAAGGGTTACATCTCGGCCCAATTGTTTAGTGACCTGTTTGCCGATCATTTGAAATTGGTAACTCCCATCCGTCGGAACATGAAAAACCGTCTGGTGCCGTTGGCTGAGAAGTTGTTGCTGCGAAAACGCAGCCTGATCGAGACGATCAACGACCAGCTCAAAAACGTCTGTCAGATCTGTCACACACGCCACCGTAGTGCTTGCAACGCGATGGTTCATTTGGTAGCTGGGTTGGTCTGTTATCAGCACCAACCCAAGAAACCCAAGTTGCGTCTGAGCGAATCCGAACAAGAAATCTTGCGAGAGGCATTGCCCGAAGGAGAACCACTTTTCATCGGCATGGACGATGACGACAGTGGTCAAACGATCACTGACGCTTAAACGAAACTCAGGTGAGTAGTTTGCGCGTTTTCTTCAAGGTACGGTCGATTTCTCAAGGTTTCAACGGTTGTGTCGATGTAGACAGATATGTTTCATTGACGCAGTCTTCAGCGCGCTCAAATATGCCTTGAACGTCGGATTTTCGTCACTTCACAGCGCTCAACCAGGCCGAAGCAAGTTACTTGGAACACCAGTAAATTCCTGTTCTCCTTGCGGAGAAATGCTAATGCCTCATGTCGGGACGGATTTGGCCAGCCACCGTTCTTCTGTAGGACCGATCGGTAGCCATTTGGAGCACGATGGCGGTCGCCCAAGAGTTGGTTGTGGAATCCCAAGCAGAAAAGTCCACAGCGAGTGATTACTGGGTGAGAAGACCGTAAGAAGGCGAAAACGAGAGGGAAATGCTGGAGCCCTCTTGCTCTCTTGCGGACAATCGAGAGAAAAGTTGTATCAAAACAAGGAGCTTGTTGTCCAATTTCGCAAAGTTACAAGTTCCAAGGATAACACGATGTCCGCACCAAGCAACCGTCCTGGGATGGGGGCTGTTCCCTTCCCTGGCGGAACTCTATTCCGCGTTTGGGCACCTTTTGCCGACAGTGTCCATGTAAAAGGTTCGTTCAACAATTGGTCACAGACTAACACCCCACTCGCATCCGAGGGCAACGGCTTCTGGTCCGCCGACACGAATGCGCAGCCCGGCGACCACTATCGCTACATCATCCGGAACGGGAGTATGGAGTTTTCCCGAAATGACCCTCATGCACGAGAGTTGACACACTCTGCTGGGGTGACGATCGTCCCAAACCCCAATTTCGATTGGGAAGGGGACGATTTTCAAATATCTCCGTGGAACGAATTGGTCATCTACGAAATGCATGTAGGAACTTTCAACGATCGCCCTGGTGGGGAAGTCGGCAAGTTCGCCTGCGTGGAAAAGCGTCTTGACTATCTCCGGGACCTCGGCGTCAACGCTATTGAACTTATGCCGATCAACGAGTACGCCGGAGATCTGTCCTGGGGTTACAATGTAGCCTATCCTTTCGCCGTGGAACGCGCCTATGGCGGGCCGGACCGCTTGAAGCAGCTGATCAAGGCCGCGCATGCTCGTGGGATTGCGGTGCTACTCGATGTCGTCTACAACCATTTCGGCCCACAGGATCTGGATTTGTGGCAGTTCGATGGCTGGCACGAAAACGGTCACGGCGGCATCTACTTTTACAACGACCATCGCCGCCACACACCCTGGGGAGATACACGACCGGACTACGGCCGGCCCGAAGTTCGACAATATTTGCGAGACAACGCTCTCATGTGGCTTACGGAATATCATGTCGACGGACTGCGATTCGATGCCACGGTCTGCATCCGTCAGGAGAAAGGATTCTGCGGCGGACACTGTTGTGGAGATGACATTCCTGACGCCTGGAGTCTACTTCAATGGATTAACGATGAGATTGATGCAAATTCCCCGGGCAAGATAACAGTCGCTGAAGACTTACAGGGAAATGAATGGCTCACGAAGGCCACCGACATCGGCGGTGCTGGGATGGGCTCGCAATGGTCAGGGGAATTTGTTCATTCCATTCGGCCAGTCCTATTGTCGCCCGATGACGGTTATCGTGATATGGGTGCGGTAGCGCATGCGATTTACCATCGCTATGAGACCGATGCATTTCATCGAGTGATTTACACCGAGTCCCACGATGAAGTCGCCAATGGTCGCGCCCGGGTACCGCATGATATTGCTCCCGAGGATCCCGGAGGCTGGTTCGCTAAGAAACGCTCTACCCTTGGAGCCGTCTTGGTCTTTACCACACCAGGCATTCCAATGCTCTTTCAGGGTCAGGAAATCCTGGAAGACGAATACTTTCGCGATACAGACCCAATCGATTGGACCAAGTTGGAACGATTCGCCGGTATTCACAGGATGTATCGCGACCTCATCCGTTTGCGCCGTAATTGGTATAACAACACACGCGGGCTGCTTGGCCAGCATGTCAACGTGTTCCATATTAATCCCAACGATAAGATCTTGGGCATTCATCGCTGGCAAGACGGCGGTTTAGGTGACGACGTGGTGATTGTCCTCAATTTTGGTAACCGCTCGTATCCGAACTACCGAATCGGTTTCCCCCAAGGCGGACTGTGGTGGTTAAGGTTCAACAGCGATTCGCAAAACTATGACGCTTTTTTCGGTTCAGTGCACAGTTTCGATACGGTGGCAGATATGGGGCCTTTTGATAACCTTGGGCATTCCGGCAACGTCGGCCTGGGCCCTTACAGCGCACTGATTTTATCGCAATAGGATCTACACAGCACAATTCCCTTGACGAAGAAACAAATTTAGTCCGTAAACCTAAACCCAGTTCAATTTGAAAACAGAAGTTTTTCTTTTTCGGGATCGAGTTCGAATTTGGGCCAGAGCCTGTTGATGATCGCGAGTGGGTCTTGGTTGATTTGGTCGATGAAGGCCAGACAAGCCCGCCAGAGTTCTCCGAGAGTTTTATGACAGTAGCCGTACGTGACCTCTTCTCGCATCCACTTCCAAAGGCCCTCGATGGGGTTGAGGTCCGGACTGTATCCGGGCAACGGCTCCAAGTGCATACCCAACGCTTTGGCCCCGGCCACAGCTATCTTGGCCCGATGCCAAGGAGCACCGTCCCAAATGATCACGATCTTGGCCGTCGTCGGACCGATCCACTCTCGCACTCGCTTCAAAAAGGCTTTCGTGGTCGTGCCATTACAAGGTCCTTCGTGCCAAATCAGACATCGACCTCGCGTAAAGTCGTACGCCCCGAACCAGTTGATGCGCTCCGACAGGCCTGGGCAATCACTCACACGCCAAGCACGCTCGCCTTTGGGGGCCCACACATAGCCCAAGTCCATGTCTCTGTGGAAATGAGCTTCGTCGATGTAGATCAACAACACTTCGTGGGCACAGACTTTCTCGTACAACCGACGAAATTTCTCGAGGAATTCTTCTCGCTTGGCGGCACACCCTCGGCCCAGAAGTTTCTTGACTTTTTTCCAGGTATATCCGGCCCTTCGAAGGACGTTGCGAATCGTGTTGCGGCAGACTTTCAGGCCGAAAGTTTCTCCGATCCAAGTTCGGAATTTCTTGAGCGTCCAGCCGTGTCCGGGCAGTCCGTGCTCGATCGGTTTGGTGTTGTCCGCGACATCGAGGAGTTGGTCTTTTTGTTGTTGAGAAAAAGGGGGCGTCGTCCCCCGGTTCGTTTGTAGAGCAGGGCCTCGGGTCCTTGTTCGTTGTAGGTGTGAAGCCAACCCAAGACGGTCTGGACTCGGCGAGAGATTTGGTTGGCCCAGGTTGTGGCATTGGTCTTTCCCGAGGCGATTTGGATGATTGCTTGGAATCGTTCTCTTGTTCGTTGGTGGGTTGCCTCGACGGACAGTCGTCGAACGTCTTCGAGGGTCTGATTCCATTTGGCAAGGTCAGGACGAACCATGACAAAACCTCACTATTGCAATGCCCGGATGCGAAAAAGGCCCATAACACTACCTCCAAGCTTACAAAATAGCAGTGGATTGAAAACTGGCGGTTTCAAATTGAACTCAGTTTAGCTGGGAAAGATTTTGTGCCAACGTCAAGCGACTCGAGGACAACCGGGCCGC
>CAYRFQ010000205.1:0-4876 GCA_964423615.1 uncultured Alcaligenaceae bacterium | reverse complement strand
TCATCCGGAAAAGAAATCTCGTATGCCCTCCGCATTTAATCGAGTTTTAATTGCACACTCAAGCAGGCCAATTTGGCCCGAGGCGGGAACCACCTGAGCAATCCCCACAACAAGAGCCAGTGATTGTAGTCTCACGGACACGTTCCTATCACCGAATGAGGAAGGTCTTATCAAAACCTCGTCATGCTTGGTACCGCACTTTTATAGGTGGTTGGGATAGATCCCATGTATTTCGAGACCACTTTGGATTTTCGAAAAAGGATTTGTCTCGATAGGAATCAGCTGGAGTGGTCGAGTCCATGTTCAACGATACTACCGCGAAGCGATGGCGAAGATCCGGGGGAAATTGCTCGCTTACGCATCGCGGTAATGTAACTTCCAATGCCAGTTCATTGGAGATCCGGAGAAGAGATCTTAGCCCCAACAAACCACACCTGTCTCAAACGGGTTTGCTTGATTTTCGTGTTTGGGCAACACGCGAACAACAAAACCATACTGGCCACTCGATTCACAAGGAATCTCACCTGAGTAAACCCAGTTTGGTCCCTCAAGTTGTCCATTGTGGCTCATGCTTATCGTCGAGGGCGCTTGGATTTGCCCACGAGAGTCGAGGACTCCATGGTAGAGTTGAACGTCGACGTCATCCGGTCGCAATTCTCCCAAGTGGACGCGGGCATTGACGCCCATTCTCCCACCGACCCTGAGAGTATCACCACCATCGGATTCGACATTTTCAATGCGAATGTGAGGCCAATGTGCACGAATACTGCTTCGCCACTTGGCCAAGCTAGCTGCGTTTTCCAAGCCGGCCCCAGCCAGCTTTTCGAACCGCTTAACGCTGGGATAGTAACAAACTTTGGCGTACTCGGCGAGCATGCGATGGGTGTTGAAGGCTGGAGCAACCGTTCCGATCGCTCGCTTCATCATTCGGATCCAGTCACGTGGAAGTCCATCGTTACCACGGCGGTAGAAAGTGGGAACGACCTCTTTTTCAAGCAAGTCGTAGATTGCACGACTCTCAATGTCGTCCTGATACACCAAGTCCGTGTACTCCTCTCCTGCTCCGATTGCAAATCCGTTGTCCTTTTCGTAACCTTCGACCCACCATCCGTCGAGGATTGACATGTTGAGACCGCCGTTGGCGCTGACCTTCATCCCGCTGGTACCGCTCGCTTCCAGAGGCCGACGTGGGTTGTTTAACCATACGTCAACGCCTTGGACAAGGTATCGGCAAACGTTCATGTCGTAATCTTCGAGAAACACAATGCGACGCCTTAGCTCGGGTCTTCGAGCGACGTGGACGATTTCCGCGATCAATTCCTTTCCTCCATGGTCACGCGGGTGGGCCTTACCGGCGAAAATTAACTGGACCGGATAGTCCTTGTTATTCAGAATTTCGGCCAAACGATCGAGGTCTCGGAAGATCAAGGTCCCTCGCTTGTAAGTCGCGAACCTTCGAGCGAAACCAATCGTCAAGGCTTCGGGATCAAGGACTTCTTCTGCCAGAGCGAGTTCCGCTGGGGACGATCCTCTTCGTGTCATTTGTTGATGAAGTCGAGAACGGGCAAAGGCAACAAGTCGTTCACGTCGCCTTTCGTGAGTACGCCACAGTTCCTCGTTGGGGATGTTCTCGACACGATCCCAAATAGGGGTCGTGGTGGTCTTCTCTTTCCACTGAACCCCGAGATACCGATCAAACAATTGAGAGATTTCTGCCGAGAGCCAAGTGTGGGTGTGGACACCGTTGGTTATAGACTTAATGGGGACATCGGATTCGGGTAGAGATGGCCAAATGGCTTTCCACATGCGTCGTGACACCGTTCCATGGAGAGCACTCACGCCGTTGCTAATGTTCGAAAGACGAATGGCCAAAACGGTCATACAGAACGACTCATTGGGATCATTGGGGTTCTGACGCCCAAGGCCAAGGAATTCGTCTCTGGTGATCTTGAGGTGAGGGATGTAATGCGAGAAGTAGTGTTCTATCAGCTGGGTCGCAAAGATGTCGTTCCCGGCAGGCACCGGCGTGTGAGTGGTGAAGGAACTTCCTGCCGCGACGGCCTCTCGAACGATGTTGAAGTCCTCTCCCGTTCGGGCCATCTGCTCGCGAATTCGCTCGAGCCCACAGAAAGCCGAATGCCCTTCATTCATATGGCACACCACGGGCGTTTTGTCCATAGCCCACAACGCGCGGATACCTCCGATCCCAAGAATCATTTCTTGCCGGACCCGCATGTCATGATCTCCACCGTAGAGGCGGGCAGTGATTTCTCGGTCTTCGTGAGTATTATTGGGGATATTGGTGTCGAGTAAATAAAGGGGCACGCGGCCGACTTGTATTCGCCACACCTTGGCCCACACTTCCCGGCCTGGGAAAGGAACACTCACGACGAGTTCAGAACCATCAGGAGCAGTTTCAGGAATGAGAGGCAGGTTGAAGAAATCGTTCTCTACATATCGTTCTTGTTGCCATCCATCGACATTGAGATACTGCCGGAAGTACCCCTCTCGATACATGAGCCCTACGCCGACCAGCGGAATGGCCAAATCCGATGCCGCCTTCAAGTGGTCTCCGGCCAACACTCCAAGGCCACCCGAGTAGATCGGGATGCTCTCGTGAATCCCAAATTCTGCAGAAAAGTAGGCTACTCGGTACTTTTCGGCAAGTTGCTCACGACTCAGTTTTACCGGCTGTCTGCTTCCATTTCCTTCCGACACCACTCCCAGACTTGCTGGGATGAATCGGTTGTTCGAAATGGTGTAGATCGGCTCGGCACCTTCTTCGCCGTAGTGTTCGGAGAACCAAGTCGAGGTGGCATTCATGTAGGAGTCGAGAGATTCCTTGACGCGGTCCATGTGTGCCAGGAAACCGTCATCGACCAGCAACTGCTGGAGGCGGTGTTGGGCGATTTTCCCGAGCATCTTGATGGGACTGTTTTCAACAGCGGTAAACAATTCGCTGTCGATACGTCGGAACAAAGCAACAGCTTCATGGTTCCAGCACCACCACAAGTTGTAGGCGATTTGCTGAAGCGCTTGCAGTCGCTCGGGTAAATGGGGCAGGACTGTGAACGTACGTATGGGAAGATTTTCCATCACTACCTCAAGCCTTGGGAACAGCAAACAGGACGAGCCGAAAGCGGGTAAGGGGCCAGAAGACCGAACTAGGTCCCTTGAGAATAACCAGATGGAACTCTGTCGCAGAAGGTCCTCGGTTTGGTTCTCAACGCCCCGTGCATTCCATTCTCTTGATCCATGGAACAGAAGACCGTCGCAAACCCTACCAGTGGGTCCACTTCTTCTGCGTAACGCAAGGATCGAGAACGATCGGCAAATGGCACAAGTTTAAAAGCCACACAAGTCCTTTCCAACATTTTAACTAATGAGGCTGTTTAGGGTAACATACCGAGACCTTATCGTTTGGCAATCGTGTTTTCGCAGCGTTCTCCATTCACTCAAGAGAACGTAGCCTAGGACTTTTCCAGGAAGATTGCAGGAATTGCGCGGAAGCCATCTAGAGTTTAGTTCCATTCCTAGATTAGGTACGTAGAATAGGCTCTAGACGATTGAGTATGCCGAACGATTCAGTTGTGATGTCAACTGTACGATTAATTGTAATCGTCATCGGCAACCGAAAAAGGATCGTTGGAGGGTTGCGTGACCGTTCCGTCGAGTCGAAATGCGATTTTCGTTCACAACGATCTTCGGTGACAGGTTCCCAACACCCAAACCCGAGACACGCTACGACACTGGTATGTGGAGACCTAAATATGCGTACTGTAATCACGGGCGGAGCAGGGTTCGTTGGCTCTCACCTGTGCGAACGATTTCTCAAAGAAGGCCACACGGTCATTTGCGTCGATAATTTCATCACAGGTAGTGTCGCCAACATTGCTTCGTTTTTGGAGTTAGATGCCTTCACCCTCGTAGAACACGACATCTCTAAACCATTGGAAATTCAGGAGGACGTCGATCACATCTTACACTTTGCGTCACCGGCTAGCCCAGTCGATTACCTTCAACACCCCATTCCAACTCTCAAGGTCGGAGCGCTGGGCACCCATAACACCCTCGGGCTTGCGAAACTCAAGAAAGCTCGCTACCTACTCGCCAGCACTAGCGAAGTCTATGGCGACCCATTGGTTCATCCACAGACCGAGGACTACTGGGGAAACGTCAACCCGATAGGAGAGCGGGGGGTGTACGATGAAGCAAAGCGATACGCCGAAGCACTAGTAATGGCCTATCACCGCCAGCACCACATCAACACTCACATTGTTCGCATTTTCAATACCTACGGACCGAAAATGCGGCTCGATGATGGCCGGGTTGTTCCTAACTTCATTGGTCAAGCTCTACGTGGTCAACCTTTGACTGTTTACGGGGACGGGTCCCAAACACGTAGTTTCACTTACATCGATGATCTCGTCGAAGGAATTTATCGCTTACTGTTCTCCGACTACAATGAGCCGGTGAACATCGGGAATCCCAACGAGGTTTCAGTCCTGCAGTTTGCCAAGGAGATCATTGACCTCACAGAAAGTACTAGCGAACTCACATTCAAAGGGCTGCCAAAAGACGATCCCAAAGTTCGGAAACCCGACATCACACGAGCCCGCAACATCCTCAATTGGGAACCCCAAGTCCCGCGGGAAATCGGATTAGTCAAGACACTCGACTACTTTCGGGAACGCATTCGCGAATCACAACCGGCGAGCTAACCGATTGGCATCGTTGCAGTTGTGTCGAGCATCTTGAAATGTTATGACACTTTGTCACACTCTCACGAGTACCGAAAGCTCATGGACGATGGATCATCCTTTATACTTCAAACGGTTAAGAATGTCTGGTTGTCAAAGAGCTGGAAATTCCTTGT
>CAYRFQ010000204.1:0-4956 GCA_964423615.1 uncultured Alcaligenaceae bacterium | reverse complement strand
GGCAGCCGGATAAACAAGTGTCGTGGGTTCGATTTTCAGCCCCGAAGGGGCGAGAGATCCTAGCCGTGGGTGTGAACCCACGGAACTCCAGAACAATCACGTCTCTTGTTCATCCGACCGCCCTTGCGGGGAGAAGGCCCCCAACCCGAGCGAAGCGGGAAACGCAGCGGAACCGGAAGGACCGCGAATCCATCCAGGTCGTGGTTTCCTTTGGGCCGAAGGCCAACCCCATCGTAGCCCGGTCAGAATGACCAGGTAATCCTGGTCACACCCTACAAAAAACACCAATCCACTTTGCGTTTCCAGTCCCGAGAGCTTCTCCTCTACACCAATCCCTTGGCCTGCATGTCGATTTCCGTTTCGCGCAAAAACGCAGCCGCTTGTTCCGGAGGGACCGAATTGATGTAGAAACCTGTGCCCCACTCGAATCCCGCCACGCGAGTCAATCTTGGAATGATTTCTATGTGCCAGTGATAATGTGGCAGGGATTGGGTGTCAAATGGCGACGTATGAATCATGTAGTTATAAGCCGGATGATCGAGGGCGACGTCGAGTTTCAACAAGATGGTTTTCAACACCATGCCGAGTTCGTCGACTTCGTTCTTCTGGATGTGTTCGTAGTGGCTCGTGTGGCTTTTGGGGAGAATCCACGTCTCGAAGGGAAAACGGCTCGCATAAGGAGCCAGACAGACAAAATTCGACGTCTCCATGACGATCCGCTCCCCCCTCTCAAGCTCCTGATAAATCATGTCGCAGAAGATACATCGTCCTCGGTAATTGAAGAACTCGAGCGCGCCAGTCATCTCTTCCCAAACACTAATTGGGACGATCGGCGTTACGATGAGTTGGGAATGCGTGTGTTCGATCGAGGCTCCCGCTGCCGCCCCATAGTTTTTGAACACCATCCCGTAGACCAACCGAGGGTCTTTTTTCAGGTCGACTAACCGGTCGTGATAGACCCACAAGACTTCCCGGATGTGCTCTTCACTCAAGTAAGCCAGATTGCTCTCGTGTTGCGGACATTCGATGATGACTTCGTGCGCCCCAATGCCAGCCATTTTGTCATAAATGCCTTCCCCGCGTTTGTTCAGTTCGCCCTCGATTCGCAGGGCGGGAAATTTATTCGGAACCACGCGAACTCGCCACCCCGCGTTGTTTCGCGATGAGTTCCGGTCCCGATACGCCATGATTTCATTGGGAGTGTTGTCTTCCCCGCCTTCACAGAACGGACACAACCCGACTTGTCCCGCAGAGGCCGTCGGCTCGGGCTTGGATTTGACAGGACGCTTGGCCCTTTCCGTGGCAATGATGACCCACCGACCGACAATCGGGTCCTTACGGAGTTCTGGCCTGGGCAAGCCTTCTAAGTGCGAAGCAAAACCTTGCAGTGTATGATCCATGGGGTCGCCATTCTTTTCGGTGTGAAGTCATCCAAGCATTGCAAGTCGAGAGTCGAGCGGTTGGATCTTTGGCCGAAGACAAAACCGACCAGAAAACAAACAGGTGTTGACGACGACCTGTCGTTGGGGCCGCCTAGCACGCCCTGCAAATGGAGATACGACACTCGCTGGGTAGTCGATAAACAAGTGTCTTGTTTTCGATTCTCAGCCCCGAAGGGGCGAGAGATCCTGGCCGTTGGTGGGAACCCACGGAACCCTAAGAACCAGAACAAACAAGACACTTATTGATCCGTCCACCCCTACAGTGTGCCGGATACAAGACAGCCTAGCACACCCAGCGTGTTAAGGACGAATACACAATAGGATGCCAGACACAAAAAAACCGACCAGAAAACAAGGTAGCCTGGGGCAACGCCAAGGAATGTGAGCGTCTCCCATACACTTCCCGGTCCGCTACCGCCCTTTCTGGCTCTCGACTCTCGACCTCTTCGTCAGACTTGCCACATGAGCTGTTCAAAGTCACGTGAGGGGCGGTGCATGGCAATCGCCCCATCGCGCGGCGCTCGATCTCGACTCTGCGAACCTTGAAGCACCTCAAGGAAAAACTGAAAAGGGTCTCCAACACCCAGTGGAAGCAGATCGAAAGGCAAGGCCACTTCAAGCGTCTTGTCGATGCCAACCTCGATCGTTTGGGCTTGTCCGATACCTTGCGGGCGCCCTTCCCGTGACAAGGCTGGCCAGTATTCCAAGACCGAATCGGAGTTGGTCGTTTTGGGAGCACGATTCAACGACAATTGCCATCCTGATGGCTCCTGAAACGTCACCCGAATCGCATCATACGGGATCAGCGCCTTACGCGCTGGCTGATCAAAGTCCACCCGAATCAACAATCGCCCAAGATCAAAACCAAAGTAAACATCCTTGATGGGACCGTAAGTTGCCCCAGCCATAGTTCCATGTTCCCTCTGGGCTTGATACCGCCCGGCCCCAAGCCACTCGAAGAACGTATAGCGACCGGTCACCGCAACGTCCAGAAAGTTTCGAGGCGAAGTGTACGACGAACGAACAACGTGTTGCTTGATGGCTGTCGCGAGTTCCTTCGGCGGCGTTTCTCCAAGAATAAGGTAAACGTTTTGCAAATGTTTTCGGAATAAGTAGTCAAAAAGGTTGTCGTTCAAACTTGAGTGATCATCCCCATACCACCAAAACCAATCACTTCCCTCCGCGATGTACAGTTCCCGCCAAGCCTGCTCAAGTCGCTCTTGGGGCAAGTGGCCTTGGCGAACTCGCTCAAGGAGATGTTCCCGAGTGTTGTGCAGCAAATCCCACGCCGAGTTATCCTCGTCGTGCCCGATCCAAATCGAGAAGTTATGCCCAATCCAACTCCCTGCGAACAACCTCGGCAAAGAATCTCGTGGAGGATGCTCCCGGACATACTGACCAACCCGCACGGGATGAACGTCGGGATGTTGAATGCAACGTTGATAAAGAGTCCGGAGAAATTCGACTCCACCTCCTGGGTAATGTTCCCAACAATTTTCGCCATCAAGAATGACACTGACGAGGGCCGGTTGGTGCTGATCGACGCCCCGATTAATTTCCAATAGTTGCCCCAGAAAATCGTCCGCTGCCGCGATCGGATCGCTCCGTTGGTAGTGGAAACCGATCAAATCGCTCAAGGTATGGTCTCGAAAAACAATCGTCAGTTCGTCATTACCTTCCCGGATTCGGTACGGACAATACATGCGGGAAGGGTTTTGCATTTGACCAAGGTCGTCTCGGCTGACAAACCCTTGAGTCGAGCAACTTAAAATTTCCTCGTCGGTCGCAATCCACTCGATGCCTTGCCTTGTCAAAAACGGAATCATCGTTTGGGACACACTTCCCTCCGCGGGCCACATCCCCAACGGGGGCTCCCCGAAGAGCCCCGTGTGCAAGGCGACAGCTTCCCGAATATGATACTCTACGTCTTCGACATACCCCTCCGTGTGCCGTGGAAGCGATGCATCCGGGATCGCCTCACGGGCTGACCGTTTGTCCAACAGCAAAGGCAGGATGGGGTGAAAAAAGGGTGTGGTAGTCAGTTCGACTTGCCCCGACCTGGCCAAGTCTTGGTGCAATGGAATGATTTCTCTTAACAGCGACAAGTGTTTGTCAAGAAGCCACTGTTTATCATCTTCGGTGAAACCCCTGGCCTTCCTTCGAAGTTCCTCTAAGGCGCTGTCTTGCTCGAATGCAATCGGGTGAATCCAAGCCAAATTGAACAACACTTGCAGGTCGCGCAAGTCCCCCTCGGTAAATTTCGGAAGCGCTTGCTCCGCCGGGATTTTGCCCAAAGCACGCCTCTGGTACAGTTCAAAGTAACGTGGATAGGGACGGATCATCTGATCCAGACTCGCCATGAAAAAATTATCGAGCAGATACAAGCAATCGTCCTTCGATAAACCTCCGGCATGGACCCTGGACACATCCAGCGGTTTGTCCGTCGCTCCACGTTCGGTGTAAGCTTGGAGTTGAATCAACAAACTCGGCACGAGGTTGATCGTACAGGCCATCTCGGGAACTTCCTTGAGATGCATGGCCATGCCGTAGTAATCCTTCACACCGTGGAGGCGCACCCACGGCATGAGATTTTCCCCGGAGATGTCGTCGGGATAGTAAGGTTGGTGTTGGTGCCAGTAAAAAGCGAGGTTGATCACGATACTCACTCCTTATCGAGGAGCTTGACCCGCACAACTGTGGTCCGCGAAATCCGGTCGCCAGACGCTGTTGCCTAATGTACCGGTTGAAGGCAGCACTGTCTTGAGCGATTTCCTATACCCGCCGACGATGGCGTGCCTCGTCGAAAGTGGATTGCGTTTGAGCCTGCCGGAGCGGTCAGATAACCTGAGGGTCGCAAGAAGGATTATTGATGTTGCGCTTTCCGCATTACGGAGAAGATCATGCCATTGAGTTGGGTCGTCGTGTTGGGTGGTGTCGTTGGTGCCGTGGGTCTTAGTCTGCTGCTGGCGGGCTTCGGAGCCATCGCCCGCTTGGCTGCGTTGCATCGCGGCTGCACTCCCGAAAACTCCCACAAACAAGCACTAGCTCGAGGAGCCAACAACGGCTTCCGGTTTGGCCTTTTCGTGGGAGGCTTTGGAGGAAGTTTGGGCAGCTACTTGGCAGGACCAGAAAGTTTTGGCCTTGAGCTACTGACGGAGTGGTTGTTCGTCGGAGTCGGGTTAGTCGTGTTGGCTGTCTTCTTCGGTTGTCTAGCTTGGCGAAGCGAAAGACTATCGACGACAGGGACCTACGGAGAAGTTCACCCATTATCTCCCCTTCGGTCCGACGCTTGGTCTCTTCGTGCGGACTTGAGAGAAGACACAGACGAATTCCTGCAGCCGATTGGAAGAATAATCCCGGTGTGGGACGCAAAACGGGAATATTGTTTGGAGAAACGTTTTGGCAATCCAGTCGTTCAATCCTGAGCAAACGCCAAAACACTGCTCGTAAGGTCGGATAAACAAGTGTCGTGGTTTCGATTCTCAGCCCCGAAGGGGCGAGAGATCCTGGCCGT
>CAYRFQ010000203.1:0-4957 GCA_964423615.1 uncultured Alcaligenaceae bacterium | reverse complement strand
CCCGCAACGTCTTCTTCTTGCGCGAGATGCCCAATTTCTTGATGGCTCGCCAGATGGCCATGAGGCTGCACTCGAAGCCACCTTGAGTTCGCAGTTCTTCCAACGTGGCATCGGGCTGTTTTCGGAGCAGTTCTTTCAAGCGGTCCAAGGCTTTGGGATCGAGGGCTGGAGGCTGTCCGCCAGCGTGGGGCTTGGGCTGGATTGAGCCTGTGGTTCGGTATTGGCCGAGCCACCGAGTGAGAGTCGATTTGCCAACACAGAACCAAGTGGCGATTTGGCGAATCGAGCCTTTGGCGGCTTGGGCCGCTTCGACGACGCGTTGACGCAGATCAACAGAGTAAGGTTTCATGGCAGACCTCCAAAAAGTGGGGAGCCGGACCTCTCTACTTCCATTATACGTCTGTGCCAAACCCAAGCGTGAACCGCTCTAAAAACCAAATTGTGACAGTTCAGCTGATACCCCTATTTGAACCACGCCGGAAAAAAGGCCTATGAGCGTGACGATTGGCTGTTCGATTTCTTCCGCGAGGAGAAGTTCGACATGCTCCTCGATCACGCTCAGACACACGAGCAACACCTGATCTTTCTCGGTGAATCGGGGTTCCAACTCATGCCCAATGTCCGCTGTGGTCATGGCCCTTTGGGAGACACGCCGATCTTGGAGTACTCCAACGAAAACCAACGCATCAGTGTCATCAGTTGTGTGACCCTTAATCCGTGTTTTTCAAGCACCGAACTGTATTTTCGGTTACTCGATCCGATCGAGAATGCCAGGCCCTTGGCCATCGTCGATTTCCTCAGCCAGTTACAAAAGAGCATACCACGGATGTTAGTCGTTTGGGATGAAGCGAGCATTCACGCCCGCTCATTGCTCGTGCGTGAGTTCCTAGACAGTCAAGAAGCAATGGTAGTAGAAATTCTGCCGGCCTACTTTCCCCAGCTGAATCCGGATGAATATGTATGAAGTTATCTGAAGCATTCGCGAATGTATCATTTTGCTCCCACCAATGTGATCGATCTCTACGATCGACTTGAGGAGGAACTTTTCGAGTTGTCCGAAAAACAAGCAATCCTGCGAGGATTCATCAATCACAGCCAACTACCATTTAGGATCTAACATACCGAAGTTCTTTTTGCAGGGATTGATAAGATCGAAGACAAGAGAATCAAGTCACCCTTCAAATCCGGGAACGAGTCTCGCCGCAATCTGGGGTGGCTTTCACCTCCTGCCCGGTCATAAGCTCGTTTTCCGACCGCACACTGGCCTTTCCCTCTACGCAGTTGAGCTGCCGCGTACTTTTACATGTGGAAACAGAAGATTTATTCTGCCCGAGAGTTTGTGAGCCGCTTTCTTTATTAGACTTTAGGTGTGAGTGAACTCCGGCACGAATGCACTGGGGCATTGGTTCAGGCCAAGTTGGGAGTGTTTCCGATCAAGGACTCGGAACAATAAGATTAAGTTCTTGTCCAGCAATGACAGTCGCGCGTAGCTTCGAGGTCTTTCGATTCGAGTAAGCACCCTGAAGCCGGTCAGGTCCGATGGGAACCTCCCCTTGTCCCATGAGGTCGTACTTCGGTTTTTTCTTCGGTCGCCAATCGATAGTAACGATGTACTCTCCTTCTGGAGCACCATCATTCTCGTCATAAGTACCCAATTCGAAGGCCCCGTCCTTATCTGTTGTGGCGGCCGGGAACGTTGGGAACGCATCGCCCCCCTCAATTGGGTACAGCACCATCCTTGCATTGGCCATGGGTGTGAGATTACCGTTCTGTTTCAGCAGTAGCTTCCCTTTAGCTGGGACAACCTTGAGCCGACCGTCACCTCCACAACCAGCCAGCAGCACGATTCCCAGCCACATGAGTGAGAAAAATCTCTTTGTCAATCGTATCGGAGCTGTGTTAGTCATCGAGAGAGACAACCTCCCCATCCTGAACGGAAGCTAGTCTGGCGTAGGTATTGAATGAGATCGTACCGCGGATGAAGTGAACGGAGCCATCAGCCATGGCATGATTTGCTCCACCGGTATGAAACGAGTAAGCTCCTCCAACACGTCGGTTGGAGCAATTCACCGGACACCCCGCTGATCGATCCAGTCTGGTCCGCGCAAACGCATCACCCCAACCAGCCCCACTGTACGTGTTTTCCGTTTCGGTGACTCGCCGGCCATTGGCCCATGCCTCTGGTCGACCAGCGCGTTCAATTAGCAGGAGAGAATTCGCGTTGCCGTCTTGTTCAGTGATTGTAGACAAGCTTGGTGAGCCTTCGTTCCGACTGAGTCCAAATAAATCGAAAAAGGGTGAGTCGTCTCCAGAGATGACGGGGCGCAGGGCACATACGAACGGTTTAGGTGTCGCAGGTAACCCGTAGTCAAACGAGTAAACTTCGTCGAGGGGGCTGTAATCTCCAACACCAAGAGTCCAGGTTAAACCCCAATCGCCACCGGTGTAGACGTCTTCTGCACGAGGGGTCGATGGGCAAATCATGACATCTAACCTCGTTTGGAGAAGAGTAGGGTTGTCGGATTTTGCGATCTCAGGGGCGTAGAGGCCATCGAAGTTAAATCTTCTGGCAAGGTTTTCCTGTTCGAGGTCAGCAAGAATCCACGGTCCCCACCCGACGACAGTTTTGAGGTCCCACGCGTTGGCTCCCTTCTCAATCACCAACTTGTAACTCGGGGGTAGTTTGCGATTTCGATCATGGTAAGAGTGCATGGCCAAGGCGAGTTGCTTCATGTTATTACTGCAACTCATACGGTTCGCAGCTCCACGTACTTTCTGTATGGCTGGCAATAACAGGCCGATGAGGATAGCAATGATTGCGATAACGACAAGGAGTTCGATTAGGGTAAACCCTTCTCGGTGGTTATAACGGTAGGGTCGCATGGTGCCCTCTTTGTCCTTTCAAGTCCACAAATTAAACATTGTTGGATTTGGATTCGAGCGGTTGTGTTTTGCTCCGACCATCGTGCAACGCGTTTGACTCACTCCGGAAATCCTGGCACGAGCATCGCGGCGATGCGACCAGGTGCCACGACGCCTTCACCGCCCATGAACGCATCAGCAACAGCCACCAAGCCTTGGCCTTCCTCACCTCCGATCAACCGGCCTCGTTGGCGTCGGGCAGCGGCCGAGTACATGAGCATCCCAGCCGCATCCAAGCCTGCTTCGGCATCGGCAAGGAACTGAATCGCTGTTGTCCGATCGTGCCGAAGGTTGGCCTCACCTGCTCGAAGCAATTGGGCGAGGGGGTCCGCCCAAGCCATCTGCCGCTCATCGATCGTCTTCGCGCAATTTTCCGCTTTTTGCAGTAATCTAGCCTGTTCATCAGGACCCTGACTGCCGGAGTACATCTCGCTCACCGCAGCCAGCATGACTCGCCCTTGCGCGTGACTCATTGTCAAATGCCATACTTCGATGAACTCATAAAGAGTCTCGTTGCGAATCGCCTCGAGTTCTCTCTCCAATAAATCGACAGCTTCCCTCCCCTTTCCTTGGTAGATGTAGATATCAATGAGAGCGCTGAGTCTTTGGTGCCCTGCCGTAATACTCCTCACTTGAGACCACATCTCCCATCCTTCCCTGTTCCGTTCTTCCGCCGATTCCGGCTGATCCGCCACGAGTCCTCGAAGGGAAGTTGAGATGAGCATGCTACAGGTGAAGTACAAGTTTTCTTGGCGCTGGGACGACTTCAAGAACTGCTCTGCTTGCGTCAGGTATTCCTTCCAGCTACCCATCATCATCTGGGCATGAAGGGAAATTTTCTGCATGTCGCCGAGGAACATTGCCAAGGAAACTTGGCCTTCAAAAGTGATTTGCTCTGCTTCACGGAACTCTGTCACAGCTTCGGGCCACTTGCCTTCTCCCCAATACATGAATCCTTTCTTCATTGCTACGTAGGCGGACCAGTACGGCTCCTTGAGCCGACTCGTCACAGCCTGGGCCTTCTCGAACCAGGCCCAGGCAAGTTCGCGTGCTTGTTTGTCTCCTCCCCAAGCGAGGATGGTCGCGGCCGAGGCCAACGACCTTGCGGCTCGTCGGGGTTCACCGGTTTCCAAGGCAGAACGTGCCGCACGTAGAAAGTAATACGATCCCAGCACAGAGTTACGCGTGTAGATGTTCCAACCGGCTACGTAGAGTAAGTCAAGCTTCCACAAAATTTCCGGAGAGACAGAAAGTTCTGGCCTTTCGATGAACTCGGGACCACGTTCCTGAAGTTCGGCAAGTTCCGACATCATCGACTGCACAGCCTGCTGCGGACCGTCCGGCGTAGGTTCCCCGAGGGCTTCGAAAAGCCCTTCTAAGTGTTTAAGTCCTTACTCAGTCCGCCCGGATTGGAGCATTGCATTGGTAGCTTGACGTCGAAGCTCTAACTCCCGTATGCCCTCGGCAGCTTCTGCGGCAGACAGGTAGATTGTGCCAGCCTCAGTCCCCCGACCACAATTGGATAAGGCGTCACCGAGTTTTTGCTGTAAATTTAGAGTTTCATCCCTGTCGAGGGGTTGTAGCTCAACCACCTTTCGGTAGAACTTGGCCGCCTGATCAAACGCGACAGCGTCAGCCGCTTGATCACCTGCTCGAAGGTAGTAGCCGCCAGCTTTCTCGAACTCACCGGCTCCCTCAAAATGGACTGCCAGACTTTCGACATCTCCTCGACCAGAATCCTCTAATACGCGAGCTATCCGACCGTGGTGATCTCTGCGAGATTCTGCCGTCAGGCCGGCTATGACGGCTTCTCGAATTCGGTCGTGGTATGTCTCCAGTTCTGTGAACATCCCTGCTCCAACCCCGCGAAGGAGTCGAGCAGCTTCCAGCCGGGCCATCATCACCCGGCCCTCAGCTAAGTCGTTTGTCGCTTGATAAGCGAGGGTATCGCCAAGTGGCCGTCCCGAGACTGACACTATTTCTAATACTACAGCGCTACGGTGATCGATTTTGAGATCGGTTTTTCTTCTTTTTC
>CAYRFQ010000202.1:0-5156 GCA_964423615.1 uncultured Alcaligenaceae bacterium | reverse complement strand
GAGTCGTGTTTTTAACTTTCAGCCCCGAAGGGGCGAAAGATCCTAGCCGTGGGTGTGAACCCACGGAACTCCTTCGAACTCACCCAACAAAAAACTTACCCATGAAAGGTACCTCAGTCTCAGGCCCTCTCGGGCACACCTTCCTTGGAAGCATTCCAATCGGTCCCAACTTTCGGTGTAATCTGCGGGACTTCTAAGCTCGGCTCTTCCGTCACCGGGATGGCCGGCTCTTCTTCCTCCGTCTTCAGACTACCGGCACGGCCTTCAAAGCCGACCGTCAACAAAAGGAAAGCCACGCCCGCAAGGCATGCTCCCACCAAGAACGTCGGACTGAACGCTCGGTCGAAATAATCTCGCACTTGACCGACAAGCAGATTACCAATGACGAGCCCGAAGCCGTTGGCCGTGGTAATCAAACCCTGAGCGCTCGCTCGGACATCCTCTCCGGCTTCGCGGCCTGCGAAGACCTGACCACGAACGACGAAGCACGTTATGAACACACCGTTGAGGGTGAGCACGCTCACGACCAACCAGTGAGGCTGTCCAATCGATGCGACGGTGAGCCAGAGGACCCAGGCTGAGATACCAAGCATCAACGTCGTCTTCACCTTCATTCGCGACGTCAGCGCCCCAAGTCCGAAGAGCATGAAGACTTCGGACCACTGCGCCAGCGTCAACGTCAGGCTGACCCACCGGTCCGGGATTCCGATTTGTTCTTTCAACATCAAGGACATTTGCTGGATGTTGAAAGGAATCGAAACGTGCATCAAAAAGAAGCAAGCGACCAACACAGCAAACGATCGGCGTCGCAACAAGTGGATGGCCCCCAGCGGAGCCAACCACGTTTTCGATTTTCTTGCGGGGGGCGTGTGCGGGAGCGTGAACGAATAGAGACAAAGGAAAACACCCATGACTCCGGCCAGACGCATGCTGTCAGCGAAGGATGGTAATTCGGTGCGGAAAGTGAACCAATAATTCACCGAATCCGGAAGACGAAACCACGCCCAGAGAAGCACGCCCGCGGAAATCCAGCCCAGCGTCCCCCAGAGACGAACTTTGCCGAACTGGGTTTCCGGGTGATCCAGGTGGCGTAAGCTCAACGTGACGCTTTGGGTCATGATGGGAACCAAAAACGTACAAACTCCGAACGTCGTCAAGATGATCGCCCAGGGCGTGACCATCTCCGCCATGAGCAATAACAAGATGCCCGCCATACCGGCGAAGATCGAAATGCACTTCTCCACGGATAGCCAACGGTCGGCGATTTGTCCAGCGATGAGAGATGCGAGGATGGCACCCAAAGCCCAACCTGTGAAAGTCATTCCCGTTTCCACAGGGGTGAAACAAAGTTCACGTTCTAAACGGATCGAAAGAACAGGAATCCACGCCCCTGGAATTGCGTAAACCAGGAACATCATAAACGAGAGGCGATAGTACAAGTGAAGCGACCTCGGGGTGGGAGGAAAAGAAAGAGAACGGGCTCAGTGTCGGAACTGAAACTTGTCGTTTGGCTGCGCCCTCGGGGCACCGAGAGATGAACTCCGAGTCTCCACAAGTTCTGGGCCGCGACCTCGGTCATGGATTCACTCGAACCGCATTACCATCCACCACAATGAGCCAGCAAGTCTTACTCTTATGATACCAGAGAAAGATGCGAACCTTTCGAAGGTGCTCCTCTGGGATTTGAATTTGCCCTAAAATCGTAGGTACACGCGAGCCGCGTGGACCTGTTCTGAACTGCAATCGAGTCCACGCGGATCGCGGGCAGAAGGATTTAGGAACCGGAAGGATCACGAGGGATTCGGCTAAACAAGCGTCGCGTTTTTGATTTTCAGCCCCTCAGGGGCGATAGATCCTAGCCGTGGGTGGGAACCCACGGAACTCAAAGAACCAACACAATCACGACTCTTATTCATCCGACCGCCCAAGTGATCCTACCTCGAGAAGCCCCCAACCCCCGACCGAAGCGGGAAACGCGCTGGTCGGACGACCTCAAGGGGCTCTCAACTGCACCCAACACAACCGCAAACCGCTCTCTAGTCAGCACCCAAATACCCGAACCGTTCCTGAAACTGTTCCGGAGTCAAGTTAGTGACTTTGGCGTACTCGGCGATCTTCTCCGGCACGAAGTCTTCCTTCTCCAAACGAATCATATATCGCCGGGCACATTCGTAGCCTTCGCCATTGACGTCAACAATACGGGTCCGCATGCGTTTGGTTTCCGGGTCGATCTTCGACTCGAACGGCAAGGGCTCCATACGCCCCTCGACATAACTGATGATGGCACCAAACTCGGCCGCTTGCGGAGAACGCAAAAACTTCACGGCTCCGTAACCCAGATCGCGGGTGTATTCGGCGTCGAATGGAATCGGATCGGCGCATCGAAGTTCGTAACCAAGGTCTTTATCAATGAAGGTGATTTTCAAGCCCAGTTTTTCCAGGCGCTCATTTAACAGGTCTTTGATCAGCCTTCCGAAATCAATCTCGCCCAAGCGCAAGTGACCGTGTGGGTCGCGAGTGACTTTTCCATATCGATTGATGTTGTCACCCATGAGTTCGGCGAGCCCTTCGGCACCGATCGACTCGAGCAAGCCTTCCGCCAACATCACCACCCCGAAACGACGACCGCGACTTTGTCGTTTAATAATGGACCCGATGATGATGTCACAAACTTCGTCGGCTGTCACCTGACGTCCCCTGAACTCTTCCGGAATGATCGTGAGGGTCGCGGCAGACGCTTTCCCGATGCCCAAGGCGAGGTGTCCGGCCGCTCGACCCATACTAACGATGAGGTACCATCGCGAAGTCGTGCGGGCATCTTCGGCCATGTTCCGCAAAATCATGGTGCCCACTTGTCGCGCGGTCTCGAAACCAAAAGTCGGCGTCGAAGCGTGCAGGGGCAAGTCGTTGTCGATCGTCTTGGGCACGTGAGCCACCCGGATCGACCCACCCGAGGCCTTGTAAACCTGGCTCGCCGAATAAGCCGTGTCGTCCCCACCGATCGAGACGAGCGAGTCGATTCCCCGCTCGTTGAAAATCTTCAAGACCTTTTGCAGGTCTTCGGGTTTCTTCGTGGGGTTCGCCCGTGCCGTCCCCAGGACCGAACCGCCACGCAAGTGGATCGCTCGTACGTCGTCAACGCTCAGTCGCGACATCTGCGGCTCATCTCCCTCGATCAACCACTTGTAACCGTCGCGAATTCCGAACACTTCAGCGCCCTGATTGATGGCCTCAATCGTGACGGCGCTAATCACCCCATTGATGCCCGGGGCTGGACCACCACCAACAAGGAGGGCCAAGCGTTTGATATTGGTTTCGCTCATCTGGCAATTCTCCTGCGTTAGGAAATCAAAACCGATTTCGAGATTCACCCCGGATCGACGTCGATCCAAGACCGTGCCTCGTCGATCATTCCATTCTGTCGACTTTGCAGACCATTTGCGTCGCTTGATATCTCTATCTGGTTCGGCAGCCGGAGTCTACGTGGCTTTCGCAGCTAACGTGAATCCTCTGCCAAATCTTCACAGCAATTACACAAAACCCAGCTTCTTGCGGCTCTCACAACCCGTGACGCCGGGTAATCACAATTATTGTGATAGAGACCAGAACTTCGAAATACAATCCTTTCTGCCAAAACGAAAGCCAACAGCAACCACACCATATCTACTTCTTGGAGGCCTGTCAGAGCGACTGGCAACGCAGCAACGGTTTTGAGCTTTGGAATGAATGACGGACAGGAAGGACAATTCCGACAGGAGAAAGGCGTCGGACATCAAAATAAAAACGGAGCAAACGCTCGCAAACGTCTGCCCCGTGTGAAGTGGAATCAACGCAAAAGAACTCGGCCAGATCGTCAAACCTTATCGGTGGGATGGTAGTATGTTGGTCCCTTGGGAACACTGGAGCGAAAGCCCAAAACGTTCTCGAATGTCCCGATGCCCTCTGGCTCTCGTTCGTGCTTCAACCTTTCCTTGGCATCCGTTTGACGGAACAAAAGGCTCAACCCACAAACCAACAGCACAAGCAACGCCATACCTCCGACGTTGAGAATGACATCCAACATAGCTCCCTCCAAGGGATAGACAACGAAGCCCTTGACAACCGAATCAGACCAAGGTCGATCTCGGATGCTGGCCGTTGTTGTGAAACCAAAACCGAAGAAACCCAGGCGTCTCTCCGACAACTGGCGTAGCAAAAGACCAGTCAAAAAGTTATTCGCTCCCCATCTCCATTTCTTGAGCGAAAATCGAAAACCGAACCTGGCACCGATTCAGAAAAAGACAGACAACCGACTTTCGTGCGGGAGCCGTCCTATCATGAGGGTATTGCCAAAGTCCCATTTCGAAGGAACCTGACGCATGACCAAACAGGAATGGCTGGCCTCTCGTGATCTACACTCCATGCTACGTTTCCTCGAAGGTCGAACGAGCCCGAGGAAGCTACGCCTCTTCGCGGCAGCTTGCTGTCGCTACATTTGGGATTCGATCGGAGACGAAAGGAGCCAACAGGTCGTCGAACTCCTCGAGCTATACGCCGACCAACTCTTACCCCGGGAAGTCTTCTTGGCGGCGCGACAAGCGGCCGTGGAAATCGCCTTCGCCGCACCGACAAAAGGCCCCTGTGCCCTTCGCGAAGCCACCAAGGAGCCGCCTTTCGAGGCTGCGATGACCACCTTCGAGTATGTAGTCTCGGTCGCGGCTGATCACCTGGTTGAGCAATCCGAACGCGTCAAATTAGGCATCATTTCGTGGGACGCGGCGAAGTCGATCTACCGCCCCCAGGTCTACGCCGACTTGGCAAACTTCCTCCGCGACATAGTTCCCTATCAAAATCGTGAGCCCACAACATCTCCGTCCTGGCAAACCGACGATGTCCAGGCTGTGGCCCGACGGATTTACCAACAGTACCGGTTCGAAGACTTGCCGATATTGGCCGACGCGCTGGAAGAAGCTGGGGTAGATGACGAAGAAATGCTAGCCCACTGCCGAAACGGACATTCCCACGTCCGGGGCTGTTGGGTGGTTGATTTGGTCTTGGGAAAAGAATAGCAGTCGGTGTCGATCGCGCGAAAACTCCCCCACCAACTTAGAGAGGTTCACGGTTGTATTGGGTACAGGTTTTTCGTTTTCAAAGTCCTTCTCCCCGCAAGGGTAGTC
>CAYRFQ010000201.1:0-5157 GCA_964423615.1 uncultured Alcaligenaceae bacterium | reverse complement strand
CGGTTCCCCTCCTTTGGGCAGCGACGTTGGATACGCCCGCCGCAAAAAGTCCCGGGTCTCGAACAGCAAGGCCAAAAAGTTGTCAAACACCCCGTCGCCGTAGAAATAGTTTTCGCAGAAATCCTCGATCGCCTTGCGCTGCAACGTCTCCAACTCACCCTCCAGATATCGCACCCTCTCGATCCCAACGGGCGGAATGTTCTCAGGCGCTAGCAACCCCTTGGCTATAAGGTCGAGTTGTTGGAGTTGGCGGAAGTACTCCAGGAACCGGAGTGTCTGTCGCCAACGGTAGTATCCCCAAAGGGCCAGAAGGCCACCAACGATCGGCGCGAGGACGGAAGAAATCTGTTGGATGAGATCGACCACGTCGGCCCGCACGATCGGCTTGTCTCGGTCGCGGTAGGTAATGGACGCCGGGTGGAGCGGATAAGTCGGAGCGACACTGTCGAGAGTTGGTGGTTTGTAGAGTCGTTGGACTGGTCCCTCGAAGATACGCGGCAGTAAGCGAGAGATTACCTCGTCCGGCACGTCTTTGTTGGCAATCAAGACCAATGGAGCACCCAGGGTCGGACAGTCGGCGAGTGGGACGGGGGGATTGCCGCCATACGTGTACGCAGGGATGACCGTCGATTCGGTATGGATTTGGTCGATGTGGTCCCGGTCTCGGTCTTCTTCGTCGACCGTGATTTGGGCGAAGGCCCGAGCAAACCGGAGCGGAACGAGCTTGTATTTGCCCACTCGGATGAGTCGGTCGGCAAGCGACGAGGGAAGGGTAGAAACGTGGATGACCGCGTCGGGAAGTTTCGTGCGTAACTGCGCGACCTTTTCCGCTGGGGCGTTTTCCAACTTGTCGAGGTGAGCGAACAAACCGGCAATTCCCAACTCCGTCAGCCGCACGCCCAAGCCCGACGCATCGAAATCCAGAACCTCTCCGGCAACAAGGGTTCTGGATATCGTGGCCGTCGGTCCAGTCGTTGTGGTCAGCGATTGAACCGCGACTGCTTGGGCGATGAGACGCGAGAGCCCCGGTCGCACCTCGGTCTTGGCGACCGTCCTGGCCGGCTTTAACCGTAAGAATTTGAGTACCGACCTGGCCATGAAGGCCGTTTCGAAGCCGTCCGGCCCGACGTCCATCGACAGGCCATTCAACTTACTGTAGTCGGCGGTAACCTTGTCGGCGTACTCACTCTTGACCAATAAATGGACCGCTTCGATCGTGATCGTCGCCACCTGGCGGACATTCTCGGCCTCGGGGAATTTGAGCAATCCGTTGACGACGGCCATGTCCAGTTCTCCCGACTGGACGAGGCGGACGGCCTCTGGGGTTCCCTCAGTGGGTTGGATAGAAACGTTCAGATTCAGCTCGCTTTGGTGGCGTTCGAGATAGGCTACGATCTTGTGCCGATTGAGCGCCACGTTCCCGCCGGTGACTTTGATCGAATAAGTCTGGGTCGTGGGGACGTACAACCAGGCAACCAAACCAACGGCGATCAACAACAGCCCCACGACCAGAAGGGCGATTACCCGAATCCGACTATTCTCGATGAATTGGCGGAGGGTGGACTTCTTTGGTTCTGAAGGCATGTTTGGTTCCCTCACCAAGCGGACTGCGACTAGTACAGCAACGGTATATTTACGCACTTATGGGCAAACAGCAAGGTTCGGATCGCGTCCTATGGTTGAATTGTGTTTCTTCCATATCTATTAATGATTATGAACCAACACGCAATTTTATGAAAGCGGTCAACGGTCCCAGACTGTTCTGATTGGCCGAGTTCCTTGCGAATTGCTCTGTACGATTCTCGGGGCGTTTGACCCGACGGGAACTCGGGCGTTGCACATGAACCCCGTCATGGACCGGCTTGGAACGGATTCTGTTGCATGTTGATTCTCAAACACAACTCCACGACCAACACTTGTGTGTTCTAACGACGATCCCCATCTCTTGGGATTGAACCGAACCTTCGCAAGCGCTGGTGTGGACGGGTCAAGAGTCGAGAGACAAGAGTCGAGAGACAGAGGCCCCGCAAGCGGGGTTTTCCCACCAACTCCGGAGAAAGGAAAGGACTGTGTGTATTTTGAAATGGATTCCCGTAACGCTCCTCGGGGTGCTTGTGCTCGCCGTGTCCCTGTCCCGGGCGGACGAAACCAAAGTCGAACCCATTCAACAGTGGACTGGTTCGGTTGAAAATGAAGGGTTGCAGAAAATTGCACCGCAAACGCTCACGACGAACGAGAGCCTTGGCATCTTGTGGAAGGCTTGGGGGGTCAAGGGTAAGGTTCCCCGAGTCGATTTCTCGCATTCGTTAGTGATCGTCTCGACGACCCGCGGGTCACGGATCAAACCGAGTTTCCGCGTGGACGAAAAGGGCAACCTGAAAGTCCTCGCACTCGCCACTCGGGACCTGCGACCGGGATTTCGTTACGTCTTGACGGAGGTTCCTCACGAAGGCGTGGTGACGGTCAATGACAAGCCGCTTCCGCCGCACGTCGGTCACTTCGGCCCGGAGATCATCCCCACGGGAGTGCCTTACAAAGCGGACAAAAAATTGACCGGAAAGTTGCACCTCGGTGGCTCGAAAACGATGGGTCACATGGTCTACCTGTGGGCCGAAGGGTTCCAACAGTTTCACCCCAAGATGCAGTTCGAAATCCTGAGCGAAGGTTCGGAAACGGCCCTGGCGGAACTGAAGAAGAACAACCGCGCAATCATGGGCGTGAGTCGTAAAGTCAGCCCGAAGGAACTGCGAGGTTGGGAAAAAGCCGTTGGCAAGAAAATCCAATTGTTCCCCGTCTGCGAAGACGACATCGCCCTAATCGTGCACCCGAAAAACCCTATCCGCCAACTTTCGCCGGACCAGTACCAACTTCTCTTCAGCTACGACAAAGAAGAACCTTTGACGTGGGGACAACTCGGTCTCAAGGGCAAGTGGAAGGAGAGAAAGGTCGTCCTGCATGGTCGGAACAAGAACTCCGGCACGCGGCGTTTTCTGTTGGGATTGGCGGGCGTCAGAAAAGATGGTGGCAAGACGGCCAAAGAACACGACAGTTACAGCCAGATCGTGGAGGCCGTTGCCAAAGACCCTAATGCCATTGGTTATTCCCGAGCTGTTAACGTCCGTGACTCTGTCAAGTCTGTGGGTGTGGGACCTTTCGAAGGGGGAAAGGTTAAGCCCTACCTGCGTCGAACGTGTCATCTCGTGGTGGTTGTCCCCGAGGGAAAAGAGTTGCCACCGTCGGTCAAACAATTCTTGTTGTTCACGTATCGGTTGGAGGGACAAGGTTTATTGTTCCAGGACGGGTTCCACCTCTTGAACCGGGAGGTCCAGACAAAACAACTCGAGCGACTTGGCGTCGATGACATCAAATAACTTGTTGACTACGGAAGGAGCATGTTCATGTTTCGTTTTGTTTGGATGTCCCTGGTCGTCGTCGTGGCGTTGGGGTGGCTGCCTGAGATGGGATTGGCTCAAACGGGGTATTATCAACGCATTCCGACGGTCTCTCCACGACGGTGGCAATTCGGCGTCTCGGTCAACAACACTCAAAGTGGTTGTGTCGTCAAACGAGTCGTCCCGGGTACCCCCGCGGCGAAACTGGGACTCCAAAAGGGAGACACGATCGTGCGTGTCTCCGGTACTCCAGTTGGCTACGTCCGGGGAAGACTGTACGACTTGAGTGACGTGATCGACTCTCGTGCCGACGCCTATGGCCGCGTGTCTATGAGCATCCTGGACATCAACTCTCGACAGATCGTCCGGTTCACGGTCCAGTTGCGACCGGCCTGGCAGGCCCGACCACCTGTCGTTGTCGTCCCCCCGAGACCACAGGTTCCTCAGCGGAATCCGACGGTCGATATAATCAAAGGATGGTTCCAGGCATACCTGGGACGAGATGTGAGGGCCAGGGACATCCGAGGTTGGGTTAATGCTGTCGAGAGAGGTGATATGAAACTCGCTGACGTCAAGGTCGGAATTCTCTCCTCAAGCGAGTACTACGATCGGTGTCGCAACAACCCGGGTACCTGGATCACGACCATGTTTATCCAGGTCGTTGGCCGAAGACCGACGTCGAACGAGGTGACTGTCTGGGCGCCGAGGTTGTACACGGTCTACCGGGGCGACCGGGGTCGGTTGACCAAGGCGTTCTTGCGGAATTATGGGAAGTATTAATGAGACCTGCGCGGCTAATGAATCAACGTAGCAGGCACACGGGGAATGGAAAAGAAATGCTTGTCCGGTTCGTAGGTATGCGAGGGTCGCGTGCACTTACGATAAAGACAAAAACCGGACAACTAGAAATTACCCGTTCCAAGTGGGCCTGCTACATCATCCTCGCAGGTCTCAATAGTTAAGTTTTCGACGACGAATTACCAGTTTGTCCAATCTTCGTCCAAGCCGCTGAAGCCGGAGAGGACATCATTCGACCGACGCACGAAGGCTTCCCGACCTGTGCTGTAGCCAACCAAACGATCTCGATTGGAAGAGTCTTCTGGGTCGGTCAAGTCCGTGACAAAACCGGCTAAAGCGGTCATGATGCTGCTTCCACCAACCCACGCCGTCAGGTCGGCGATGAGTTCGTCATAGGGACGGATGATGTGCCCACCGGCCAGGATGTCATCGCCCTGGCTGGCATAGAGCGTGTCATTTCCGAACCCACCGAGAATCACATCATTACCAGCACGGCCATTGATGAAGTCATTCCCCCCTTCGCCTCGGAGAACGTCATCGGCATCACCGCCGTAGATAGTGTCGTTGCCGTTACCTGCAAAGACCTCGTTGGATCGGGTTCCGGTGAGCGAGATGAAGTCTCGGTCATTGAGGCCGAAGACGACGATGTGGGCATCGGGAAATGGACTCAAGTCAAACGTGCCGCGGAATAGGTTCGTCCGAACGGTGATGGCCCGGTCGGTTCGGGAGTTGATGGTGATGCGGTCGCGTCCGAACGACCCAATGACAATGAGGTCATTGGAGTTCGGATCGATGTAAGCCGTGTCGGTCTTGAGGATGATCAAGCCGAGTTCGTTATCATCCGGGAAGTGATCGACCTGCAGCTCCCAGGCATCTCGCAAGGCTTCGTTGCCGTCGATCGTCGCTGCCGAATTGCCGTCGAAGGTCGTCGCCGTGCCGTCGATGACTTCGGGGCTCTCGTGGGCCT
>CAYRFQ010000200.1:1144-5160 GCA_964423615.1 uncultured Alcaligenaceae bacterium | reverse complement strand
ATTATGATCCAGCCATCGGACGGTGGATTCATCGAGACCCGATCGGCTTCGATGCGGGGGATAGATGGTCTTGGCCTTGATGCCTTTCTTGTCATTCTCGGTGACTCGCATTCGCCACGCGGATCGACCGACGGGTGGCGATGAGTATTGATGTCCGAGTGTGACGATGGGGTTGGCGCGGAAGTGCGAATCGTCCATGCCTGCGGCGAGAACGATGTCTCGATGTCGGTCGAGCGATTCGGTCGTGATCCAACTGATGTCGGCGCGTTCGTCGGGGAGCAGGTCCATCATGGCCTTTTTCGACGGGCATTCGGTGGTATTCGATTTCGTCGAGGTTCTTAAGGATGGCGTCGAGTTGCCGGGCCTGCTCGTCTGTCATGGGCACGCCGATCGGTCCCATGGTGGTGCCGTAGTCTTTGAGGAACATGGAGGTCTCCTTGCGATTGAGGTGGAGGTTGTCGCAAGGAGTGTAGCGTTGGGGGGTGGGAAAAATTTTGGTTTGATTTGATCAGCGGATTCCAGGACAATCAAGTAGTTCTGTTGGTGCTACTTCTATGGAGAATCAAGATGATTGGTCATGTCGCTCAGACCGTATTATTAGCTCTTGCGATCATTTGTATAGGTTGTGGTGGAAACGACGCACGGGTAGCCAAACTGGAAACCGAAGTTGCGGCGTTGAAACAAGAAGTTTCAGGGCTCCGGGAAGAGATGGTGAAGGCCAACATACCCGTTACCGTTGCTCCTAGGTCGGTGAAGAAAATGAGTCCTGGGAATACTCTCAAACATGCAATTGAGGCTGCAAACGATGGCGTTTATTCTCAAGCCGACAAGTATCTCCTCAAGACTGTGTACGAGCAGTGGACCAAAGCGGGGGCCGAAACCAAGATCTTGTGGGACGCTATCACACGCAAGGGCACAGTTGCGAAGATTACAATCTTAGAAGAAAAGGTCCGGGGCGAAGGGGCAACGGTGTCTTTGAAGCTGACGTACAAGAATGCAATGTCAGTTCAAGCTCAACTAACTCTTGTGCAACACAACGGACGATGGGGATTCAATTTTCTTGAACTATCGAAGTACGTTGAGAAATAATACGATCGATTGCAACGAGGCATCAAGAAATCTGGGACAATTTTTGCAGAGCCCAAGGAATCGCCGGAGCGGGTGTGCCGTTGTTTTCGACTTCGCTGGATGGAACCGTCGAAACGAAACCGATTGGCGTTACACCATTTCGAACTGTTCTTTGTCGAAGCCAGGGGATGGAAGCTCTTATTCTTCGGGAAACCGACAAACTCGTTGAAGACTGGACAGCACGCACCGGAAGATTTGATGGTCTCATTTACCTGATGTATGTTGTGCGTCCCCGCACGAAGTCGTTCCGCTCTACATCGGCAAGGCCGAAACACTCGGAAAAGGTGAAGGGAATCTGTCGGTCAACATCACGAATCTGCATCGCAGCAAAGGTATGTTCGCTCGGTGGGGCGACAACTACGCTTACCACATCGGGGACCTCAGCCCGGTCGTATTGCCTGATCATCCACCACTTAAGGCAAAGGGGAAGTGTCGGAAGTGGGCGTCGACGCTTTTCGAAGAGTTTCCCACAGATACTCCCAAGTTGAAGGAAACAGTGTATTTCTGGACAAAGGCTTGGTCGCCTGATGAGGTCGGCATTTGGCGAGACTTTCAGCCTACGCGACTCACTTTCGTGGAGTATTTGATGATCGGGGTCGCGAGTGCGGCGTATCCTGACGACCTTCTAAATCAAGAAGGGCAGAGTAGGGCTTGAATCCTTCAGAGCACAATAGGTCAACGCGGAGAGCCGTCAATGGAGCCTCTTTATTGGGAATGTCCGAATTGCAAAATCCGGCTTGGTCTCCGGAAACGACACACGCTCAAAAAGCGGCATTGTCCGGAGTGCCGACGACCAATCGAGCCCGACGAAATCAAGGATGATCTCTCTGGGTGTTACATTTGCTTGTTTGTCTTTGGTGGCATTGGCTTGTTGTGGGTTATCTCAGGGCTGATCTCGGCTATCTCGAAGTCGCTATAATCAGGCGGCGAGGATGACTCGGTTTTCTTGTCGGAAATAAAATTCCCATTCTTCAGATTGGTTCGCTCATCTCAATTAACTATTTCTTGATCACGCCATGAAGCTCGATCTTGGTTGAAGTTCTGCGACCTTCGCTTCTGCGGGGGTGATGATATTCTCCCTCAGGGATAAGAATAAGTGTTCTAGATCTTGGTATTGGTAGATTGGCAACACCCATGGATAGCGGGTAAAGTGTTCGTACATTCCGTGTTCGCGTTCACCTTGCAACAGAATGGGCTGAACTGGGACCGACGGAAGCTCAGGCACGATTCGCATCAATTCTTGAGGCAAACTCTTTGGGTCCGTGAGGTCAGCGATAACAAACCGAGACATGTGAGCCAACGTGCTCACGGTTTCGGTCACATCCCGACTCGAAGGTTTGTCGAAATCGAACAGAATTGGCAAATAGTTATGCTCGCGGAGAGCTTCTCGGATTCCATCGAGGATAGCCTTTCGTTCGGGTGTGAAGCGGCCAAGGATGAGCACTGCTTTAGACGTAATTGTGTCGATAACATCGCGGATTTTCGCGTTGTCGAGCAAGAGGTAGATGAACTGAGCGAGTTCAAGGTTGTCGACAGTGATGACCGGCTCATTGTAGTCATTAATGTACAAGTTTTGCTGGGTTGCTCCATCAAGGTTGATGCTCCAGATAGATGTGCCGAACACGCACGACGCAGTCAAATCGGCTCCAGCGAAATTTGTCTTGACGAGGTTTGCTCGCGACAGGTTACTGTTCGACAGATTGGCACTTGACAAATTGGCATCAGAGAAATCGGCTTCAAGGGCGTCGGCTCTGGAGAGGTTGGCTTCGGAGAGATCGGCGAGAAAGAAGTCAGCTTTCCCGAGATCGGCTCCAGAAAGATTGGCTCCAGAGAAATCGGCACAATCGAATTCCGCCTCCTGCAAGCTGGCTTTGGAAAGGTCAGCTTTAGAAAAATTTGAAACGTGTAAAACGGCCTTATCGATAGTCGCTCTCGAGAGGTTAGCTTCAGATAAGTTGACCTTGGTAAGTACGAGACCAGAGAGATTGACTCCCGAGAGGTCTGGGATCCGCTCGCCGTTTTCCCGACGACGATTCCATTCCATGATGCCGTAGTTCCCACCTCGGAGCAGTTTCAGGGCTTCTTGGCGATCCATGTCTTAGTAATCCTCACTATACTGAACAAATGACCACTTTTATTAGCATAGCAGTCCAAGCCTGATTCGGCAACCTCCAAGTTCTTTGCCAGGGTGCTAAAAGTTTATATGCTGCAGGTAAAAGGAGAATTCGATGAAACGCTTGGCTTTGGTTCTGGTGCTGCTTTTATGCTGTGGGATATTTGTTCACGGTTGGCAGGTCGGGGAGCGGAAGACGCCGGCTGCGTATCCGAAACATGACTTCAGCAAGGAGAAGAGTTATCAAGTACAACGTGACGAAAGCCACCATAGGTTTACGCGGGCTCACGCCCACGCCCATACGATGTCGCCACTCCGTGGCTCCGAAGAATGAAGGCAGAGGGGGGAGGCGTCGGATACGATCACGCGGCCTGACGGCCACGCCTAACGTATGCCGCCGCTGCGCGGCTTCGGAGATAGAAGGCATAGAAGAGGAGGCGGTTACATATACGCGGCCTGACGGCCACGCCCATACGATGTCGCCACTCCGTGGCTCCGGAGAATGAAGGCAGAGGGGGAGGCGTCGGATACGATCACGCGGCCTTACGGCCACGCCTACATGATGTCGCCACTCCGTGGCTCCGAAGAATGAAGGCAGAGGGGGGAGGCGTCGGATACGATCACGCGGCCTTACGGCCACGCCTAACGTATGTCGCCGCTCCGCGGCTCCCGAAAAGACAGAAACAAGATAATGGGCGTCGTTTCACGCGGCCTTACGGCCACGCCTAGTAGATGTCGCCGCTGCGCGGCTGCGGAGGAAGAAGGCTGACGAGAG
>CAYRFQ010000200.1:0-1044 GCA_964423615.1 uncultured Alcaligenaceae bacterium | reverse complement strand
GCGTGGCCGTCACACATACGCGGCCTTACGGCCACGCCTAACGTATGTCGCCGCTGCGCGGCCGCGGAGGAAGAAGGCTGACGAGAGGCGTGGCCGTCACACATACGCGGCCTTACGGCCACGCCTAACGTATGTCGCCGCTCCGCGGCTTGAGACGTAGAACTGAAGGTACTCAATGTTCGGTATACGAGAGCCACGGAGTGGCGGAAGATGATAGGCGTGGGCGTGAGCCCGCGTATATGCGAACAATCCAACAACCCAATAGCCGCGGAGCGGCGACATTCGAGGTGACAACGATGGCCCGTACCTTGACGAATCTTCTGTTTCATGTGGTCTTCAGTACGAAGAATCGACGTGGGTGGATTGACCAGTCGTTCGAAGGTGAACTCCATGATTATATGGGGGGCATTATTCGTAATCTCGGTGGGACGTTGTTGGAAATCAATGGGACGTCGAACCATGTGCATATTCTTGTGCAAATGAAGCCGACACATACTCTTTCGGTGATGGTCGGGAAAGTCAAAGCCAATTCGTCGAAATGGCTCAATGAACAACGCCGAATGATGTTGAAGTTCGGATGGCAAGATGGGTATGGAGCTTTTACTGTGTCGGAGTCGATGGTCGAGGTCACGAGGAAGTATGTTCGCAATCAGAAAGAACATCATCGCAAGATGACGTTCGAAGAAGAATTCGAAAGGATGTTACGGGCGAATCAGATCGAGTTCTCACCGGAGCATTTGTTCGAAGAAGAGCCGGAGGAATAACCCGAGTGTCGCCGCTCCGCGGCTTTGGGATTCGTTTTGGGTGGATATAGCAGCCAGAGGGTTCTGTCTTATCGGAACGCGGCCTCACGGCCACGCCTAGTAGATGTCGCCGCTCCGCGGCTCAAGTCATTGGAACCGGTCCATCGCCCCACGGGACGAGCGGGAGTCCGCGTTCGATGCGGACTTCGTTGATGCTTCGGATGTTGTGTTCGATGTCTTGGATTTGGCGTTCGACGACTTCCTTTTCGTGGTTGCCGACGGGGTCTTCGCTCGTGACGAA
>CAYRFQ010000199.1:0-5295 GCA_964423615.1 uncultured Alcaligenaceae bacterium | reverse complement strand
GGGAGAAGGAGGAATCGTAGATGTTGAGGCTGTCGAGGTCAGGACGTCGGTTGAACTCGACGACGACCGTGCTGCCTTCGGCTTCGTTGGTACTGCTATCGATCGCAGGGGTGACGCTGAGGACCTTGAGCAGGGGATCAGTGATCGTGGCCGTGGTCGTATTGACAGCCCCGATGGTGCCATTGACCGGACTGGCCAGGTCGATCGTGAACGTCTGGTCGGGCTCAACTTCCATGTCATCGACGATCGGAATCTGAACGAAGGCGGAGGTATCGCCAACGCCGAAGGTGGCCGTGTAAGGTCCAGCGGCAAAGTCATCGGGAGACGTGGCCGTTCCGTCGATCGTAAGGATGTCGACCGACGCAGTCCCGGTAGTGCTTCCGGTTCGCTGAACTTCAACGGTCAGCGTTCCTTCTCCTTCAGCCCCGGTGGGATCGAGGACCAAGTTAAATTCGCTGGTAAGAGCTTGGACAGCAACTGTCCCATCCACCCCCGAATCGTTATCGGCGTTGGTGGGAGCTGGACTAAGGATAATCGTGTTCTCGTTCAAGCCAGTTTCTTGTGTTCCGGCCAAGGCATTGTCGGCTCGCAAGTTGACTTGCGTGGGACCAAGCGGAGCAGTGGCCCTCACCAGCACATCAAGGACGACCAAATCACCCGTAGTGCCTGAGGACAATTGTTGGTCATTCGAAGTAAACAAGCCAATCACAATCCGCCCTTCGTTCGTCGGAAGCGAACCGACCGAGCCATCATTGTTGATGACATTGACGGTGCCTACCGTCCAGTCGCCGCTGAGCGCCGACCCAGGAACGACCGCACCGGGAGTCGTCAGACCAGAAGCATCGAACACAGTGTTGTCATAGGCCAGAACCAGAGCGATGCCGTCGAGTTCCACAGGACTGGCTCCAGTCACATCGACCTGAACAGGTACCATCACCTGACTCCCTTGACTGGCCGTCAAGGTCGTTGGGATGGAGAGGTTGAGTTCCGGAATCGTCGGTGTCGTCGCGGGAGCCGTCGGGACATCTGGGATACTCGTCGAGGTCGGATCACCAAATTCCTCGATCACCTCAATCGCATCGGCGTTTGTCAAGGTTGCGTCGGCGTCACCATCTGCAATCAGGCCCGGGTCGGTCAAAGGATAAGACACAAATCCGGCCGTCCCACCAGCAGCCACCAGTTGGGTAATTTCACTCGCATCGGCAGGGAACAGACCTTCGTTACCCGTCGCATCCCCGAGATAGGCAACGACATGAACTCCGTCATCCTCCCCTGCGCTGTTCCCTCCCAAATTGACCACCACGTTCTCAACGTCCAGTTTGTGCTGCTCCCCGTAACCAGCGCTTCCTGGTATGTTCGCTGACAGGGTGACAAACTCCAGTAGTTGTCCCTGTGTCCCACTCAATGGCGTGGCTCTTTCCAGGTCGATGGTGACAATACCATTAGCACTGTCAATCGTGGCAACATTGAGGACAGCACCGGTAGCGTCGGGACCAACGTTCACTGCGGTGATGTCGAGTTCTTCAGGGTTGTATTCGAGATTCAACTGAATACGATCTACGCCGTTGAAACCTCCAGCGCTGCTATCGCTGATGTAAAGAGGCAGGCCAGCCCCGGTGCTCGACAGGTCGATGGCCTGTCCTGGACCGCGAACGACGTCGGGAATGCTGACGGTTAATGTCGGCGGTGCAGTAATTGTAAAGTCATGGACAAAGTCACCACCAGGGCTGCCGTCGAGATCACCGTCCAGAACCCTCGCGTCGTTGGGAACCGTGGTCGTCTTGAAACCATTGCTCGATGCGTGAGCAACATTGTCGCTGCGTAATGTCAAGCGATACGTGTCAGCTGCGAGCGGACCACCTGTGGTGACGAATTCGACAGCGTTCAAGGCGTCGACTCGCACGGTTCCGCCCATCGTATCAGTCGGCAGCAACCCGCTCGGGAGAACCAACGAACCGTCGATGGGGATCTCATTGCCGTCGCCAAACGTCCCATCTCCACCGGAGCCGACCAACGTTATATCCGCAGGTCCGAGCGTTCCAGCGAGGTCATTTTGGAGATTGAGCACACTCGTATCGATGGGCCGGGTGAATTCGGCAATAACCCCAGAATCCGTCGGGGTAATAGCACTAACTTGGAGCTGCGCGTCGATCGCGAAATAGACGGTCTCGACTGCGCTGGTGGTGATGAGATCGATGTCGTCGTCACGCATCACGTTGCCGTTCACGTCTTGCAGGAGAGCGGAGGCCTGAATGTCGATTTCGTACAAACCGGGTTGGGTGAATGCCCAGTTGAGGTGGCCGTGATTGGCGGCGAAAGTGAAGATCGTGTCAGAGTCGTCCAGACCATCGAAGCTAGCAACGACAGGATTTGCCGGCTGACCATTGGAATAGACGGAGAAGAAACCAGGTCCACGAACGTCAACTACATTCATGCGAATGTAGGGCAACGGGACCCCAGGATTAAATGGCTCGAAATGTTGGGCAACAGCGCCAAAAAAGGGAGTCTCCTCGGACGCGAAGCCGAGAAACAGTTCGGTGCTGACTTGCGTCTGGGGCAAGACATAAACCTCTTCGCCAACAACGCGCCCGGTGTAATCGAAGAAGGGCTGATCTAGGAGCGTTAAGGTCTCTGGATGACCGTAATGGATCACATCTTGCCAGTCGAAGTCAATGGCCGGGTCGGCCGGATTCGGGGTGCCGATCTCCGTACTCAGTTCCCACTCCGAATTGATAAAGTCCGCAGCGAGATCGACATGTTCGGTCGTGAATATTTCGAAGAAAGTGCTACCGGGGGTATCACCGAGCACAAAGCTCGGAGTCCCACTTGGCGTTATCCGGTCTTCCAAGAAGTCTAGGACCGGTCGGTAGTTGTGACGAAGCCGTGAAAGGCGCTCTCTATTTACGGACATTGTGTACACCTTTTGAAAGAGAAATTCCTTAAAAGTCTTTGGCTACAATTTCGATTGAGTCGTTCTGTGGTTACTGGGGCGGTTTGGCGAAGTTGAAATCGCTATCGGCCCAGGTCTTGATTTGCCGCCCTCGAATGGTGGTAACGTGACCATCACCGTAAAGATAGTTGGCGTTTCCAACCGGAGCAGGCGGGTTGGATGTTCCCTCAAAACGATTGGGTTGAATATCTTGAATAATGTTGTTCCAGTTGGTGGCTGGGTCACCAACCCAGTTGCGTGCGTGCGTGTGATCCGATGTCGGCCCCAGCGGGCGGAGGTCCGATCCAGTAAAAACCAGGAACGTTTGAGACGTAGCCTTCATATGTCTGAGATTCGTCACCGAACCTGGGCCAGGAACCGACACATATTCATTGATAACGTAACTGGTCGAAAAGCTAGCAAGACGTTCATCCGCCTTCGGATCCATCGGACAAATGCGTATTTTGTCTACATTCTCGAGATGGGGCTTGAGCGTCCAAATCCATGATTGTGTGAGATTCATAGCCGTTGTGGTGTGTGTAGATTCGGGCATTTGCCCTCGGTTGATCTCGGCGTAGTCATGGATGGCAAGTCCTATTTGCTTGAGGTTGTTAGCACACTCAACTCTCATAGCAGCCAGCCGGACCTTTTGCACTGCGGGCAAGAGAAGGCCGATCAAGACGGCAATGATCCCGATCACCACCAGGAGTTCGAGTAAGGTGAATGCAGAACGCTGTGGTCTTCCGGCGGACACCTTTTGATGCATCTTTCCACTCGTAATTTGGTGAATTTAATTAGGTAAAACCATATCATACATGCAGACTTTAAATTTTTACAGGACAATTACGGTTAGTTCCACAGCATCGAACTGAAAAGTGGGCAGCTGCGTAGAAGTGCAGCTGCCCAAACGGATGATTTGCAGTTCAGTCCTGAACTTGAATTGTCCTCTCATTGCCTCGTCGATCCCACCGCTTCCGAGGACCAGGCCATTGCCCGCTGCCTCGAAAAGGATGTCCTTGCTGCCGTTGCCGAGGAATTCGTCGTGACCTCCTCACCGTCGGGCGAATCAGCGTCGTCCGTGATCGGGTCCCGCGTCGTCCTCGGTCAACTTGTCTTGGCAGTGCGGTGCAGACGCGGCTCTGTTACGAGAAGTCGCCATAAGCCAACGCATCGGCTTCATCGACGTTCTGGAACAACTCCTCCAACACCAAAGCAGCCGCCTCGGCAGCTTCTACGCTCTCAAACTGGAACTGATAACGCCCACCGACGCTCTTACCGGCGAGGGTCAATTTGCCGGAGTTGTTCACGCGGATAATGTTGGGAACATTCCCCTGGGCGATACTCTGGGCGTTCAGATTTCCGGTCTTCACTGTGTCCCCGCCAAGTTCCAACATCAGCGCCTGGATGAGTCCGTCGAGGGTGCTGAAGCGGACCTGAGTCGTTCCACCATCGGTAGTGAACCCGAACTCATTATTCACATTGTCGAAGAAGACACGCGCATCACCAGCGTCGAAACGGAAATCCGTCGGATCGGTAGCGATGGCTCCGTTCGCTGCGACTTCACCAAAGAACTGATCCACGAAGGTCTGGAAAACTGTGGCTTCGGCCTGATCGTCGAACTGAACCTGGTACAAGCCTTCGATCGCCGATCCTTCTATGACAACTTCGTTACTAGGAGTAACTACGCTGCTGGCGCCACCGCCCAAAGCCAGAGCCTGGTCATCGATCGTCCCGCTAACTTCCACGGTACCACCGAACACCCGGGCAGCTTCTACGATGAAGTCATCGACGTCCTGGAACTTGGCTTTCCCGCTGACACCCTGACCCGAAACGAAGAAGGCATCGCCGTCGAAGCCAAAGGTGTTTGTCCCGCCATTGGTACCCTGAGAGAACCTAAATTCGGTTCCCGAATTAGTGATGGTGTTGGAACCTTTGATGGTGATCGTGACGGTGGCTGAATCAACCGGGCCGCCGCTGTCTGAGACGATGTAGGTGAAGGTCTCAGTAGCGGTTTCGCCTGCATCGAGGTAGGCAAACTGTCCGTTGGGATCATAGGTGAACAGACCATTCGAGTCGAGAGTAAGCTGACCTGCGGATGGACCACTGAGCACGCTGACGGTCAACGAACTGGATTTCAAGTCGTTGCTTTGAACGCTGCCAGTGAGCAGGTTGTCTTGCTCGACTTCAAAAACGTCATCGTTCGCGATGTCCCTTGCTTCGCCTTCGAGGGTAACCTGGAGAACCGAGAAATTCAGAGTGAAGACTTCACTCTCGATAACCGTGTTATCGGAAGAATCAGGGCTGGAAACCATGCTGGAAACCATCATGTCGATCTTGTATTCGCCAGGAGCGCTGAAGACCCAGTT
>CAYRFQ010000198.1:0-5335 GCA_964423615.1 uncultured Alcaligenaceae bacterium | reverse complement strand
CGGTCCACGGACCGATCCGGCAAGGGCACGGAATAATTCTCGGACACCCTCCTAGCACGTTTCGAATGGGTGTTGCGATCAGGCTGGGTGCTTGTTGTCGCAGGGTGTGACCAGCGTCGCCGAGCGTGGTCACACCACAAAAAGACAATGTTTACCTGGGCAGCTTGCCCAGGCTACGATTAGCTTGACCTGTAGCCAAAAGATAAAGCCGGCCTCGATGGATTCGCTGTCCTGGGCGACACACCTATATCCTCATCTTTCCACTGGTTGGTCGGAAGATCCATGAGCTGCGCAGTTCTCAATCATCGTCGCACCGAGAACGATTTGCGAACACTGTCCTTCACGTCCGGTCAGGTCCTACCTCTTCACAGTGTTCTCGTTTCCGACAAGCGATAGGGATTTGGTTCGACGACACTTCGCCTCTGAAAGATGATGTCGGTTGACACAATCCTGGTTCAGACTTGACAGTGGATTGCGCGAACCGTGCAATGAGTTGTAGTTTTGTTTCACTCGAACTCGTATCCTGTCCACCCTCTGTCTTCAGGAGACCGGTGATGGCCATGCTCCAATTCGTTGTCGTCGAAGGCCCCGACAAAAACGCTCGTTTTCCTATCGCTGATGGCGACGGTCATCTCCTCGGTCGTGGTCAAGACGTCGTGTATAAGCTGACCGACCCTCGAGCCTCACGCAAACATTGTGAAGTTCAGTTCCACGGTGACCAAGTCACACTCATCGACAATGGGAGCACCGGAGGCACTTTCGTCAATGGGTCGAAAATTACTTCACGAGTCCTCAAGCCCGGGGACGTGATCAACATCGGCGACACCAAACTCCAGTTTCAACTCGGCGACATCGAAACGGGATCGACGATTTCGGAAATGCCCAGGCGCGCTGATGATGATCAAAAGCCGACGATGCAATTGGCCGAGTTATCGGGGCGAAAGCTGTCCCATTATGACATCCACGAGGTCATTCGCCGGACGCCCGAGGGGATGATTTTTCGGGCAATTGACACCAACGGCGACAAACAGGTCGCGTTCCAGGTAATGGATCCGACGTTCACCGAAAACGAGGACGACGTCCAACGTTTCGTCCGCGCTATGAAGACTGTGTTGCCGCTTGACCATCCTCATCTCGTTCGAGTCCTGGGAGCGGGCCGCAATGGTCCGTATTGTTGGATTGCCATGGAGGACATCGAAGGGGAAACGATGACTCAGGTGATTCAAAGGATCGGCATTGCAGGTATGCTCGATTGGAAATATGCCTACCGCGTAGCGGTCCACGTGGCCCGAGCCCTCGACTATGCCCACGGCCAAAATATCATCCACCGCAATATTACACCCGACAACGTCATCATGCAGGCGGCAGAGAAACAGGCCAAACTCGGCGATCTGATGTTGGCCCGAGCGCTCGAAGGGGCGCTTGCCAAGCAAATCACCAAGCCAGGCGAGATGTTGGGTGACGTCAACTACATGTCTCCGGAGCGAACCAAAGGGCAGTCGAACGAAATCGATGGACGAAGTGATTTATTCAGTCTTGGTGCGACGGTTTATGCTTTGTTAACTGGACGACCACCTTTTGCCGGCAGTAACATGATCGAGACCGTTACCAATCTTCGAAATAAAGAGCCCGAAAAGCCTACGAAATATCAGATGAGTATTCCTGGGTTGTTCGAAGGCCTCGTCCTCAAACTTCTCCAGAAAACTCCAGGACAACGATACCAAACGGCAGCCGAATTACTCGAGGAACTTGACAGGATCGGGAAATTCCAGGGTGCGACCGCCTGATGGGAATGGTGAACGCCGAGTCCTTTTTCCCATTCTCTACAATAACACGGCTTCGCGAATAAAAAAGGCGGCCCATGACACCCATGGACCGCCTGCAATTCGAAGACCTAACTTATGGATGACCCGATCAGTTAGCTTTGCTTTCGGCCGAACCGTCGACGAATGGCACCACCAGCGAGGCCACCTGCTGCGACCAAACCGCAGAGGATCATGCTGCTTGGTTCAGGAACAACAGTGATCGAAGCAGTCGTGCTGTTGATGAAGAGGTCCAGGTTGTTTCCATTAGCGTCAACCGTATCGCCAATATTACCTGGGTCAACGGAGAGCGGGAAGTTTGTGCCCACAGACACGCCAGTGAATGTGAACTTTGCCAAGTAATAAGCGTCAACCGTAGAGCCGTCTGTCGGATCCGTCACGTTAACACCACCAACAGTCCCAGCACCGGCGTTGTCCAGTGAGAGAGCGCTGTCGTTGACGATCGAACCAGCCGTTGAAAATCGGGCACCAAAACCGGTGTAGGCTGCGTTCCCTTCGATACCAGCGGTATCGGCGAAAGAGAGACCATCAGGGAAAACGTCAGCGATTCTTCCGTCGAAGTCCAATTGGACCCCATAAGAATTCAGGGCGCCACCACCAACGGTCTCTTGACCGACAGTGCCCGAACCTGGAGTAGTATCAACCAGATACAAGAAAACATCGACAGTATCACCAATAGCGTTGATCGTGTAGCTACCCGTGTTTCTGGACAACAAGGTACCCGAATCGTCAGTACCGAAGCGAAACTCAAGCGCGCCGAAAGCATTACCTGTGAACAGCAATGCGGTGAGCATCGCCAACAAGACGGGTCGAATCTTCATTTTGGTTTCACACCTCGCAAGTCAAAGTTCAGTGAAGATGGAGAAAAAACAAAAATCGCGGTAGAAATCCCTCCCACCTCAACACGAATGACGTGAGAGGTGAGAGGGCATAGGGTTAGCAGTTGACCAGTCGCTTAGTTGAACAGGTCTTCGAACTGGTTCGTCAGTGCCTCATCGCGGTCAGTTACATCAAAGACCCCATCCATGTTGAAATCGAAGACGTAGCTGTAGGCCGCGGAACCGAAGGCGGTACCGAGTGGCGGCAGCAGAGGAATGTCGAAGTTGTCGACAAAGCCGCTACCGTTGAAGTCGGCGAAGCGTCGGAGGACATCATTGGTGGCATCATCACCAGAGACCCCGTCACCATTACCGTCGAGGAAACCAGAGGTATCCGTCGAAGTGATGTTAGCAGCGGTAGTGGTGAGGGTGTACACTCCGTCAGTAGCCAAGAAGGTCAAGTTGCCGAGCGGATCAAGTGCTCCACCGGTGATCAATCCGACATCGGCATTCGCGGAGTCAGCAAACGTCAGCACCACGGACGTGACACCCGTTTGGTCACCGCCAACGACCGCCAGGTCGACATTACCGCCCGGACCAACCAAGGAGAAGGTTCCGGCCGCAACAACGTCCACTGCTCGAGTGAAGTTGACCGTGAGCTGCGTGATGGACGATTGCTGTGGGTCGCTTCCGTCATTCGGAACAACACTCTCGACCTGCGGAGCCCAGGCATTGATCGCACCGACGTGGGTCATGAACTGACCCGGGAAGTCGGTAGCGTTCGTGCCAAGGTCGTACAGACCAGGAACGTTCTCGACCGGCTGAGCAGCCAACCACTCGTTCGAGGTCGAACCGATCAGAGCACCGATTCGAGCAACATACGTTGCGGTACCGAAGCTCGTAGTAACGCCGTTACCCAAGAAGGTACCGGTGCTTCCAGATGCGACGAAGGTAATCGAACCGTAGGAACGATCAGAACCGTTGGTGCCAGCAACGTCATCGAGGATGCCAACGCTATCGAGGACGTTCCAATCGTCCCAGATGGCTCCGCTCGGCGCTCCATCGTCATCGCCGTCAATGTCCTGGTTGGAAGTAGGTGCTGTTGAGGTCTGGATGAGGAGGTAGGTCGCTGAGCCCTTCTCGATCTCGGTCTCGAGTTCGTCGGCACCAATTCGTGGACCCACAACGCCGGACTGACCGGAGTGGACACCTTGGTTGATACCAAAAACGCTGTTCGAGGGGTTGATCAGGGCGTTACCGAAGCCGGCCCCGGCACCACTGTTGGCAAAGAAGGTACCGTCGAAATCCACAGCGCCTTCGGAGCTGTACTGCTGACCTTGCTGAGCCAAAGCCAGGTAGCCGTTGCTGCCAGTGGTGAAGCCACCCAGGTTGAAGACATCCTGAACTTGACCAGGGTTGCTCAATCCACCATCGTTATCACCCTCAACACCTACGAAGTACACGTCACCAGGGATCGTGAAGTCCGGCTTGGTCGAGAAGATTTCGATGTACTGGGTCGGAGTCGGGTCGGCTGGTTGGGCAGCCGTACTTTGACCGGTGAAGACGAAGGCGGTTCCGCCAGTGCCGAAGGCACCACCGAAACTCCCGGTCAGATCGAACTGATTCGGTGCACCCACGTTCGAGATGAGGAACGAATCATTGTAAACGGCTTCGCTGTTTCCAAAGATGGTCACCAGCTCTCCGGCGGTGAAGCCGTGATCAGAAACGAGCGTCGTTGCTGTGCCATCGAAGATGAACTGCACTGGAGCCGAGGTGACTTCAACCGCAGTTCCGCCAGGAGCGAAGCCTAAGGCACCTGCACCGATGATGAGCTGATTCGGTGCCGGGACACCGGTGACGGTCTGAATTCCGTCGTAGACCCCGTTGCCTTCGATGAGGATCTCATCACCGACCTCGAACGAGTGGTTAGTAAGGGTTGTCACCGTACTATCGAAGATGAACTGGACGCCCGATTGATTGACCAACGTCGCCGTTCCGCCGACGCCAAAAGTAGCGAAGGACCCCGTCAGGACGAACTGATTCAGTGCCGGGACGGCCGAGATGACGAACCGCATTTGGTCATAATCCGCGCCATCGTTCCCCGTAATCAGCACGGTGTCACCAACAGAAAAGCCGTGGTCGCCAGTCGTCGTGACCGTTCCGTTGAAGATGAACTGGATTGGTGCGGTGGCCGCTTGCCCAGGCTGACCTTCCGGAGACAGCATCACTTCGCTGATGTACAGGCCGACGAAATCGACCAACAGAGACTTGGTGCTGTTGCGTGGTCCTGGAACAACGCCATCATCGGTGGTGCTTACGGTGATGGAAGCAGTACCGGCAAAACCAGAGCCTGGCGTCAACTCAAGGCCGTCAAGCGAGGCGTTGGTGTCTGCCACGCTACCTACGATCTGGATGACGTTCGGAGCCGGATTCACATCCGTCAGTGGAGCACCAGAAGGCAAGGCCAGCGTGTTGCCCGACTGTGTGCTGATGACCGTGGTCATCGTGTCATCGTCAGTTTCGATGATACGAATACGGTCGGCACCACTCAGCGTGACAGTGTTGTCCACCAAAGTCTCGGTGGAAAGGAAAGGCAGAACCACGTTTGGCGGAGCGTTCGGCGGCAGGAACACGTTGATGACCCCGTCGGTCGGGTCGAGGACCAGGTCGAAGAGGTCCTGCGGCGGCTGGTCG
>CAYRFQ010000197.1:0-5628 GCA_964423615.1 uncultured Alcaligenaceae bacterium | reverse complement strand
TTCTTCTTGGACCGTTTCGAAGGGAGTCGAGATGATGTCTGGTTACGCCGCCGGGAGCCTTTTGGATCATTTGTCTAATCTGAACGACCCCCGAGATCCCAAAGGACAAAGACATCCCTTCCAAGCCCTTTTGGCCGCTTCCTGTGCGGCCATCTTGTGTGGCGCTCGTGGGCCCCAAGCCATCGCCGAGTGGGTCAAAGCCCAACCCATCGAACTACTTCACAAACTCCGATTCAAGCGAAAACCGCCGTGCCAAAATACCTACCGCAATCTCTTCTTAGCCATCGACACTGCGGACTTGGACAAGGTCCTCTGTCAGTTCGTCAGTTCTGTCTTGGATGTCGCCCCCGATCAACTGAGAGTCACACCCCTTGACGGCAAAACTCTCAAGGGGGCCTGCGACCGGATCGATAGGGCTACCCACTTGCTCAGCTTGCTCGACGAACCGACTGGTTGTGTGCTACACCAATGCCTTGTCCCTCAAGACACCAACGAACACAAACAAGCGTTGGAATTACTGGACGATTTGGTCTTGGGAGGGCGCATCGTCACTGGCGATGCGATGTTCTGTCACAAAGATGTCGCCCAAACCATTTTGGATTGCCAAGCCGACTACTTCCTGGCCGTCAAAGGCAACCAACCGGAGTTACTCGAAGATATCCAGGCGGCTTTCGAGCCGCCTTTTTCCCCCTGAGCAGTTCCCTCACAGTCGCGAAGAGTTCGACTGCGCCGAGACGTTGGAGAAGTCCAGGGGGCGGATCGAAAAGCGAATCCTGCGAAGTACAACTATTCTCAACTCTTACCTCGATTGGCCCGAAGTCGGCCAAGTATGTCAGATCACAAGGATCGTCCAAGTTGGTGAAAAAACAACTCATGAAGTCGCCTACGCGATAACGAGTTGTCTCCCGGAGTTGGCAGACGCCAAGACGTTGTTGGCCGTTTGGCGGGCTCACTGGTCGATTGAAAATCGCTTGCATTACGTTCGAGATGTTAGCATGGGCGAGGATTCAAGCCGAGTCCGCACGGGCAACAGCCCGGAAGTATTGGCCGCTTTGCGAAACGCAGCGATCGGTTGGCTGCGCGACCAGGGTGTCACCAACATTGCCCAAGCGCTGCGAGAGAATCCTTATCAGGTGGTGGAACTCTTAACTAAAATGGGCATTCTCAATCTTTGAATCGCCCTGGGGTCGAGCCCACGACAACGGTAAGGCCAACCAGTTCTTGTCTGAGTTTACCGAGGGCGACAACATCGCCATCCGACTGGACGAGTCCACTGGCCTCGTTGACATCGATCTCGACTCCCCGGTGGCCATCAAACTGGCTCCGAAGTTTCTGCCAAGGTGCGGCATGGTTTTCGGTAGGAAAGGGGCACCGAATTCTCACTGGGTCTATCGATGCGAAGGGCACATTCGGCCCGCCATCAAAATCATGTTCGACGCCAACGGCTCGGACAACCGGAAGGACAGTTGTCTTCTCGAGTGGCGGACCGGCTCAAAGCATTACACGGTGTTCCCACCTGGGCGGCATGAGGGCACTGACGAACACATCGAGTGGTCCAAGTTTGATCCTGAGTTGATCACCCCGGCGGGTGAGCTCTCCGAAGCCTTCAGCCGTCTGAGCATCGCGGTTCTCCTTGCCGAGCAATGGCCAAGGCACCCGGGGCAACGAGACGCCAAATGGGCGATGCCCACGATCGGCGGCCTGGTAAGGCTCGGTTGGTCCGACGAGCACATCGAGACACTCCTCCGAGCGGTGTGCAGCCACGCAGGCGACGAGCAAGTCAACGAGTACATCAAGAAGACCGCAGCGAGCCGAAAGAAGTACCAGGCGGGCCAAAACCTGGCAGGCTTCCATTCCATGAAGGAGGAAGGTCGAATCCCTGCAACCATGCTGGACACCATTGCGGAACTCTACCCCAAGTCAAGAGAGGCGGAGACCGCTGGTGGAGAAACAGCGGGCTCCCCCGAAGTTTTGGAAGGATACCGACCTTTCCCGTTGCATTGCTTGCCGGGTGGTGTTCGTGAATATGTCGTCGAGTCGGCCGCATACTTGGGAGCTGACCCCGCATACATCGCCCTGCCTGTTCTTGGGACATTGGCTGGGCTTATTGGAGTCAGTCGAGTGGCCCGGGTGAACGAAACGTTCCGTGTCCCTGGGATACTGTGGACCATGCTGATTGCACCATCTGGGGCGGGTAAGACGCCTGCGTTGCGTTTCGCACGTGAATACATCAGCGTAATACAGAGAAGGCTGGACCAACAAAACAAATCGGAACAAGCCGAATATGAGGTTACCTTGGATAAATGGAAACGAGATTGCAAAACCTTGGACCCCGATGAGGACCCAGAGCCCAAACCTGAGAAGCCGGCGGAGAGGTGTGTCCTGACGAACGACACAACAATTGAGCGGATTGCAGAAAAGCTACAGGACAACCCGAAAGGTATGATGCTGGTCAGTGACGAACTCAAAACCTGGCTGGAGTCTTTTCGGAGACACGGCAAGGGGGACTACACATCCAACTGGCTCAGTATCCGGAACGGAGAAGAATTCCGGATGGATCGCCGGTCGGGTGATATCCATGTTCCAATGGCCGCATGCTCGGTGGTGAGCGCCATACAACCCGGTATACTTTACAGGGCTATGTCTCAGGAGTTCATGGATAGTGGTTTCCTCGCTCGGTTTCTAGTGGCGAATCCTCCGCCGCGGGCCAAACAGTTAAGGCGGGATAATGCCGACCCGGAAGGTAAGGCTCGCTACGAAAAGACCAAGGTTCGTTACGAAGCTATCCTCGAATACCTACATAGTCTGCAACCGTTGGGTTTTCATGATGATCCCAAACCAGGCGAAGACTATTACGGTCCTCGACCGGTAGTTATAGATTTGACCAACGAGGCTCTTGACCGGTACGAGCCTTTTTACAACGAGTACAGTGAAAAGGCGGTTGATTCGCCAGACCACATTGGGGCGGCCTTGTCGAAATTAGAGCAAACCCCGGTCGAATTGGCGTTGGTCCACCAACTCGCTACGGCTGCGGACGTAGGGGAGCAGGGGTGTGTCGAAATAGGAGTGGAGAGCATGGAGGCAGGCTTGGAACTTGCCCGCTGGTTCACACATGAGATGTATCGATTGTATCAACGGATGGATAGCACAGATGAAGAGAAACAGTACATCGATGAAATCGATTTCATCCGTGAACAGGTGGCCACAAAGGGCAGGCTTTCGGCATCTAACTTCTTCAAACGGTTCAAGAAAAAGTACAAAAAGAAGACACATTCAGACGACCAACTGGACAAAATGGTCAAGGCTGGGTTGATTGCATTGCAGGAACAGCCAGCCTCGGCGGATGGCGGGAAACCTGGAAAGTATATTGTCCTCTCGGGCACCATAACCCATAACCCCATAACCCCCATAACCTCGGAAAATGCGTCGCCGAAACCACCTCTAGATGATAAAAGCGTGGACCATAACCCCATAACCTCCCAAACCCCGAATGGAGTTCCCGACCGGGAAAAATCCGAGCGAGACCACTCCGAAGAGGGGTTATGGGTTATGGGTTATGGTCCCCGAGTCCAAAATCAAAAAACCGAAATAACCCCCCAGAAAACCCCCTCAAGGTTATGGTCTGACGGGGACCATAACCCCATAACCCACCCCAAAGACGACCCGTCCGAGAGCAGTACAGACCTCTCAAATTACCCAGAGCCCCAAGAGTTCACATTGGTGACAGATGGAGAGACTTTGGCCGAGGTGGTCGCTGCGGTCTCCAAACAGGGTATCGTGTGTATCGATCTGGAGACATCTGGGCTCGACCCAAACAAGGATACCATCCGGCTGATTCAACTTCATCACCCGCAGATCGGAACATTCGTGGTCGATTGCTTCCGTGTCGATGTCGCCCCGTTTTTGGCCAAACTGTGTAGCACAACTCTGGTGGGCCATAACATCAAGTTTGACCTCATGTTCCTTGTGTCCGTAGGTTGTCGGCCTAGCAAAGCATGCTGCACCATGCTGATGAGTTTGTTGGTCGATCACCAAGGCAGAGGGACCGTTTCGCTCTTCGATGCATGCAAGAAGCACCTCGGCGTTGAGATCGACAAGAGCCAACAGAAGTCCGACTGGTTGGGTGAGTTGACCGACGACCAGCTGAGGTATGCGGCCAATGATGTTGTGTCTACCTGGAAGCTTTACGAATCGCTCGCTGCGGAGATCGAGAAGACTGGTCAGGGCCAGGCGGCATCCATCGAGAACGCCGCGGTGCCTTTCTTCGCCTGGATGGAACTGGGCGGCATTCCGTTCGATGAGAAGTCTTGGCTCGAGCTACATGAGAAAACGAAACACCAGCTCGATGAGACCATCAAACAACTCGATGCCTTGGCCCCGCACGACCCGGAGAGATTCGAAGGCATGGCCCAATGGTCGTGGTCCTCTCACGACGATGTCAAACGAGTGTTCCAACTACTGGGTTTCGAGCTGCCAGACACCAAAGACCAAACCATGGCCACGATCGATCACCCATTCGCAGACCTGTTCCGTGAGTACCGCGGTTTGTCGAAAGCAGCCAGTAGTTACGGGGAAGCTTGGACCAAACTTGAACACGATGGTCGGTTGTTTCCCCACTGGTTCCAGGTGGGGGCCCGGTCGGGCCGGTCGAGCTGTCGGAATCCGAACATCCAGCAAATCAAACGTGGGTCCGAGTATCGGAAATGTTTCCACCCGCAAGAGGGATCGGCGTTGGTCCGATGCGACTATTCTCAAATCGAGCTTCGGGTTGCGGCCGAACTGGCAGGCGAAACGAAGCTCATCGATGCCTTCCGGCGAGGAGATGATGTCCACAAATTAACGGCCAGTTTGGTCACTGGCAGGGCTCCCGAAGACGTCTCGAAGGCGGAACGCCAGCAAGCCAAAGCTTTGAACTTCGGCTTGCTGTTCGGGATGTCGGCCAAGACTTTCCGGGTCAACGCGAAGGCGAATTATGGACTTAGATTGTCTCTTGAAGAAGCCGAGTCACTCCGGAATCGATTCTTCAAAGCGTACCCCAAGCTTCGCCAGTGGCATAAACGTCAAGGGAAATCAGGCACCATGGTCCGAACACGCTCGGGCAGGATTCGAGGCGACATCGAACCGAGCGACAACAAGTACACCCAGAGGTTGAACTCGCCCGTTCAAGGTGTGGCCAGCGACGGACTGAAAGCCGCCTTAGGCTTAATGTGGCTCCACCGCGATGAACTTCCCCGGTCAGCGAAACCCGTGGGCGTCGTCCACGACGAGGTTTTGTTTGAATGCAAGGAAGGGGACGCCGAAGCCGTCAAGGCCTTCATCGAGAAGTATATGGTCAAAGGTATGGAAACGTTTCTCAAAAAGATTCCCATCGCCGCCGAAGGCGAAATCTTGGCGACGTGGGGCGGATAAGCGGATTCACCAAATTTTGCGATAAAAAAAGAAAAAAAGACCTACATTCCGCATATTGGTTTTCGGTATTTTGGTCGAATTATTTGGCCACCCTGGAAGTGTTTAATCCAGGCCATATGCTTGCCGATCGATGCCGAGCAAATCCAAGACTTGCTCGGTGGCTTCGGAAACGTTGTCATGAAACCGTTGGATCTCTTGGCCGGACTCATCGAACAAACG
>CAYRFQ010000196.1:0-5769 GCA_964423615.1 uncultured Alcaligenaceae bacterium | reverse complement strand
GAGATTGTAGGAGTTAAGGAGCACCAGAAAGCAAGACCTCGCGCTGTAGTATTAGAAGTTGTTGGCCACTGTTAAATCTCCTGGAGAGATGGGAACCTTATCGCAGGAAAGGAGTTTTTTGAAAAGAAATGTGTTGCTGTGAGTCTGGGGGCCAAGAAGGGTAGGTGTTGACTTGGTTAACTTATTGAGACCAACGGCTAATGAAGACGGTCGTTGATTCCCACTGGTGCATGACCCTCTAATACCTGTTCATTTTGACCAGGCAACGATGAGGTTGGCCTTCGGCCAAAAAAACACTTGGATGGATTGGCCGTCCTGGGTGAAAGGCGAATATCTTGATCTTTCCAATTGCTGGATGCCAAAGCAGGCGTTAACCGTTGTATCTGCGAATAAATTCAGTGCTGGGCCTTTTGGGGGGCCCAGCATAAGAGGTTTCGTCCGAGCCTCGTGTGAACGTTGTTGGAACTTTAGCGACAAAGAACAATGGTTTTTTGCGAAACTCGTTTCCTACAACAGTTCATTGATTGCGGTGCCCTCAGTCAGTGCGATCGGACGGTTTTCACGGTCTCGGAGAATTGTGTCCGGAGGAATACCAAGGGCGGAGTAGATGGTTGCCGTGAGGTCGGCGGGCGATACTGGCTTTTCTGCCGGATAAGCCGCGTGTCGGTCGGAACTTCCGTAGACTTGACCTCCGCGGATGCCCCCTCCCGCGAGAACTGCTGGATAGCAGAAGGGCCAATGCTCGCGACCGGCGTTGTTTCGGGTGATCTGCGGTTTGCGGCCAAACTCGCCCACCCAAACCACGAGCGTCTCGTCGAGCATTCCACGGGCTGTTAGATCATCGAGCAACGCCGAAAGGCCTCGATCGGTTGGAGGCATTAGATCGTTCTTCAACCGGTTGAAGTTGTTGCCGTGGGTGTCCCAGAAGTTTTTTCCATCTTGATGCCAGTTCACACAAACGAGCCGCACACCGGCTTCGATCAAACGACGCGCTAGTAACAGAGACTGTCCGTGGATGTGGCGTCCATAACGATCGCGTATCACCGACGGCTCTTGGTGAATCTGGAAGGCCCTCTGGGCCATGGGGGAGGTGAGTAGGTCGAACGCTCGTTCGTGATAGTCGGTGGTGCGTTCCAAACGGAAGTTCGGTTGGTCCAGGCGCTGGAGAAGGTTTCGACGAGCCTGAAGTCGGGAGGGCGGCGTGCTGGTATGAGGACATAATCCTTCGACGGAAAAATTCGCAGCATTGGGATTTCCACGAACGACGAAGGGATCCAAGTTGGTGCCAAGCCAACCGGCATTTTGCCCAGGTGCCACGCCACCTGGGGCAGCAGGGTGCGAGACGATCCAGGGCATCGTTATGAAAGGAGGCATCCCTCGTGATGTCCCTCGAAATTTGGCCAGTATCGAGCCAACGTGGGGAGTATCGCGGCGAGAAGGTCCGTCTCTGTCGGACTTGACGTTAGGAGCATGGCGTCCGGTCATGACGTGATGAACGCTGGAGAGATGGGCAGGATCATCGTGGGTCATCGATCGAAGAACGGTGTATTGGTTCGCCCTTTGGGCCAACATCGGGAAATGTTCACTGATCCGGAGTCCAGGAACCGTGGTGTTTATGGAAGCGAACTCGCCCCGTATTTCTGCTGGGGAGTTCGGCTTGGGATCCCAGGTGTCAAGCTGTGAAGGCCCGCCCCAGGCAAAGATCAAAATGCAAGCCTTAGCTCGTCCTCGGTTTGGAGCCGTCTCCGAGGGAGCCGTCGCAGCCAGGAATTCGGGCAAGCCAAGGCCGAGAATGCCCAAACTGCCGATACTGAGGCATTGGCGGCGGTTGAGGAATTTCGTGAAGGGAAGCGTGGTGTTTGTGGGGTGGGGTGACATAGCATCACTTTGTTGAGGTAGGAAAAGCTAATTCGGACATGTTAGCGATGGGTTACAACCGGGTCAAGAATATGAGGGGGTTCTCAGGATTCTGGATTCTGTGCTTTTTGCTATCTCTCGATTGCTTCTGAGAGTAACTGTGGTGTATAATAACGTAAGTTTGGCAAAGCCAGGGAAATGGCGAACCCCTGACTCTTGTTGGAGTGATCCTGATGGCCAATGACTTCTTCAACGTTCTTGAACCTGGAAAAATCGTCATCCTAGAAGACCCACAAGTCTTCCAAGCAGACGAGCACATCGAACCTCCTCGCGCCGATCTTCTGCAGTGGAATGGCGCTTGCGATGCCGCGTTTGCTGATGAAGCTGATCCGGGAACCCTTCCTGAAGGTCAGATCCTGACTGACTTCGACAACCCTCCACAGCAGGAAGAGGCCGACAGCGAAGCTGCTGGTGTCGCTTTGATGATGTTGTGGAACTCCGGTGGTTGTGGTCTTTTCTTGCGTCCAGACAAAAAGCAAGACCAAGAAGAACGCGAGGAGAAACCTCGAGAAGGTCAATAAAACGAAGAGTAAGAAGATCATTAGAGGCCCTTTGTCGGACCAGTTTGAGGCGGTGGGACGAATTGGTGTCGCCTAGGAAAGAACCACGTTTTCACGCCCTTGCTAAAACTCAGCATCCATCAGGACTTAAAACTCTTCCAAAGAAGTACCTGTTGTTCCTACGGTCCGAACTTTTATTGCACCAATATTGCTGCCTCCCCTCGTAACTTCTCTGATGCGATTGTTTGCCGTACTCATGTTCCTGTTTTGTTTTCCTGTTTTGGTCGTAGCTGACACCCCTTTCGTACAACTCACCCCAGAAGAATACAGTCGCCGAGTTCGGGAAGCCCAAGGCGATCCGACCAAACTTCTGCGCCTTTGTCTTTTTGTTGGCGACGGTGAGGCTAAAAAGCTCAGGAATCAAGTGTCTCGGAAGCTGCGTGAGAGTCCTCAAAACTCGGACGTAGGTCATCGGCTAGCCAAGATTCTGCCAATCGTGGCTAGGAACCCTCAGGAAGTGACGGAAATACTTGGGACCGACAAGGCGATCCATCGGCAGCTGCTTTATCGTCGGTATATCGAGCAATGGACGTATCGGACTCCCCTCCGTCTTATTTTGGTATTCGAATGTCCGAAGGGACAAGACCCTTTCTTGCGAAAAGCATGGGTGGCTGTGAAATGAGCCGAGCGGATGTTCGTGCCGAGAAGGATTTGTTCACGAATTGGGCAAATTCCTGGCGTCCCAAATTAGGTAGAGCACTTCATTGCACGGAACTCGATTTTCAACATAAACAGAAATTGGATGCCTGAGAGCGATTAACCTTCGTGTTGTATACAAGTTCGCAATCCCCGAGTTCCTCGGACAAAAAAAACAGTCGCCAATCTGCTGCGTTTCGCACTTCGGCCGAATCTGTCCTTCTCCCCGCAAGAAGAATTCCGGTTTGAGAATACTGAAATAGCAAATGTTTAAAAGTATAAACTGTTAGGTAGAATTGCTTCTCAGCATATCGTATTTTGTTTTTCGCTACACTCCTAACTAGTAAGTTTGAGTCAACTGTTGATAAAAATACTTCCCGAATTTTTGAGTAAACACAGAAGTCGTGGTTAATCACGAGTTTTTCTGATTGCGTTAGCTTTGCCTTTCCTATCATTTGTCCAAAACCGGAAATTCTCCAAGCGAGGAGAAGGCCTCAGCCCCTGTCGAAGCGGACAACGCGCTGACCTCAGGAGTTCGGGAACTGCGAACCGTACTCAACATAAACGGGAACCGCTCCACAAGTCTGAACTCTAACTGGGGTGAATAGTATCGGCTAGGTCAGGGCGTCCGGTCAGTTGGGAAAAGAATTCGGTAACGAGGTTCGGTCCGGGTTCGGGAGTCGGAGAAAAAGGATGGGCATCAGACCATTCCAAGGACAATACGAGGGGCATCCATGCCTTGGTATCCGGCGTTCGTTTCCTGTCCAACGTTCTCAGGGCCCTTGCTTGCTGCGCGAGCAGCGGTACACGATCAATCGTTTCGGGAGTTGGGCGTTGGCAATTCTCGGCCGGTGAAGTGACTAAATATTCGCGACATGCCAAGGGTCGATTGGTGTGTATCGAGCAAGATTCGTCCTCGAGAAAAGGACAGGCAACCTGCTGGTTGAAATAGTTCATCCCGATAGATTTGATCTGATCCTCCTTGATCTCGTCCTTGGATCTAAATGGGGCGAGCAACCCCGCCTCGTCTAACTTTTCGACAGCCTCCACGAACCGCTTTCGAACTTGTGACTGTCGCGGCTCGGGAAGGTTCTCGACGAGTCTAGCAAGCGCCCTCATCTCTGATGTCGAGACCGGAACACATTGACGGCAGCAAGCTCCACATCCTTTCTGACACGAAACTTGCAACCCCTCGCTTTCTCTTTTTTGGACCGAAATATCAACGACCGCGTTCGTGAATCCTTGGAAGATTGGCAGGAGATTTTCAGTAGAAGTCTGGCCCTTTGGCACCGTGATTTCCATTCTCACCGGTTCATCGCCGATTTTCATCTGGACGCGGGCCGTCGCACAGTCACCAGTCTCCGAGGCATTTAACCGCAACACCGGGAGCGGCTTTCGACCATACTGCGGAGTTTTATCCTGCGACATTGGCATCTCTCCATAGTGTGTTGGGTGTAGCTCGTTTCTGTTTTGCTACATGGAGTTCAGACCGGACCGATAACCTTTCCCTTCGGCGTCAATCGCGCTTTCGGTAGTGAAAAAGAGGCTACAAAAACCAACGGTGCGCAACTCAAAATCCTTCTATCATTGGGGTAAAAGGATTTGGGATCAGGAAGGATCAAGAGGGTACCCTATTTCAATAAAGACTCCGGTACTCCAAGAACCAATGGTTTCAAAAAGAACAGAGTTTGGCTTAACTAGTTCGCTCCATTATTTCAGGCAACGTGGCCTCTATCGTCAAATCGCACAGATGTCACGTCCGAATCAATCCTCACACGGTTTTCACTTCACAGAAAAGCACACCGTTTACCGCAAGAACAAATCAGGGTTATTTGTATTTGTGATTATACTTCACGACCTTCATCATGATGCCTCTGACATCGGATCGGTATCGTGTGTGCTGTAGCTTCTTAATCTCCGCCCCGTAAAGAACATTCAGCCATACCAGAGAAGACAGTTCCTGCATCATCGGGCCGGCGTGCCCCATAAAGCCATCACGGAAAAGCGACTTTTTGTCCCAGCCGACCATTTTCGTAATGTCGGGAAGTTTTTTTGCGCTGAAGCGATTTTTCATTTCCGAGGCGACTTTGCCATAGTTGATGTAATAGATGTGATTCTTCGGATAAGTCTTGCGCAATTTGGTCACGATCTTGAAAAGTTGATCGCCTCGTGCTTCGATCGCCTGGTCATATCTTTCATTGGCCATCCTCGGACCGCCGAACATCCAGCATTGACCAATGAAAAACCGCGTCTTGGAGTTGTATTTCAAAGCAAGGTCGATCCACTGCTGGTAGGACTTGAAGGAACTGTTGCTCCCCCCGACAGCCGTCATACCAAGCAAGTCGATTTTACCGTTGGACAAGATGCCTTCAATCTGTTTTCTGCGTCGAGGATTGTCCCAGAGTTCTCCCGGTGAGCCGCTTATGCCAGGCGAAAAAATGAGTCTCGCCTTGTGGGAACGAAAACCGTTTTGACTAGCGACTTTGTCAAAGGTTCTGGCCACCGGAATGAAGAAGCTATGACCGATGAAAAGACAGTTGGCGCCATCCTTGAAAGTGTTCGGAACTGGCGGCTTGTTATTCTCGTCAGCCCAAGCACTGGGTCTTAGTACTACAGCGCGAGGTCTTGCTTTCTGGTGCTCCTTAACTCCTACAAT
>CAYRFQ010000195.1:0-6075 GCA_964423615.1 uncultured Alcaligenaceae bacterium | reverse complement strand
GAAAAAGTTCTTTGCCCTGACGAAAACTTAGGCAAAATTTGATGCGTAGGCCCTGTCAACTACCCAAACCCAATTCACCAAACACAGCCTAGGTTCCACGTAAGAAGCATTGAACCAAGTCAGATGGAAAACACGCCCTTGGCCGCCAAGTAAGGAAAGTCTTACACTGCGCCATTACCAACCTGACAAATCCAGGCTCCCCAATCTCGGACGTCAATTCCAAGAGCCTTACTGGCTAATTGCGCCTCTCGCAGGGCTTGCGCTGGCGGGCGTCCGTTGAGCACATCGCGATACAGACTCAATGCGATAGCCTCTGCGGTCGAGTCGGAGACTTGCCACAAGGTCATTACCAACGCTTTCGTCCCAGCTTGGCGAAAAGCGTTTTGCAGGGCCAACACATGATCACCCGAGCACGTGTCCTTGGAGGATGTGTCACAACACGGGAGTACAGTCAGGTCAGTCTGTCGCAGATCGAGCGACTCGATGTCTTGGTACGTCACAATTGATCTGCCATCCACGCCCGTTCCTGCCAACACAACTCCCGAACTGCTCATCAGATTTTTCATGGTTGGAGGAGGGCTGTTGTCGGAACTCGTTGGCTTCGTTCGTTTCAAAGCGTTAAGACCGTTGCCTTGGAAGACGCATGGGACAGCCAGGTGAAGCCATTTCGGAGACTCGACCTTTGACAGTCGAGTTTTGGAGGCACCCTGGTCTTTCCAATGCTCTCCTTGCAACAACTCAGCTACTTGCTCGGCTACAGATCGCCTGTCACTTTGGAGGTCCTCCGGTTGGCTTTGCTGGTCGTCCAAGATGCCAAGCCAGTTGAGGAACCTTCTCCACAAGCTCTGTTGTGGTCCCCCCAGGTGTTCCTCGTCTCGCTCGATGACGATGGGCTTCCCAGGATTCGTCAGACTTGGTTCATCGCGGAGCAGATCACGTCCCGACGTTACATATTGAAACTGGAAGCGATCGATCAGGTATTCATCCCCTGCGGTGGGCAACGTCTCGAACGGAACATGGCTCAGTTCTCCCTCGAGAGCCAGAACGACGCGACGGGCGTCCTTTACTCCTGGTGCAATCGTGTCCCAAACGGCTCGGCGTAATTTCTCCCCGGCTTTTCGGATCACCTCCACCGTCTTTGCGGACCTCTGGGTGGATGTGAGAGCCGTGCGGTAGGCTGCTACCAATTTGTCGATTTCATCCGCAGCCCCGAGATCGATGAGAGTAGCCGGGTCAGACTTTTCGGCGTCGATAACGAAGGCTGCGTAGTGAGCGGTGGGATTCACGCCAGCGCGACGATAATGGACAATTTCGACGAGCACACTATCTTGCGGCAGCGTTTGGACGAGGTCTTCGGTCTGGACTTTGCGGAGCTTGCGTTCAGTCGCGATCTCGGGAATGTCATGAGCCAGTTCCTCTTCGAGTTGCTCCCGTTCCTGTTGCCACGCCGACAGGAAGCGTTGATACATTTTTAGACCTTCCAATCCCGGGCCTGTGAAAGCCTTACCCGATATCTGCCGTCCAAGTTGGAGCATTCGAGCGAGTTTGTCTTTCAAGTGCGGATAGCGAGTTCCGAGTTGGGATGTCTGAGAAGCCCCCAACATCTCCATCCAGTGACCTTTTCGACGTAACACCTGCGTGTAAAGCGCCCTTATTTGTTCGGGTGAATGTCGGAAATGACTCGAAACGAGATCCAAACGAACTTCGTAGCTCCCTCGAAGTTGCCCACCGAAGAACCCTCGGACCCACTCCGACCGCCCGGCAACATAGGCCGGAATGAATGCCTCTTCGTGGGCGACTTGTTCTTCGAGCAATGCGAGCCCCTCGGCTTCGCGCCCGGTCGCCAGGCACACCCGAACGACGTCCGTGACGTTCGATAAGAACGGGAGATTGTTTTCGCCAATGTTCTCACGGTCGTCGGCCAACGTTTGTCGTAACAATCTTTCGGCTCCGGAGTAATGTCCCTTTTGGACGAGCAATCGGCCCAGAGCGGTGCAAACTTCCACGTCCACGCCATCGGCGGGAATGGAGGACGTCTGGGTCTTTCTTAACGCTTGCCGATACACCGACTCGGCCTCGTCCAGATTTCCTTGCTTCCAGGCGAGGTTGGCGAGAAACATCATCTCTTGGGCCACGAGGGGATGTTGGTCTCCCACGGCTCGACGAAGGAGCTCCAAAGTCTTTTGGTAGATGAGTTTTGCCTCGCCATACCTGCCTTGCGACATGCAAAGCGACGCCAACCAACGCTGAGACCCGAGTTGTTGGAGATTGTTGATTCCGTATAGTTTTTCCCAAATGTCGAGCGATTCCCGACAGAGTTCATCGGCTTTGTTGAATTGTCCCTGAGCTGAGTAAGCCTGTGCCAAACCTCCCAGAATCCCAGCGACGTCAGGATGATACTGGCCGAACGCCGCTCGTAGAATTCGCAGTGATTCGCGGTAGAGTTTTTCGGCTTTGGCGGGACGCTGGTGGGCGAGATAGAGTCCGGCGAGTTGGGAGAGCCGTGTGACCACCTGAGGGTGATCCTGTCCCCCAGTTTGTCGCACGATTTGGAGGCCCTTCTCGGTCATAGCTTCGGCTGATTCGTACTCGCCCAAGCTAGCATGGATTCGTGAGAGCCAGGCCAAATCGGCGGCATGTTGCCAAGTTTGTTCTCCTTTTCCGATTCGGTTGATCTCCACGATCTGAGACATCAAAGGCTCGGCTTGCAAATAATCTCCCACCACGAAGTACAGCTCAACTAATGAGCCCAACACCGGCACTAGGGCTGGGTCATTGGGGGAATAAACTTGCTTCTCCATTAACGTCAACACTTGCCTGAGTAACTTCTCGGCTTCCTCGAAATCGCCTTGCGATTGCCGCAGCATCGCCAGGCCGTGCAACGTCGGGGCATATTCCGGGTGGTCTTCGCCGTCTTTGCGGAGGACCTCAAGGGCTTCTTGGTAAAGTTGCTCGGCCTTGGGGAAGTTCCCCACGAGTTCGTAGACCTCGGCCAATTGACTCATGGTTTGAACTGTTTCAAAATGTTCATCACCGTGGACTTCGCGACGCACTTGCAGGACCTTCTCGTACAGCGAACCGGCGGCCTGGAGATTTCCTCCCGCGCGATAGAGCGTTGCGAGGTTGTTCAGGCACCGGGCGTAGTCGGCGTGCTTTTCTCCGACGAGGATTTTTTGGATTTCAAGGGCTTGCTTGAACCGCACTTCGGCAGCTTGATAGTTGAGAGCGGCTTGGTAAAAACCGCCCAATCGGGTGAGACTTTGAGCGTGCTCTTTGCTCTCGTCTTCGAAGTGTTGACGCACAATCTCGATGGCCTGCAAGTGCATCGCTTCGGCTCTTGCGGTGTCCCCTTGGGACGCAATGGTGCCAGCAACCTGGTGCAATCCGTTGACTCTCACGAGCGGGTCGTCCGGTCTATTTGTTCGCGTCAGTTCGTCGGCCTTGCGTGCCCACTTCTCGGCAGTGGCCCAATCCTGTTGGGTCTGCGCCACCCCTAACAAACCGTACATGCAGTCCAGACGACTGGGGTGCTCTTTGCCGAGGGATTTTTCGCATAGGGTGAGTGCTTGGGAAAAAGAGTCTTCCGCTTGTTGGAGCTGACCTTGGTGGTTCAAAGAACGGGCGAGCGAGAATGTTGCTGAAACAATTTGGTCTGGACAATCATCGACGAATGGTTCCAAGAGTGTGATGACTTGACGGTCGGCTTTCTCAGCGTCAGCGAATTGTCCCTGAGCCGAGCAATACCACGACTCCGCTGCCAATACGTTCGTTTGGGCCATCGGGACGCCTCCCTCAATGACCACCGGACGTTGCTCTTGTGCCTCACGGAGATACTTTTCCGCTTCCGTGAAATCGCCTTTATTGGAGTAGAAATACACCAGATCTGTCAGCGCCCAGATGTAGTCGAGGTTGTGTTCACCAACGCTCCCTCGGATGACTTCGAGGGATTGGCGGTAGAGCGTTTCTGCTTCGTCAGAGTCGCCATTGGTCTCGCACACGAAGGCCAGATTGGCCAATTGGCCAGCGACAAAATGATGGTCTTCTCCGAAAGCCTCCTTGGTGATCTCCAGGGCCCGACGTGCGAGGTTTTCGGCTTCCTCGATTTGCCCCTTGTCACAAAGAATGCGAGCGAGAGCATCCAAACTATTGGCGGTTGCGGAATGGTTTTCGCCAAGCGTCTTCTCGCGAATTTCCAGAGCCGACCGAGTCAAGTTTTCGGTCTCGGTAATGTTTCCTAAAAGCTGCACGGTGTTGGCAAGGCATTGGGCCGACCACGCGAAATCGGGATGTTGCTCGCCCTGGATTTCTCGGCGAATCTCGACGGCTGCGCGGGCCATCTTCACGGCCGTGACAATCCGTCCGGTACGACTGTGGAAGACGCTCAGGTCATCCAAACTTTCGGCGCACTCCAGATGCCGATTCCCGAACTGTTGTGTGCGGATCTGGTAAGCACTTTCAAGCAAGGAAGCTGCTTCTTTGTAGTCGCCTTGTATCTCCCGTACATTTCCCAACGCGTTCCTGGTTTGGGCCCGGAGCACCTTCCCTTGGGTTCCTTGCGGGATGGCCGAGAGTGCCTGACGATAGAGCTGCTCGGACTGCGCGAACTGGCCAGTGGAGCGGTAAACATGCCCGAGTTCGGCAAGGCATTCGGCATGGAGAAGACCCGTTGTGACCTCATCTTCCGGCTGACCTTGGAGGGCTTGGAGGCAAGCTTGCTCGGCCTCCGAAAAATATTCGAGTTTCCGCAACACGCGTGATCGCCAGTAGAGTTCTTCGACTGGTGTAGTGCTTTCGTCGTTCTCAAACAGCGACTTAGTATTGCTCGTTCCGGCAAGTAAACGCAAGGCTGCGCGATAGTCCCCCTTGCCAAAGAGTTGCTCGACACTGGGGATGAGGGAGTTTGGTCGGTTCATGATAGTCTTCATGTTGTCTTCTTTCGATCAAGCGAGGTTTGTGAGCGTCGTTAACAGAACGGCGGAACGGGTTTTCTCGTCGGGCTATCTAACGGCACCGCGAGACTTTGGAAAACTTGTTTTCCAAAGGTCGGCGGAACCGGAAAGCCCTCGTGAGACCGTTTGCAAGCCAAACCAATCAATAGGGCGAACAATACCCTCATTCGCGTTCGCAGCTTTTCCCCACACTTTTGGCCGAAATTTTTTAGCCATACGGAATTCTTCTTGCCAGAGGAATAAGGTCTGTCACAATGTGCCTGTCTAGTCACCTATTACGCAAGTCTTACACCTAAGGCCACGATCATGTCCGAACACGGATCGATTACTCTGCTAGTCCAGCAACTCAAGGCTGGTCAACGGGATGCCTTGCAAGATCTTTGGGCTCGGTATTTTGAACGTCTGGTGCGACTTGCCCGCAAGAAACTCGATGGTGCTCCAAGGCAAATGGCTGACGAGGAAGACGTCGCCTTGAGCGCCATCAATAGTTTTTGTGTGGCCGTCGAAAACCAACGGTTTCCGAAGCTTGAAGACAGTGCGGATCTCTGGCAAATTTTGGTCATGCTCGTGCGAAAAAAATCCGCTCGGCTGTGGGAATATCACTCGCGGGAGAGACGAAATCACAACAAGGTGCAATCGATCGAAGTTCCACCTGGGGCGGGTTCCGAAAGTGATGCGTTTTTCCTGGATCAAATCCAGGGCGAAACTCCAGACCCACAAGTCGCCGCCGAGTTTACCGAGCAACTTCAAGTCCTGTTGCAGACACTCTCCGACAAAGAACTCCAACAGATCGCGGTTCTGCGCCTCGAAGGACACACGCACGGAGAGATCGGGGAGACAATTGACCGATCTTCGGAGACTGTACGGCGTCGACTTGAACGGATTCAAAAGACGTGGGTGCGGCTGTTCCAAGAAGGCAGCGAGTGAGTCGGGACGATTCAATGGTTGGCGGAAAAATTCGTCACACGCTTCCCGCAATTTTTTGTGGGATGTGTTTTGAAATACGGATGAGATTTATTGAGACACCACTAATCCTCGTTCAGGAGCCCCGGAAATGCCGCAGCCGGATTCGAACCACCAAGATTCCCTCCCCCTCGAATGGATCGAACGCATCGACGACATTTGT
>CAYRFQ010000194.1:0-6272 GCA_964423615.1 uncultured Alcaligenaceae bacterium | reverse complement strand
GATCAGTTTTGTCATGGTTCGCAAGCGTTGTTGCGATACGTTGGGTTGGCCGGGCCGGGAAAACTCGCACGAGCATTACGGCCTTGAGCATTACCGAGTTTGGTCGTCAAAACTCATGAGGGTGAATGTACAGGTGAGTTTGGTCTTCTTCGTGGAAGTCCAAGAGTTCTCGGGTTCTGGTGGAGTCCAAACAAGAGGAAGATTTGGGTCTCTTTGGAAACTTGTAGCGAACAACATTAACAAAGGACTCAAGAGAGGTAAGGCCGAGGATTGTCACCTCGGCGACTCACATTGTCTTGGCCTCCCTCGGTTCATCTTGAGCGAAGGTGAACAAGTTCTTGCTCTCTTGGTCACCTCGTTCATCCTGGAAAATCCCAGCGCAAGGAAGCGGACCGAATTTACCAGGCTACTCAGCCAGCTTCTGATCCGCCGGAAGAGCTTTCGTTGGTGTTTCCTCACCAGTGTCGGGTTCTCAACCTTTATCGTCGGGTAAGCTCGATACCCCAGTTCGAAAGGTCTCCACGGCAATATTTTTCGTAGTTCCGTTTGCTCTTCTCGACTTTACGACCATTTCGTCCCACTTGGTCAGTGACTGCACCACTCGTTTGGCAATTGTGCACGTGCGGATGAATCTTGCCGAGGTGATAATGACGTCGACGGAAAACGAAAGCGAACCGCCGGGTAGCCGCAAAGACCAACCGGCGGAACTGTTGCTTTTCAGCATTACACTGAAGTCACATCGACATCTTCAAAATCTTCGTAACCCACCGTAGAAATCGGGACACCGTAATTCACCTGTATGATTCCGTCTTCGGGATCACCCGGAAAGACCAACCAATCCAGATCCGCTCCGGTCGCGACATAGGTCAACTCAAGGCTATCGTTCCCGATTCCCCCATCGACATGGACGTCGCGAGAGATCGTCGGAGAGATGTCCACTTCAAAGTCGTCGTTGCCTCCCACTCCGTTCACGGTCGGCACTCCGACGTTCGAGAAGTCTCGCAGCGTCAGTAGGAGAGGCATGCCACGACCAGTTGACTGTAGCCGCATCACGGGATCCTTAGTTGTGCCTGCGGCATCCAAATGAATGTCGAAGTGGTCCGCGCTAGCCGTCCCCGTGAACGCCAATTCGTCCTCGTCACCAGCATCACCCTCGACGTCAAACATTTCCAGGTTCTGGAAGTCGACGGGGGTGTACAGACCCGAGGAGAAGGTCCCCGAGCCGGCCACCGACGAGGCCTGGATGTGGAACGTCTCGACGACCCCATCGACCCCGTCAACGATGGCCACGTCGGCCCCGGCCCCGGCATCGAGATTTCGCTGCTCCACCGACCCCGTCGAGACCGCACCGGTAGCGAGGAAGATAAGATTGCCTCCGAGTTCGATTTCGTCGTTTCCATCGGTCGCGGTATAGTTCAAGGTGTCCACGCCCGAACTCCCGAACAGGGTCACGTACGACGACGGTGCAGTCACGTTGAAGACGTCATCGCCCTGGCGACCGTTGACGTACATGTTTGTCCCCGGTTGGGTGGACAACACGTTGAACGTATTCGCCTCGGCGTTGAGCTGCCAAGAAAGCCTCTCGAGGTCCACGTAATCGGTGCCGAGCCATCCCTGTCGGCTCGCGTTGGAATCGGTCACCCAGTATGGACCCGTCACACCGGAATTTTGGTCATACAAGAACATCTCGTCGAAGCCGTCACCACCGTCGACGTCCATGTACCAGTCAAGTGTCCCGAGATTCAGGGCGGTCGGACTGAGGAGAATGTCATCATCGCCACCGTTGGCGTAGACGTCCAAACTCGTTAACACACCCAGGCTCTCGACGCGGATGTCGTTGTCATGGTTGTTGGCGTTGAGGACGATGGACTCTGCCGAGCTGTAATGCAGATCAAACGTGGTCTTGGTGATGTCACCCCCGCCAAAACTACCCTCTACGACATACTCATCCGCGCCACCGTCGAGATCGTCTTGGAGCAAGATCGTGTCGCCGAAACCACCCCCACCGTTGACGGTCACGTGGCCGCCAATCGAGTCGAGGTCGTGGGTTCCTCCGGCCAGTTCGAACGTGTCACTCCCGTTACCCCCGTTGAGGATGAGGTCCGTACTGAGGACCGAACTCTGGACGTCGAACGTGTCGTTGTGTGCTCCGGCGGAGACCTCGAACGTACTGACCGACGTGTAGCTCAAGGACGAGAAATTGCCAGACACGTCAAACGTTTGAGAAACCAGCGTGTACGTCCGGCCGGTGGGTGAGTCTTCGTCGTGGGCCGTGATGGTGTCCGTCCCGGTCGCCCCGTTGAAGTGGATCGGCTCTCGGATGAGATCGATCCTGTTAGACGCCGACCCAAGGACCAGTTCGTCGTCACCGCTAAAGGCGTTGATCGTGACTGGCATCGTCCGATGGAAATTCAACAACGCCGAAATCTCGAACGCGTTGTCGTAGGCGTTGGCGTTGATCGTCAAGTCCTCGAACCCTGAGTAGTACCAATCGTTCAACAGGGAGTATCGGAACCCGCCTAGCTCGAACGACTTGGTGAACGAACTGCTGCCGAGTTCGTAGATGTCATTCCCGAAATCGGACCCGTCGTAGAAGATCAACGTGTCGACCTCCTCATCGAGGAGCCCAAAACCACCTCCGTAAAGAGCCAGGTCGCCATTCAGGTCGGTGTCCAGGTCGTCCGTAGCTTGTCCGACCTGGACGGTGTCGTCACCCAGACCGGTGTAGACACTCCACGAAGTCCCAATAGCGAGTCCGTCGATTTGGACTGTGTTGTCGGCGTCGTTGGCGTGCAACTCGAGGTCTTCAACAGCCACGTACTCCAGCCGGTCGAAGTTCGTCTTGTCGAAATAGTCGGATTCGATCGTGTAGGTGTCTCCATAAAGGTCGAGCTGGTCATAGATCGCCACGGAATCAGTCCCCGTCCCGCCATCCACGATGACCTCACCACCGATCGCGTCGAGGTCTTGGGCGTCGTCTTCCGGCGTGAGTTCTACGGTGTCGTCCCCACTGCCTCCATTGATGTGGACGTCGGAACCAGTTCCGGTGTCGTGGACCAGGATGTCGTCCTCGCCAGCGTTCGCGTTGATCGTCAAGTCGCTGAAGTTCCTAGTGTTCCTCACATGAATGGTGTTGTCGTGGGTACTCGCGTTGAGGGTGACGGCCTCGACGGCCTCGTGGTTGACGATTCCCCCGAATCCCGTCTTGAGGAAGTAGTCGGTTTGGAGGACGTACGAGTCGTTGGTCCCGCTCCCCCACTGGTCGTGGAAGTAGAGGTCATCGCTGCCGGCTTCGCCGTCGACGTCAACGATCCCTCCGATGTTGTCGCTTATGTCCATTCCTCCGACGTGGAACTGGTCATTCCCCGTCCCCCCTCTGAGGATGACGTCGGTCCCGGTCGCCGAACCCAACAGGTAGTAGTATTCGTTCCCTTGACCTCCCTCGACGTCGACCGTCTCGACGTTGGAGTATTCAAACAATCCGTTGTAGTTACTCTTGTCGATCGTCGTTTCCCACACGAAGTAGGTGTCGTCGCCGACGTTGTTACTGTCCGTCACGACGAGGGTGTCGGTACCACTTCCTCCATTGACGTCGACGTCCCCATCGATGTTAATGTCGAACCAGTCGTCCCCGACTTCGAACGTGTCACTGCCCGAACCACCATTGAGGATAACTTCCAGTGAGGAATGGACGTCCTCGACGAGAAACGTGTCATTACCTCCGAGGCCGTTCAACGTCAACGAGTCCAAGGTGCCGACCGTCTGTTGGAGTATGGTGGCCCCGTCAAGCAGCACTTCGATCTCCCCACCCGTTTGGCGAACGACGAATGTATTCGGTCCGGAGTCCCCTTCGATGACCACATCGGTCCAGGCGTCCTCAAAGGCATCCTTGAGGACGATCGCCTGGTAGGGAATGCCGGCGGCCGTGTTCGAGTTCATTACGAGGGCAGCTTGGACGCCGTTGGGGAAGTCCATGATGGCCGTGTTGACGCCACCAAAGTTGTCGCCGCCGTGGGAATAATACGTGCCGTAGAATCCTTGGGCAAAGGTGTAATTCGCTGGATTACTCCACCCGAAGAAATTCTGGTCCATCAAGTCCCGTGTGGCCGGCGTCAAGATGTTGTCGTTCGTACGAAGGGCCGTAAGAAACTCTCCCAGATTGTAGGCCGACAGACGCCAACCGCGGCCTCCAGCGTTGGCCGTCTGGTTTCCGGTGTTGGTTCCCGAGGCACCGACGTCCGGCCACGCATAAATGAGTGTGGGATCCGTTTCCCCGGCGGCAGGCTTGGTGTCCGGGTTGTAAACTCCGGCTGGATCTAAGACGTTGTCAATGACGTACGATTTGTAGAAGACGGCCGTGGTCGTGCCCCCCAACGGAAACGCATCAAGGAAGTCGTTAGAGACGTCTTCCTGCAGGTACGGAATGGCCACGCGAAGGATGGAATAATTCGTCGTCAGGTACGAGAACGTCTGCGACCCTTCCAGTCCGCCTTCCACAACGGCTTGCACACTGTTGTAGTTTAGGGCATAGGTTCGGAACCCGCTGGTGTGCGTGAGCAGTTGCCGAAACGTGATCGCCTGCACGGCTTCCGGAACTGTCCATGCCGAAGGAAGGTAGTCGCCGATGGCCGTATCCACCGACATGTTCTGGTCCTGAAGTATCTTCAACACCGCGACGGCCGTGATCGTCTTGGAGACGCTGGCGATTTCCTGACGGGTCGTCGAATGGTAATCCTTCTGGCCGTCAACGGTAGTTCGTGCGTCTCCGTCTCCGTCGTGCCGAACGATGCTCCCGTTTTGGGTGATGGCGTAACCGTAGCCGACCACGTTGCCATCGATCACATCAACGATGTTCTGTTCGAAATGATCCACATCGAACGTCGAGGCTTCCATCACAATACCAGCGGGGACAGCTCGGTCTTCGAGGGCTTCGATTCGAAGGGGCACTGCCCCGAGGGGTCGCCGTTTGCTCTTGCCGGAAGGTTTGGGGTACTTCCACGTGAGACAAATGGCTCGGCGCGCAGAACGTCCGAAGATCGAAAAGATCTTTTGAAACATTAGATACTCTCCAGGTGAAATTGTGGGTCAAATGGTTCAGTGGATTTGCTAAGTTACGCTCAATCTCGGGCTTCACTAGACACTCGTCACTGGACGAGGAAATGCGTCAATATTGTAAAATAGTTTTTTCAACAACAAAGAATCTATGCGTGGCCATCAAATGGAGGTTCGATGGAATCTTCGCACTTGAGACTGCGATTCGATGCGTTCTGAGTTCGTACAGGTGCAGGAAGCGTTTCAGGTATATTTCTCCTTATGGAATTGGTAAGACAGAGTCCAAGGCCAGATCATCGCCGTTAGAGTGAATCTCGCCTGCCGAGAGAGAAATGGATAAAGACGCGAGAACCTTTCACGAAAATTCGAAGAAGTGGAACCTTTTTTCGTTTCAGGGGATGCTTGCAAGGGCGACACTGGATCGCGAACATTCCGTCGCTTTTCCATCCCACGCTGCGAGCGAAACGATGACGTGTTGCTGAAATGATTGCTGCGAGGGAAATTGAGTTTCGAGGGCGTCTTCATCACAAATCCAGATCAATACTGTCTCTGCACAAGCACCAAGACGATATACTGCCGAGGTGTACCTCTGGATTTTGGAAGGCGATTTTGTGTTGGATCAACCGTGGGACCGGTGTTCCAAAAACCAGAGGCTCCCACCCATTGCCGAAGTGGTATTCCGAGCAAAGCACACCACCAAGGACTCACACGGGAAAACCCCGGGAGCTCGGTTGCTATCGAGCAGGCGTTTCATGTCTTCGGACAACTCGGTCACATATTGGATCAACAAACTCAAAGAAGGTGAGGGCCATGCTGCCGAAAAACTGTGGAACGCTTACTTCGAGCGGATGGTTGCCCTGGCGAAAAGCCGCCTCAAGGGGGCACCTCCTGCGGTCGCCGACGAAGGAGACGTAGCGCTTAGTGCGTTCAAGAGCTTTTGCATGGGTGCACGTGACGGCCGTTTTCCCGACCTCACGGACCGCCATAGTTTGTGGCCGTTGTTGGTCGCCATCGCGGCCAACAAATCTGTTGACCTCAATCGTCAGCAAAACCGCCAGCGAAGAGGAGGTGCGGGGAACCACATTCCCCTGGCGAGGTCGATCGCGAACGCCAAGAAAAGCCCGAGTCTGTCCCACCGCCTACCGGCGACCCTGGAACGAAGCCGCTCCTAATACTACAGCGCTACGGTGATCGATTTTGAGATCGGTTTTTCTTCTTTT
>CAYRFQ010000193.1:0-6321 GCA_964423615.1 uncultured Alcaligenaceae bacterium | reverse complement strand
CTAGTCGGTTAGAACATGAATAGCATGGTGCCCATGTCCGGATCGATCAAGAAGCCATTTACCTCTAATCGGGTTCAGGACGTAGAGAGCTTCGGTATCGATTCGTTTAGACAAAGTTGAGGGAGGTCGAAAAGGCTGCTTGTAAACGACACCCCGTGAGATTCGGACTTCGTAAATGGTTCCGTTGAAGAGTCCATCGACGACTGTCCGGCCACCTGGATCTGTACCAATCATGATTGGATAACCGCTAAGCCGTGTGCATCGCGTGACTGGTTTGGAGGATCGCTGCTGACCGTCCACGAACAGTCGTAACATTGTTCCGTCCCACACAGCAGCAAGGTGGTACTTCTGATGAGGCCGTATAGGTTGCTTGTCCACAACCTGGGAATAGCTTTCCATGGTCTGAAAGTCATAAACTCCAGTATGGACCTCTGCGACCCACCGATTGGTCATGATCTCCAGAGCAAAGCCACCCCCTTGCACGTCTCCAACTACGGTAGTCCACGGAGCAAGGGACCTCTTTGATGGTGTCACGATTGCTTCAAGGGTCCACGGGGGTTGTCCGTCGAAATGTAGCGATGGAATGACAAAATAACTGTTACCCGTGAAAAAATATCCAACCGAGGGGTTTTTGGCGGTCGGAGTCGATCCCAAAGAATTGGGAGGGGTTTCTGACAAAGCAGCGAGCAATAGTTGAGCGCGTTTGCGATTACCGACCCATTTGGCAGTTCGATGGATAGTCTTCAGTTGTGCTCTGAGACGTTGTTGGAGGAGTTTAATGCCTTCAGCGTGCCGACCGTGTCTTAACGTGGTTCTACTCAACTCCTGAGTTTTCCTAGCGTAGAACTCAGCCGCCAGCAAATCCCCTGTTAGGGTGTATAGGTTCCACAATTTCCACGTCGGCGAATGGTGGTCAGCGGGATTTTCGCTACTTGCGTCGAAAGTCAATTTCTTGTCAGTTTGTGAGCTCCTGTATTGTTCTTTCGTTCTCTGAATTGTTTTCAAGATTTCCGCCTGGTGGGGAATTGGCACAAACTTAGAAACATGAGCATCTTTCCAATGTGATTTGTGATTGGTCCTTGTTCGTGGGGATCGTCGATCCCAAATTACGACGGAGCCTCGGAATCCACCTGACGCAATTCTTGTCCCATCACTGGTCAGCGAAACACTAGCCCCAATTGCGATATCCGGGTGATCCAAATTAAGAAGAGGTTCACCATTCTCAGAGTGCCAAAGGCGCACTTTACCATCAGAAGCGCAACTCACAATCCGCTTTCCGTCTGGTGTGAATTCCAGATGTCGCACTCGTCCAACCTCAGTCGACACACCCGTCTCCCAAACGACCTCCCACTTGGTGCTATCCCAAACTTTAATATTTCCATCTTCCCCACCCGTTCCCATTCGATTGGCGATCGGACTATAGTCGAGAACTGTAAGTTCGCCGTCAGGATCGTGCGCCGAGCGGGCGATTACCTTGGTAGTGTTCAGGTCGAAAATGACAAACGCCCCGTCTCGCCCCCCGACCGCAAGCTTTGTCCCCTCGGGGTTGAACGACATGGCCCGGACCCGACTCGAGTAGTCACTCAGAGTTGTTCTCCGGCTATAGTCTTTGGTATCGTAAACGACTACTGTTCCGTCCTCACCGCCTGATGCCACCAAGTTGTTCTTCTTGTGGAGAGCCAACACTACGCCAGAGCCGGTGCCATGCACTGGAACTGTCTTCCAGTGGAACTTGTGGCTTCGATGATTTGGACTGTGCCAGCTAACAATCGACAATCGACCTTGCGGGTCACCCACAAACATTTGTTGGGAATCGGTGAATCTGAGGGAAGTAATATCGGGCATCATAGCTTTGCTACGCATAGATTTTTCAAAGAGTATCCTGCCGGATTCCACGTCAGATAGGATCAGATCGCCGCTTCGGTCACCCGAGGCTAACCAGCTACCGTCGTGGCTAAATGCCAGGCTCGAGACAAAGCGGTCGTGTCTCTTTTCAATGATCGGATTACGGCTTGATTGAGCAATAGACCACCTCCGAATGGTCCTGTCATCTCCCCCGGAAACCATCCACTCACCGCCTGCAACACAAGTGACATCGCGCACAGGTCCAAAATGGCCCAAGAGCACGCTCGCTTCCAGACGTTCTTCTATATCCCAAATTCGAAGTGTACCGTCTCGGCTTGCGGAAATGAGTTTCTGGCCATTGATTGAGAAGCAGACGCTCTGGATTGGTCCCGTATGGCCTGTCAGCGAGGTGACAAATTCGCCTTCCTGGTTCCAGATTTGAATAGATTTGTCGTCGCTTCCAGTAGCGATATACTTGCCGTCGGGACTCACTGCAACAGTGCGGACCCACTCTTTGTGCTCTTTCAAGATGCGAACAACCTTCTTTGACTTGACATCCGAGATCTTGACTCGGTCGTCCCATGCAGAAGTCACAACTCTGCGCCCGTTTGGATGACACGCCAGAGCTAAGATGCGTCCCTGGTGAACACTGTAACTGTCCACCGTTTTCCCAGTCCTGGAATTGAACATCCAGATCTCTCCCCTGACATTCCCCGCAATGATTCGTTTCCCGTTTGGACTAAAGGCCGCAGCGGAGAAGACAGAACCATTCAGCAAGTGAAGTAGCTGTCCCATTTTGGTGTCCCAAAGCCGAATGGTTCCGTCGAGGCTAAGCGTGAGGAGTTGCTTTTCGTCAGGGGAGAATGCTATGTCAAGCAACGGGCCCGTGTGTCCCGTCAAAGGATCATGCAGTTGCTTACCACTTTCGAAGTCCCAGAGGCGAACTTTACGATACTCGTCGCCGGAAGCCAACAACTTGCCCGACGAAGAGACGGCAACGGTGCTCACCGGGCTCCTGTGCCCAACCAGGCTTTGATGCCCGCTGTGGATTCGAGAGACTAGAAAATCGTATTCCCAACCGCGTAAGTCTTCTGGTGTCGCTTGAAGATAACGCCAGGCGCGAGGAGCATTGTACGCATCCAGTTCTCCCTTCGCATTGCGGATTAAAGCGCCGTAAAGCCGTATTTTCGCGATCTGTTCTTGTTTCTCCGACTCTTTTTTCGCTAGATTGACTTGAACCAACGATTCTTCTAGCTGCTTGTTTCGCTGGTTAACCAGAGAAGCATTGTTATGAGCCAAGTCTTCCGCGACCGCTGCTCGAATTGCTTGCCAAACACTTGTGAATGTTCCCAAAACGAGGATCAGCACCATAGCTGCGGTAAGTCCGGCTACCCTCTTGTTGCGACGAGCCCACCTCATAATGTGCCCTACAAAAGACATCTTGCGCGCTTGGATCGGTTCATCCCTCATGAACCGTCCTAAGTCTTCCGCCAACGCGTCAGCACTCTGGTAGCGTTTATCCGGCTCACGGTCGATAGCTTTGTGCACAATCGTTTCAAGCTCGACGGGTATCTGGCTGTTGAGTTGACGCAGTCGTTTCGGTTCCCCGTGCGTCACCTGTTTCATCAACGCATTCTTGTCTTCCGAGCTATGTGCCGGTTGCCCTGCCAGCATTTCGTACAGCGTTAGCCCCAATGAGTAGACATCACTCCGAGCGTCGTTACGTCCGTCAAAGGCTTCCGGCGGGAGGTAACGTAGGGTGCCGACGATATCGCCCGTGAGCGTCAAATTCTGCTGATCATCGACTTTTGCCAGACCAAAGTCGGTGAGCCATACCCTTCCGTTCATGTCCAACAGCAGGTTCGACGGTTTGACATCTCGGTGCAACACACCATGTCTATGAGCATACGCCAAGGCTTCGGCTGCTTGCTTACCAATCGACGTTACGTTTTGCCAGAATGTGTGCTTTTTGCTCCTGGATAGCTTAACCGGAATAGTTTGAGCCACTGAGAAAGTTGGTGAGTGTTCAGTGACGGGGCCATCAACACCGATGTGACCTTGCATCGGATCATTCTGCGTTGAAGTTGTGTCTTTGCCAGTCTTCTGTGCATTGCAACCGTAATCTGAGCCATCGACAGAGTCGTATCTCACAGATCTTTCAAAACTCCAAATGAACAACGAGTGTGCAAGAAAAGCCGCAGATAAGCTATGATGTCGTTGCTTCGGGTCGGCCGGGGGGAGTTGTTCGTGGCGACTTTTCTGGTGAAGAAATGGTAATTCTTTCAGGACTTCGTTCAAACCGAGTCCAGGTACTAACTGCATGGCATAATACGGGATGTTATGTTCTTCACCAACCACGAAGATTGGCACAATGTTAGTATGGTGCAAGCGGGCTACAGCTTTCACCTCACGTTCGAAGCGCAGTTTTAACTTTCTTCCCAGCAACATTTTTTGAGGAAGGATCTTGAGGGCAACCTGCCGGCCCAGAGAAATCTGCTCGGCCTCATACACTATTCCCATCCCACCTCGCCCAATTTCGCGTACAATACGGAAGTCGCCGATGCGTTCTGGGTGATGTACTTCGCTGCCAGATTTCTCGGATTGCGGCCGCTCTTCGATCTTGGCCTTTTCGATCTGAATAAGAATGGGGAACAACTCGCGGATGTCATCTGCCAACTCGGGGTGCTGCTCGACATAATCTTCGAGCGTTGGTCGTCCACCTCGACGGTAGCGTTCGGTGAACTCGTCAGCCAACTGGTTTAAAAGCGGGTCGTTTTGGGAACTTGGCGGTGACGTCATTACAAATTCTCCAAGCCATCGGAAATTTCAGTAAGGAGCTTCTTCAGCCGCCGCAAGGCACGAATGTAGCGTTTCGCGGCCGTCCCCATTTCCAGGTTCAAAACTTGAGCGGTTTCAGCGTGGGTGAGTTCTTCGAAGTGTCGTAGGGCAAGGACTTCTCGGTCTATTGGGTCCAGCTTGTTCAACGCGTCCCGCAAACGGATGAGACGTTCGGCGCGGACGGCTGCCTGGCTTGGGGAAGTGTCGTTGGCAAGCAGCTGTTCAGCCAGTGCTAAAGAACTCGCTGTCGGCAGTGCTTCGCGGTACAAAGATACTTCTCGTGCCGCGTTGCGCATTTGTGTGCCTAAATGGTGCCGGTGGAGATTGATCAACTCCTCGCCAACAATCATTCTGAGCCACAATAGAACAGGTATTTTTTGATCAGCGACGTACTCTTTGAGCCGTTTGAGCGCTTGCAGATAAGCGTTCTGGAGGATATCAGACGCATCTAGACGCGATTGCAACCGACAGTCCAGCCGGATCTGAATCATGCGTAAGAGAGGTCGACGATATTGGTCAAAAATTGCATCGAGAGCACACAAATCACCATCGTTTGCGCGACGGATCAGGCTTTCTTCATCGGATACATTTTCGTCCATACAGCTCTCTCTTTGCTACAAACCAAGTGAAAAATGTCCAGGCTTTCATGCCAACCAAAACGCGTATCGTAGGTACTGAAACACGCAGGGAATCGGCAACTACGAGAACTTCTGCGTTGGTGACTACAACGCCTCCAGGCTCTTCCAGGCACCATAGCCTACAGGTTAGCTCAGAAACTCCTCGCGCGATTACTCCAGCAGCCAGTTGACAGGACTCGGCATATCCAATCATCAAGAGTTGCTCGATAGCGTTGAGATTACGTCTTGTTTCGTTCATGACGGAACCACGACCGCGAGGGGCTCTTGAATTTGTAAGATCAATGACTGGAAAAGTCTCTCCAATATATCTGAGTGGCTCGTATTTCGCTTCAGAAAAAACGAGTTTCAGAGACCCCAAAACAACCTACTAATCATTCTGCTATCGGTCCCAAGTGGCATCCCTTTCCCGCGTCGGTCCGCCAAACCGGAGTAGTTTGCGCATTGTTTTCAGCGTCGGGTCGACTTCATAAGGTTGAAACAGTTGTGTCGATGTCGACGGAGGTGTTTCGCTGACGCAGTCTTCAGCGCACTCAAATCTGCCTTGAACCCCGCATTTTCGGCACTTTGCTGCTTGCGGTCGATCAAACCGGTGCGCGCAAGCGATTCGGACTTATACCTGAACTTGGCTCATTAGAGCGTTTCCCGTCTGGATTGGGTACAAGGTTTTCCGGTTTATAATCCTTCTGCCCCGAGAGGAGAAGGACTGAGGATGAGGCTTCTTGGCATGAGAACTTCGAGGGATGGCGAACCGTATTCAACACAAGCGGAAACCGCTCGAAATGGAAAAGCAGGGCATTGTGTGAACTCGAAACGGGTGTCCACTACAATGCCCGCCTCAACAAGTCCTGAAGGTATTAGAGGATTGGAGACTATACACCAGGGAACTCTGGTTCACACGTATATGTCATCCCAGGGTGCGAAGTCTGCAGCTCCATCTCGGTTCTTGGTATTACCTCGGCAACTATAATTGTCACAAGTCATTCAGCCGCGGCATAGGAAA
>CAYRFQ010000192.1:0-6408 GCA_964423615.1 uncultured Alcaligenaceae bacterium | reverse complement strand
CCCACAAACGCGGACGATGTGTCTGGGGACTCGGATGGTTTCGCGATGCCGTCGCGTCGACGGAAAAACGAACGGCCACGGCTTCGGGGCATAACTGGGTCGTCGTGGGTGTGGCCCTATGTTTCCCCTTGACCCGTTGTCCTGTCCTGGCTTTTCCTATCTCGGCCAGGTTGCATCAAAGCGGTCAAGGGCATAAGAGTCTAGCCGAGTTGGCCATCGAGATGCTCACCGAAATCGCCTCTTGGGCCCCGGACGTAGCCATAACTCTCGTGGCCGATGGGGCTTACGCTTGTGAACATGTCCTCGAGAAGTTGCCCGAGACCGTGGCGTTGGTTTCTCGCATGCGTTCCGATGCGGCCGTTTACGACCCGTTCGTGGCCCCCAAGCCCAAAGGCAAACGCGGCCCCCAGGCGAAGAAAGGAAAACGTTTAGCTTGTCCCAAGAAAGCCGCCGAGAAGGCCGACGAATCGGTCGATTTTGCGTGGAAGTGGATTCGTGTCGTCCTCTACCGAGTCGAGCGAGAGTTGCACGTATTCAGTTATGACGTTCTGTGGTGGAAGGTTGGCAAAGAGAGGAAGTTGAAGGCCGTCGTCGTGAGAGATCCGAGTGGTCAGATGCGAGATGTGTATTTATTCACAACGGATATCCATGCCAGTGAGAGGTGGGTCGTCTTTCAATACTCGTTGCGGTGGAGTATTGAGGTCGCGCTGGAGGCGAGCAAACAAATTCTCGAAATCGAAAGTCCAGGTCACTATTGCCACGAGAGTGTTCAGAAATTGGCTCCGTGGGTTTGGCTCATGCAGAGCGTCGTCATGGTCTGGTATATGTCGGCCGGTCATAAATTACCCGAAGCCGTAGATTGGTTGGATCGTTTGGGTCAGTGGAATAGTCCTTGGTCGTTGCGACACATGATTCGAGTTCTCCGTGAGGTTATACTCAACGCTACATTTAAACCCACCTCGGCAAACGAGCCGAAGTTGATAGAAATGGTTCAGACGTTAAAAAAAATGGGAGAATTTAGCAGCTTGAACCCTCCAAATCTTTGCGAACGTTCAGTTGAGACATGCGCGGCTAATGAACCAAAGTCGCAGGACCACTCGAAACGGAAAAGAAATGTCTGTCCGGTTCGTACGTACACGCGGCGTGCGGATGGATAAATACACGTCTTGTTTTGTATGTTCAGCCTCTTAGAGACGATAGATCTCAGCCGTTGGTGTGAAACCACGGAACCATAAGAACCACAACAAACACAAATCTGATTAATCCGACTGCTCGCCGCGTGCACCTACGATTTTCCAGCAAATCCAAATTCCAAAAGCCAGAGGAAAATCCGTAACGCAGCTTCTCTTGCACGTCCAAAGCCCCGCCCTACAATATCTTCTGTTTTACAATCATGAGAGTTGTCGATCTGGGACTCTCATGTTCCTAGTCCAATCACAGGATTCGCCAAGATGCCCACAAATCGCCCACGGCCATACATCCTCGCCGAACAACGACACGGATTCATTCGAGAAACCAAGTGGGAAGTCGTCATCTTGCCTTTCGGAGCTACGGAACCACACAATCTACACATGCCGTATGCCACAGACAACTATCAAGTCGACGAGATAGGTGCGAGAATCTGTGAAAGCGCACACAATGCGGGTACCAAAGTCCTTCTCCTTCCCACAATACCTTACGGCGTAAATACAAACTATTTGAAGATTCCTGGCGCACTCACATGTAACTTCACGCCCACAACACTCCTACACATAATCACCGACATCGTCGAATCGATCGAACCAAAAGGCATCCGTAAAATCCTTCTTCTGAACGGTCATGGCGGCAATGAACTCAAACCGCTGGTCCGGCAGATTCATCACAAAACAAATGTCTTCCTGTGTGTTTGCGATTGGTACAAAATCGCCCGTGATGTCTACCACGAAATATTCGACGAACCCGGCGAACACGCCGACGAAGTAGAGACGAGTCTTGGACTCGCATTCTTTCCTGACTTGGTCGATCTGCCCCTTGCCGACGACGGGGCCCAACGCCCGACTCGATTCGAAGCGATTAACAAAGGGTGGATCAGCATCACACGTCCGTGGCATTTGGCGAGCACCAACACCGGCATGGGAAACCCAAAGAAAGCCACAGCCGAAAAGGGCCAAAAATTGATGGACGTATTGGTCGAACGAATCTCATCGTTCGTCGTGGAGTTGGCCAACGCCGAAATGGATGACCAATTCCCGTTCTAGAAAACGTGACTTTCCCGCATAATAAACCTGCCTGGATTTTCTGGCTTCTGAGGACTCCGATCATGGCTCGCGTATTTGCATTATTCTTGGCACTCTACGCATGGTTCCTTCCATCGCAATTGATTGCCGAAGAATCGAAATCTCCCAGGGACAAAGCTCCTCGTGGGATGGTAAAACTGACCCCACTCGCCCTCCAAATTCATAAATCGGCCATTCTCGTCGATGGCCACAACGATCTCCCCTGGGCCATGCGTGAAGGCAATAACAAATTCCGGAGTATCGACATTCGGAAGCCCCAACCAAAATTGCATACCGACATCCCACGACTGAAAAAGGGCAACGTGGGCATGCAGTTTTGGTCTGCCTACGTACCCGCGAGCACGCGAGCCAAGAAAACGGCCGTCAAGTTGACGCTCGAACAAATCGACCTCATCCACCGCATGGTCCAGACCTACCCCGACGTCTTCGAGATGGCCAAGACAGTCGACGACATTTACCGTATCCGCAAGAAAGGCAAAATCGCGTCGATGATCGGCGTCGAGGGTGGACATTCGATCGCCAATTCTCTCGGGGTGTTGCGTTTGTACCACAAACTCGGTGTACGTTATATGACATTGACTCATTCGGAAACGCTCGACTGGGCCGACTCCGCTACGGACGACCCGAAGAGTAACGGCTTGAGTCAATTCGGCGAAGGCGTCGTTCGCGAGATGAACCGTTTGGGCATGCTCGTGGATATCTCCCATGTGTCCGTCGAGACGATGGAAGACGTTTTGCGGGTCACTAAGGCACCAATCATCGCGTCGCACTCTTCGGCTTACACAGTGGCCAAGCACGCCCGGAACGTCCCCGACCAGGTGCTCAAAAAGTTAAAGAAGAACGGCGGCGTCGTGATGGTCAACTTTTATTCGGGTTTTGTCGTTCCTGAGGCAGCTCGCTCGATGAAGCACATGTTCCAGGTGTACCGGGACCTCAAGAAACAGTATCCCAAGAAGGAAGATTTCCAACAGGCATGGAGCCAGTGGAAGGCCAAACACCCGGTTCCCAAAGGGACCGTCCATGACGTAGTTGATCACATCGAGCATATAATCAAAGTGGCCGGCATCGACCACGTCGGGATCGGCTCCGATTATGATGGCGTGAGTTCCTTGCCTTCTCAACTCGAGGACGTTTCGTGTTATCCGTACATCACGCAAGAGTTGTTGAACCGCGGCTACAACCGCAAGCAAATTCATAAAGTTCTCGGGGACAACTTACTCAGGGCGTTCCAACAAGCCGAAAGGGTCGCCAAGAACTGGACCAATTAAATCCCCGAGAAAGAGCCGTGCGGCTTTCGGAACCGCTTTCGAGACTGTTGGTCGACATCGCAGTCACAGCCGAGATGGGTTATATGTTAAGCCGAACGACAGATGAGGTTCTCAAAAGAGGTCCTCGCTTGCATTTAGATCGGTTTCCGTTTGTGTTGAGAATTTTCCAAAATCCTCCTCCCTACTTGGCTGGTTGGACCAATAGGTGTCGTGATTTCGATTTTCAGCCCCGAAAGGGCGTCAGATCCTAGCCGTGAGTGGGAACCGTGGTTGAAACAAGATCCATAGAACGCCTGCAGGACCGCCCAAACTCAAGCCATTCCAAGCTCCATAGAGAGTCTGTTTTTCATGAGGTGAGTTAACCATGGCAACCGCAACAATCTCGAGGCCTTCGCACTTTACAGAACAAGAGCGAGATCAGCTTCTGGCCGACGTCAACGCATTCTGCGAAGAACTACGCCCGCACGAAGAACTGTGTTACGTCTCCCACAAATTCAACGATCAAGTTGTTCCCCTGGCCAAAAAGTATAACCTACTGGGCATGCCCGTTCCCAAGGAGTACGGAGGACGTGGCTCCGATACTCTGACATATGTCAAGGCGTTGATGCGTATCGGCCAGGAAGGAACAGGCGTCCGAACGTTTTTCTCCGGACACACCTCGATCGGTGAGTACCCCATCTTGACGTGGGGAAATGAAGACCAGAAAAATCGCTACTTGTCGGCTGCCGTAAACGGTGAGATAACTCTCTGTTTTGGATTGACCGAGCCCGAAGCGGGCAGTAATCCGTTAGAAATGCAAACGACCTACGAACGTAAGGGCGACAAGTACATTCTCAATGGCGACAAGTATCTCATCTCCAACGCGGGGATCGCCAACTCGGTTGTGACGTTTGCTTATCCCGCCAAGGACGGACAGCGGATTGAAGGTGGGCGGATCAGTGCGTTCATCGTCGACCTCGAAGGAGAGACCGTCCAGATCGAAAGCCTCAACGACAAAATGGGGATGTTTACCTCGAACACTGGAATGTTCTCGCTGGAGGATCACGAGGTCCCGCTAGAGAACATGCTCGGTGACGAAGGAGACGGTTTTCGCATTGCCATGGGAACCCTTGTGAGCGGGAGACTCAGCGTCGCCGCAGGATGCCTGGGAGTAATCGAGGACTGTCTGATCGAATCGCTCCGGTATGCCAGAGAGCGCTTCCAACACGGAAAGGAAATCGGAAAACACCAACTCGTCCAGGACCACATCGCCCAGATCGAAATGGATCGCATCGCGAGTGAGTGCTTGCTCTTCCGGGCCGCCGAAGCGAAAGACCTCGCCAACGCGAATCCGGACGACCCAGCTAGGCAACGCCAAGCAGAACTACTTGCCGCCCAGTCCAAATTCTATGCAACGAACGCGGCTTGGGATGCCGCCGACAGGGCTGTTCAAGTTTGGGGCGGAAAAGGTTGGTCGACCATCTACCGACCTGGTCGCCATCTAATGGACGTTCGAGTCTGTCGCATTTATGAGGGGACAGACGAAATCCTAAAACTGAAGATCGCTTCTGCCCTCCTGGGAAAGGAATTCCAGGCTTATAAATGATGGATTATCCTTTCCTTTCTGACCAAAAGATCGAACAATACTGATAGAAGCGTATTTCGATCGATGAGGGAGGACCTCTCCCCTTCCTCATCATCTGAATAACGGAAAATGCCGACCAACAAGACGGATCGGTTTTGCCTGCTACCTTGAACCACCCCTCAGTTTGTGCTTCGCAAACCGATCCTCCTTGCTGTTTCCATTCGATGTCTTCGGACGTCCGAGAGGAGGATTACGATGTTGGCCATAAAGACCGTACTACACCCAACTGACTTCACCGAACTCTCCACTCACGCTCTCCATCTTGCGCACTCTCTAGCACGGGATTATTCCGCACGGCTGGTGCTATTGCATGTGAAAATGCCTTCCGAGGTCGTAGAGGGAGAATTTGGCATGACCCTTCCCGACCCACCGCAATCGGATCAAGAATTACTGGACCGATTACAAGTCCTCCTACCAGCCAACACCAATGTCAATGCCGAAGGGGTGATCGCCGAAGGTCATCCATCAGACGAAATCGTTCGCGTAGCCAAGGAAGAGCGCTGCGACCTCATTGTGATGGGAACCCATGGACGAAGCGGTTTGTCCCGAGTGTTCTTGGGTAGCGTCGCCGACTCGGTGACGCGGAACGCTTCTTGTCCCGTGGTGACTGTCCGGACGTCACAGACAGAAATCCCTGACGAGTAACTCCTTCCATGGATAACCATGCCCAGCTTTCAACCTGGGCTCAAAGCCGAGCGATTGTTTCTTCCCTCGTGCGAGTCGGAGCCTTGCAAAATGGTAGCCACAGTCATCTGATGCCAAGACTTGCAGGAGCCCTTACTCGAACTACGATATCTCCCAGTGGACCGCAGTTACGCACCCCAGGCTCGCGTGTACTTTTCATTTCGTCGTAGGTACACGCGGCTCGCGTGTACCATTTCTGGACTACAATTTAGTCCCCGCGGCTCGCGTGTACCTATGACGAACACAGAATTCCAAAATCCACAGTCACACCCTCGTTACAGCCCAAATCATCAATGTCATCTTCGCTTGGGTCGATGAAGGAGAGGTTGCCGCCTTTTGCAGCGCTTTGATCCTCTCCCTTAAACGAGGATCAACTCACCAACGATCCGAGGTTGGCCACTGGAAATGGCCAACTCCCCGACCGTCACGAGCTACCTCAATCCTCTTCCCCAGGAACCGCCCCCACCAAGGTCTGCAGAATCACCGAACTCATTCCGAAATCAAACCTCTGGCCAAAGGACGAACCCCAAAGTCGCCGACCTTGTATGACGTCCAT
>CAYRFQ010000191.1:0-6579 GCA_964423615.1 uncultured Alcaligenaceae bacterium | reverse complement strand
AAAAGAAGAAAAACCGATCTCAAAATCGATCACCGTAGCGCTGTAGTATTAGGGAGGGAAATTCCGATGGCTTCCCTGCAAGGTCAAACCATCGCCGTGGCCGAAGGGCGGCAACTAGAAGAATTAGTTCAGATGCTCGAACAGGAAGGAGCAACAATCGTTCGCTGTCCAATGGTGAGCATTTTGGACCCTTCCGATATCTCACCTGTAGTGGGTTGGTTGAACGTGCTTGTGGAAAAAGGATATGACTACGTTGTGTTGTTCACCGGAGAGGGAGTCCGGAGGTTGTTGGCCATCGCGGATCAGGCTACCATTCAAGCGGAGGTTATCTCCGCGTTGGGGAAAACGTGTTTGATTACTCGAGGTCCGAAGCCGGTCAAGGCTCTGAAAGAAATCAACCTGAAGCCGACCAAAGTTGCGGAAACTCCAACTACCGATGGCGTGATCGCAACTCTCAAGAAAGAATTCCTGGAAGGTAAATCGGTCGGGGTTCAGCTCTATGCTCCGACGAACCCAGCTCTGGAAACTTTTCTGGAGGAGTCTGGTGCGAAAATGGTTGCTACCCTGCCTTACGTTTACGCGTCAGCTTCCGACGCAGGGAAGGTGTCGGATTTGATTGGACAAATGTCTAGCGGTGCAATCAACTATCTTGCGTTGACAAGCAGTCCGCAGGTAGACCGATTGTTTCAGGTGTCAGAAGAACGTAACTTGGGAGAGGAACTGCGGTCTGGGTTAGTTAATACGCGAACAGCTGCGGTTGGACCTGTTGTTGCGGAAACGTTGCGGAGATACAACGCACCGGTCCACGTTTGTCCCGAGCAAGGCTTTGTTATGAAAAATTTGGTGAAGCATATCAAAGCCGATGTCGAACAACAGAGAACTCAAGGGGAATGACCCGAACTCATGGAACCCGTCTTTTATCCACAACGGGGTCTTGGCTCCTGATCGTAGCCCGTCTTGTTGCCCGATATCCGTGAACAAACACCCACGAGTATCAACCGTTCTTGAACTTGATCCGAATCTAGTTTGTGAGAAAACAGTGAGTTCACGAATCTCTATCTACGTGATTGTCTTAACTACTTCCTGTGTTGTGCCGGTATTTGCAGAGCCGACCAAGCAAGTAGATATTCATGTGGCGACTACAGGGCGGGACTTTCATCCGGGCACTGCCGACAGACCGATTCGTTCTCTCGGTCAAGTGCTGAAACGCCTTGCTCAATTGCGTCAGAAGCAAACGCAGGCCAACATCCGTGTGATTCTTCACAAGGGCACACATCGGCTTGAACAACCACTCGTAGTTACTCCAAAACACATGCCAGCCAAGAAGTTCCGCGTTACCTTTCAGTCGGCAAAAGGGGAAACAGCATTGATTTCTGGTGGGGTAGCGATCTCTAACTGGAAACTACAGGATGACGGAAACTTGTCGGCTTCATTGGCTGATATTAACACGGACAATTTAGCTCTCCGAGAACTCTTTGTGAATGGTAATCGTGCCCGGCGTGCCCGGCACCCCAATACCGGCTATTTCCGTATCGAGAAAGCCGGACAAGATCGACGTACGAGTTTCTTTGCGAAGTCGACGGATAAGCTGAAGACGGTAGGTGATGTGGCGGAGTTAGTGTTTCTGCATGATTGGTCGATATCGAGAATCCCGGTAAAAAGTTTCGATTCGAAAACGAATCGGTTGGTTGTGCGGTATCCCATTGGTTGCATAGCTGATCATTACAAAATAGATCATTTCGAGAGAAACCCGCGTTATTATTTGGAGGGAGATTTAGCGTTTCTTGATCAACCTGGTGAATGGGCTTGGAATGCAAAAAGAAAAACGTTGATTTACAAACCCAAACCAGGGGAGACTGCTGAGAATATCCAAGCTGTTATTCCAACTCTGGGCCAACTTGTCGTCATTATGGGGAACTCAGCGGACCTTGTTCGCAACTTGCACTTCAAAGGTTTGACGTTTTCGCACGCCCAATGGGCTCTTCCGGCAGGAGGTTATGCTTCCGGCCAGGCTACTGTCCACGAATACAGAAATTTCGAGAAGAATCATTCGTCCCGACGAATGATGGATTCTTCCATCGTGTTTCAACATGCCGAGCAATGTTCCATCGTAGACTGCCGTATTTCTCAGATTGGGTTATCTGGTATTTCGTTCGCTGCACACACCCGTCGATGTCGTATTGTGGGAAATGTGTTTGAGGATATTTCGGGTAACTGTATCAACATTGGTGAAGATGGCAGTCGACGAGTAAAGGGCAAGACCTGGTGGCAAGTGGCACCAACTACGGGTGCCTCGGATCATGTGATTGCCAACAATCTCATACGGAAGGGTGGTATTCAGTTTTTTGGTAGCGTCGGTGTATGGGTTGGTTTAGCCAACCGAATTTACATCCACCACAACGAAATTCGGGATTTACCGTATACGGGTGTGTCTCTGGGGTGGAAATGGGATCGAACCAACACCAACACCGGTGGTCACAGAGTCGAGTACAATCATATTCATCATGTGATGCAAAGACTCAGTGACGGTGGTGGGATTTACACACTCGGGAGACAACCGGGGACTGTATTGAAGCATAATCACATCCATCACATCCCGTTGAATGCGGGACGCGCGGAATCGAATGGTATGTTTCTCGATCAAGGAAGTGATCTAATCCGAATCGAGTCGAATTGTATTCACGATGTTGAGAAGTCTCCGCTGCGGTTTCACAAGGCGTGGGACGTGACCGTTGTTGGCAACGTTCTTGTCCATCCGGAAGGAGTCCCAACTCTTCGTTACAACAACACCAAACCAGCGACGATCAGGAAGCGCGATAACGTCGCGATGACACAGACGAACTATCGAAAACAGTACCCACAAGATAAAGTCACCCAAGTTCTTGGAGCAGGTGTTGAACCGGAGTTTCGCAAACTGTTGGATGGAATAGAGTGAGTCCAGGAAGTGGTTTATTGGGGGTGGAAAAACCCGCTGCTGCGCTTGGCGACAGTGGGTCCTCCTGACATGACTGCAGGATGAATCTTCAAGTCACTGTGTCTTGCATAGCTGAATCATGGCTTTTCCCATGGCGTCCCCAATGAGGAAATAGGTCTCTGCATTGGTGTTCCAATGATAGCTTTGACCAGAAGGTGATTCCTCTCTTGGTCGGAAGAAGCCTTTGGTTCCGACAAAGCCGACATTCCCCTTAAATTCTTTCCTTTTGGCCACGGCCGCTTGAGCTCGCATGAGCGACAACGCGCGGGGATGTTTTTCCTTGAAGCCACTCATTCCCGTTTCGGCGATCACGAACGGTAGATTCTGTTTGCCGAGTTCTTTACGAACGTCTCGGATGAAGTTCGCCATATTTTTTTCGTATTCATCGTTAAACGACTGATTGACGCGATCATTCCAGCCTTGGTGCCAACCAAAACCAGCGATCTCGTAAGCCCGACCGTCGTAGTCAGGAAAAAGTTTCTTGAGGTTTTTCAACACGTCGCGGACATGCATGAACATCTCACGATAGTTCCTTCCTACGATTTTTGGGTTCTTCTGGACTTCTTCCAGTAATCGCTGGCCGAAATTCGCGGGAACAGGACCCGAACTGGGTGGACGAAAATCGACTGCCAAAGATCGTCCGCCCCATGACGTTTCGATAATCAGGACTGGCTCACCAAAGTGATCTCCAATGACATGTCCGAACTGTAGCTCTGGACCAATCAGATCTTTCCTGGCACCGTAACCCACAGTCAATGGGCCTTTGCGGTCAAAGTGCCAGATCCAGACGTCATTTCGCTTGACCCAATTGCCATCAGAATCGACTAGATGTTTGAATCTTTGAGCAGTCTTAGGGTTCTTGACCAAGTATTCCAACGAACCCTTGCCGCCGTTCCTTCGAGGTTCGGCTTTGATGAATCCGTGGCCTTGCATGTTGGATTGACCAGCCAAAATGAAAACTTTCAAAGGGGGCTTTTTGTCGGTTTTTTGTGGTTGTCGTGTCCTAGAGCTGCCGTCTTCGGCTGCGCTAATGTTCGCTGAGATCGTAGCCACTACGAGGACAATCAGGACGAGTCTTTGCATCTTTCTTCTCCCAAGTTGTTCGGGCAAATACAGGATTTCAGTCCAAAAGTACTTTGGATTGTGCTGATACGCAAGAACTCGTCTGTGCGATGGAATCTCATGAGCCGAAACTTTTTCTTTGATTGAATCAGTAGATGTTGACATTTTCCAAGCCAGGGAGGCATAAATCTGACACAACGGGGCGACAACTCGAGGCATAGGGAAAGTGGGAAGCGCTGTCGCGTGGTGGGAGCTAATCGAAGGGCTAAAAGTGTGACTATGTTCATTCCAAAACACTGAGGACCGTTTTCCTTTTGGGGCTCTGTGTTCTGTTCGGTAATTGTCACAGATGTTGTTGGCCGAGAAAATTGCCATTATCATCGATGATTTTTGTTCCAAGTGAACCGTAACGTAGGCTCCGTCTATGAAATCGATAGGGCAAAAGACGTTGTATGGTGCTGCACGGACCGTCATTCCCGGAGAGATGAGTCTTCGCTATATCTTCAGGATTCGTGTATCGTGGTGAACCTTCCTGCAATTCTAGATTTGTGTTTAGTAGAGCGGGCTCAGACGCTCTCAGTCGTCGGCAATGCTTTCAACATTTCCGAGCTGGACCGATAAGAGCCCTCAAGACCGGAGCTCTCGAAAGTAGAGGTCATCGGAAAAACGAGCGAATCAAAAGATCTGAAAAAAATCTGGACCCACATGGCAGGTTTCTCCTGGTAGCGGGAATTGGATAATAGAGGCGCTAAGGTTGGGACCCCATGGCTGAAATTCCTGTAACTCGGGTGAGCCTGCTCATGAGGTTGCGAAACCCTCAGGACGAAGTGGCCTGGCGGGATTTCGTATCGTTGTATGGACCGCTGGTGTATGGGTACCTGCGAAAGCAAGGACTTCAAGATGCAGATGCTGCGGATTTATCGCAGGATGTTTTTCGAGCGGTCACGGCTGGGGTGAAGCGGCTCGTCTATGATCCCGACCGTGGGCATTTCCGCAGTTGGCTTTTTCAGGTCGTTCGGCGGAAACTTTCTAACTGGCGGCGAGACCAGGGAGTTCGGCAGAAAAATTTCAGCCAGTGCAACGTTCAAGAGCTTCCGAACGAGGTCTTGGAAGAACACCCGAGTGAAGACGTCTGGGAAGCTGAGTGGGAACGCCGGGTTTTCGCCTGGGCTTGCGAACTGGTTCGAAACGAGGTAGCCGAGAAAACCTGGAACGCTTTCTGGCGAACCGCCATTGATGGTGAACCAGGCAAACAGGTGGCTGACGAACTCAAACTATCCTTGGCATCAGTTTATCACGCCCGTAGCCGTATCCGGGCTCGATTACAAGATCTCATTCGTTCCGCCCAGGAACCCTGACTTTGACGGAGGAATTCGTATGCTCAGCACAACAGAATGCCAATCGGGAAAACTGTTGGACCGTTTGGGCCACGAAGACCTGCGGGAAGACGAACTCTCCTGGTTCGAATCCCATTTGCAAACGTGCCCCACTTGTAGAGACCTTCTAGACCGTCCCGACGCCGACGCTTCTTTTCGACGGTGGGCTCATCAGCTCGAGGACCTCAAGACAGAATCCCCCGACCCGACCCTACAAGAACTATTGGAGCAACTCCAGGAAGGGATAATCGACATTGACCATCCTGGTCCAGTCGAACTCTACTTCTTGCAACCGAGCGACCGTGACGATTTACTCGGTACCCTTAGCCATTACGAAATTCATGAAATCATTGGACAGGGTGGAATAGGTGTGGTCTTACGGGCGTTCGAACCTTCCCTTCAGCGGTGGGTGGCACTGAAAGTCATGTCCCCGACATTGGCCGGGAGCCGTCACGCGGTGCAGCGTTTTATCCGTGAAGCCCGGTCGTCCGCAGCCGTCTGTCACAAGAACGTCATTGTCGTCCACAGCGTCGACGAAGTTCAGGGCTTGCCTTATTTGGTCATGGAGCATGTCGCTGGCGATTCGCTCCAAGAAAGACTGGACCGGAGCGGACCGCTACCCGTGACTGAGGTGGTGCGCATTGGTCAAGAAATAGCCGCCGGGCTGGCGGCTGCTCATGCCCAGGGTGTGATCCATCGAGACATCAAACCGGCCAACATTCTTCTCGAGGAAAAGACAGGTGCCGTTAAGATCACCGATTTTGGTCTGGCCCGGAGTGTCGATGACGTCAACCTAACTCAACATGGTGTCGTTATCGGTACCCCGGAGTACATGGCCCCGGAACAAGCCCGCGGGGAACAAGTGGACCACCGAGCCGATTTATTTGCCCTGGGTAGTGTCCTTTACGCCATGTGCACTGGCGCTTCACCATTTCGCGGAAGAACGACCCTCGGGGTGTTGCGTAGCCTTACCGATGATACTCCGCCACCGATTCATGAAATTGATCCGAACCTTCCACTTTGGTTGTCCAGTTGCGTTGCTTTGCTGCTAACCAAAGACAGAAAGGCCAGACCCTGGACAAGTGCGGAAGTAGCCGAACTCCTCGGACAATATCTTAATACTACAGCGCTACGGTGATCGATTTTGAGATCGGTTTTTCTTCTTTT
>CAYRFQ010000190.1:0-6722 GCA_964423615.1 uncultured Alcaligenaceae bacterium | reverse complement strand
TTGCCGTCGAAGGTCGTCGCCGTGCCGTCGATGACTTCGGGGCTCTCGTGGGCCTGGTTCTGGAGCGAGATGTAAGTCGTCTGGCCAGTCCAAACGGTGTTGGCCAGGGTCAGGTTGCCGATGCCCGTGCCGAATGGTGTCGGGCCGGTGACGAGCAGACCAGTGGTGCCTCCGTTGATCACGTTGCCGTTTTCGAAGAACACAGTACCGCCACTGGCCACGTTGATTCCGGTCGTGTTATCGTTGAGGGTGTTCATGCTCACCGAAACGGCGCCGGTGGATGTCACGTCGATGCCGATGGTGCCACTCTCGATGGTAGCTCCACGGACGGACCCGGAACCGATGACGTTGACGACGGTGTTGCCGGCGTTGGTCAGATTCAGACTGCCAGACACAGACATGTTGTTGAAACCACCGTTAAGCTGGATCAGGCGGTCGGTGATGCTGCCAGTCCCGTTGAGGGTGGTACCCGAGGCGTTGAGTTCGACGTTGGCGGTGCCACCGAGGGTGCCGTTGAGGGTCAGTGTGCCTGCGTCGATGGAGGTGAGACCGGTGTAGGTGTGGTCGCCGTTGAGTGTGAAGGTCGTGCCACCGACTTTGGTCAATCCACCACTGCCGGAGATGTTGCCATTATACGTGCTGCTACCAGCGGACCCTGTGGTCAAGGTCCCGGAACCAAGGAAGACGTCACCGTCGCCGGCCAGCGAGCCGATCGTCTCGTCGGCGTTGTTGAGGTCGAGGTTGGCTCCGTCGTTGAGGATGACCGGGCTGTTGTCACTGATGCCGTCGGCAATCACGAGAGTATAGGTGAAGGGACCGCCCTGGTCATCCAGCGTGATCGAGTTCGATCCAGATGTCGACAGTCCGACCATCGGGGTGCCGCCGAGGTCGGCCACGTTGACGTCCTTGTGGGTCCGCAGCGAAATGGTCCCCGTTGCGGAAATGGCCTGGACGTTATCCACACAGATGTTCGTGCTGATGTTGTCGTTGGCTTCCAGCAACAGGTTCATGGAGGTGATGTTCAGAGTCCCCGGGCCGTTCAGGTCAGTGATGGCGCTGGCTGCGTCGATCGTGACATCGTCACCCATGGCCGTCACGACACCCACTGCGACGTTGCTGCCGGTGGCAGTCAGGTCAACATTGCCCGAACCACCGGCGATGACCGACTCGGCTCGGAGGACACCACCGGCACTGATGGTGATGTCTCCATCGTTTGTCGTGGCCGACGTGACATTAAGTCCGTTGAAGTCACGGACGTTGATGGGACCGGCCGTGTTTACGGTGGCCGTCAGGCCCATTCCAGACATCACGCTGGCGTTGATTTCTATTGCCTCGCTCATCGTCCCAATGCCAGTTTCGGCGGTCAGGTTGATGGTGGAGGCGACCAAATCGACTCCTCCATCGGCTGGAGTCTCCTCTACAATGGCCCCATCGGCAATGATGGTGATCTGGTCATTCACTGCTTGGACGTTGTCAACAATCACGTCTCCGCTGGACGTGGTCGTCAGATTTACATTTGATCCAGTCCCACCGGCGTTTACGACTTCCGCAGCTGTTAAGGTACCATCAGCCGTGATCGAGATCGAGCCGTTGGTCGTCGTCACCCCGGTTTCACCTGTGAAAGGAGCACTGGCACTCACTGTGCCGATCGTCACCGCACCGGTGTTGTTGAAGTCGACCGATCCGCCAGCATCGATGGCCAGGGTGTCGACTTGGTTGATGCTCTGCAAGTCCACATTCCCTGTGGCCGTGATGCCGAGCGAGGGGGTGATGATTCTGGGATCAAGGAAGCCAGCACCGCTGATGTCCTGCGTGACGTCTCCGGTGATGGCCATTCGGACTGTCCCGGGAGTGTTGATTTCGGCATTGTTGTTCATCTGGACATCATCGCCGCTGATGGTGATGTCTCCACCACCGGTCGAGGTGATCATTGGGGCGCCTGGGGTGAAACTCATGGGATTGCCCATCACCAATCCGAGCGGGCCGTTACCGACGATGTTTATCGGGGCGTTCGTGGATGTTGTTACCAGAGGATTACCGGCCAGAAATACCCCCGCATCGGTGGGAGTTGCCGAGTTGGAGGTTCCCGTGATGGAAATTCCCGTGGTGCCGCCCGTGCTCACTTCTGTCCCGGATGTACCGAGAAGAGATACCCCATTGGTATTGTCCGCGGTGCCGTCGATCACGATTGCACCGGTCGTGCTTGTGACCATGTCAACAATGCTGACGCCGGTATCACCCGTAGCTGGTCCTTCCGACGAACCGGTGATCATGATCGTGCCGGAGTTGGTGGCAACAGGAGCAGCGACGAATACACCGAAGTTGGCCTCGGCTGTCATCGCTGTTCCCATGAAGGTGATCGAGCCAGCACCGGTGGACTCGATGATCTGTCCTCGGTTGTAAGTCACCCCGGCATCTCTTGTGGCGTTCCCGGTAAAGCTGATGTCTCCGTCGACCGTGGTAATCGTCAACGAGTCACTACCGATGTTACCGATGGAAATTCCGCTCGCGCTGGCTCCCATTATCGGGGGCGTACCACCTGTTCCGTTCAGAATAATGTTCCCGGCATTGGCGCCAGTACCTATTGTCGTCAGGACGCTGTTTCCAAAAATGGTGATGCCCTGATTACCGTCCGTTACCGTGTCCGCATTACCGGTCACCTGGATTTGCCCTGCGTCTGTTGTCAGCTCAGCGTCTGAAAGGGCAACCCCCCCCTCCCCCGCTCCAAGGAGTGTGATGTTGCCTTGCCCGGCTGTGGTCGCCGAGGTCATGATTGTGGCGAGATTTGCGGAACTGGCACCTGTTAGGATAATCCCAGCATCACCTTCAGAATTTCCGGTGATGAGGACGGCTCCGGTGTCGGTCGTCAGGTCTGCACCGTTGAAGATTCTGACCCCCGAGCCGGTGTTGTTCCCTGTTGCCGTGCCGTTGAGTGTGATTGCTCCGCTCGTCGTTGTGATTGGGGTGCCATTAATGCTAACGCCGTCTTGATTCCCGGCGGCTGTCCCCCCATGCCCTTCCATGGTGATGTTGCCGGATGTTGAGTCTATCGTTGTGCTGGATAACTGAATGCCGTTAAAATCGCCGGTGGTCGTGCCGGCCGTGTTGGCCTCAATATCCAAATTCCCACTTGTAAACGTCACTATTGTCAAGTTGGCCGGGGCAAACTGAACATTGCGAGTCGTTGAAATCGTAACATCCGCACTTCCGAAATTCGTTGCGTTGTTGAAAGAAACGGATGCCAGTTCCCCCACACCCACGTCCGTGTCATCGTCCAAAGTAATGGTAAAATCATCCTGGTAGTCTCCACCGTTAAACCGGACCGAAGTATTCTGTGCGGAATCGACGACATTGATCGTGTCGTAAGCCATCAACCCGGCAGCGGTCACGCTGGCAGTCATTGTGCCGAAGCCTGTCACGAAGTCCGTTGGCGGCGCTGTTGTAACAGGATTAGTTCCGTCGTTGACGAAATTAAAATTGCTCGTAAGCGCGTAAGTCACGCCGTTGGACACGACCCTCAACTGCTCGCCGGCATTGTCGAGATTGATCGTGAGCGTACCTCCCACTTCGGACAGAGTCGCCGGGGCGGTACGGTCTTCCAGGAACTCCAACAGCGGTTTTGTACATCGGGATGACTTTGGTTTCTTTCCAGACTTGCGAGAAAACCAACGGGAGAGGATCGAGGCATTCGAGTCGTTTAACACAGGTGTTGCCCTTTCATGGAAGCGTTATTCAAGGATGAATCAAGGGATTTTGACAGTAGTTCATTGGTTTGCACAGCGCTTGGCTTCGGGATGAGGTCCACGCCGAATTCTAATTCCGTCTCCAGTGTAAAACTCCTTGGGACGTGTTGAGACCGGAGCATTAGGAGAGGCTTGAAGAACGAGTCAGCACGGCGGTTATGTTGAGGCAAGAAATGTCCTCCCAACAAGTCGGAGTGGTGTTCTGCCGCAGGGTGGGATTTTTGCAGGATTACAAGATTAGTAAACGGAGACACAGCAGACTTTCGAACACGCATTCTCTGCCTGGAACAACCCCGTAGAAAAATAGACTTCGCCAGAAAAGGCAAGCCTCAGTTTATCGTTGGAGAAAGGGACATTGACCTTGCTAAACAAAACGAGAGCATATGTGCTTGACAATTCGCCAAGACACTCAGTTTGCCCATTTTCCATTGTTATGCACGATATAGCTTTAGACCAGCTACAGTCCAGGTTAATCCCTCAGATCCACCTAAAATTTTTCAAAACCAGATAGGACGAGTGCTTTATTCACCGGTTTTGGATCGGTCGATGTCAGGCACTCCTGCAAGATAGAGCGGCTTGCCGTTCGATCCCGTGAGACAAATAAACTCGACTGTTTTTCCATAGGCCAGGCTGGTGACTTTAACCTGGCCCAGGAGAATGATCATTACACGTTCCGAATGAGTGTCGGGAAGAAGTAAGGGCCGACGAAGTTATTGGTGAAAGTGTCCATCCCAGCCCCGAAATCGACGAAGAGGAACGAAAGGTCGATCGTCTCCAAGGTGAAAACGTCATCACCAGCGCCAAGATTGGCAAAGACCCGTGTGAGGGCCCACGTCCCGTCGAGGGTCAACGTGTCGGTATTAAATCCACCCAAATAGGTAAAGCTCGGACCGCTGATGGTTGCTCCGGTGGTATCGAGGGTGTTATCTCCGCCTCCCATGTTGAAATACCCACTACCGGCCAGGGCACCCGAGAAGGTCAAGATTTCGTCTGCCCCAAGACCGCCGAAGTAAGTCAGACTGCCCCCGAGACTGCCGGTGAACGCAAGCGTGTTGGTCGACAAATCCAGAGCCGGGGCCATGTTCAAGTAGGCGTTGCCGCCGATCGTGCCGTCCAAGCTCAGGTCATCTCCGGCAGAGCCACCCAAGTATGTCAAACCACCGCCGACGGAGGAGAACTGGTCGAAAGTGAATCCATTTTCGTCGAAACCAAGATTGAGGTAAACGTTGCCGCCAATGAACGTTTCACCGATGTTGACGTTGTCGATGTTGTTTCCGCTAAAGTGCGTCAAACTGCCGCCAATGGTGCTGCCGAAGAAATCGAAGAAGCCGATTTCGTTGTCGCGCACGTTTGAGTAGAAGTTACCCCCAACGATGGCCATGTCTTGGATGTAAGTGTTGACGCCGTCGAGTCGGACGTTGCCGCCGATGACCCCGGGACCCGTCACCATAACTATGTCGTCCCCATTTCCGGTGGTGATGGACAGGTTCCCGCCAATCGAATTGCCACCCAGATCGATCGTGATCAAGTCCATCGTGGGACTGTTGACGCGGATATCCAAATTGCCCGGCGCGACGAGTGGACTGCCGATGGGGTTGCCATCGAGGGTTATGTCGTAGGTCCCTGGGGCGGTCACGATGATGTCGATTATGGCTCCACCAGGTATGGTGGGTGTGCCGCTGATACTCAAGTTGCCCAGGCCATCGAAAAAGAGAGCATACGACGGGGTGAGACGATCTTCGAGAGTTTCCAAACGGGGTTGAATCCTGTTGTGCTTCATAGGGGGATTTACCTCTTGAGTAGGACAGGTCAAATGCGGGTTCCGAAGTGGTCATAGAAACGAGGTACCAAAGGAGACCTTTTCGGTACTCAAACGAATCATGCCAATCAGATCCTGGGGACGATAGCCAAAGTGGGACAATTTTTCCCACGAGGTAATCTTGCTAGATGCAAAACCTGCAGAGGTAGGATTGTTTCTACTGGCCGATTATTCGCGCCCCATGAACTTCGGGTTCGGTTGAAGTGGGTTTGAAACCACTGCGGGAAAAGCGGTTTATTTGGCTGTGGGCAAAACAGTTGCAGCTGTCGTGGGATTCCAGCCAGGACAAACCCGTTAACATCAGAAACGCCTCTCGAGACAAATTTTCGACCTTCGGGCCGTTGTCTAGGCTCTTTCCTGCTGGAAACCAAGTCTTAATAATGTCTTGGAAAATTGGTTGTGAAATCGTCTGTTCGGAATAGGCCAGAGCGTTGGGATGCGAGATGGAATTGGAATCTGCCAATCCCTCCAAAACCAGTCTCTCGGTTTGGGAAAGAAGGTGTCTCCTGTTCCCACCACTTCTCATCGTGGAGCCTGTAACAGTCACAGGGATAGGATTCAGTCATAGAGAGACAAAGAAAACCAACGAAAAGGACCAGGCTTACCCAGTTGGCTTCGATCCAGCGAATGGCCAAAGAGTAATTTGTCGCCTTGGACATTTTCCACTTTGGTACTCAGCCAGTTACCTAGTTCTGGATAAACAGGACAGATCTTTTTTGAGTCGCATCCGAGTGTATGACGGAAACTTGAAGAAACAAGTCTTCAAGGACGGTAAAAGCTACCCGAGAAGGTGGACTCGTCAGGGTCACCTCCGGGACATGGTTCCTATCACCGAGAGGGCAAAACCTGCTATTGATTGGACACTCATCTGTGCGGAGCTCGCAGTGCTCTTGGGGATATCATCGCTCATCCAGAAGCGGCAACGAAAGACGGCCCCAGTATCACCATCTATTCTTGAAAAACGCGACGCCACCGCAACAGATTAGAGCGGTTCACGGTTGTGTTGGGTACGGTTGGTAATTCCATGAGGTCGTCAGACAAAGAATCTCTTGAATCGCCGAACATCGGGATCTGTCGCTGGTTTTTATTGAGACCTGCGCGGCTAATGAATCAACGTAGCAGGCACACGGGGAATGGAAAAGAAATGCTTGTCCGGTTCG
>CAYRFQ010000189.1:0-6771 GCA_964423615.1 uncultured Alcaligenaceae bacterium | reverse complement strand
TATTCAAACGACAACAAAACGGAAAGACCAACTTCAGATCAGTAAAGTGTTACCCAACCCATTCCAATCTCAATTTCTACCCGCAATTTGTCGACACTCCAGCACGTGGCAATTAAGAACTTCACCGGTATCAAGACCCATTTTTGAATTTCGACGACGGTTACCTTTCAGCCAAGAGTCGACTATTCCTACAAACTTGAGATTTCGACTCCAACTAGCCAAACAGTTGTAAAATTGGGCATGCGCGCATTGCGATTCGTTGGTTTCGGGCACCTTCTCGGAACAGCTCCTCAAGCAAACAACCCTCTTCCCTTCCCACCACCTCCTCCACCACCTTCTCCACCTAGACAATAACACTGATGAATGCCAGAACGGGCATCTAATCAGTCCAGGCGATCAAATCCGTGAATTAAATGCTGGAATTGATCGCCAACAGGCAGTGAAGTCCCGGAGCACAAGAACTTCGTTCTCCAGTCTGGTCTTCTAACATGAGAAATTAGAGAGCCTTGTTCGTTGGTTCAGTGATCCAATTGTTGAACAGGGCCGCGTCAGAATCGGCATAAGTACTTTTGAGTCGGTTCACAAACCGCTGACTTTATCTTCAGCGTTAGGCCGGAACAACTTGCTCTTAGTTCCGGCCTCCAGTCAGATCAATCTTTACATTTGTTAAGTATTTGTTTATATACCATCTTTTATTATCAAGAATGTGTTCGGGAAGAATCTTTAGTTTACCCGTTCAACTTAACGTGTTTGAAAAAGAACAAGGAGTGATATACATGGAGCAGCCTTGCAAATGGTTGATTGTTCCTGTTCTACTCATCTCTCAATTGGATGTGTGTTCATTCGCTTGGCGTGTTGATAGTTCTGGCGAAAACACCAAGCCTTCGCAACTTAAAGCTCCTCCAAGGGCAAGCAAGAAGAGTCTCCAGACTCTTCAAGGGAAATGGAAAACTGAATTTATTGGATTTGCTGGGGAGGATATGACTACTCCTGCAATGAGCTTGCCGTTCGGTTACCCAAGCGAGTTCGTAATCAGAAAAAATGTGGCGACATTGCTATTGCCTGGCAGAGGAAAAATGAACGTCACTTTTCGAATTAATGCTCGGACATCACCTCGTGAAGTTGATGTTATTTTCAAAACCGGCCGTTCATTGAGAGGTATTTTTGCACTGGATTCTAACACTCTTCTTTTGTGCATTAACAATCATCCACGAGAAAAACGCCCAAGAACTTTTAGATGTTCCGGGACAACAGACAGTCCGAACTTATATATTTTTCGAAAAATTGACTAAATAAGACCAACCATATGGAAAAATGTGTCATTCTTGCTGTTTCGGTTTTCGGTCTTCAATACGCTGAACCCTCAACTTCCATCGGCTCACGGTCCCAAAGCCACAGTAATGTGAGTTCGATTAACTCCTCGATTTCCCGACGCGTTTAGTTCCTTGTGACTTGTACTCTCAGGTGCCACCACACACGCTCGATGGGGTTGAGTTTGGGCAAGTACTTGGGCAAGTATTTGTCCCGAACCAAATTGTGGTCGCATTTGTAGCCAAATTACATGCGTATCGATTTTGGCCTGCTCAAGGCCGGTTTCCCAAATTGTTGAGAATTTTGGAACACCCAGTTATGAAGACACCCAACGACCCGTAAGTCATGTGACGGGTCGATCAGTACTGCTCTTCCGTGGATAGATCATCGCAACCTACAAGGCATGAAAAAAGCGAAAGCTCAATACAATAATTTAGCAGGATCAAATAAGATCGAATTTATAACCAAACCGGGAAAATAGAAAGTTAGAACGGTTTGGGTTCGTTTTGTGTACAGTTCGCAATCGCCGACCTCCTGAGCCCAAGTGCTCCCCTCTCGAAATAGGATTCCTCCGGAATCCTTCCGGTTCCGCTACGTTTCTCGCTTCGCTCTTTATGCTTCCCGCTTCGCTCAGGTTTGGGGTCTTCTCCTCTCAGGGGAGAAGGACTTTGAAAACGGAACACCTGTGCCTGACACAACCGTGAATTGCTTTAACTGCGCAGGTTTCAATGACTTCTTTTGCATGCGAATGAGATACTGGACTTGGGAACCGACACGGCTCTAACTCAGGGTAGACGGAAAACGCTCTAGAGATAAGAATTTTGGGAATTCGACGATTTTTGTGAAAATGACGCGGCGTTCAATCCTATTGTATTGTGGGGAGATGCGCTTAAGGGCGGGCTGAAAACTCGAAAATGCGCCAAATCGGCTGTTTTTCGAGTGCTGTTTTCCGGAAGTCATTGAAATGAAAGGACATGTGGAAATCGAGAGGTGTCGAAAAAGTGCAATTTAGGCGCAGGTTTACTACAAGTTTAGCGCAGGTTTGGTGCAGGTTTAGCGCAGGTTTCTGTCATTTTTCGACAGGTTTTTGGTGGGAAATTGAGGGGCTTTGGACTGGAGGAGATCAGTGGGAGGGAGATTTAACAAAAATTTTTCAAGAAAATTTGGACCGTCTTTTCGTTCCCGTTTCATGCTTGATGGCGGCGCGTGGCTCCAATCTAACGTCCCTGCGGGACTGAAAGGCCAATAACGGACACTTGTTGAACCGATCGTCTTGAGCAAAATCCTGTTCCACTCACTCTCGGTTTCCAGAGATGGTGTTCCGTCCAACAGATGGTTGCCCCATCACCCAAGAGGCAAACCGAATCATCACTACTATGACATTGACGGAACGTAACACAGTCGATTCCCGAAATAACTCGATACTATGCAGCGTTGAGATCACTTGCCATTTTTCTATCTACTAGTGGAAATACGAATGTACCGCCTCAAACCGACTTTACGATTCTCCCTGGGAATCTTTTGCTTTGTTGTTGTTCACTCCCTCGTAGTGTGTCCCGCATCTGCGAAGGACCGCCCGAACGTGATCTTTTTTGCTGTCGATGATCTGTGTGATTGGGTCGGCGCGATGGGGTATCGGCAAGCAGTCACGCCGAACATGGATGCGCTGGCGCAACGAGGAGTCCTTTTTACAAACGCACATACGGCCGGGGTCTTTTGCGCACCATCGCGGAGCGCGATTTTCACGGGTCGATTTGCATCAACCACTGGGTGTTACACTAATCAGGTCTACCATCGTGATCATCCGGAGTTACGTCCGTTACAGGTGAGTTTCTCGTTAGCCGGTTACAGGACGTTCGGAGCTGGGAAGATATTCCATCACCCGGCGGGGTTTGTCGATCTTCGGGGATGGACAGAGTTCTTTCTTCGGAACAAGGCTGCTCGACGCGAGGGCTGGCCACTGGATTCGTGGGGAAAAGATACACCACTTCCGAAGCCGTTCCCGAATAGCATTTACAACCGAGGGCGCAAGATCACTGGAGGATTGTTCCTGGAATGGGCAGCACTTCCGAACGACCGTGAAGAGCAAATGGCCGACACGAAACGGGTCAACTGGGCGTGTGAAGTTCTGAAACGCAAACATGACAAGCCGTTTTTCCTGGCCGTTGGTCTCTACGCCCCTCATTTTCCGAACTATGCTCCAAAGAAGTATTTCGACCTTTACAACGCCAAGAAAATCAAGTTGCCGCCTTACAAAGAAGACGATCTGGATGATCTGCCTCCCAAGATTAGACGCCAGAAAATTAATCGCAAGAAAAAGCACCACGAGCGACTGAAGAAACTGGGGGCAATTCAAGACGCCATCCATGGTTACCTAGCCGCCACTTCTTACGCCGACGCCATGCTTGGTCGTCTACTGAGGGCGCTTCAGGACAGCCCATATGCTGATAACACGATCATTGTGATTTGGAGCGACCACGGTTATCACCACGGCGAAAAAGGCGATTGGGGCAAACACACCCTGTGGGAACGAACGTCGAACGTGCCGTTCATTTGGGCGGGTCCGGGGATCGCTTCCGGAGCCAAGGTTGACGCCACCGTTAGCTTGATAGATATGTATCCGACCTTTGTTGAAATGTGTGATTTGAAGAAGGTCAAGGGGCTCGAAGGCACATCACTCGCCAATACTCTGAAAAATCCCAAGACAGCCAAAGATCGTAATGTCTTTCTGCCCTACCTTCAACCAGGCGGCTACGCGATCATTAATCAAAAGTGGCGATACATTCATTACAGCGACGACACAGAAGAGCTTTACGACGTCCGGAAGGATCCCCAAGAATGGAAGAACCTTGCCAAAATCAAAGGCTTTGCCACGGTGAAAGAACAATTGCGAGCGAGTGCTCCGCAGAAATTTGCTCCTCCAGGACCAGCAAGGAACCAATTGAGAATGATCACTGAGGGCGAGACTTTTCGTTGGGAACTGAAAAAGAGGAGGAAGAGGAACGGAAAGTGAGCGAGCGGAATTCTCACACGAAATGGCTTCTTGTTCCAGATAAGTTCTTGTTACAGATGCAATTGTGGTGAAACTTTTTGACCGAGGACGCCCGCCGGTGTCAGGCAATGACTTGTTACATGGCCAAGGGCGAATCAGAGAGGCGCGAGTTATGAAGATTAGGCATACCCAAGAACCAGAGAAAGTCGTTCGACTCCCCCGGCTATTTCGGAAACGGTTTTCCGAGGTAGGACTCTGTGTTTCCACTCGTAACGACTTTCTCGACTGAGAAGTAGTAAGCTGCCGACGGACAGTTGAATGTCGTGAACCAAGTCGTCTTTTGCAATCTGGAACAGGGCCTCTTTGTGGACATTCAGAATCATGGTCACGACTCCATTTGATGGGATATCAACGTGATAAGGGAACCCAGCAACGGAACCATTGAGATTTTTGTAGAAGTTCATCGTCAGCTTCCAGCGAAGTCTCTGTTCCGGCTGGACCAAGCCTTCTTGTCGAATCGTGTGATCAATTTTGTCGAGTAGTCCGTCGCGAACAAAATCAGGGAGGTTCGAATTACCTTGAAAATAGCAGAGGGCGTGGCCGTCTTCTCCGTATCGAGGAAAATACTCGCAACGAATGGTTCTCTCCTGGGATTCTACAATTGACAGCCGAACGTAGACCTCCTCACTCGCCAAATTATGTTCTTGACTTCGGACAAATTCTGGTTGAGGGATTTCTGCCCGAGTGGGTTCCGCATCGGTGGGGATTGTAGCATTCAAGCGAGCATGCAATTCGAGAGACTGTCGGACCAATGAACCCGATTCCATTTGTGAAAAGTAGCTGGGGTACACGAAAAGGCCTGGGACATTTATGTAGTGAGATTTGTCCATAGCTCACTCATCCTCATCGGTTTCGATCCGGAAGTTCTGCCAGACGACGGGTCGAGCCAGCGGTTCGATCTGCAACACAACTTCCCCATTCTGGAAGATACGGACTGTCCCAGACGATTGACTCACAGCAATGGCGATGGCTTTGGTGGCGCGGCTAATCGCCGCCGCTGCCCAGTGACGTGTTCCTAGTCCTTTACTGATGGTGATTTCTTGCGAGTCAGCCATGATTTTCATGCAAGCCGCTTGGGCAATTCCGTCGCGGCTAATCAACACAGCCCCTTCGAGTTGGGCGATATCTTTGATCTGTTCTCGGACACGTCGGTCGCGGACGTCTCGTTCTTTCCGGCTGTAGCCGCGGAAAGGATTGAAGTTGAGAGGTTTGGCCATGTTTTGAACTTTGCGATAGTCGCCTACAACGAACATCGTTCCGACAGGCTTGCCTTCTCGTCCTTCGAGTCCGATTTCGGTCGCAAGCGTCACGACAGCCCGGAGCGTCTCGAGCGGGACCTGGGTATCGAGCTTCCGGAGGTCTTGGGCCGACAATTTCTCCAGGTGTTCGCCGAGATGGATAATGCTGATGCTGTCGACGGGTTGGGGAACGTTGTCATCGACATCGATTCCGTTATAAATGGCCACCACGGTAGCTCCGCTCCGCAGATGTTCGCATGCGACACCTTCGAGGAGAGCCTCGCGAAGGAATTCACGAGTTGGGACAGGGCCCGCATCGATTTCCAGTGGAGAGAGTCTGGGTTCTTCGGCGAGAGTCGCAATAAGAGTGGGCTCTTTGGCCGCGACCAAGAGCTTATGGCCACCAAGCAAAGAAGTTACCTGCTCCCACGGCAGGTCAGTTTCCGTCAGAAGGAGTATAGCCTCTGCTGGTAATTCTGTAGCTAGTTGCGCAGCCGCTTTGAACAGCGCAACGGATTGTTTCGCAAGTTTCATGGACCGCTGGTTGCCCCAAATTCGTCGAATGGATGCTTTGTGAACATCCTAAGGAGCGACCGGGATCAGGACAAGGATGGGTCGAGAATGTTGCTGAGAGTTTCTGGGTCATAGCTGTAGCGTGAGTCGCTGACTAAAGCGTGTCCTCCAATCGAACGCCACTTCCGTAGGGCTTCAGCACGGTGTTGTGATTTCAGCGGCAGCTATGGTAGCGTGAGATTGCATCGCTGGTTGTCTTACGCCGGTTGGCAACTGACGATTGCGAACCTCCACATCGCTCCCACGAACTTACGGTTTCAAATTTCACTGAGCTCAGGCTCTGGAACATGCTGCAGTGGTTATTCCCGTCCCGCTCTCAGAGTCATTGGCAGTCGCTAAACGATGAACAACAACGCATTGGCTTCACTTGGCAATGAAATATTATCGGGAGCCCCCCAAACAGCTTGGCAATTCGAAAGACCTGACTATAATGAGAGTAATTGGTAATTCTAAACAGAGATTGGCCTGGGACAATTTTATCTCAAAACAACTATTAGATATACTTCAGATAGTTTTATGAATTAAACTTCCGCAATAAAAACTTGGAGGAGTAGCTCAGTCGGTAGAGCAACGGACTTTTAATCCGTGGGTCCAGGG
>CAYRFQ010000188.1:0-6813 GCA_964423615.1 uncultured Alcaligenaceae bacterium | reverse complement strand
GAATCCGATGACTCGAATCTTCCAAAAACGCCTTGCGAGAGGCCATACTCTTGAGAATACCTCGGCGACCTTAGGCACCTAACTCAGACTCACTCATGCCGCACTCGCTGGCTACGAAACGAACCAATGTTTCGCTTTGGTGGATGTTGAGCAGCGATTTCCGGTACGATCTTAAGTCGTTAATTGAAAAGTACTTACGAATTTGAGTTTTCGCGCTTGCAGATAGTGTACAAGCTCAAGGTATTGAAAGCATATCGCAGATCTTCAGATGCACGCCATATGGATTTTGTCGTGGCAGAAACCTCTTAAGACGCACATTTAAGACATTAAAAACGTATTTTGCGGGCAAAAATCGCGCCGGGAATCGCTGGATGTTGAGTTGGTCGCATACGAATATCCAATCGCCTGCGGATCGGTCTCGAGAATTCGTTGGATGTGGGCCAGGAAGTCCGCTTGTGTTCGAGTCGGCCCAATATTGGGGCTGATGACTTCTCCAGTAGCCACATGAACGTTGGCAATGAGAGTTTGGGTCCCGTGACGGGTGTATTCGAACTCCACCAGTTCGACCCGACCTGGGCCCACACGTTGGCTCGGATGGATCGATTCGAGTGCTTGAATACCTGTCATTTCGTCGGTGCAAATTGTATGGGTGTGAAAAGAGATATAAAGTTCTTGAGCCTGGTGATAACAAGCGCAAACGGTTTCGATGATTTCCTAGGACCCTGGCCGCAAATTGCTCCGTTTCAACTTCCGATACTCCAGCCAAAAGCCGGAAAAACAGGCCTATCAGCTTGACCAGTGGGATAGCGACTTTTTCCGCGAAGACAAATGGACTCTTCTGCTTGATCACGACCAAGAACACCAACAGGACTTGATTTTTCTTGATGAATCGGGCGGGGTTCCAACCGACCCCCAACGTTCGTTGTGGTTAGGCTCTTGTGGAGCAAACACCGATCTTGAGAGTCTCGAGCGAAAACCAACGCATCTCGGTTATCAGTTGTGTGACGCTCAGTCCCTGCCAACAAGAGACCGAACTGCATTTCCGGTTGCTCGACCCCAATGAGAATGTCCGCGGGGACAACATCGTGGATTTCCTCAAGGAGTTGCATAAGAGCCTGCCGCGAATGTTGGTGGTTTGGGATGGGCTAGCATCCATGCCCAATCGAAGCTGGTGCGGGATTTTTCGACAGTCATGCAGGGATCGAAGAAGAAACCTTGCCCGCCGACACTCCGGAACTCATCACCCGATAAGTATGTGTGGAGTTATCTGATGCATTCCCGCCTCTTTCACTTCGCACCGACCAATGCGATCGATCTGTACGATCGATTGAAGCAAGAGTGTGTGGGTCTATCTATTGATGCCTGCAAAAGCAACGTTGGTCATTGCTAGACACATAAACTGTTGGCAGCAAACGAATTGTACGGCTAACAGATACTGACTTTTGTTTTGCGGGTGTCAATAGCAAAGAAGATAAGTTGCGAGTTTTCATCAATCATAGCGAGCTATTGTTACAAGTGTAATTACCGCTCATTATTTTTTGCAAAATAGGAGTTACGCAGTTAGTGATTTTTGCCGGTTTTGGTGATTTTGGTATTTTGATGGTATGAACCCACCCAAATGCACACCCGAAGATTACATCGACCTTTTGATCGCTCACCCCACTCGCTCTACGGCGACCGAGGCCCAACGCGTGCAACCTCACCAACAGCCCAAATCCCACGATGCCTTTACACGACTACTGCATTGACTCGAACCGAACTCCGATGATTTGTGCGACGAGGTTAGTTCGATCCTTCTAATCGAGTCGGGGTGCTTGGTCATCGATGACTCGACACTCGACAAACCCTACGCCCGGAACATGGACCTTGTCAGTCATCATTGGTTGGGCAAACACAAGGCCGTTGTCCAAGGTATCAACTTGGTCACACTCCTGTGGACCGATGGCGACATCTTGGTTCCCACCGATTACCGTATCTACCACAAGCCGACCGACAACAAGACCAAAAACGATCTGTTTGTCGAGATGCTTCCGAAAGCCCACGAACGTGGATTTTCTCCGAACTATGTGGTCTTCGACTCGTGGTACTCGTCTTTGGAGAACCTCAAGTATCTCAGGAAACTCGGCTATCGTTGGCTAGCCCAACTCAAATCCAACCGCCACGTCAATGCCACCGGCGCCAAGAACCAACCAATCAGGGAGTGCGACATTTCCGCTGAGGGAACAATCGTGCACTCCAAAGGCTACGGGTTCATCAAGGTATTGCGGATCGACACCTGTAACGGTGACACGCCATACTGGGCCAGTAGCGACTTACAGATCGAGCCGATGATTCGATTGCACTACAGCGAATTGTGTTGGGGGATCGAGGAATACCATCGGGGCCTGAAGCAACACTGTCAAGTCGAGAAGGCACAAGTCCGAAAGGCCCGTGCCATCTTGAACTCCATTGGTCTTTCGATTCGTGCGTTCGTGCGTTTGGAGTGGCATCGGTTCACAACGGGCATCAGTTGGTTCGAAGCCAAACTCAGTCTCATTCGCGAAGCGGTCAGGCTCTATTTGCAAAATCTACTGCACAAATTGCAACCAACTGCGTAACTCCTGGCAGAAATCAAAAAAGAGCGATAATATACTCTTGTTTAGGCATTACTTTCTTCACAAGGGCAAACCAATGCTCCCAAATGATCGAGTCATCCCGCATCCATTTCAGTTGGCCGAACGTCTTTGGATCATCCAGCGCGAAGTCAAAACCATTCGGCGACTTATGCCTGAAGCTCGTAAGCTCCACGGGCGCCCCTCAACTACGCAAGTTAATCCATTTCAACCCGAAAAGAATGGGAGCAGTCAACGTGCGCTTTGAGATTGACGGCGAAGAGATTAAGCCACTCGTCCGCGAGGTAGTCCAGTACGTGTTGGCCGAGTTACAGGAGAAAGAGGCTGTGTTGCCGGAAAACAGGCTTGCTTTCACTGAACCCGAAGCTGCGTCGATGTTGGGGCTTGCGCGCCACCAACTGCGAGACGAGCGTCACCGGGGGCGGATCGAGGCGTCCGTTGGGCCCGGCAAACGAATTTTGTACTCGAGAAACGATCTGCTGAAGTATTTGGCAAGTCGTCGATGGTCGCCACAATCATGAACCAAAACGCGACAGGGCCCAGGCCGTCACTCCTGGGCTTTCTTAAAATTCGAACAAGTAGGTACATAGAGATGCCAATCAGTCCGTTCGGTTTTGACAAGACCATACGTTCAGCTTTCCAGCAGTTTCCGCCCTCTGAAGAAGACGGCCCCAAGGCGGTCATTAAGCAAGGGCGTCGACGCTACTGGTACCTTCACCTGAGCGATCGTCCCCGTCTAGATCAGCCACAGAACCTTTTGGTTCTGTTCAGCCAACCCGAGTTCTGTTGTCTAGTTGGCAGTGGATACTGGCCACTTCCAGAAAAGGCAATTGCGTTTATCTCCGAGCCACCACAGGAGCGACGGAGTAAGAAACAGCGTCTTCGTAGACTGATCGCAGCCGCATCGGAGAAAGGAGGACGTTAGAAACATGCGCGCACCCGAAACATCGCAAGAGTGGATCAATTTGTATGACGAATCGACGTCTCAGCCGGAACCAACAAAGGAACGAAGGACGTCTTCGGGGAATCAACAGCAACCCAAAAGAAAGAAACGTGGACGCCAAAAAACTCGTGAGGTTACCGAGGAAGGAGTCCGGGCTTCCGGAAGGGAGCTTGTCCTCACTGGCTCCGGACATCCAGAACACCAAGTCAACGATCAAGTGGTCAAAGGCCTGTCCAAGCATGACGGTTTATTTCAACGAGGCGGAACTCTCGTTGCTGTTAGGCAGGACCTGTCGCCTGCGACAAGCGAATACCGGCAAGCACTCGCACCGAGGATCGTGGCCGTTCCCAAGGCCTCAGTCCGCGAAATGATTACGAAGGTCGTTGTGTTCGCGGAACTGAAAGTCGTTGGTGAAAACATGAAACTCAAAGAGGTTCCGCCGCCTCGATGGTGTTATGAAGCGGTTCATGCTCGCGGAGAATGGCCTGGCATCCGGCATTTAGAATGTGTGGTAGACCACCCAGTGATTTGTCGTGATGGTCGATTGTTGGCATCGCAGGGTTACGACCGCAAGACTGCGCTTCTTGTCCTGCCTGGAGAAGGTCTCAACGTTAATGTCAGTAGCTCTCCTACCCACGATGATGCTCTGGAAGCACGGGACACACTGCTTGACGTTGTCTGTGATTTTCCTTTTGCCGACCAAATGCACCGGTCTGCCTGGCTTGCGGGCCTCTTGACACCCTTGGCCAGATTTGCCTTCGCAGGACCAAGTCCGCTTTTCCTAATCGATGCCAACATCCGAGGTTCTGGCAAAGGGAAGCTAGTTGATGTCATTCACGAGGTTGTCACAGGATCACCGGCCCGAGTGACCACGTGGACTGCAGATGAAAACGAATTTCGCAAAAGGCTGACGTCACTGCTGATTGCCGGCGACCGAATGGCAGTCCTGGACAACTTGGCGGGTCCTTTTGGGAGCGGAACACTTGATGCCATGCTAACGGCGTCGAGTTGGAAAGACCGGGTGCTTGGACTTTCCAAGAACGTCGAGGTTCCGGTTCTCACGACGTGGTATGCCACCGGGAACAATGTCAACGTTGTTGCCGACACCGTTCGTCGCGTGGCACACATCAGGCTCGACTCGCCTCTGGAAAATCCCGAACAGCGAAGTGATTTCCGGCACCCTAACCTTTTGGAATATGTCAGGAAACACCGATCGGAATTGCTGTCGGCTGCACTCACCATTCTTCGGGCCTTTTTTGGTGCAGGTTGTCCCGATCACAAGCTGCTAGCTTGGGGAAGCTTTGAAGGCTGGTCTCGTGTGATCCGGAATGCAATCGTGTGGTGCGATATGCCTGATCCGGGAGAGACCCGCGAGGAGATTCAAAGCCGTGGCGACGAAGAAGCTCAAATGATGCGAGGGCTCTTGGATTGTTGGAACTTGATGGATCAAGAAAATCAAGGACTCACTGCCAGCGACGTGTTGCAACGGCTTTATCGTATCCACCCTTCTGAATTCGATCCGGAGTACTACGTTGATATGCGACAGTTGATCGAGACGCTTTGTATCGGAAAGCCAACATCTAGAAAGCTCGGTGCAAAATTGTCTTCCTATAAACGACGCAACTTTGGTGGTCTGATGATTGACGAATCTGGGACACTACATCGAGCGGTCAAGTGGCGGGTGGTGGAAGCTCAATAAATCACGGGTTCCAGTGGTCCGTCTGGTTGGTTCAGACGAACATGTATGTTGAGAAATGTAATTGTGTCCAATGTTACAATCAGGCGAAATAGACTCCCAAAACTCACATAACTCACATATTGGGTCTATGGTCGGTAAGCCTATGTATTTCATGACAAAAACTGAGATTGTGAGTTTGACGAGTTTTGTAAGTCCATTTCCTGAGATGGTGGTTTTCAAGAAAGATATTCAATGGCCAGATAAGAACGTGGTAAGGAGAAACGTCAGTGCCCAGGCCTGAGACTACGTCGAAGCTGGCTTGACCGCAAATACGAGTGATTCTGGAACCAATCAGAGGCACGGACTTCGACAACCCGTCTTTGACAAGCTTTCTCAAAGTTGCACAGCGGATCTACGGCCTGAGGTACCTGTGTATAGAAGACAGTGTACAAGGATTCCGAAGCGAGGCGAAAACAGATGTCTGACCATCGGACGATTTACAACAAGTGTGATCTACTATGAGCTACCATTTCTGCGAGAGTTCGAAACTTCTGTAGGCAGTGGATTGAGGTTCGGTAGCGTTTAGGACCGAGCCTCCTGGGGTAGGGGGTGAAATTTTTGTGGTGGGAAAAAACTACAACCGCAACGTGTCCGTTTCATTTTTTTTGGCAGATCACGAGGAGAAATTACACCATGCCCGGACAAAGAAAGAGCACGAATCAACATGTCTTGCAAGGCACCTTTCGAGCTGATCGACACGCTTTAGATTGCCAGGGAGTTCCAACAGAGAAGCCAAGATGTCCAAGCTGGTTGTCGAAACTAGGTAAGAGGAAATGGTCGGAGTTGGTTGACGAATTATATCGCGAGGGATTGCGAGGGGTTCTCGACGCAGATGCTTTGGCCAACTATGCCCATTGTTGGAGTGAATTGCAAGGTTGTCTGGCAACAATCGAGACCGATGGAAGATGGGTCAAGGGTCAGCGAGGTGGGATGACGGAGCATCCGGCGAGTCGTGCCTCTCGTCAGTGGTTGGGCTTGATGCAGTCGTGGGCTGCAAAATTAGGTCTGTCGCTGAGGGAGAGAAAGGGGATCGCCCCATCAGTGGAGCCGGTAAAGCAAGAGGCTCGTGTCCCGTTCCACAAACCTGAAGTTAGCAGTCCGTGAATTAGTGGATGGGGCTCCACGCAATAGACTCCACATTGTTGACCGAATAATCCCTGAGGAGTAACCAAGCCAAATTACCAATCTAGTTCTTGCTTTTCTCAATGGCGATAGGTCGTTGCAACATGAGCAGTTGGAGTCCTGTACCGGAACCGAAATGCGTTTCAATCACCTCTCAATGGCGATAGCTCGTTGCAACAAAACAAGGATAAACGGCTTACGGTTATCGAAAGGCGTTTCAATCACCTCTCAATGGCGATAGGTCGTTGCAACCGAAGTGCTCGAAGTGCTGGACGCAGACGGAGTACCGTTTCAATCACCTCTCAATGGCGATAGGTCGTTGCAACAAGAACCTAGAAAAGTATGAGAGGTCGTTTTCCAAGCTTTTCAATCACCTCTCAATTGCTTTAGATAATTGG
>CAYRFQ010000187.1:0-7167 GCA_964423615.1 uncultured Alcaligenaceae bacterium | reverse complement strand
AGCTTCTTGGCCAAACTGGCCAAGGAGTCGTTCGGTGTCTTCGCAAACATGAAGATAACCGGACGACCACCGAGTCGTCAGGTGTAGCACAAGTTTGCGCCGATTTTGACTCGGTCATCCGTTGCTCCAGCACAACCAGCGATTTTGGTTGTGGAGTAGGAGCTGACGCCCTTACCAACCGGGACGCCGCTTTTGATCTGTTCAGCTTGGATCGTTGGTGCGATGGCAAGCAGCAATGCCACGCCCCCGATCGTTCGGACTGCCTTCATTAGAAGACCTCCTAACAATGGACATTCAAGTTGCCTCACAATCCGCAGTGAGACTACACAATTAGTTCTATGTAGCGCAGACGGGTAGAGCCAGGAAAAAATTCGAAAATCTCCGTTGAAAAAGTCCGAATAGGGCTTGAATCCGATTTCGAACCTCGCCTGAGTCCGAACTTTTGGATTTGACAGGCTCGCGTTTCCAAGATAATCCGATTTTGGGTCTTCCTATTTTACCTATTCTCTTTTCTTTCCAGAGTTTTCCGAGTCGTGGAATACTGATTTCTTCCCGACATGTTGGTGTCAGAATTTGGTAGATTGGATAGCTGTGGAAGTGAGAACCTATCGGTGGTCAAGCTCGTCTAATGTTCTCTGAACAAAGGATCGCTTGTGTCGGGGCCTGTTGGTCCGGTTCAGGTAACGATCCTTGGCGGAGATGTATCACCTATTACGCTCCTCATTGTTGGAGACAGGACGCATGGTAGATCAGTCAACACGACAAGACCACGAAGGTCCAACTCTGCCCACTCGATCGGATCATTCGCTCTTACGGCGATATCGAGGCGGGAGTGACGACGCGGCTACCGAACTCTATCTCCGGTACGCTCACCGTTTACGCGACCTCACCCGTTCCAAACTCACCGGAGCAATAATGACTCGGGTGGATTGGGAAGATGTGGTCCAGTCGGTCTTCGGAAGCGTTTTCCGGAGGGTCCGCGAGGGGCTCTACGACGTCCCGCCTGGGGAAGAACTCTGGAAACTGTTCTTGGTCGTCGCCTTGAACAAGATTCGTGACCAGGGCAGACACCACAATGCCGCCAAACGAGACGTTCGCCAAACGGTGCAAGCGAGCTTCGTTGCCGAGACATTTAATTCTCGAGTCGCCGAAGATCGTGCTGCGTGTGATTTCCTCGAACTTGTCGTCGATGAGGCCTTGCAGGAGATGTCGCCTGGCCACAAACAGGTTGTCGACTTGCGTATGCAAGGCTACGAAGTCCAAGAAATAGCGGACCGAACGAAACGTTCCAAACGGACGGTGGAACGACTTCTTCAACAAGCCCGAGCCCATCTGGCGACTTACCTCGACGAGGAGTCCGGAGGCTGAGGGTTTGTCGAGAGGGATTTTTTGGGCGGTACTGACCTTCATCCCCAAACGCCTGTGAGGACCGAGAATAGGGAACAGAGAGCAGGGAACAGGGAATTTTGCTAACGTTTTGGGCTGCTGTCACACCGAACCCGACATCTTCCAGTCAATCAACGCGACGAACCACCCGTAGGAACAACTCAGAGAGGGAGGGAAAGTCCGACGATGAAAACGGATCCAGCCTCGATTGTTCGTTGGAACGAAATCAATAGCCACGTTGATCGTTACGAGACTGCTTGGGCCACAGAAGTACCCGACCTCAAAGACTACCTTCCCCAAAAAACTCATCCTCTGTTCTTGAATATCCTCGGGGAGCTGATTCGTGTCGACCTGGAGTTTCGGTGGACGCGTGGCTACCCCCGACAACTCGAAGAATATCTCGATCTTTTTTCCACCAATCAACTCGATGACCACTTGATTGGCGAACTTGCGTTTGAAGAATACCGCCTACGCCATCAGGTAGGCGAAAGCCCTTCTGTGCTGGAATACGAAAGCCGATTCGGCATCGACACGGATTCGTGGCCCAGACCCGCTTCGCGGAATCTACGTTCTGACGAAAGCTGTCCCGTTACAGAGCCGAAAACAATACCGTCCCCGGGACCACTCCTGTTCCCCAGAGATGGCTCGGCGTCGTGCTCCCTCGACCAAGAACCAACCTTCTTACCGAAAGCCACCCGATCTTCTCTGGTGACGAAAGACATCCACGCGTTTGAGGGACGGTCTTCGTTCGACCCTCAAGCCAAATCCTCAAACTTCTCCGACGAAGAAGGTCAGAAGGGGCAAGCCGAAGTCAATCCCCATGAGTTACCTCAAACGAAGAACAATATTGGTCTCGAAAGCCAACGGCCGGACGAATTGACCTTCGCATCGAACCTCGCAGGTGCCATCTCGAAGATGCCCAAGGTAGGGGAAGTCTTTCTTGATTTCTTGTTGGTGGCTGAACTGGGAAGGGGTGCGATCGGCCGAGTATTTTTGGCCCATCAAAGAGGTCTCGCCAATCGTTTGGTTGCCTTGAAGCTCTCGCTCGACCTTCACGGAGAAGATCAGGTCCTGGCGCAACTCCAACACACGAACATCGTCCCGATCCATTCGTCTCATAAATCCGAGTCTCTGTCGGCCGTCTGCATGCCCTATTTCGGCGCTACGACTTTGGCTGATGTGTGTGCTCACGTCGGCCGAACGAAGACGATTTCTGTTGGCGTGTCACGTTCCCGCTCGGGAAGGCAAGCGTCTCCAGGGAGCAGGCGTGCTGGGCCCCTTCCACAGACGGGCGAAGTCTTTGCTCAAGTGATCGCGAGCCGAAATAATGCGGTGTTTACCAGCACCGGGCGCTACTTTACTCCCACCAAGTCCGCCGACGGTTATCTCGGCGATATCGAACGACTTTGCCGTGGTTCTTACGTCGACGCCGTGCTCCTGCTCGCCGAACAGATCGCCGAAGGACTCTCCCACTCGCACGAACGCGGCATTGTGCACCGGGATTTGAAGCCAGGGAACATTCTCTTGACCGACGAAGGTCGGCCCATGTTGCTGGACTTCAATCTCTCCGAAGACACTAAACTTCCTAGCGAAGTAGCGTTAACTCGGTTGGGCGGGACGCTACCGTACATGTCTCCAGAGCATCTGAGGGTGTTCGTGGACGTGGAGAGTGTGGTCGACGAACGGTCTGATATCTTTGCGCTCGGGGTGGTCCTTTGGGAACTCTTGGCCGGGAAATATCCGTTCGCGACTCCAGGAACTCCCTCTCGAGAATCCCTCGCCAAAATGCTTTCGGAAAGGAAAACGGCACCTCCTCGAATCCGAAAATACAATCCTGCCGTCTCGCCTGCTCTGGAATCGATTGTGCGCAAGTGCATGGACCCCGAGCCTCAAAAGCGGTACCAAACGGCCAAGCAATTGCAGGAAGACCTGGTAAGGCATCGAACGAATCGGTGGCTCAAGTATGCTCGTGAGCGTTCTGTCTCAGAACGAATCGGAAAATGGGTTCGCCGACATCCGAGTCTCGTTTCGCCGTTGACTTTGATTTCGTCCGGCGTCGCTCTCGCGGCCATCGTGTTCATCATCCTCATCGGGGGACTGTTAGAGCATTACAAAGCTCAGACCCGGGATGCCGAACAACGGTACGACAAAGTCAAGAAACAACAAGAAGACACCGAGGCCAAAGAAAAGGCTCTCCACAAGTATCGTCAGTTCCAAGAGCATGCGAGTCGAACCGAGGACCTCGAAGCCAAGCTGCTCATGCGGCAATTGTTGACGGATGAAAGTTCACGAGACCTACCAGATCCCGGCGAAGAACTCATCGAAGCCCGTCGTGCTCTCAAGCTGTTTCGAGTGCTCGAGAACTCGGACTGGATGAAAAACTCCAGCGCAAAACATTTGGCTATGAAAGACCGTCAAACACTCAAGGAACAAGTCAGCAGGCTGGCCCGAGGGGTCGCGTGGGCCGACGCATGGACGGTCGACCAAACAGCGAGGGAAATGCAGGTTTTCGACCCACTCTCTTGCTTTCCCGCTTCCTGGGTCCCGATCAATACGCAGAGTATTGCCTGGACGGCCTTACGATCGCAAGTCGAGCGAACACGTCGTCTTGGGGACTCGGTAACCAAACTAACGCCGCACAGCAAAGGCGAGGCCCTTACGGCGGTGCGTAAGTTATTGGAAAGGTGGGATGGTGGCATTGGAAATCCGAACCGAGACGGTGTCTTCGTGGTGGGTTTGACTCCGGCAAGTCCTCGCAAAACTTCCAAGGAACCAGTCAGGCCAAAAATTGGGTATGCTTTCGCTTACGAGCTCGCCCTGGAAGACAAATGGACTCCGGCCATCACGCTGCTGGAGCAGTTGACTCAGGACCGCCCCGACGACTTCCAAAGCTGGCTTTTGAAGGGCCTTTGTCACGAACTCGTCTTGGAGCATCCCGAAGCGATTCGGTGTTACACCAAGTGCATCAAGCTGAAGCCGAATTTCGCGTGGTGCTATCTTCGGCGGGGCAGGATGTATTTGGGAGTTTCCACGGACCAATGGCAGCTGGGAGAAGACGATTTGACTCGGGCCCTGGAAATGAAGCCCAAGCCGAGTGCGGCGTATGTGCTCCGAGCAGGAGGTCGCCGTCGGGTTCGTCGCTATCAGGCAGCCGTGGAAGACATGAACCGCGCGATCCGGTTGGCTCCGGGACGTCTGGACCTCCATTTGCTTCGCTGGCAAATTCGTCAGGAAGCGCTGCACTCGGGCTATTTTCCCAACGAATTACAAAAACGCGAAAAACGACTCGCCGACAGAGACCGCCAACTCATACTGGATTCCCAACCCAAGGATTGGAAGGATTGGTTGACTCGCGGGATCGTTCGAATGACGAGCGAACCCGAACAGGCGCTTTCCGATCTGGACACCGTCCTGGTTCTCCGTCCTGATCATCAAGTCGCTTTGTTTTACAAGGCGAAGATACTCGAACAACAACTCAGCGAAACACAGAAGGCTATTGAGGTCCTGAACCTCGCGGCCAAACGTTACCCCAATCATCTCGATTATCGAATCACGCGTGGCCACTTGTTGGCCCTCGAAGGCAAAAGGGAAGAAACTCTTGCCGATGTCCGTTATGTGTTGAAACGAGATGGTGCTTCGCCGCGAACGCAATACCGCGTTGCCCGGATTTATTCTCTGCTTTCCGAACTTCACCCACGAACCCAGAGAGGGGTTAAGAATCGGCTCGACGACCAAGTCGAGGCCTTCCGGTTATTGCGTTCGGCTTTGGCCAATGGCTATGGTTGGCAAGAACTCCTCGAAGACGAGCAGTTTCGAGGCCTTCATAACTACCAGCCTTTCATCGTGCTTTACCGGGCTGCTCAGGTGCTGAAAGACAAGAAGTGATCGCAAGGGGTTCCGAAAACGGGACCAGCATTCGTGCTTGGGTTCTTGACACGGAAGACGAATCCAAGCAGCTCAGTTGTCGCCATGTTCTTCGAACCAGTCGAACCGTTTTCTCGCAAAAAAAGCGAATCGCGCTCAGGTCACTGGCCAAAGTCGATCACGATGTCGGCACCTGGTTACTTGGCTCCATCGGATTCGGGATCGTAAGGTCGTAGCCACTGAATGATTTCGATTCGGTTGCCATCAGGGTCATTGATGAAGAACCTATCCGCGCTGGGAATCTCCACGGTTTCTTTGGTTTCGATGCCGTGCTCATGGAAGTATTCGCGAGCGGCTTTGGCGTCCTTCACCCGCAACGCAAAGTGACGTGGTGAAATCGTGTCTGGGTCGTCCTTCAATAGCAAGTGGATGTGGTGATCGCCAAGGTCATACCAAACGACCATGAACTCGAACGTGCGAGGTCGAGGGATCTCACGATCTTTGAGTCCGAGAATCTCTCCGTAAAAGTGTCGGCTTCGGTCCACATTCGTAACGATGACCGATACGTGATCGACTTTGGAGACTTCAAGGCTGGGCATTAGTTCTATCCTTCGTGACTGGGATGATATGTTGGTTAGGGTGTGGCAAGGATGGGCTGCGACGAACGCACACCCTTTTGGTCTTTCTGATCTCTGTTCCCTGTTTTGTGATGGGCCTGCGCGTTCGCTCGCGTTACCGTTGCGCCCAACCTGCAAATTCTACAGTTCCACAGGAGCTCAAGCCGGTTCCGTCGCCACTGCATGCATCGCTGCCTTGATGTGTCGAAGCTGGGGAACGCTATTTTGCTCATACGTTTGGTTCAGCCCGATTCCCGGAATATGTTTCCCGAGCAAAACCCGTGGTCGGACCAACAAATCGTAGAAGTACTCATCGACGACGCGACGCAGTAGATGCTCCCCAAAATTCGTGACTTCGGTATCTTCGTTGACGAAGAGTACACGACCGGTTTTTTCGACGCTTCGGCAAATGGCATTCCAATCGTAAGGGAACATCGTCCGCAGGTCGATGACGTCGAACGAGAGGTTGTTTTCTTCGGCGAGTTGGTCAGCGGCTTGTTCGCAGAGCGGCTGAGTTCGGCCATAACTTACCACCGTGGCCGATTCACCTTCGCGGCAGAGTTTCGCTTCCCCAAGAGGAATGAAAAAGGGTTCGATATCGGGCCACTTGGGTTTCCATTGGCTACGATCACCGACGGGAGCGTCGATCATGCCTTTGAGCGTTTCGGCGTCTTCGGGCTCGCCGGGCAACAGTTCCTCGCTTCGCATCCGAAGGAGAGCTTTCGGGAGCAACATCATCACAGGGTTTGGATCTTTGATGGCCGAGAGCATCAAACCATATGCGTCATAGGCGTTACTCGGCATGGCAATCTTCCATCCCGTCAACCGAGTTGCCCAACTCTCGAACGAGTGCGAGTGATAGAGACTTCCTCGAATTCCGGAACCACTCGGAGTCATCAACACCATAGGCATGTCATAATTGCCAGCACCTGCCCATCGCTGATTGCCTGCGACCTTGAGCAAATCAATCGTGTTGAATCCATAGTCACAGAATTGAATCTCGCAAACGGGTCTTCCTCCCGCATAGGCGATTCCCATCGCGGTTCCCACGATGCCGCGTTCGTCGAGTGGAGAGTTCCACGACGTCTTGAGTCCTTGAGTGGCAGTGAAGACGCCGCCCAATGGAGGTCCGACGTCTTCTCCAAATATGTCAGTGACGCCGAGGTGTTCTTCGCCATAGTGTAAGGCCATGCGAATGGCTTGAACGAGTGTAGCCATGTAGTTTTCTCACAGTTACAATTGTTGTCTAGTACTACAGCGCGAGGTCTTGCTTTCTGGTGCTCCTTAACTCCTACAATCT
>CAYRFQ010000186.1:0-7177 GCA_964423615.1 uncultured Alcaligenaceae bacterium | reverse complement strand
TCGCAGACACCCTCGGACACCGAAAAAATCCTGGCAAAAACTGCGGTTGCACCCAAATGAAACCATTCCCAGCAGCATGGTTTCAAAAACGATCCGGAGACCAAGACACTTCGCCAGAAGCCGCAGGGGCTACGCACTCGTATTTTCTCGGTCCAACGAAGCTGTTCGTAGTATATCCTCCAATATGTTGGTGTTCCATCCGGCCATCTCTCTTGTCCCTTTGATTCCTACTTTACGAGGTTACTTGTTATCATAGTTCTTAATCAAACCCTGCGCTAAACGACGCAAAGTCGCAAAATTCTGTGGTCCGTTTCCGGCACGTAACTGATGATCATCTTCCCCGAACACGACGTCCAAGACCCAATGATACTGATTCTCGATGAGCCAATGACTTCGGACACTCTGGAGCACTTCCGATGCGGATAACTTACGACTACTGATATAGTAACGGGTCTCTGTTTCGATTTTGCCATGATACTCTCGACGAGTGTCTATCCGAGCTATCGTTTGGATGCCTTTCCATTCCTTCTGGTCTCGAAGAGCTAAGACATTTGTACTTGTTTGGCACTGTCGCGTTTCTAAACGACCACCATTGAGTTCGTCCGTTCGGGCGTACGTGTCCGTCTCTCGGTGCGACGCGAGCTTATCGCTCGGAATGGGTAAAACGGTTTGGACATCCTCGTGTAAACGCTCCTGATTTCCTTTCACAGCCAAGACATAATCGCCTCCGCCATCGACAACCGCTTCGGCGATGGCCTTCTGACAACCCATCGCGTCGATCGTCACCAGAGTTCCTTTAAGTGTTAGCAGTGAAAGAAGTTGGGGAATGGCCGGAATCTCGTTGGAGTCTTTCTCAGTCGCCACTTGACCCAAGCACACGCCATTTTCGGTGGCAAAAGCACTGACCAAATGCAGAGGTTTCAGACCACTAAAATGGACGCCTGAACCACAGAGCGTTTTGCCATCGAGAGCAATCTGTTGGACTTCCAAGGTGCCACTGATGTCGCGCATCCACTCAAGGAAGCGAGTCTCCAAAGTGGTCGTGCTAAGGAGCAAAAAGATACGTCGATACGTATCATGAGAAGCCATCCCATGAGGAAACTTCAGAAACGTTCGGAACCAAGTTTCGTGGGCCTGAACGAATCGGACAACCCCGTCCCAAGAGTTGGCTCCGCCGAGAATGGCACAGATGGTACTGGCAATAATATCGAGTAGAAGATGACGGGAATTATCATTGGTAACTCGGAAATCGGGTACATCTTCGAATCGCCGGAGTAACTGTTCGACTCCGGACAAAGGAGTCGATGGGTTCGGGACAAGGGTCGAGTTTTTCTCAAGGCAAGGATTGGGAGTCGGCACAGGAGTAGTCATGGAAGGTCTCAAAAAAGGGGTGATGTGACGGTGTCCGCTGAATTATACGAGCACAGTTTGGAAAAAAACCGGAGCGATCGGTAGCAAGATGGGAGGCCTGGGTGATATGGTGAGTGCGTGGCCCCTGACCAAATGGCCCCTTAACTGGAAGCAGGCTGCGGTTTACAAGATTGACAAGCACAACACCTTTGCCTGTCGGCCCTTTGATGAGATTGTCAGCGCTGTGATCCACGAAATGCCAGTTGTCTACGGTGTGCAGATCGGATTCAGTTCTGAGTCAACGGGACTTATCCCAATTTCTCTGCGACTCATATCTATCCTGAGGCCCTAAAGCTACCCGATACTTCTGTTCTATGTAACTTCTCGGTTTGTCGAGTTCCAGGACCCACTCTGTCGGCATCCCGGGATAATGCAGCACATAGAGATCTACTCTGCCTGACACTGTGCGCACACAAGCGCGCAATCGAACTTTTCTTGGTTGGACGGTGCAGCCACGACGTTCTGCAATACGCCTCCCCACTTTTCCTATGGGTTGCTGACAACTTTGAGATGGACATCCTGTCGGGCCGAATTTCCATAGTTCGATACGCTCGACGCGCTGGACGGGTAAAGGAATCGTTCTCACGAACTCATAACAGCACCGATAGAACTTCTGGGTCACATATTTCTCAGGAAGAGAAAAAGCTGGTGCCTGGCTGAGTGGGAGGCAATAGTCTCGAGACCGACATTTGCTGGGTTTCACCCAAGGGCCGCATTTCTTGCTATCTGGCAGGTGAGGGCGAGGAGTCGGAAGTTTCTCCGGGGTGGGCATCGGTGGGAGTTTGGTCCCTGGTGGGAGGCCGTTTGGAGAACTCCGAACCGGTGACGACCACTTTTTGGAGTCTCCTGCGGACTGTGTTTCGAGTGCCCTTCGCAATTTCTCCAGCTGTTGTTCCCATCTGTGGAGTCGTTCCAAAAGTTCGGCTTGGTTGGTGCGGGTCGGCTTGTAAGTTGGAAAGTCTTTCGATCGAGATAAATCTGGGCGTTCCGGAATGAACGGAGGATGAGGAATTCTGTCTTCATATTCGGAAGGTGTGGTCAGTTGTTGGTTCGGCGGTCGAACCGAAGGACCAACAGACATGCCAGGACTCGCAACACCATCTGTCCGCATTGTCCTAAACGCATTCAAAGACAGCCCCTCGAATTTACTGGACTGAGGGAGAGATCGGCGAAAATGATCCGGATTCGAATATTCCGACGTCCCATTGCCCCAAGTCCCTACTTCGCGCTGAGGACTGTTCGCAGGAGAATATCCAGGAGCGAAGCGTTCACGGCTTGGTCCGCTCCCTGGTGTGCTCCATCGAGTTGCAGAGGGATTGGATTGCGCACATAGCACGCCACCCGCTGTTAGAATCAGCCAGCTGCTGAACAGATATGTCAACGGTCGACGCATGGGGCCTCCTGAAGAATCGAAGCAAGGCTTCTGGGACGAATATCGTGAAGATGAGGTCTTTATGTTACCTCGATCCTCTATCTGAATATCACAATAAGCGCAGTAATATTTAGTATCTCGTCCCGTCGTTTCTGCGGACTTTACCCGAAACGCTCGAAAGTTCTTCAATTTTCCATTGTCGCTGGTTTGAAACGTGATGGGTTATCAATAGCCCATCTTCCCGAGGCAGAACGAAGATTCTTTGCTGATACTCAGAAGAAGGCAAAACAATGTCAAATAGATTTGAATATCGATAACCACAAAGGCGATAAAATAGTTGCAACCTGAATTTCTTGACCGACTGTTGAGCGCTTGGTCGCTATACAAGGAATGTATCTTCCATCCAAGGGGACGGATCATGGCACATCACCGACTACAACTCTCTTGCAGCTGGCGAACTCCCCTCATGGGCGTCTTCTTCGTGACCATGTTGCTCTTACTTCAGGCCGGATGTCACTACCTTCGAACGCCAGGGGGAGGGAGTGCCCAAGAAATTCCCGCACCTCGAACAGACAACTTCATCCATCAATCTGATTTGGTGAAAAACAATCCCCCCGGTAATTCACGGAGGCTTTCCCAGCAGTTTGTTCGACCGCACACGCAAACAACGACCTCCCAACAAAGTGGCGTCACGGACTGGAAATCTCCGGAGTCCCAGGTCTATAGCCTTCCTGGAAGTGTTGATGTTCAGAGACTCACGGATCATCATGGTGGCGTTCAACTTACTCTTCAGCCGTCCTACACCCTTGTGCCGATCGACCAGACGGGAACGGCGAATCATGGCTCCAAAGCCTATGGAATCAACGATTTCGCGGAGGTCGTCGGCGAAGCCAGAGTTGGACCGTTCACGCATGCCTTTTTATATAGCCGAGGTGACTTCGACATCTTGCGGCAGGTCAAACAGATCTCAGATAGCTCCGTTGCCATTGATATTAATAATCAAGGACATATTCTCGGTTGGTATTCTTCTCAGAATTGTCTTCGGTCCTTTCTATTTCGGGGACACCAGCTGACTCCGTTGCCTTTGCTCAAAGGGGCTAACTTTGGGAAAGTGACGTCAATCAATGAAGCCGGGTTAGTCGTCGGTTATGCTGGGCAACTGGATCCCGAAGGTGGCGAAAAGCAGACTTATGGTTTTCTTTGTGGGTATTCGCGAACACTGCCGTTGTGGCTTCCAAAACCTCCCCTCCGGATGGGTCGCAATCGAATCGTGGGTGGGGTCAAGCTCATCGACGTGAACAACACAGGTGTCGTCTGTGGGGAAGTTCTCCTCCTGGATATTACGAAATATGGCGAGCTGGAAACAACTTCTCGAAAAGCTCGAGCGTATATTTGCGACCCAAATGGTTGGAAAGTTATGTTGCCTTGTCTTCCGGGTGGTTCCTACAGCCAGGCGAATGCCATTAACACACACGGCACTTCGGTTGGGGAAGCAGACAACTCCGAAGCAAAGCGTCGAGCTGTGATTTTTTTGAATGAGAAAACTCACGAATTGGGTGTATTACCCGGCGATTGGGAAAGTTCGGCGTTGGACATCAACGATGACAGGATTGCCGTGGGCTGGTCTCGCGGCCCAAGTGGGAAACGTGCGGTGTTGTTTACTTCGGATGGCCCAAGGGATCTGAATCAACTCGTGTCGAACCTGGGGCAATGGCGCATCATCGAAGGTCGGGCCATTAACTCACATGGAGATATAGCCGCGAACGGAGTCCGAGTCACTGGCGGAAGCCCTCAAGCTCTCTTGTTAAAGGCCACGAGGTCAAAGCAGATTCATTATTCGATCCCGGCTGGTTCGACTTCTGCTCCAATCCGAGCAGTCGATCTGAACGACGGACAACTCATGGAAACCGCAACAGGAAGCATCTCGAACTTTGTCGAAATTCCGCCTCACCAGGGAAGGTTCGATTATAGAGCAGGAAGCAACATGCAACTTCCCGCCTACGAAACCGTTGACTACCCACAATCTCATCCAATGATTCCCAGGAGACAACGACGTCAGCACCATCTTCCGTATTCTGGTCATTCTCCTGAGCACCCCCAAGAGACCTCGCCGCAGGTGCCACAAATGCTCCTGAATAGGAACAGAACGCTCCTGCCTATTACGGAACTGGAAAGGAATCCGGACCGCTTTCGTGGGGCACCGAATCAGGAACGGAACACAAAACGAATCGGTCAGGAATCGGTGACTCACCCAAATTGCACAGGCACCGACCCGAGTTTTCACAGCACAAACTCGTTTCCGTCTGGACCTCCGTCGCCACATTCGGTGGAATGGGAACTCCCCCCTTTGGACAGTTTCGAGGTTCCATCTCTCCCGCAGTGGCTCCGTTCAGCATGTCCAGGGGCCCTCTCGATATCCAACCCAGTAGTGAGATCAGAATGAAATGAGCGGAATCTCGAAGAAGGTGTACAGGAGTTGAGAAGATGATTCGGAGATGCTGACATTAATGAATGGTGAACGTCGAGATCGTCGAGGGAAAGTGATTCACAAACAGAAATTGCGAGAGAAACCATCTTATATGGTTGTTTCTCTCGCAATTCTTCGTTCAGAGGCCCCACTCAAACGCAAACAGAAAAGTGTTTTTTCTGACGAGAAGATGAGTCAGGGAAGGTCGTTGTTTCTCGGAACAAGTCCGGAACAGCTTGAACAAGTTTTGGTTATTTCTTTTCTGCGTTACATTTGCCTTCCTTGAACTTCAGCGTATTTTGGATGTAGTCCCACGTCACACCGTGAGCCGGAACCCAAACTGGAGGCATTCCCGGAACAAGGTCTGTGTATGGCGTGACATAAATATCGTACACCATTTTCTTTTCCCTTTTCGGGTCATGCTGGGTGCGGCAACAAATTTTGACACAAACCCGGCGAGAATAGGTTGCGCATTTGGTCGTAATTTTGAAGCACCGTTTGACGGGGATACATACAGTGTAACAGCAACATCCAGCCTTAAATTTCTTTTTTTCAAATTTGACAGATTCTTTGATGACTGTCTTGAGAACTGGTAATTCCAACTTTACTGTCCCGAACTTCGGCTTCTCGCAGTAGGGAACACACTCGTACTTTTGGTCCAGATCAAAACAAGGTTTGACTTCTGGGACTTTCCACTCTTTGAGAGTGGCATCGCACTCCTTGGACGACACAGTCAAACATTTTTTGTTGGGTTTTTGGTAGCACGGATCTTTGGCATCCTTACAAGGATCTTTCTTTTTCTTTCCTTGGCAATCGCTGTCTACTTTCGAAACCACCTCAGCCCTCAACGCCTCTGGGGACACTGCTGACAAACCTGTTTTGTTGGTTTGTTGATGGCGTGGATCCTTGGCGTCTTTGCAAGGTCCTTCCTTCTTCTTGCGGCACACATTTTCTGAGCCCGAAACCACCTTGACCTTCGGCGCCTCTGTAGGATTCGACTTATTTTGCCCCCCTACACAAGTGGCACTCGCCAAAAACCAACAACCTACCAGGAACATCGTCAAACGCATCATCATTCCTCCAAGCAGTACGCCTCGTGCGATCCCTGAACTCCACCCCTGTGGTGTCGTTGAACAAGTTCGTTTTGAGAACTTCCGCAACAGAGATCGACTCTTCACCCCACCCGTGTTGACCGAGAAACATCGGGTGTCTTTTTGTGGAATCACATAAGAAGTGATTGCACAGATGGAAACGACTGTCTCGATTCTTCTGTTCTCGTTTACGAAATCAATTCCGTAGCAGAACCTTCATGCCAACCCCGGTAAATGATGGAGGTTGGAACAAGGTTCATGAGTAAACGAGAAAATACGTCAGTCGTATGTTAATCTGTATAACATAGTTAAGAGGCGGAAGTCGATGCGACCCCCTCTTGGTCAAGGAAGTAATCCTTTTTCTGAAGAGGGTTAGACAGGTTGTAAGTCTTTTCGGAGAGGTGCAGCCATTCCTGCCAGTAATACTCGTCCTGGAGGGCGTGAGACAGATGTGTTTCGCGTCATCTCGGGTAATGACAACAGCTCGGGGTCGTGTCAACTTGTATATCTTCTCAACACGAGCCCGACGCGATGTAATGTCTCTCAACTTCTCGGTTTAAGTTTCGCACAAATCGCATATATTTTCTTCGCCCAGAGGTCCGAAAGCAGATCTCTACCGGTTATGATTTTTGGATCGTTGAACCGGACAAAACCAGGGTCTCGGTGGATCATCCCGCCCGACTTAGGAATTCGATGAGTTCTATAACCCAGGTTTTTAGGCTCGTCCAAGTTCGAGGCAGTTGTGCCAATTTCTCCAGATGACTCTGGCGCCTGAGAGTCGTTATTACCCCGGCAAGATTAATTCTCACGTACAAAATTGCGAAAAGGCCTATTTTG
>CAYRFQ010000185.1:0-7387 GCA_964423615.1 uncultured Alcaligenaceae bacterium | reverse complement strand
AAAAATTCAAAACTGGTAGTGATCAAACGATCACAAATTTTTGCGAACGTTCAGAGAGGTGACAATAATGTTTGGGTGCTTCTTTCTGTTTTGTGTTCTCTCTGCTCTTCCTTTCGGAAACTCCGGCGAGAAAAAGAAACCAATGTCGGATCACCAAAGGTTACAGGGGACCTGGAAAATGGTCTACGCAGAAGTCGGCGGGAGAGGTTTCAAGCCTACCAACGACGTTCGGGCGATCTTTAAAAAGGACAAGCTCTTTATACTCATGGGTGGCAAAGTGGCCGTGGAAGCGCGATACAAGATCGATTCCACAAAAGCCCCCAAGACGATGGATGTGACAATCTTGAAAAACAAGTTGATTCCCGAAAGCAAAGGGACCACAGGGTGGCGGATTTATCGATTCGACAAAGACGGACGGCTTCAGAAATGTAGTTATGGCGCTCCTTTTCATTGGTGGCGTCCAACGGAGTTTCGCACCAAAGAAGGAAGTTTAGCATCAATCGAAACTTACCAACAAGTGAAACGATGAATCGAAAAACATTCTGCGCATTGATAGAGAGTGGCAGTATCTGGGTGTTATCCGGACTGGAAATGTTAGAGTTCTCGGTTCCACGATCAACCGACGGGTTTTTACAGGCGTTAAGATACCGTGAGTCCTTGCCATGCCTCTAGTTCGTTATACAACCAGGAACCAGCAAAGAATTCGAGCCAAGGTAATCTCTGGAAACCATCTTGCCCAGGTCGATCGACGAATGATTCTGTAATGTCAATTCCCTAACACTTTGATTGTTTGAGAGGTGACAATAATGTTTGGGTGCTTCTTTCTGTTTTGTGTTCTCTCTGCTCTTCCTTTCGGAAACTCCGGCGAGAAAAAGAAACCAATGTCGGATCACCAAAGGTTACAGGGGACCTGGAAAATGGTCTACGCAGAAGTCGGCGGGAGAGGTTTCAAGCCTACCAACGACGTTCGGGCGATCTTTAAAAAGGACAAGCTCTTTATACTCATGGGTGGCAAAGTGGCCGTGGAAGCGCGATACAAGATCGATTCCACAAAAGCCCCCAAGACGATGGATGTGACAATCTTGAAAAACAAGTTGATTCCCGAAAGCAAAGGGACCACAGGGTGGCGGATTTATCGATTCGACAAAGACGGACGGCTTCAGAAATGTAGTTATGGCGCTCCTTTTCATTGGTGGCGTCCAACGGAGTTTCGCACCAAAGAAGGAAGTTTAGCATCAATCGAAACTTACCAACAAGTGAAACGATGAATCGAAAAACATTCTGCGCATTGGGTGGGCCGCACCGAATAAATGGACTTGGTGGGATCGAATCCTCCAACAGAAGATTGGTCAGATTGGTCGAATCCCTGACTCACCTTAAATCGCCCAAGGATGAAGTATTCTGATTGCAACGACGGATTTTGAGGCCTATAACTTTTCCCGAAAATACGGACTTGTGTGGTGCTTCGGATGGAGCTATGAGTCCCCCAGGGAAATCAGACACAGATGTTGTGCACTTGCAGCAAAGCCTCGAAAGTTCAGTGCTCCGCCGGATGTACTTGACTCTATGGAGCCGTGGATAGAGAGTGGCAGTATCTGGGTGTTATCCGGACTGGAAGTGTTAGATTTCTCGGTTGATCGTGGAACCGACGGGTTTTTACAGGCGTTAAGATACTGTGAGTCCTTGCCATGCCTCCAGTTCGTTATACAACCAGGAACCAGCAAAGAATTCGAGCCAAGGTAATCTCTGGAAACCATCTTGCCCAGGTCGATCGACGAATGATTCTGTAATGTCAATTCCCTAACACTTTGATTGTTTGAGAGGTGACAATAATGTTTGGGTGCTTCTTTCTGTTTTGTGTTCTCTCTGCTCTTCCTTTCGGAAACTCCGGCGAGAAAAAGAAACCAATGTCGGATCACCAAAGGTTACAGGGGACCTGGAAAATGGTCTACGCAGAAGTCGGCGGGAGAGGTTTCAAGCCTACCAACGACGTTCGGGCGATCTTTAAAAAGGACAAGCTCTTTATACTCATGGGTGGCAAAGTGGCCGTGGAAGCGCGATACAAGATCGATTCCACAAAAGCCCCCAAGACGATGGATGTGACAATCTTGAAAAACAAGTTGATTCCCGAAAGCAAAGGGACCACAGGGTGGCGGATTTATCGATTCGACAAAGACGGACGGCTTCAGAAATGTAGTTATGGCGCTCCTTTTCATTGGTGGCGTCCAACGGAGTTTCGCACCAAAGAAGGAAGTTCAGGATCAATCGTAACTTACCAACAAGTGAAACGATGAATCGAAAAACATTCTGCGCATTGGGTGGCGCACCAAATTGTGGCGCACCAAATTATGATCGCATTTGTAGCCAAATTAACGGTGTATGGATTTTGGCCTGTTTGAGCCCGGTTTCCCAAATTGTTGAGAATTTTGGAGAACATGGTCGCTCTTGCACGTTCAGGTTGCCAACCACGCCATCGGTCTTCCTCTTCACCTGCCCCAACGGCATGCTGTAGGCAATCACGATGAAGTCTCTGGCTAGCTCTCTGGTATCCCACACCTGACTAAATTCCTGTTCCAACTGCTCTCTGATCTTGGGAGCAGCTTGGACTTCTCCGACCTCCCCTGATACCACGCCACACGGTGGCCTGGTATTTGACCGACCACGTTGGTTCTGTGCGGCACATGATCGACAATTCGGGTGTGGTTCAGAATACCATTGTCTATGATGGGTTTGGAAACATCACCAGTGAGAGTAATGCTTCGTTCGGAGATCGGTACAAGGGGACCGGACGAGAATGGGATGCCGAAGCTAAACTCCAGTACAGCCAGGCGAGGTATTATGATCCGGCAATTGGGAGGTGGATCAGTCGGGATCCGCTTGGGTTTGAGGCTGGGGATTCAAACTTGTATCGGTATGTCAATAATCAGCCGGTGATGAATACGGATCCGAGTGGGCTTCATCTACCCGCTCCAAGTCGCAGAATAAGCACTGGGTCAGGTTTTCCAATTCGAGTGTCGGGCATTTGGAGTTTGAAACAAGAAAAGGATATGATTCAAGATTTGAAAGCAACATACAAGGCTTGGACAACTTTTCAAGCCGACTTGACGGCTCTGATGGGGTGGCGAGAAGTTAATATTCAAATGGAATTAAAGCGTTTGGGCTTCAGCAAAGCGGCTTGCCGAAACGACTGGAAAAGTCTTGATTGGAGGAATTGGTCAAAGATCAAGTATCTCAAATACCCAGCACCAATGATGAAACTCGATGGAGGGCTTGCGAAGTGGTTTGGTGTTGGAGACAGGCTGTCTTACTTCGAACTTGGGAGAGTAAAGTTGATTGTGGATCGGATTGTTAGTCGTTATAAGCGACCATATAGCTCGTACACATACTTTCATAACTCCAAGTTAGCCACGGACTCTAGTGGAAATCACACTTGGTCTCCATGGACGGCTTACTCCGTATATTACTCACTCTATTTATATAAAAAATACTGGGGTCATCCCATTAAATCTCGTCAAGCGTTGCTTGCCCATGAACTCACCCATTACTATGCTTCATCGAGAGATTACGGTTATGTTAGATATGTAGGCGGTACTGTTGCTGGAAAACCAGAGAGAATTGCCTCGCTTGGTATAACTGTTACTGTTCCTTCTTATAGAGCATCTGGTCACCATTATCTGCCCTCAGGGACTACAACTTATCTTGACGAACGACGTATTAAGCATGGTAAATTTTTTGGCACTTTTCACAATGCAGACACATACGGAGAGTTCTTGTACGAGTATTACCTGTAGAAGTGCATGCTTTTTATTGTCCTGAAATATTTATTATCAGGGAAAATCGCTTTCCCGAACCGAGCTAATCCGTCTCTCAACTTGAAACCTTGTTCCGATGAAAACAAACTCTTCCCACGATGATTTCGGGGGAGGAGTTCCAGACTCTGGGAATTGTAGTTTTCAAGTGTGCGATTTATACACATTGTTGACATGTGCAAAAAGAGGATCAGTGTGTAGATACATAAATCTTTGAATGGCAAGGGGTTTTGTTATACTACTGACTGACAGTTTTGTTTTATATGTCAATTTTGTCTTGGTGAAATTTCAACTACACGTTTTAGAAAGAATAAGCAATGGAAAGGTTGTTACCCTTTGTATTCGTTCTGATCCTTTGCGGATGTACCGAACCAGATTCAAGTCCAACCATCCCGCTTAAATCCTTTGCTGTGGAAATGCCAGATGGGACAGTTCATCGCCCCAAGTATCTCTTTAATAGTTCAACAGATCGGTTCAAAGTGCTCTGTTGGCCCGTACAATGTATATTACCATCACGATGGTCTATGGAAATCGGTGTTTTGGTTAAACCACTCAAAGAAAACGCCGCTTTGCAAACGAAGAAAGTTTTCCTGCATGTCAAATATCTCCCGAAAGCTGGTAATAGTGCGTTACCCAGAGAGGGTAAAATCCCGCTCCAGCTGAAGCAGTTCGGGAAGCAATATTTTCTCGAAGCGAGAAAGTGGGAACTTTGGGGCAAACCAATTCTGTCCGCAAAAACTCCGCAGACGAAACAGAACGAAAGTCCTCGTGGAGAATATACGTTAACCGTGAAACTTGAGTTCGAAAATGGAAACACAATTGCTTTCCCGAATAAATGTCCAATTACTGTTCGGAGAGATAACGAGAAACACTATGCTCAGGTAAGAACACCTGACGGGAGGGAGTACAATGTGAGTTATCTCTTTCAAAATTCGACAAAGGACTTTCAAGTGCTCTGCTGGCCTCTTGGAACAGGCATTCCCAATGAACGTTCTATGGAAATCGGTGTTTTGGTTAAACCACTCAAAGAAAACGCCGCTTTACAAACGAAGAAAGTTTTTCTGCATGTCAAATATCTCCCGAAAGCTGGTAATAGTGCGTTACCCAGAGAGGGTAAAATCCCGCTCCAGCTGAAGCAGTTCGGGAAGCAATATTTTCTCGAAGCGAGAAAGTGGGAACTTTGGGGCAAACCAATTCTGTCCGCAAAAACTCCGCAGACGAAACAGAACGAAAGTCCTCGTGGAGAATATACGTTAACCGTGAAACTTGAGTTCGAAAATGGAAACACAATTGCTTTCCCGAAGAGTAAAGCACAAATCACCGTTGTTGGGCGTCCGCATGGGCTCTAATTATGACCACACATAAGGGAAAGTGAGACATAGAACCTTACGTTAGGGAGTTTTGAATACGAAAAAAAATTTCATTGTTTAGGATTTAATTTTTAGAATCAGGCGTAAATGTGCCGAACCAAATTGTGGTCGCATTTTTTCCCAAATTCAATGAGTATCGATTTTGGCCTGTTTGAGCCCGGTTTCCCAAATTGTTGAGAAAATTGGAGAACCAAGTCACGAAGACACCCAACGACCCGCACAGTACGCGATACGAGTCGATGGGTTCGGTCTGCTCATCCCAGGGCCAAAGCCCAGCTACGACGAGCCAAATTTACAAGCTTACTTGCCTGCCGACGGGCGGCTTTCATAACGCTCGAGCCACGATTCCAACAACGTCACGGCTGAGACGAATGTGTAACCTTCGGTCATCAGCAGGGCGATGTTGTTGAGATTCTTCTGGCAACAAAAACAATGCACCAGGTTCGTGCGGGGGTTGACCGTGGCCCGCATTTCGCCACAGTGCGGACACAAAAACCGCAAGTGCCCGTCACTCCATTTCGACTGTGCGAACACTGCTTGAAACTGCTTCACCATGAAGCTGATAGTTATGACGTATAGGTTCCGGAGTTGTTCATTCAAGGTTTTCAAAGATGGTCATGAAATGGTTGCGCGAAGTCGAAAGATGTGATAGAGAATAGCGAATCATAAAGTTAGTTAGGCAACACTAAAGACTGTCGTGTGCCCCGGCGTTTTTTGTTGCTCAACAACATTGCTCGATCCTGCGAGTTTCTTGCGGTACGGGGTTATCCTTTCTTGCGGCCCTTCCTCGGCTTTTTGGGAGCAGGCAGTTCTTCCGCCTGAGGCTTCATCGTTTCACCTGGAGCAGTGACTTCCGTTTGCGATTCAGCCTGTTGGTAAAACTCGTGGAGCTTAGCTTGCAATAGTTTTTTGTCCGGCAAGCGGGTTTGGTATTCGGCCACCAAGGCTGGCGATATGGCCCGGCTCAACGCATATTCGACAACTTCGTGATCCTTCGTTGCACACAAGAGAACTCCGATCGATGGCTGCTCGTGTGGTTTTTTGACATCGCGATCGAGGGCCTCCAGGTAGAACTCCAACTTGCCTAGATGCTCAGGTTGGAACTCCTCAATTTTCAGTTCAAAGGCGACCAAACAATTGAGCGCCCGATTGAAGAACAGAAGATCAATGGCGAAATCGCGTCCGCCAACCTGGATCGTGTACTGACTGCCGATAAAGCAGAAATCCCGTCCCAGTTCGATGAGAAACTCTTTGAGCTTTTCTACCAAAGCTTGTTCGAGTTCCGCTTCCGAATGCCCCGACGGTAGTTCCAGAAATTCCACAAGGTAACTATCCTTGAAAATCGTCGTTGCTTCGGGATGAATTTCTCGCACCGCTGGTGCGAGTTTTGGTGGCGCCAGTGCAACCCTCTCAAAGAGTGCACCGTTGAGTTGCCGTTCAAGTTCCCGCTTGCCCCATTTTTCGCGGGCTGCAAGTCGCAAGTAAAACTCGCGTTCCTCATCCCGCTTGCACCTGCTCATAATGAGCAGGTTGTGGGTCCAGGGTAATTCTCGCACCAGTGGTACGAGTTTTGGCTGGTTCCGGTAGGTCTCGAAAAACTGCATCATCCGCCAGAGGTTGCTGGCGGAATAGCCGCGAACATTGGGCTGTTTGTGACGAATGTACTGGGCAAGTGTTTTGACCGTGCCGTGCCCCCAACCCTCCTCTGTGATCTTTTGTTGGATGAACTCTCCGATCCTCCAGTAAAGATCGATCAGCATGGTGTTGACAGCCGCAACGGCCTGATCCCGGGCAGAGTCGATTAAGTCGAGAACCACTTCACAATCGGGCTCTGCTGGTGATTGCCCCCCAGAAGGATCGGCAGGGTTTTGCTTGTTAACCTTTTTGGGCGTCTTGCTCATGAAGGTTTCTCCGACAGTGCGAGATGTTTGCTTGGCTTGTAATTCACTGCTTGTTTATCTTGGGTTTCAGAAGGTTTTTAGAGCAGAAAAAATCATTAGGATTTCTCGAAAAGCACGGACTTTAACCTCTCGCATCTGAAAAGCCATTGTTTCCTTTGGATAAATCAATCCTGTTGATCTCATCGAGTGTGACCGTATCATCGGTTCTGTCATAGATTTTGGTGGTCTTGGGTGAACTATGGCAAGCTATGCTATGTGACCTGACGTCAATACGTGAGACTTAATCTTACCGAGGTAATAGCGAGAT
>CAYRFQ010000184.1:0-7417 GCA_964423615.1 uncultured Alcaligenaceae bacterium | reverse complement strand
GTTCTGCCGAGTCCATCTTGCGAGATGGGAGCCGGATCTTTAGGATATCTCTTCTTGTGACGGTTTGTTAAACTTTGATAATTAGATAGATTGAATTACACGCGCACAGTATCAACCTCCCTACAGTGCGCTTGAATCTGTTTGCCAGACTTTCCAAACAACTACGAGTGAGCGTCTCTGATGGATATTTCTCTCCTGTTTGCGTTGATCCTTTGGGCCCAAGAGGATGCTCAGACAAAAACTGGTGGCGGCGGTATCTTCTCGAGTCCGCTGATCCCCATGATCGGGATTTTCATCCTGGCATGGTTCTTCCTCATTTTGCCCCAACAACGCCGACAGAAAAAAGAGCAGGAAGAGAGGATGAAATCCCTCAAAAAGAACGACAAGGTCGTCCTCCAAAGCGGAATCATTGGGATCATCTCCTCCGTGAAAGACGACAGTAACGAGGTCGTGTTGAAACTCGAAGAAGGCAAAGTCCGAGTCCTCAAAACGACCATCGCCAACGTCTTGAACGAGAAAGAAGAAGAAAAGTCCAAAGAAGAACCAAAAAAAGAAGCGGCAACCCAGGAAAACGAGAAAGAAACAGCAATCAAGAAGGTCTAGCCCCTGCGAAAACCGCAATGGCTCCATCCCTTCGAAATTGTTCGTGAGTTCGACACCAGTACCCCAAGATTGGCGAGCGAACCTCACCTACTGGGAAACCATACAAGGGCTTATTCGCGGGCCGGAAAGCTACCGACCCGATGTGGAACCAAAGACGATCTCAGGAAGAAGGAAAGCACGATAGAACAATGGCCATTCTCCTTCGCTGGCTTTCAGACGGACGCGAGTGGGTTGTCGTCGTGAATTGACGTAGGAACGACCATGAAATCATTTACTTGGCGAATATTCATCTGCGTGGTCCCCGTCCTCGCCGCGGTCGGGGTTTGTTTGGACTCGCTTTACACAAACTGGATGTTTCAGGTGCCCAAACTGGGCGTCGACTTGGCAGGCGGGACCATCCTCGTTTACGAGATGGACATCCGTAAGTCCACCGATGGCAAGAGCAAAGCCGAAGAGGACGAAGCCAACTACACCCGCCTCAAAGCGAACGAACTCGCAGAAGCTCTTCGCCAACGGATCGACCCAACGGCGACCTACAACATCATCATCCGGCCAGCTTCGACCGCCGGACGCGTCGAGATCATCATTCCAACAGGCGGTCGGCAGAAAGTCCAAAAGGCCTCCGAAGCTTGGAAAAATCTGCTCGATGAGCTCAAAGAAGAGTACGCCATCCCTGACCTCAACGAACGACGTGGAGCCGTGGGAAAGCTCGTCGAGCAGATTCAAAAGAGCAAAGCCCAGGAGACTTGGTCCAACACCCTCTTCAACCCCGCCAAGAACGACAAAGGGTGGTCGCGATTGTTGGAAACCGTCTCCGAGGGGCGGCAAATTCTCAAGGTCAACTACGCCATACCGACTCCCATCGCGATTGCCAGCCAAGTAGGGATGGGCGTTCGCCCTGTTTCTTCCACGACCGGACCCTTGGGTTTGATCGGGATCGGCCAAAGCTCTTTCAACAAATACTCACCAATTCCCGATCCCGATTCAGACGAACAGCTCCAGGTGAAATTTCTTGGCGGGTCGGAGTCCAACGCTGGCGGACAACCGGTGTGGCGGATCGTCAAGAAGTCGGACAAAACGAAAACCAGCGAGCCAAAGAAGCCCACCAATGACGAGAAGGTCGAGAAGACAGAGAAGAACGAGGAAAAGAAAGACACGAAGGCCGAGGATTCCAACAAGACTCTCACGGAATTAGGCTACAAGCCCCTCTGGGCCATGAACGGCAACCAGTCTCTCAAACTCGTCAAGGAAGGAGACCTCGACGCACTCTCCGCAAAACTCCAACAACTCCTCGTCGACGAAACACCCCAGTCCATCAAGGTCCTCTTGAAAAAAGCAGCCTGGGACGAACTGATTGCCAAACTGACCGAGTGGGATTACGTCCGGGATGCCTTCAAGAAGGAAAATCCGAAAAACCTAGAGACAAGGCTCGAACGTTTCCAAGAAATCCTCAAACGAATCCCCATCGACAGTTTCGACGAATTGGTCGGACGAGTGGCCACCAAGGGCAACGTCATCGGGCAAGCCCTCATTGTCGCCACCGAACCGCTCTTCGGGGACTCCGCCGGACTCGGCGAAGAAGACTTGCTCGATCGAGAGAAGATCATCGCCGAAATCTCCAAGTGGTATGGTCCCCCGTCTATCGAAGTCGAACGCCACGTCGAGGACCTGATCAAAGAGTTAGACATCGTCGAAGATTCCAGCATCGCCGAAGTCGCTCGTATCGAGGAACTCGTTTCGCGGGTCGGAAAGCTCGAGTTCCGAATCCTCGCCAACCAGAAAGACGACAAGGACGCGATTGATGCCGCCCGAGACTACTTGAACAGCGAAGACCCGGAGCGAATCGAAGAACTCAAACGGGCCAACGACCTCGGCCTACCTCCGCCCGTCCCCACCAACGAAAACAACGAGCCAAGACGCTACGAAATTACACTCTCGCGAAACGAGGGAAGCCTCGTCGATTACGCATGGGTCGAGATCGGTCGTCAGGCCCGGCACGAACTCGGATTAAACAACAACGCCCTGAATTCCAAAGATTGGTGGAAGCGAGAAATTTGGACGCAAGTCCACGAAAACAAGGCCAACCCGGCCATGCAAATTCGTAGGCCCGGAAAAGAAGAAGACAATGTCTTCCAGTGGGGCGGAGCGTTGTTCTACTGGCGCGAAGTGCCCAAGACCGCCAGCGAAGAACGACGCAAAAAGAAATACGAATACTTCGTCCTGAGCCGCAACCCGGAATTCTTTTTGAACTCCGAAGGCCAACCGATTTTGGACGACGAAGGCACACCCAAACAACGACCCCGCATCACCGGTAAATTCTTGCGACTTGCCAAAGCCAGCATGGATACCGGTTCGCCGACGGTCGACTTCGCATTCAACAACGCCGGGGCGACCGAATTCGGCAACTTGACAGGAAAGAACGTACCCACCGGTGCTGGAAAATCGAGCCAAACCAAACGGCACCTTGCGATTATCCTCGACGAGATGTTGATGTCGGCCCCAACGATCAACTCCAAGATCACCAGCCGAGGTCAAATCACTGGCGACTTTACCCGCCGCGAAGTCGACTCTCTCGTCAACATCCTTCGTTCGGGGGCGTTGCCCGCCACACTCAAGAAAGAACCCGTGAGCCGTTCGACGACCGGCTCCCTGCTTGGCGAAGACACCATCCGCGCTGGAGTAACAGCCGTCTTCTGGGCCTTCGTCGGAGTCCTCGCGTTCATGCTGGTTTACTACCAGTTCTCCGGGTTGGTGGCGTGTATCGCGCTGTTCGCCAACCTTATCCTGACGATCGGGTTCATGATCGCGGTGAAAGCGACCTTCACGCTCCCAGGACTGGCCGGACTGGTGCTCATGCTCGGAATGGCCGTCGACGCCAACGTGCTCATATACGAACGCTTACGCGAAGAACGCGAGCGAGGAGCAAGTCTAGCGGTGGCCTTGCGTAACGGTTACGAGAGGGCATTCCCGACAATCATCGACACCCACCTTTGTAGTATCTTCATCGGCATCGTGCTATATGCCCTGGGGAACGATCAACTCAAAGGGTTCGCGATCAGCTTGACGGTCGGTTTGATCATCTCGCTCTTTACGTCCCTTTACATGACACGAACGATGTTCGACTTCTGGATGGCCCGAGGCTGGCTCGGAAACCTTCGGATGTTCCGATTGCTGTCCAAACCGAACATCAACTTCATGGGCATCCGCAAGACCGTGTTCGCCATCGTCGTCACGGTCACGCTTGTGGGGTTGGGATTGTTCCTCATGCGGATGCCAAGGGACCTCGATATCGACTTCACGGGTGGAACAGCGTGGACGGCCCAGATCGCCACGGGCAACGCCAAAACCATGACTCAACTCCGAAACCTCCTTTCGAAAGACGAACAAAAGAAGCACCTCCAAGTCCTCAAGGTCGAAGAGTTGACCCAGGAAGGAGGCGGAGAAGACACCTCCCAGTACCAATACAAGATTTACTACAACAACCTTGACGGTTCCGAACCGAATCCCCAAGACATTCCCATCACCACTTTTGTCAACTCCAACCAATTGGGCGAAACACAGGCCGAACGTGAAAACAACGTTGCCGCTGCTGCCGGGATGCCCTTGCGAAAGAAGGTCAAAGGCGAAGACGGTGAATGGGCGTGGAAAGACATTCCCGAATCTCAACGCCAACTTCGAGAATGGGATTGGTCCTTGATGCCACTGTTCCCATCTTCGATGAAAATCGATTCGGCCATCAAAGAACGGTATTCCGACGCCACGAGGCTGTTCGACATACGAACGTCCGAGATGGAAGTCGAACTGGTCGAACGGACGCTTTATCGCTTACTCCGGATCGAACAAGAGGATGGTACCTGGAAATCGATTTTGACCCAGTTCAACGTGGAGTATGACCACAAGTCACTCAACTGGTCCACGTTTCGAGCGGACGGCAAGCGGATCGAAGTCCAGTTCAGCGCGCCGCTCATTCCCGACCAGTTTGCGAAAATCCTGAAAGCAGAACTTCGAAGAGAGTTCGGGATCGGTCGCACCGAGCGACTCCGATTCCGATTCGAAATGCTTGGCCAGGACATCAACTCCGACGGACGAGCCACTACGTTCCTGATCCGTTTCGATCCCAAGCTCAAAGACGAAGCCATTCCGAAAGTCGAGTCCGCGTTAAAGCGAGCCAAACAAATTTTTGAGAGGCGACCTCAACCAGAGTCACTGTTCAACAGTGACCCGACGCTCGCCAAAGACACTCGCTTCCGTGCTCTGGGTGCCATCTTCGTGAGCTGGGTCGCCGTGGTGCTCTACCTCTGGTTCCGATTCGGGAACTGGACGTTTGGGGCCGCTGCCGTGTTATGTCTGATCCACGACCTCTGTTTCACATTAGGATTAATCGGCATCTCGGCCTACGTCCAGGACACCTTCATCGGTCGTGCGTTACTCATCGACGACTTCAAGATTAACCTGACGGGGGTGGCGGCTTTACTCACGCTCGTCGGGTATTCGGTCGCCGACACGATCGTGGTGTTCGACCGCATACGCGAGGTCCGCGGTAAAAATCCAGACCTGACGCCGAAGATGATCAACGACAGTGTGAACCAGACTTTGAGCCGAACATTACTGACGTCTGGGACGACTTTCGTCGTCGTCTCCGTCCTCTACTGGTTCGGGGGTCCTGGCATTCACCTCTTCGCATTCATCATGGTCGCTGGAGTGTTCATCGGGACATTTAGTTCGATCTACGTTGCCAGCCCGCTTCTGTTGATCTTTGGCGAGGGGCGACATCTCGCGACGAAAAAGCCCGCGGAAGCCGCTGTCACTCCGAAGGAGTAAAATACAGAACCGTCGGCTCTTGCTCACATCATGCTGCAAGAGCCGACAAATCCTCGCCTCATGGCCACTTTCTCCATCCCTTCCACCGTCCGGGCTATTTGTTTTGATGCCGTCGGGACGTTGATCTACCCATCCCCGAACGCAGTTAAGGTCTATGCCGAGGCAGGAAGGGCTTTCGGCAGCCGCTGTACATTGTCTGAAATAAAGGCTCGATTTTCTGAAGCATTTCAGGTGCAAGAAGACGCAGACAAAAGCAACGACTGGACGACAAGCCCTGAGAGAGAGGTGCAACGTTGGCGCCAGATCGTGGCCGATGTCTTCGACGATCTGAGTCCAAGCGAAGATTGTTTTCAGCAACTTTGGCAACATTTTGCCGAGCCGAACGCTTGGGCCTTGTTCGACGACGTTCCGTCAACACTCTCTTCTCTAATCGAAGGAGGGTATATCGTCGCCATCGCCTCCAACTTCGACGCAAGACTCCGAAAAGTTGTCGCTGGACACCCAGCACTCAATGGAATTGAGCATTTGTTCATCAGCGCCGAGATGGGCAGGCGAAAACCGAGTTCTCATTTCTTCCAGTACGTCAGGAGACATCTCGGGTTGGATTCGGCCAATATCCTTTTCATCGGAGACGACCTCGCCAACGATTTCGAAGGAGCAACGGCTGACGGAATGCCGACTGTACTGATCTCTCGTGACGGAAAACACGAAGGCTTGAGCAGTCTAACGGAACTGCGTCCGAGATAGACAGCGACGAAAGGAATAAGCCAAACCCTCGAACTGTTTTCAGTGCAGCACATCTCGCATTGCAGCGATATGTCCAGGCGTCGTACCGCAGCACCCACCAATCATCGTCACACCCGCTTGAATCAACTCCGGAACCCACGCAGCCATCTCGGATGGAGAAACGGGATACACCCAGCGACCATTCTGCTTTCGTGGAGTGCCCGCATTGGGACGCACAAAAAGTGGGACGTTGGCAACTTCACGGTACCCTGCCAGAACCGCCAGAATCTGTTCTTTTCCAAGATCTTTCCCACAATTGACTCCTAATCCCGCAACTCCCAGATTGCTAACCCTCTCAGCGACTTGGCCCGGAGTCAAGCTAGCGGGCGGCATGGTCACGCTGTCCAAACCACTGGCGTATGTCACGGAAATGAGAACTGGAATCGCGTTGGGATTACACACCGGACTCAAAGCCCGTTGGGCTGCAACTTCAAAACCTTCAGTCCAAGTCTCAAGCAACAACGCATCTGCCGACGCGAACGCTTGCAGCGTGCGATCAAGAGCAGCCGTTTCCTCCGATATGTCCATGGGCCCGATCGAAGCCACGACAAATCCATCCTCCCCGACAACACTTTGAGCCAACCGCAATCCAGCTTCACAGATTTCCTCAAGTCGTTCAGACATCCCGTGTCGAGCCAAAGCTTGAGGATTCGCCTGAAAAGTGTTCGTGTTGAGACAACGAGCCCCCACCTCCCAATAGCTGCGATGGATGTTTGTCACCACCTCTGGCCGAGACAAGTTCCAGAGTTCGTAACAGCCACCCACAGGCATCCCCGCAAGCTGGAGTTGTGTGCCCATTGCTCCGTCCATGAGAAGGCGTGCGCCTCTCCGAAGCTGTTCGCGTAGATCTGCCATGTTCCTCAAGCTAGTCACTCATCGGATTGCTTTTTTGTCGAGACGATCTTTCGCAGTTCGTCCAAACTGTCCGTTGCCACGAGGGCCTGCCGTAGTTTCTGAAGCATATCCAAATCTCTGAGTTGTTCGACTTCCTTCGCGAATTCCAAGCTCTCAGCTCCAAATTTGATTTGGACCGCAAGCGCCAGACCGCTTGCCACGCCCTCTTGCCGACCTTCTTGCCGCCCTTCCTGTCGGCCTTCTTGCCGCCCTTCCTGTCGGCCTTCTTGCCGCCCTTCCTGTCGGCCTTCTTGCCGCCCTTCCTGTCGGCCCTCTTGCCGACCTTCCTGTCGGGCCTTCTCTTGGACCTTCT
>CAYRFQ010000183.1:0-7432 GCA_964423615.1 uncultured Alcaligenaceae bacterium | reverse complement strand
CCGGGAAACAGATTACGTTCATCAATTTGATCATCGACCACGTCGTGCAAAATGGGCTGATGGAACCCAAGACACTTTTCGAGCAACCATTCACCGACATGCACGATCAAGGGGTGATTGGCATCTGGGAAGACAAAGCCCAAGATGTCGTCAAAGTCGTCAATCAAATCAATGCGAACGCGGATACGGCATGAGTAATCTGGAGATTCCCTGATGAAACGCTTGGCTTTGGTGGCGGTGCTGCTGTTCTGTCTTGGTGGCTTATTCGTTCACGGTTGGCAGGTTCGGATGCGGACCACCCCGCCGCCTGCGTATCCGAAACACGATTTCAGCAAGGACAAGAGTCATCGAGTTGTTCGCGTCGTTGACGGAGACACCATCATCATTTCGAAAGACGGCCAAGAAGTGCGGGTGCGGTTGATCGGAGTCGATACGCCCGAGACCGTGCATCCGCGAAAGAAGGTCGAGTTCTACGGTCGCGAAGCCAGCCAGTTCACCAAGAATTTGCTCCAAGGCGAATCCGTCTGGCTCAAATACGACGGCACCAAACCCACCACCGACAAATATCGCCGACTCCTCGCCTACGTCCATCGCGTTCCCGATGGCTTGTTCGTAAATTTGGAAATCGTGCGTCAAGGCTACGGTCACGCGTATACCAAGTACGCGTTCAACCAGATGGAGCTGTTCCGCAAGTACGAACGCCAAGCCCGCACTTCCGGTCGCGGACTCTGGGGCAAAGGCCAAACCATCCGCCCGAAGAAGGTCGAAACCACTCCGAACAAAAAGGGCAAACCGGGGCAAATCATTGTTTATCGAACTCGGACTGGAAGCAAGTACCACCGACCTGGCTGCCGATATCTGAGCCGAAGCAAAATCGCGATATCACTCAAAGAGGCTCAGAGGAGAGGCCTGAAGGGATGCTCAAGGTGTCTCTCGCCACCCTGATACCTGATACCTCTATTTTCAATAAAACTTGCAAACAATAGTTCCCAGTTTAGTTGTTGTACGTCATGAACAGGAGACCCTAATTGTGCAAACCGAAAGTGACAAGTCTGATAATGGCCAAAAATCCGAACCGTCAAAGGGCCGCTTTTGGGTCAGCTTATTTGTTGCCTTTGTTGTCGGCGGTCTTTGTTGTTATTGTGTGATTTGGTTTGGTTTGTTCAGCATTCCGGGTCCGGAACGAAAGAAACCTGAGAACTCAGGTGATGATACGCACCTCTGGGGGCGGTTTTTAAAAAAGCCAGATCTTCGCTTCGAACATGATGGCAGATTGATAACTTTACTGAATGATTTCACATATATTGATTCTGCTGGCCATGTTTGGACTGTTCCAACCGGAGAAACAGTGAACGGTGCATCGATACCGAGGCCGCTGTGGTCAATCGTAGGTAGTCCTCTTACTGGTAAATACCGGAACGCGTCGATTCTACATGACTTCGAATACGAAAAAAAACGGTACAGTGCGCCGAAGGTGCATCGAATGTTTTATGAAGCCTGTCGATGCGGTGGTCTTCCCGAAAATCAATCCAAATTGCTGTATCTAGCAGTATATCATTACAATCCAAGTTGGGTGTTATTAAAAGCAGAGAAGATGATAACTATCAACATCTACAAAAAAGATGGGACGGCAGACAAAGTCACAATTAAACGTTCTGCCAAAATTCCGAAGATTCTAGCTCAAGGAGCTCCACCAGAACTTAGTAGTTCCTTTGTGTCGAAGTTAAAAACATATGTAGACGAGAACAATCCGGAACTAGAGGAACTGGAAAAACTGAACCTTCAGGGCATAGCGGAAAACGAGTGAATACTCGTTGTTGCGGAAGGACTGATGACCAGGAGCCGTTGCTTCGGATGACTCTGCTCCACGTCTATCGCGTGCCCGACGGCTTGTTTGTCAATTTGTAAATCGTGAGAATGTAGGTTCGACGCCAAGCTCGCACTTCCGGTCGCGGACTCTGGGGCAAAGGCCAAACCATCCGCCCGAAGAAGGTCGAAACCACTCCGAACAAAAAGGGCAAACCGGGGCAAATCATTGTTTATCGAACTCGGACTGGAAGCAAGGACCACCGACCTGGCTGCAGATCTGAGCCGAAGCAAAATCGCGATATCACTCGAAGACGCCGTGAAACGGTATCGGCCTTGTTCGAGGTGTCGGCCAACCCTGGTGGAACAGTAAACCAGAGCCATTCAACATTGTGTTGAGAGTTTTGTGGAAATTGAATTTACAAGGATTGCCAGGAATGGAAGAACAGGCAAAAAGCGAGGAGACTCAAGTAGAACCAACCTGGGAGTCCCTTGAGCATGATAAAGAACAACTTCGGCAGGAGCGGGACGAAATACTGGCAGAACCCCTCGACAAGGACATGAATGCAGGGTCGAGCTGGTGGATTTTTTGGGTAGCGGTAGCTGTTGTGGTGTTTTTTTGGGGGGTGAACCTGTCCCTCAGCTTTCCAAAGTGGGGCATCGAGTCGCTTGAGTGGGACGGGAAAGCTGGGAGCCTCGGTGATATGTTTGGGATGTCGAATGCATTATTCTCTGGGCTTGCACTTGCTTTTGTTGTTTTCACTCTGTTTATGCAAAAAGAAGAACTCAAACTCCAGCGAGAAGAGATGAGCCGACAACGGAAGGAGCTGAAACTTCAGCGAGTTGAAAGTCGAATCGGTGTCATTGAGCAGCGCCAAGCGAATCTGACGTCCAAGGAAGATTTGCGAGTGCAACAAGAGCTAGCTGACGCAATGAGACAAAACGCTCAAGTGCAGGCTCTCCAGATAGTCTATTCCCAGTATGAGGAGTTAAAGGGGAAAGGACAGGCAACCCCTCGACAACTCGTTATTTTGGCAACCGCCCGTGAGACATTCGAGAAAATTGGAAAAGTAGGTGGCCCTTACAATTACAACGAATGGCCAAGTATCTGGATAAATTTGCTTCTCCAAGTGTTGGATCCTTTACATTACTATTTAATACACAACCACGAAGGGTTGGATGATGCAAACAGGTTAGACAACTACTCTCATCTCATCCAAATTGCGCAAGAAACCGTGCTTCGAATCGAACCTGTGGAAGCAGAGATTGCTCTGCGAATGCCTCGAATATTGCATTTGTTAGGTACAGGTTCTCAGCAGATAAGGATCAAGGGAAAAAAGTATACCGATCAGGTAGTCCTGACTGAACTCAGAGAGATAGTTATCGTTGCAATTCGGATTTTGAAGCAGCCTGACTTTAGTTATATTGGCGTTTCTCAGATATCTTGGTTTCAGCAATGTGTTGCTCAAATGAAGGTTCATGATCCTGGTTTGTTTGAAATCTCCAAACCTTAATGTTCTTCGGCGTTATAACTCGTCTGATGTTTCGATTTTGTTGCACCTATCCCAAGTTTTTCTGCTTGGAACTTATCGTGGTCCCTCCGCTTGAGGTTGTCGGAACCGGCCCATCGCCCCACGGGACGGGCGGCAGTCCGCGTTCGATCCGGACTTCATTGATACTTCGGATGTTGTGTTCGATGTCTTGGATTTGTCGTTCGACGACTTCCTTTTCGTGGTTGCCGACGGGGTCTTCGCTCGTGACGAACAGGCGGCCCGAATCGTCGAACTTAATGAATGTGAATAATGGGGTCAGACAAGGCCAATTGCGATTGTTTGGCACAACTGAGTGTTGAGGAGTTTCCAATGAAACGCTTGGCTTTGGTGGCGGTGTTGTTTCTTTGCTGTGGGATATTAGTTCACGGTTGGCAGGTCGGGGAGCGGAAGACTCCGCCTGCGTATCCGAACCATGACTTCAGCAAGGAGAAGAGTTATCGCGTCGTTCGCGTGGTCGATGGTGATACGATCATCATTTCGAAAGACGGCCAAGAAGTGCGAGTGCGGTTGATCGGAGTCGATACGCCCGAGACTGTGCATCCGAGAAAGAAGGTCCAGTTCTACGGTCGCGAGGCCAGCCAGTTCACCAAGAATTTGCTCAAAGGCGAATCCGTCATACGGCCTTCTTGACATCTTAACAATCAGCAAACCTCATCTTTTTTCCAGCGATTTCCGGCACGATCTTAAGTCGTGAATTGACAAGTACTTACGAATTTGGGTTTTCGCGCTTGCAGATAGTGTACAAAATCAAGGCTTTGATAGTATATCGCAGACCTTCAGATGCACGCCACATTGATTTTGTCATGCCAGAAACCTCTTAAAACATATATTTGAGACATTAATAATGTAGTGTACAAACAAAAATCGTGCCGGGAATCGCTGTCTTTTTTCTGTTTTTTCTGATTTTTTCTGATTTTTCATGGCCGTTTGGCCGCAAGATATCGCTTGTTTAGTAGTGGGAAACTCTCGCATTCATTGACCCAAGGATTATGTCGAAGGAGACTGTCATGTCCCGTCCCAGCATGGTCGTTGCGCTCGCGGTGTGTCTATTGCCGTCGTTCGCCAACGCCCAAACCATGATCAAGATCGCTTCCTGGAATGGTAAAGATCTGTACACCGACGATCGAGTCGACAACCGGAAGAACGACCTGGAGAAGTTCGGGCAGGTCGTGAAGCCGGACATCTTGTTGTTGCAGGAGATCGGCGACCTGGCGTTGGCGAAGAAGATTCGCGACGCGATGAAGCTCGAAGGTTACCACGTTGTTTGTTCGGATTTTTCGCAACAAGCCTTGAACAATCGGCCGCTGGAAGTGGCTATCATCAGCAAGTTTCCGCTGGAAAATCTTGTGGAGTACGACCGTAGCGTGGATAACAAAGGCCCGGAAGGAATGAACAAAGAGAAGCGGCTGGAACGCCCGAAGGTGAAAGGCATCGCGGACATCGGAGTCGGTCGTGGATTTTTGTATGCCGAGGTCAAAGGAAAGAATCTGGCGATCATAGTGACGCATCTGAAGTCGTCGGCCAGGTCCAACGAGCAGGAAGAACGAGATAATGCTCGGAAACGAGAACTTGTCGTGGCAGCAATCGCAAGGGATGTTGGCCAAAAATACGACGCGAATAAGAAGATGACGTTCTTGGTCGGTGGGGATTTCAATGTTGGGGAGACGGACAAGTCGAAGAACGGCACAGAGCTTCGCCAGGACAAAGCGGATAAGGATGGATACGACGACACTCACGCAATTTTGAAGTTGGGTTTAATCGACGGCGTGAAGATGTTCAGTCTGACCGGTGACTTTGGTTTCGAGACATATGTTGCGAGACCGTTCCCGGGCAATGGACCGATTGATTGTCTTTATGCGTACAGCAAATATGCTCGTGACTTTACCCGAGCCCAAGCCACGATTCCAAGGTTTGGTTCCGACCATGTTCCAGTCTACACGCATTTCGTGATGCTTCCGCACAAGAACTTCCGGATGGCGAAGAAGCCAATCATTCCCAGAGGGCCGTTGGCGTTGTCGAAAATGTTGCCCAATCCTGAAGGCAACGAAAACCAGAATGAAGCAGTGTGGATTCTCAATAAGAGCGACAAAGAAGTCGATCTGGACGGATGGGAGTTGCGGGATGCCAGAGGTCGAAAATGGAAATTGAGCGGCAAGATCGAAGGCGGCAAGGAGCTGAAGATTCTCCGAAAAGGACAACAGATGCCGTTGGGGAACAGCGGAACGACTGTGCAACTGGTGAATAAAGAAGGCATTGCGGTGGATGAGTTTAGCTATGGGTCGACGCGGGAAGGTGTGATTATTACGCGACGGTAGAGGCGGGGTTGATGTTGGACAGAGAAGAAATATTGGGGCAACGAGTTCGATCTGGAAGAATATACAAACCACAGAGGATTCAACACGAGAAGAGGGCGATTCGATGACCCGTCGTCCGGGTTCTTGACAAGTTTGGTCCGCCACACATTGACTTACGAGAGGATTGATGATGAGAAAGTATGTCTTGTCGATGATTGCAGTGTTTGCCTTCGCAAACCTCGGTCAAGCTCAAACGCAAACAGATTTTGCGGAACTAGCCAAGAAATTGGCACCAAAAATTGCCGAAAAAATCAAGGCCAAACAAGGCGACCTCAACTTTGAGGTTGGGGTGTTTCCTGCGGGGAACAGTGATGGAAAAGTAACTTTCGAGTTCTATGAACCCTCACAAGTTCTCCAAGGAGAGCTAATCATTGAATTAACCAAAAAAGCAGCTGGTAAGTTCTTTGTTCTCGACAAAGGAGGGCTCGCAAGGAAATTTCGAGACGCAGGGATTTCTTCTGCAGGGATCACCTCGGGAAATCGCCAGCAGACTGCGATGCTCTTGAAAAAAGCGAAAATTGATGCAGCCGTCATTGGTTCCATCGATGCGAAAAGTGCAAAGCAAGTGAAGGCCGACAACCTCCAAAAAGTGAACGTAAGTCTGGTGATCATTTACCAAGACGGTACCGCTGATCAAATCACTGGCTCTGCGGAGCCTGACTCGGTGCCTCCTCCGGATACTCACCCAAGTTCGCGATTTCGGGTCGATATTCTTTGGCGCAAAGGGCAAAACAATCTGGTCCCTCTGAAATTAGCAACTTCCAAGAAACCCAACTCAAGATTCCACAATGTGTTTTTTTTAGAAGTTCCACAAGAAGTCCCCATCGGAAATAAGGATAAAGCTCAGTATGTGATTCGGCTGAAAAACTTCGGTGGGCCACCAGTGAGATTCAAGAACCCAAATGCGCAGAAAGAGAAAGACAGGCTCTTTGCCGCAGCTGTCAAAGTCGATGGAGTTAACTCTATTTTTCAAGATCAGGGGAACGGAAAAATTGGTCCTGTTATCGTCCATCCGAAAAATGCACGCAAATGGGTTCTCTCAGGACCAGGAAAAGTGATAAAACCAGCAGCTGGGGGTGGGTTTACTCTCCAACCATTCAATGGAAAAGGTCATTCGATCATCCAAGTCCCAGGATTTCAAAAGAACGCGAATACGGCTGCCTCTTTTTTCTTCACAAAGGCAGAAGAGTCCGTTGCTGCGGAAACAATTGGGGTCACTAACGAAGTTGGGGTGATTGAAGTGCATTTCTACGCGCAAAAACTTCCTGGAGATCAACAGGTGATTGGAGTGCCTTATGCCGCACCTAATCTCGGCACTGGCGCCGGACCTGATCGTGATAATCCAACTTTCACAATCAAGCTTGAACTTCACCCGAATCCAGTGGAAGTTTGGCGGATTTTCTATCGAAAGGCTGGTTTTCTCGGTAATGATGGGACTGTGATTACCAACGGAAACTAACTTTCTTGATCGGTCCAAGGAGCCCCTGTATGAACCATCCCTCGATGGCGGCTTGCCCGTCGTCAGGGGTTTTTCTATCGCTTGGGACTTCAATGATGTTGATGTTGGAGCAAGTTATGCCAGATCATCAAACTGCCCCGGTTGACTTGGAACCGGCCCATCGCCCCACGGGACGGGCGGCAGTCCGCGTTCGATCCGGACTTCATTGATACTTCGGATGTTGTGTTCGATGTCTTGGATTTGTCGTTCGACGACTTCCT
>CAYRFQ010000182.1:0-7480 GCA_964423615.1 uncultured Alcaligenaceae bacterium | reverse complement strand
GCCCGTCTGTGGCAACAAGAGGATCGAGAGAAACCGCGTGTTTGAGGACATAGCCCAGTTGGGCAAGAGTTCGATGGGCTGGTTCTTTGGGTTCAAACTGCACATCGTTGTCAATGACCAAGGCGAACTGTTGGCCGCGAGATTGACACCAGGCAACGTCGACGACCGAACAGTTGTGCCCGACATGGTCAAGAACCTCACCGGTCATTTGTTTGGCGACAAGGGTTATATCTCGGCCCAATTGTTTAGTGACCTGTTTTCCGATCATTTGAAATTGGTTACTCCCATCCGTCGGAACAGGAAAAACCGTCTGGTGCCGTTGGCCGAGAAGTTGTTGTTGCGAAAACGCAGCTTGATCGAGACGATCAACGACCAGCTCAAAAACGTCTGTCAGATCTGTCACACACGCCACCGTAGTGCTTGCAACGCGATGGTTCATTTGGTAGCTGGGTTGGTTTGTTATCAGCACCAACCCAAGAAACCCAAGTTGCGTCTGAGCGAATCCGAACAAGAAATCTTGCGAGAGGCATTGCCCGAAGGAGAACCACTTATCATCGGCATGGACGATGACGGCAGTGGCCAAACGATCACTGACGCTTAAACGAAACTCAGGTATGAACGGTCGTGTAAGCGAGGTAGCCAAAGAAGGGTTTCTTCTTGTCGCGATTGTTGTCGATGTAGCTGATGAGCTTGTCGGTGTAGAAAGTTGTGGAGTAAAACTGCTTCGGGAGCTTCTTGACAAGTTGGCCATCTTCACGGTACTGAGCCTGTTTCTCACTTTCTTGCAAACCAACGCCATCCTCGAAATGGCTTGCTCCTCCGAAGAGCAGTGCGAATGACTTTTCAAATCCACGTGCCACGGGACGTTGCTTCTGCGTTCTTCCAAGGTGCCACTTGCCTGTCATAAATGTGTTATATCCTGCCGCCTTCAACAAAGAGGCAAGTGAGACCACGCGGAAGCTCAAATACCCCTCGTACCCAGGACGTCCCTTTTGGTTCGGATAGATCAATTCCCCCATGCTTCCAAGACCGGCTTGATGGTTATCTACCCCCGAGAGAAGCATCGAACGCGTCGGGGAACATGTTGGGGAGACATAAAATTGCGTGCATATTAACCCCTCCTTGGCAAGAGCATCGATATTTGGTGTTGGGATCTCGCTGCCAAAGCAACCTATGTCGGAATAGCCCATGTCATCAGCGACAATAAGGAGAATATTGGGCCGCTTGTTGTTCGAAGAGGAGGCTTGAGCGTTCACTCGCGGCTCCCCCAAACAAACGAACCAAGCTGAGAAAGCAAAGATCACCACAACTCGCATAACCATTTGGTAAATCTCCGAAAATTGGTTTACTTCACTTCTTGAGGACATCCGAGGAATTTCACAACGGAACAGTTGTGGATTCAAGAGATTGTGGAGATAGCACAAAGTCAACCGTTTTCTTCGAATGAAGAAATTTCTTCATTCTGGAGTCTGGCGAATTTCAAAGATACAACAAGTAGGCTTTGCCATAAGTCATTGTGCGGTAGAGGCTTACAGACTTTACATGGCCTTTTGTTCATTAAGATGTAAGTCCTTACCATGCTTGTGCTTATGAAATTTCGCCTGACTCCAGTTCATTGTCAAGCTGACAGCGAATTCACTGCTTTGGATCGGTCTGATCGAAGGGCGAGTTGGGCGAGTAACTTCAGCGGTCTGATCGACCGGAAGCCATGGAGTGCCAAAATGCGAAGTTCAAGGGAGTTTTGGGCGCGCTGAAGATAACGCCAACGAAACACCTCCGTCTCCACCGACACAACTGTTGAAACCTTGATACGGCGACCCGACGCTGAACACAACGCGCAAACTTCCGCGGTATGGGTGGACCGATCACGTGCTGCGTCCTGGCAATGAAACCAAACGAATCCAGAGCCGGAAAAAGGGTGTCTGTCTCGGTTCGCGATATAACGAAGACAATGAAATGTAGCAAAAAGGATACAAATAAAATCGATTCGATGTCGATCCTCAGTTATTCGTATTGTTGCGACAACTCCAGGCAATGGCGTAAGTTGCTGATGTAATTGGGTTTGCATCATATATGTGTGTTGAGTTCGACAATTGGCATACGTTGTGCCCTATTTGACTTTCACTTCAGCCAACAAACGGCCAACAAAAAAAACAACACACAGGAGCCTACAGATGAAACGCCTCTTGAAAGCCATATTCGGTCGCAAACCTGCCACGATTCGCAAAACCAACAAACAGCGATTCCAGCCAACACTCGATACTCTCGAACAACGTCTCGCCTTAAACTTTGACTTCGCCACTCCTGCTTTACCAGGGCAAGATGTGGCCGACATCGAAGACGATGTTCTTTACATTCGAGGCACCGACGGAAATGACTTGATCACTCTGGAAATCGAGGACGACAACCCGAATCAAGTTCGAGCTACGGTCTATCAACTCGATGGTTGGAACTTGGTCGAACTCGATAGCGACGATTTCTGGATCAATAACTTCGATGCGATTGAAATTCGTGGCTTCGACGGGAACGACACGATTGCTAACATGACCCACCTGGCCACAACCATGTTTGGGGGTGAGGATCATGATGATCTCTTCAGCGGATCGGGCGACGATGTCATGGTGGGAGGGGCAGGCAACGACGATTACGAGTTCTATCCTGAACTCAACAGCATCAAGTTCCCAGGTGTGGAGTACAACTTCGACACTTTTGGCAGCGACACCATTGTCGAAGAAACAGCCCAAGGCTCAGATCGATTGCGACTTCGGGAACTGCAAACTGGAGTCAACCTAGACTTGGCCAATGCAAACCCGCAAGCTGTTGCTCCTGGGATTCTGAATCTCACTTTGCGAAATGCTGCCAACCAAGTTTCCGAAATCGAAAAAGTGTATGGCACTGACTACGCAGATACTATTTTCGGCAATCATCTGGCCAATCACTTGTATGGGTATTCGGGCGATGATGTCCTCGTTGGCCGCGCTGGTAACGATTCGCTCTACGGCAGTTCCGGCAACGATACCTTGGAAGGCCAAGACGGCGATGACTACCTGAGCGGAGATTTCGACAATGACACTTACGTGTTCAACAACCTGGTTGTTTCGAATCTTGGCAAAGACACCGTGCGGGAGTATTCTGGTCGCGGTCAAGACACGTTCGACTTCTCTGCAATGGTCTTGGATCAGTACATGATGGGCATCAACTTGGATCTTGCCATCACTGGTGATCAAGACTTGGATTATGGCTCTTATTCGCCTTTCGCTCTTGAGTTGAATCTCTCAACTGCTGAGATTGAAGATGTCAAAGCAACCGACGGCTATGATAATGTCAAAGGGAACGCTCTGGACAACCATATCTGGACGTATGGCATGGGAGACAACTTGGAAGGTCGCGGTGGGAACGACATCCTAGAAGGCGGTTCTTACAATGACTCCTATGTCTTCAACAATCAATCGACCACCAACTTAGGACACGATACTGTCGTAGAGACTTCCTATGCCGATAGCGACCGTCTGAACTTTTACAGCATGGATCGCGGCGTGCTTGTGAACTTGGCTTCCACGGGAATCCAAACTGTTGCGAGTGGAGCCTTGCAATTAACGTTGAGCAGTTCCACAGGGATCGAAAACGTATCTGGGACCCAATATGCCGACACCATTTACGGGAACAGTCGAAACAATAACATCTACGCTTACAACGGAGATGACTGGGTCTACGGTTACAGCGGAAACGACACTCTAGGAGGCGGAAACGGCATCGACCGTTTGTACGGCGGCAACAACCACGACAGGCTCGATGGCGGTAATCACAATGACTATCTCTATGGCGAAGGCGGACAGGACACCCTGATCGGAGGAGATGGAGCCGACTACTTGAATGGGGATTACCTGAATCACTACACCAGCGACGGGTACAACGACCAATTGTACGGCTACACCCAGTACAGTAACACCGACGGTGATCGGGATATGTTCGTCCATCATCGAAGGTATGTTTACCAGAATGGCCGCTACACCTCAGTCGATGCTGGCTGGGAAACCCTTGCTGGCTTCAACAGTTCTGAAGACATCCGCCACTACTACTACAGTTGGAGTTTTTAGTTAGTCGTTGACCTGATGCCAAAGCTGGCGAACTCAAAATTCTACTTCATCGAGTTAGAAGATTGGGTTCGCCAGCTTTTTCGTTCCATATCGGAGTGTCACCTTCGTACTTGTCCGATGAGAGAGTTGAGCGAAGTCATTTCGACTTGGGACGAAACGGACCCACCAGGGAAGAGGAAATCAAGCCTTCCCAGCTTCGTGGTAGTTTTCCTCTCAAATCACATTCACTCGTGTTCAACAAGGCCACTGTCTGTCGCCCTTCGAACGTCATGATGATTGAAACATTCAGGTAAACTGGAAGTCGAACTATCTCTATTCCGCTGTTAGAGCGGTTCACGCTTGGTTTGGGCACAGTTCAAACCGCCTACGCGGAGGAATTCGCTTCCAAACTGGAGTGTTGTACCCAACCCAAGCGGAAACCGCTCTAAGAAAGATACCTTCGGGGGCAGGGGTTTCTCTGGGAAATGAAATGTGACGATGTTAAGGCTTGGGTGAGCAACGGATACTGCAAACATGAGGAATAAGTAAGTGCTGTTTCTCGGTCAGGTGGTAGTCAGTCTTCCCTGAAGGTTCGGTTGGGGCGTTGTTCGAGGTCGTGTCTTCATGGCGTCATTCATTTCCAATTCCCTCAGAACGGTTACCTGATCCGGAGCGGAACAGTTTCGCGAGCCTTCCTACTTCGGGGAACAAAGAACACCCTCAATCGAGTCCCATACGCGTGGTGCTGAACAGTACTTCGGTGGGTGGGATCGATCGATCACAGGAAAATCCGTCTAACTTCAGCGGTTTGATCGACCGGAAGCCGTAAAGTGCTGAAAATGCGACGTTCCAGGCCGATTTGAGTGCGCTGAAGACTGCGTCAACGAAACACCTCCGTCTACCCCGTCACAACTGTTTCAACCTTATGAGGTCGACCCGATGCTGAAAACAATGCGCAAACTACTCCGGTTTGGCGGACCGCGGAAGGTACCTGGAAAAAGAGCAGCCCGGAAGCTGCTCCGTTGCTGAGTGATGCCACTTGTTCCATTAGTCAGTTGCATCAGGCACTTACAGGGCATCGAAGAAAGCATCGAGGGCATTGATCTTCGATTGCATCGCGAAATGATTCGCGACGGGGCCACTCGCACCTTGGGTCGTGTTGAAGAAGTAGTACTCGCACCTTGGGTCGTGTTGAAGAAGTAGTACTCCCACGACGTTGCCCAGTCTTCCTTGGGGTTGTGCTTTCCATACTCCCGGGCGAACCCGGTATTGGTGTTAAACCAGTCGTCGTGGACCCCGCCTTTTCGCGTGTCCCGTGCCTGTTCCCAAGAACCCCACGACGGCGGAGTGTCTCGCCAGCTGATGTTGGAGAAGTCGTTCCAGTAGGACCCATTGATTCCCTTGCTCGACATGTCCGAGCTGGAATCCCAGTTGTGGGCCGTCTCGTGGACAAACGCTTTCATCGCCTCGGTGTCAGATGTGAAGGTTACGTTGCCGTAGACGATGTAATTGCCGTAGTTGACTGCTGCGGCGTTGGTAATCCCGCCAATATCGCCCGAGAACTCGCCCCCTCGCCACAGCCTAGGCATGTTCTTGAGGACGGCGTTGCCGCCCACACGTTGGGTCATCATCAGAAAGGCATTGTCGGCGAGCGAAACGTCTTTGGAACTCCAAGTTGCCGCCGTGAAATCACCGATCTGTCGGCCGTCTGAGAGAGCTAACTTGACATCGGTGCTGTCCAGTTTACCCCGAATCTCCCAGTAGTCTTCGCCGTTGCGGTCGTAGAAGCGGCCTCAGGACCGCCGTCCAGTGCATCAGCGCCCGAACCTCCCCAGAGGCCGTCCATGCCTCTCTCGCCCTTGAGAATGTCGTTGCCGGAATCGCCAGAGAGGAAGTCGTCGCCATAACTGCCGTAAAGTGGCTCTTCCGTTTCTGGGTGCCAAGAATTTCGAGTCAGACGTCGCAAGCTGCGAATTTTTCGGGCTTTCTGAAGACAAGCGGCTGTCTCAAAGTCGTGAACCAGCCCATTTTTACCGAGTTTGGCACCCAGAAACGGAAGAGCCCGTAAAGTTTATCGTGATCGTGGCCACCAAAGAGCATATCGTCACCCGAATGCCCATTAAGTATGTCATGCCCATAGCCCCCTTTCAGAATATCATCCTCGTTGCCCCCATGGAGATAATCGTTGCCCGAGTGGCCATTGAGCGTGTCGTTGCCGTAACTGCCGTAGAGTGTGTCGTGTTCGTTCCCCCCATGGAGATAATCGTTGCCCGAGTGGCCATCGAGCGTGTCGTGCCCGTAGCTACCGTAGAGCTCGTCATCTTCGTTGCCCCCATGGAGATAATCGTTGCCGGAGTGGCCATCGAGCGTGTCATCGCCGTAACTGCCGTAGAGTGTGTCGTGTTCGTTCCCCCCATGGAGGTAATCGTCCCCCGAAGACCCATCCAGGGTGTCGCTCCCGTAGCTACCAAAGATATTGTCCTGTCCCCTGCCCCCAACAAGTGAGTCATTGTCCGATCCTCCATCGATCCAGGAATCTATGTCTGTGTCATTGCGAAATACGTCATTCCCTCGGTGACCGGTATAACGAATTGAAGCCACGGAGCTTTTACTCAGCAATTCGAACTTGGAGTTGTCTTGGACTAAAAGCATGTCGGAGCCCAAGTCAATCACTGTCGCAAAGTCATTTCCATCCGTCTGCTCGATATGGAGTGCTGCGTTGGTCAAAGTAATGGTCGGGACGACTCGGTCTTCCAGAATCTCCACTGCCAAGCTCGTCCGTTTAGTTAGTTGGTTTCCCATGAATTGTCTCCGTTGGATTTTCCTGATGGTCGACAACGTCACATCAACGTTGCTTCGACTTCACTAAGCGAAAGTCAAGTGACTGACTTGGCGCGAAAATCAGAGAAGTTGAAAAATCTCAAAGATTGATAGCTTTGAGAGCATCTCCCTCTCGATTTCATCGAAGGCTGCAAAATTGACATCGCGGAGATCGTCATGATCAAGACTTGCTGGTATTCGTGCCTGCATGATTTGCTGGGAACTGGTAGCTAGAAATAGGTCTGACACCTTTCCACCTTCCGCGTCCACCTGAGAACCCTGTGATGATATCGACCTCGACTCATCTCAATTGGCTCGAGGGATGTGCCGACGATGCGGTCGGTCTCATAAATAGTGGGAGGTCCTGCAAATGTGATTTGAGGTTGTTCTTGGCGATGGCATTCTGCTGGCGGGATTATTTATCTCCGTTGTCGGGTGCATCGCCTTGTTTGCGATTTTGTCCGGCTAGGCCGCCATCGTCGTTGGCTTCTTTTCATACCGACGAAAACAACTGCCCGGACGATTGGCCATGTGCTCGGCCAACGTGTCTTCCTCACTGAGTAAAGCCGCCCGAATCTGGAGCA
>CAYRFQ010000181.1:0-7880 GCA_964423615.1 uncultured Alcaligenaceae bacterium | reverse complement strand
TCTACTGGAACCTCAACTCCGGACAACAGATCCAACAACCCAACAACGTCGAGTTTCTCCCGCATTCTCTTGAAGGCCCTAACGGCAAGTGTCGCGTGGAAATCTCCGAGAACAGAATCCAAGTGTTTGCGATCCAAGACCTTTACCCAGTTCCCAAGTAAATAATCGAATAGTAGGTATCCGCGCATTGTGGCGCTTGGACTTACGGCCAAAAATTACCTGCTATTCGATTATTTACGTTCCCAACCGCAGTTTGCGAAACAAATTATGTTGCGACTAGCAGGTCGTGTTGTCAATAAATGTAAAAAGAACCCACGACAGGAGCCGTGGGTTCTGCGAAAGCAAGAAATGGCATCTTGGAGGTGATGCGGGAATGTCTAAAACTGGTCCAGCCAGAAATGAAATCCTCGATAATACCGCTTTGGTTCAAATTGGTAATACCGCCAGTTGGGCTCTCGAAAAGGCGGATACGCCATGTAGGCTGGAGGTCGCCGATAAGGCTCACCAGGTTTTTCAGGATACTTTGGCCCGGTAGTTGGCCAGTAGTTGTGTGGAAAGTAGTAGTAGGGGTAATAGTAGAGTCGTTGAAGCTGGTACCGATGGGCCCCTTGTGCCGCGGAAGGTATCATGTTCTGAGACAATGCGGGGCTAACAAGAAAAAAGACAGCACTCAGCGATAAACAAAAAGCGAAAGAGTTTCGAATAAACCGTTTCACCAAATGTCCTCCTTGCAAACGGTGTTGTGTAGGTTTTAAAAAGTTTACCCCACGGACATCCGCAAGGCGGGTGAATCAAGAATCGTCTGGCAAATTGTTCGACTCGGCGGCGCAAACTGTGCGGATCGATTTGATTTCACAGACGAAAAAGCACCTTCGGGAGTCTTGCAGCGGCCGCCTCAAGGTGGGGTTCGGTCGCTCGAATTTTCTCTTCCGGCTCTTGTACCTCCATCGACCGAAGTGGTATAATCCATTATCAATCCTCGACCATGCCTTGATTGAGAAGCCAACTGCTTTTCCATCTCGCTTCCCCCACAATAAGTTACTATGCAGGAGAGAGCCTTATGCTGTTTGGCCTCGGCGCTTGGGAAATTGCGTTGATTGTGTTTTTCGGACTCGTTTTGTTCGGTTCCAGTTTACCGTTGGTGGCTCGAAACTTGGGCAAAACGCTGACAGATGTGAACAAAGAAGTGAAAACAATCCGCGAGGACTTGGAAGACCCAACGCGGAAGTAACCAACGCGACCACTGCAATGAACATCCCGAGAACACTGACTCGATTCAAGAAGTTGTTGCTTGTTGTCTGATTAGGCTCTTTGTACACTGGAATCGTCGCAAGGAGCTCATCGTACTCGCGCCTCGGCAGATCGCGAGTTGAACAATTCTACCAATTAACACAATTGTGTTTCCGTCTTTGAGGAGACTCCAAATGTTCGGAAGTCTGGGTCCGATGGAAATCGGTCTAATCTTGCTCTTCGGCGTGTTGCTCTTTGGAAAACGTCTGCCGTCGGTCGGACGTTCGATTGGCCAAAGCATCGTCGAATTTAAAAAGGGCTATCGCGGTTTGGAAGAAGAACTCGACGGTGGATCAACTCCTGCGGCTTCCATTGAACAAAAAGGCGGAGGAGCTGCATCCGAGCAAATTCGCCCTCCCCAACGGATCGCCCCAAGTGCACCGAAGTTCGAAGACAACTCCACCGCAGTGACTACACCGCCGCAAGTGTAAACACCCGAACCTTTCCCTGAGAACAACTGTCTCTCCGACAGACTTTCCTCCTGGAACCTTAAAACCTTGGGCGGCTAACTCAGTGGCTAGAGTGCCATCTTCACACGGTGGAAGTCACAGGTTCGAATCCTGTGCCGCCCATTTGTAAGTTGAAATAAAGCAACAACTTACAACTTCATTTCTGAGACGAATTGGTGTCCAGAAGTCTAAAAATTCTGTACCTGATTCTGGACCGGAAAAAAAGAAGTCCCCGACAATGACGTCGAGGACTTCCTCGAAAACCCTCCTTGGCCGTTTTCACTTGTTTCCTTAGTACTACAGCGCTATAGGGAACTATTTTGAGATCGTTTTTTCTTCTTTTTCGTTCTTCGTTTCTTGGTTTTGTGGGTGGAAGAAGGCAGCCCACAATTGCGTCTCAGACGCGATTGAGTGGCAACCGCGTTGCGGCGTTGATAATTCTCGATCATCCAACTCGTGTATTCGATCAGACAATGGCAACGCAGACGCTCTAACCACAAACGAAAACAAGCAAGGAATTGGTCCAGGAAACGATCGAGTTTCGGGTCCAGTTATTTGATTTCTTCGACTGTCATCGGGCTACTCCTGGAAAGAGACTCTACAATTTCTTTGTAGGAATCGAGGAGTCCCACAAGGCAAGACCTCGCGCTGTAGTATTAAGGAGTGCCGTGGGCTGTCCTGTTTCGAGGCGGTCGAAGGCGAATGCCTTTCCGTTACGGCCTCCTGCTAGCACCCATCTGTTATTGGCTGCGAGTGCGTAGACATGAGTGAAATGCCAATCGGCAAAGTCGAGTCTAGGCCGGAGTGAGGTCATGAAGTCGATCACCAAGTCGCCATATCGGCTCCGCAATTCATCGTTCGGTACCACGCAGAGACCATAATCATGGTTGTCCCAGACGCCGATTGCATTGGCTCCTGTAAGGACCCGACACGTTGCTTCGATCCTCTTGCCCATCTCAAACAAGTCGCCGATAACGATGATTGGATCGACGTCTTCGGTAGAGAAACGGTCGAGAACCCCTCTCAGGTATTCAACCTGTTCGTGGATGTCGTGATGAGTCCGAGTTTCATTGTGATTTCTTTTTGGTGGAATAGGTCTGACAAACTCCCGTTTTCTCTGGTGCGGAAAGGGCAATCCGATCCAACAACGAGCCCATGCTTCCCTAGAAAGAAGGCTCTCAATCAATCGGTTCTCCCTGCTCCTCGAACCACTTCCTCAACCCAGCTTCCAAAGACAACAAAGCCTCCGTCAGCGTTTCGGATTTATCGTCCTCAAATATCTGTCCACCGTAGTCGATAGCACGGACAATGAACCCAAACCCCTCCTGATCGCCGATCTCGATGTGGCCATCTTTCACCCATTGAGCAATGGCTGGAAACATCTGTTCGACCTTGCTTTGCTCATCAGTTGGTTTGACCATCCCGGTTCGCCTTTCTTTTCTTAGTGTTTCAAGATATTCCGAATAGGTTTGTTCAATCGTTGGAAGTTCGCGCTCAACCGAAACTTCGATTCGAAGTTCTTCCAGGTGTGGGAAAAGCTCTCTCCACTGGTGATGCCCCCGCAAAAGTAGTTTTGTGGGGCGATGCGCCGCACCTTCCATCGGACGCCGCATGGCGTGGGCCAGGATCGTGGCGAGATCGTTGACTGATGGGGAGCTGACAATCTGCGCATCGGCCAGGAGAAAGCCATCGGTTTGCGTCACGACCATGCCGAGATAGTGTGTAGCGGATTGCATTGGAGGTTTCGGGAGCGCCCGGAAGTCGGCTTCCCAGGTTTCTTGCTCTTGGGGGAGGCGTTTGAGTTTCGTTTTGACGAAGGCAGAGCCTTTGCCGAGTTTTAAGGATTCGTGTTTGTGTGACATTATACTCCTTCACAGTTTGGTCGTGACATTGGCTTCTGAACTCGCAAACATGACAGTGGTCATTTAGAACCAACTTGTTTTCGGATTCGCCCCTGGCTATCTGCTTCAAAGCCCGAATGAAACTTCTCGACCTACCTCACGTCTCGATTCATGAGAACCCTTGTGCCTTTGGGATCATGGCTATACCAGATTATCCCCGTTTTGGGTGACTTCCCTTGCATCCTTGAGAGGAACAAACCATACAGTTCCAGGAGAAACCTCTGTTCTTCTCGAACTTTCTCTCCTTCGTGAAACATCATGGGAATGTAGTGGAAGTCCCCCAACTTTGAAACCCCTCGACTTTCTTCAGACCATCAAATCGAAGGCAAAACGGATCATCCTCCAAGGTAGCATCCAGAATGGAGGACGCCCTTTTCTCCAAAACCGAGGTGGATAATGAAACGTCCCTCAGCACATCTTCCTCTGGGTGTTTGGCAAGAACCTTCGCAATCGCCTTGCACCGGACTTCGTCCCGCATTTCGAGAAGCATCTTTTCGTAATCGGATTTGATTCCCTCTTGTCCAGTAAGTTTCAGATGCGCCTTAAATTTGCAGTTCAGGAAACTTTCCAGGATGTCCTTCGTGGTTTTCGTCGCCATAATGTCCCCTTCCTGATTTCATTAATGGGTGGACATGTGACAGGATTGGGCGAGGTTGTGAACTTGTGCTCAGCAACAGCCACAACATTTACTCTCGCCAAACAGTGTTGGTGCTGTCGAACAAATTCTGTTTGTTAGAGAACTCTCGCATTTGGGATAATGATGGATAGCGCCCCCGATTTGTTTCCTTTGTGTGGCAACCACGACAGTGGACGCTTCCACCGGTTCTTTCGAGAATCCATCACGCAACATGTCGATGGCGGAGGGAGTCTAACGAGATGTCGGTGCGACAGCGGTGTGCGATGAGACGAATGAAGAGAAGAGACGAATGACAGACAAGGAGAGACCTCTCGATGACCGCAAGTGACAAAACGATCTCGCAAATCTTCGCCGAGTTTCTGGCCGACCAAGAAGCCCGACTCAGCGCCAAGACATTTCGCAAATACGAATCCATTATCGATCTTTTCAGAAGTTACTTGGAGTCGTACTGGCCCGGCCATGACCAAGACGAATACGATAAACTGACGGAAAAAGGTCAGACCTATTGTGATACGTTCGGCTCCCAGGACATGCTCGGTGGCTATTCCGAGTTCCTGGGTTACTTTATGCCGAACAAGGTCATGTGTGGCAAAGAAACCATGCAAGCTGCCGGAACGGTAACGAAGAAATTGGCCAAATGGCTGGCCGACAAAGGCCATGTCGAAGATATTGCTTATGCTCAGGAACGGGCGAAAGAAGCGTCCAAGGACTTACCCGCTGCCCAAGACGTTCTTGCTTTGCTGGAGTCCTTTGTTGACGAAACCTCCCCTGATGACTTCACGGAAGAAATCGAGGATCGTTTCTGGATCAAGAAGATCGAACCGGGAAAACTTTGGCTGGAACCAGTGACGATGGACAGCAAAGAGATCGGACCGATCCCCGTTTCGAAGGAAGTGACGAATCTTTGTCAGATCATGTGGGACATCAGTGGGGTAGTTGTCAAAACAAAGAAAGGATGGCGTTTTCTGGAAGTGTGGAAAGTGACTCCCTGAATCGAATAAGCTATCAACGATCAATGTGTGGTCAAGTTCGTCAATTCCTGCTTGGTGTCTGTTGTGCAAAGTTAGCCGTCAAGCTCCTTCCGCAACTCAACCTTTCGGCGTTCAATGGCTTTCAACCGAGTGGTCAGTTTCCTCACTTCTTTGTTGAGGTCGGCCAACTCCTTTTCCAGTTTCTTCCTGTGTAGGTGGTCCGCTCCGCTTTTCTCTTGGACAAGAGATTCGACTTCGTGGCGTAGTAACCGATACCAGGGATTGCCGTGCATGTTGCTTTCACGAAATTGCAACTTGCCCGCACGGATCGCTGCGATGATCTCCTCCTGAGTCAACCCGAATTCCTGCCGAGCCGACTTGTCGCTCATCGTGGCTCCTTTTTGTGACCATATCGCATCTCTCCTTTCCATGTTTTGTTTCTCCGGGAATCGGGTTTTCAACTTACCTTGGCAACTGCGGATTATCGGCATCCAGTGGTTAATGCAGGCGTTTCCGAAGACCTCGAAGTTCCTTGTTCACTGCTTGCAGATCGAATTTTTCGGGGTCGAACTCGCCACCCACCCATTCCAGGATTTCTTCGTGCCTTCGATTGTCGGGGTTCATTAACGTTTCTACAAAGTCCGAATACCCCCAAGGCCCACCACAATCTTCTGGTGGACACGCCCTTTCGCCTGCAGTGCAAACAGGAAACGTCGTCTCTTATGTGGGCTGGAATCGCTCTTCCACGATGAGTTGATGAACCCATCCGTCCCCGAAGTCATACTCGTAGGTGAACCGAGGTCGGCGGTTCGAAAGAGGGACGACATCACTCAACCTCAAGAGGGTGGCGTCCTCTATCTCGCCGTCGTCAATCATATCTGGTCCGACAAATTCCACCCCGCTCATGTTGAACCGATAGAGATGGTCAAATCCCCAACCCATCGTTATCTGTATGAGCGCATGAAGCTCGTCCAGTGTACATAACCGTTCAAGTCTGAGGAAGTAATTTGGGACATGGTCGGCCCTCTCGAGCAGCGAGAATCGCATCACGCAAGTATTCCAACACAGAGCGTTTTTGCAAACGGCATGTTGGCACCACTGTCAAGATACGTTCAACGAAACGGCAGCCCCGCTCGCTCGTGCAACCGAAACTGCGTTTGCGCCAAACTACGGCCCGACGAACCAAACGCTCCACGAAGTTGTTCGTCGGCTCTACGCCCTCGATCTCCAAGAACTTCCAAAGGCTCTCTTCCAGCCCCAAGACGTTCTCGCAAAAACCAGCTACGCGCGGCTCTTCCACGTACGCCCTTTCGATCCATAGATTGCTCATGCGCCTCTCCAAAGGGACCATCAACGCTTTGAGTTGTTCCCCCGTGACTTTTCCTTCTCGGAACTGATGCCACGCGGCAAAGACCTCTTTGACCAAACGCAGCTCCTTTGGCCGATCCGCTCGCCAGGGGAGCCCGATTCGGCGATCTTTCGGAAATCTCTTTTCCGATGAGCCCAACACACCTGGCGTTGGTGCGCTGGGATTTTGTGGTAGACCGAATACCGATCACAGTGGACAAGGCCGTGAATCTCCTGGCCCAAGATGGCCGCCAAGCCAGCCGCACTTCGGGTCATGTCGATGAGAACGCAACGCAACTGGTTGTGGCCGCGACCCAAAAGCCAACACAACTTGCCACGCACTTTCCAACTCGTCTCGTCGGCGTGCTTGACATCGGCGTCTTGAACAGCCTTTTGGACTTCCGCGTGGGCTTGGGCGAGGGCCTGGCTCGTTCGCCCTTCGAGATTCGAGACGGTGCCCAAAGAGATACGCGCCCCGATCACATTAACGTCGATCTCTTCGACGCCCCGTTTGGAAACTCCGTGACAGCCAGCCAAGTACGAGAGTGTGGCTGTCAATCGAGGGCCAACAGAGTGTTCGCGGACATCGGCTGGGATTGTCGCTTCGTTGAGGTGTTGGCAACACGGGCACTCTCGGGTGTGGGCTTGGTATTCGGTCACTTCCAACACAATCGGCGGTAGTTCGAAGACTTGGAAGCGTTTGGGCTCGGGGTCCTGAGGTTGGCCAGACTCGGGCAATGGCGTTTGACACTTCAGGCAGTGAGTCGGGACAATAGGTTCGAAGTTGGTGACTTGGTCTTTGGGCAAGAGTTGCTTGAGCTTCGGCGGATGTCCGGGTTGTCCGCCTTGTTTGCGTTTGGATTTTTTCTTCTTCGTCGGCTTCGGTGCCGAAGGAGGGTTAGCCGAAGGCGGCAACGAGGAGTTGCCGCCATGGACGTTGAACCGGGCCGACAAGTCACGGACTTGGGCTTGGAGTTGTTCGATGGGTTGTTGAAGTTCCGCACATCGCGGACACGATGAGTCTGACATGAGAGCGATTATAAGCCCCAAACTGGCCAATGGCACCGGCACATAAAAATCACAGGTGAACGGTTACGAAACTTGTGAAAGGAGGTACAGTAACTGCGGGTGCTGAAGTGTCCGGGCGGGAAATATCGACACCATTGCAACGTCAGGGCAACATGTGCCCCCAAAATGCTACCAGACCAAATTCTGAAGTGTTGAGGAGTCCATAAAGATGTAACCATTCGGTAAAGCCGTGGGCGCACAGATGCGAAGAGGTTTT
>CAYRFQ010000180.1:0-7913 GCA_964423615.1 uncultured Alcaligenaceae bacterium | reverse complement strand
AAAACTCAAGCGACTCTACCCCAAAATTAAGACTGGATGATGCACTAGAACAACTCGTTGACCTTTCGTCCACCATCGACAACCTTGATCGGGCGGCCGATTGGAGTCATTCGCTCACGCGACGGATTGATGCTCAAGCTATGGCAGAAAGTGCAGAACAAGTCCTGTACGGTCACTGGCCGATTCGTCACGGTCGATCCTGAGGCGTTCGTGGACCCTACCACGCGACCACCCTGGATTCCACCACCAGCCAACGCAACATTGAAAGCACGCGGATAATGGTCGCGACCAGTACGGGGGTTGATGCGTGGCGTTCGACCGAACTCACCCATCCAGATCACCAAAGTACGATCAAGAATTTGTCGCGCTTTCAAGTCCGCGATGAGCGCCCCAACAGCGGGGTCGGCTTGTTGGATCAGTCCCTTGGTCCGATTGAAGTTGTCTAAGTGAGTGTCCCAGTTGCCGAGCGTCACTTCGACGAACGTCACGCCGGTTTCCACCAAACGACGGGCCAGCAGACAACCTTGCCCAAAGGCCGTACGACCATAGCGGTCTCGAACGGCATCACGTTCCTGAGACAAGTCGAACGCTCGCATTTGCGGACTACGGACCATGTTCGAAGCGCTATCGTAGAGCGTACGGTGTTGGGCAACTCGGCGAGCCCCCCCAGAATTCGCGAATTCACCTTCCAAATCTTGCATCAAAGCGAGGCGACGATTGAATCGTGCCCGATCAACACCCCGAGCCAACGCACCGTTGGCAGGCATACGATTCGGGTCGGCGACCTCATAAGGCGAATACTGGTTCCCAAGGAATCCAGACCCAAGGTTCCCTATTCTGCGACCACCGACTGTCACGAAGTGCGGCAACTCGAACTCTTCCGGAGCGATCTCGCTAGCCACAATCGAACCGAGAGTCGGATACCGAAGACCACCGATCGGAGCATATCCCGTGTGCATCTGGTACACGGCGCGAGGGTGGGAACCTTCCCGGTTCGTCATCGACCGAATAAGAGAGATGTCTCGCATCTGACGAGCCGTTTGAGTCCAGCCTTCAGCAATCTTGATCCCTTCAACAGCCGTGTCGATGGCCCGCGTCGGCCCACCCGTTTCCGTCCCAGGCTTGGGATCGAACGTTTCGAATTGACTTGGGCCACCTTGCATGAACAGCAAAATGCAAGATTTTTGTTGGCGACGCAATTCATCGGCATAAAGGGTCACAGCGTCCTTCCAACCGATCATCGCAAGCCCGCTCCCACCAACGGCAAGACTCTTGACGAAGCTGCGACGATCGATTACCCCTTCATGGTTGGTTTGTACCTGGGTAATGGCTTGATGAGTCATGTTTGTTTCCTTGAGTATGAGTCCAGATTGGAGAGTCGAGAGGTCCGAGACAATAGAATAATGGATTACCTGAAGACCACGATCGGCCTCCTCGGCCCATGAAATCCGGAGACACGATCGACGACCAACTGTCTCCCGATTCTCAACTCTCTTCGGAATTATCTTCGTGTTTGGAATTCGGTCGAGTTAATTAATGCCCACAAGATGTCTTCGAAAGCTTCGGCCCGGCTGCCGACTTCCTGAATGTGTTTTTGGCAACGAGCAACCTCGCTTGCCGACGGGTTCCGAGCCAGAGCCTTCAGGTAGACCATCTGGATGGCTTGTTGGTCCTTCGGATACGTACGCAAAACGCGTCCAAGGAGACTCGTTCCTTGAGCCTTGATCTTGGCTTCGATGGCCGGGCTATTCATCAGCATCAATGCCTGAGAGATACTGCTACTGACGTCTTCCGGACGAGAAGAGGGATCAAAGTTGAACTCTTTGAGGAATTGTCCTTCGAGTCCAAACAACCTGGCATACGGATTGCGCCGAGCAGCAACCACGCTACGGGGACTCATCCGCCCAAGGACACTTTCGAGTGAGTTCCACAACGCCGTCCCTTGAAGACGCCTCGGGTAGCTCGCAGCAAAATACAAGTGTTGGTCGTCCGATTTCCCAAGTGCGATCTTGCGTTGGTACGTTTTTGTATTCAAGATCGTCCGCAACAAAGCCTTGATGTCGTAATCCGAGCCGCGGAAAGCACCAGCAAGCCGAGCGATCACGGCCGGGGCGTAGGCCTCCCGCTGCTCCCCCAAATCGTCAATAGGCATGTAGAACGACTGGCCAAGCAGCTCACCCCACATTCGGTTGACGAAAGCGGCAGCAAAATAAGGATTGTCTCTGGAGGTCATGGACGTCGCCAGAGACTCACGACGACGCTCGTCCGTCAAGAAACGACTAACACGCGGCCCTTTTCCGTCGAGAAACTTCGGAAAAACTCGTGTCCTTTTCTTGGGGTCGTTCGTATCGGGCATGAAGTGCTCGCCGAAACGGACCGAGACCAACTGCAGACCAACGATTTGTCTCTTCTCGTTTCGAATCGGACGCTCTCGAACGCGGGCCAAGTAGGCGGCGAACTCGTGGAATTGCTTTTGCTCCCAAACGTCGAAGGGGTGGTCGTGACACTGGGCACACTGAATTTGGACCCCAAGGAAGAGTCGGGACGCCTCGGCCGCTCGCTCCGTAGTGGCGTCACCACCTCGGCGCGAAAGCATGAAGAACGCGGCACCATTTTTCTCTGGTTCGTCGCGCCGAATTTGCCCCTTGGCCGTGATCATCTCTTCAACGATTTGGTCCCAACGGGTGTTGTTCGCGAGTTGCTCTTTGATCCACTTCTCAAAGATCGGGGCCTGGGCCAGTGCCAACCGGTCGGTCACCCGGACCGTGACAACGTCCAACCAGTATCGAGCCCAATGAGCGGCGTATTCGGGACTGTCCAGAAGACGATCGATCAGTTTTGCACGTTTATCCTTCGATTTGTCATCCAAAAAATCTTTCACATCAGCGGGCACCGGTAGGTGACCCGTCAAATCCAGGTACAAACGCCGAATGAACTCCTCGTCACTCGTAGGAGCCGCAGGGGTAACCCCCGCTTTCTTCAACACCGCGTCGATCATCTGATCGATTTCGCCAGCTTTGACGGGTGAAGTCGGAGCCGTTTGCCACTGCTCCGCTGATACGACTGAACGAGCGAAAATCTCCTCGGTGGCTTGCTTTTTCGAAGCCGATGTGGTTTCGTAAGAATCAGCAGGACCAGGTAAAATACACAAAGTGAGGACGGCCCACCATCCGACCATCGATCTTCGCCAAAATTGCAATAGACGGGCGCTGTTTTCGAGCTGTTTCATGTCGAGAACCCTTGAACAACAGGAACGCAATTAAGATCTGACAGTGTCCGGGGGTCTTGTCTTGAGGCCGGTTCGTTTTGGTTGACGGAGTCGTTCAAAGATAGACCGTGAGCTTCTCAAAGATAACACCTGGACCTAGCCGACCTACAAAAGCCGAAAGCCCGAACACTAATTGCTTTACTATCCAACACCGGAAACGGAAAAAAGTCCCGAAATTAGGCAGTCCCAAATATGTGGTACTAGTTTCTCAAGCGTCCGCTCTCGAAGTGGAAAGAGTCTATTCCTCCGTGATCCACGGACCCTCAACTACACGGCTAGACGACATATTCATTCTTACCTCGACTCGTGGATTCTAGATTCAAACAAATGTGGTCAGGCGGCAGGAGAAATTGAGATGATTCGCGGAGTTGTAGTGTTCGGTCTTGGATTGGGCTTACTATGCTTCACGCAGCCAATCACAACGTTGGCTCAAAACAAAAGCTCAGGGACCAACGAGCAGAAACAACGGAACCAAGAAGACAGGGCAACAGCGCGAGGCACCGTCCTGAGCCCATCAGAGGTCCAAATCCAGGCAGACTCGGCCACTCTCGACGAAGTCGGGATCGGCACGCAAGGCAAAGCCCTTTTGGCCTACTTTGGTGAAATCGGCAACACCAAACTGAACCCCAAAGCCATACAACAGCTCATCAAAGAACTCGGTTCGGAAAGCTTCAAAGTCCGCGAGGATGCCTATGCAAACTTGAAAAAAATGGGAATCGCCGTCGTGCGGTTCCTCCGGGAGACCAAGAAAGGCCTTGATCCGGAAGCACAAGCACGCGTCGCGTATTTACTCGAATCGCTCGAAAAGAAAGCCAACCCAGCCGTCCAAGAAGCCGCCGTACGGATGCTTGGTGTCCGCCAACCCATTGGCGCCGGGAAAGTGCTGCTTACCTATTTGTCACTAACGAAAGAGCCAGCAATCGTCGATGCCATTCGGACTTCGCTCGGAGGGATCGCCAAAACCAACGATAACGTCACAACTCTCTTGACCAATGCTCTGAGCGACAGTCTTGCCACACGCCGTCGAGTCGCAGCCACAGCGCTCCTCAAAGGAAATCGGCGCGAGACACTCCCGCAAATCCGCAAGCTCCTCCAAGACCAGAATTACAAGGTGCGGGTGGCCGTCGCGTTGGAGATGATCAAAGTGCCGGAGAACTCGGCCCGGAAAGCAGCGATCAAAGCCATGATTTCGGCCATGGCGAAACTACCCCCCGAACAATTGTGGGATGCCGAGATCGTTCTCGTTCGTTTGGCTGGAGAAAAGGCTCCCGTCGTGAGCCTTGGGGAAGATAAAGAAGACAAGAAAAAGTGCGCAGACGCTTGGAGCAAGTGGTGGACAGAAGCACTCGCAAACAACATCCAACTCCAAGATATCGACAAAATCAGCGAAGCCTACAGCTCTCCCCTGGTTGTATTGGCCGAACCCGGACAACTCATCAATAATCGATTCCGTCGTTTCCGCCGCATCGTCGAGTTCGACTCCCAACACAACAAGAAATGGGAGTTCACACTCGATGACGAGAATCCCACCGATGCCCAGATAGTCAGCATCAACAAGATCTTGGTGGCAGAATTCCGCCGAGGTGGATCGACCGGACGAATCACCGAACGTGACCAAGCTGGGAAACTAAACTGGTCCAAGGATCTTCCCGACGCACCAATCTCCATCCAACGGTTGCGTAATGGGAACACCTTTGTGGCTACACCGAGCCAACTCCTGGAATTGGATCGAGCACGCAAAACCGTTTACACCCACCGCTGGAATTCCGGGACGATTTTTCGCGCCGTCAAACTCCGAAACGGTAACATCGCCCTGGTCACCAACAGCGCTCAGTTATTCGTGATCAACCCTCGCGCGAACAACCAAGCCATCGCCACCTTCCGCGTCGGCAACTATGGCTCGATAGGCAACTATTTCGGAAACATGACTGCTTTACCCAATGGAAACTTACTCATCCCCCTTTATCGTACTGGTGAAGTTGCCGAATTCACGCCACAGGGAGAAAAAAAGTGGAGTGTTCGGGTACCCTGGCCGAGCACCGTGGCGAGACTCCCGAACGGGAACACACTCATCGGTAGTGTGAACACCCGCAAGCTCGTCGAGGTCAATGCCCTCGGACAAACCGTGTGGTCCAAGCGATTTTCGGGCCAGATCTTCCAGGTCCGGGTGCGTTGATCGAACAGTTTTCCCCTCTTGGGCAGAGAAATATTCCGTCCCAAAAAATAACATTTCCCTCAACCTCCCCAATCGCAAAAAGCAGTCTAGGTCATCTTGACGTATCAGACATTTTGTCTTAGCATGCTCTCAGACAAAATGTCTGTGTCCTGAGAAAGGTTCCCATGGCCCGCACACCCCAAGACATAACCGAGAAAGAATTGGCCGTCCTCCAGATACTCTGGGACGACGGACCATCCACTATTCGCTACATCCGGGACGCTCTGTATCCCCAATCGCCCACGACGACGCACTATGCAACGGTCCAGAAACTGCTCGATCGACTCGAGGAAAAGTTTGCCGTCTCTCGTGACCGAACTCAGAACGTCCACGTCTTTCGGGCGATGATCAATCGGGATGCGTTAATCGGCCAACGATTGCAGACCATGGCCGAAGAACTCTGCGGTGGTTCATGGACACCCTTGCTCACCAATCTCGTGCAGAACCAGAAGCTATCCGATAAAGATCGGAAACAACTCCGTCAGTTGATCGACCAACTCGATCCCACTCCGGAGCAACCGGCTTCGACTAAGTCTCGATCCAAAAAGCCGCGTTCTTGAAAGGAGCCCGCAGTGTCTTCGCTCCTGGCCATCGCTGCAAACAATATCCTCTTCGCTGCCGTACTCGGGATACTAATTTACGGATTGGGCCGGCTTTCGAAGCGCCCGGCCCTCGTCCACGCTATGTGGGTTTTGGTGTTGTTCAAACTCGTTACTCCACCGATCGTCACAATTCCGCTTCCATGGTTGGGAGTCGACACAAACGAAAAAGGTAGTTCCAAACTTGCCGAGTCGCCTGCAGAGACGCGCTCGCCAGGAACCTCGAAACAACCGGTGCGAAAAACTCCTGAACTCGTCGAACCCAGGCTTCCCGAAGTGGAAACCCCAATTCCTCTCGTAAGGCCCTTCGCAAACGAACGAACCGAAGAGCGTCCGGAGGCCCCTGTAAACCTCGACCAGCCTCAGCTAATCCCCGAGACCAAACCGAAGACACCGGAAGCAACACGATTTCCGAGAACACCCATACCTCAAACACACCAAAAAAGACTTTCATGGTTACTTTGTATCGCCGTCATTTGGGCGCTAGGGAGCTGTTGTTGGTTTGCGTTGGCAGCTTACCGCCTCCTCCGATTCGGATGGACCTTGCGATTGGCTAAAGCTGCTTCGCCCGATGTACAACAACAGGCACACACACTAGCCAGGCGTCTCGGACTGAAGCGGAGCCCCGACATCTTGTTCATTCCCGCCGTGCTCTCTCCCATGCTCTGCTCGGTGGGGTGGTCGTTGCGGTTGGTCATTCCCGAACAACTCTGGCGTGAACTAGATGACGAACGCCGTGCAACTTTACTTTTACACGAGCTAGCCCATCGCCGTCGCCGAGATCACTGGGTCCGGTACTTGGAGCTACTCGTAATGGGACTGTATTGGTGGTGTCCGCTAGTGTGGTGGATTCGCCGCGAGCTTCACCAAGCCGAGGAAGAGTGTTGCGATGCGTGGGTCGTCTGGGCTTTGCCCGAGAGCACTCGTGCCTATGCGTCTGCCTTGATGGATACGATCGACTTTCTGTCTCGTTCTCGAACGGCGTTGCCTGTGGCGGCAACCGGATTGGGACAGGTGTACTTGTTAAAGAGGAGACTGACAATGATTTTGCGTGGAGCCAACTCGAAAAACCTATCACGCTTCGGCGTCGTAACTTTGGTCGTTCTGGGGGCATTGCTTTTACCTGTAACCCTCACGTCCTCGCAATCCGTTTTTGCCGATGGCGAAAAAGGTGAACGAGAAGTTCAACGAAAAAGCATCAAACAAGAACGCGAACGAAGGGAACGAGAGGATGAACGAGAACGGGATCGCCGAGAGCCCGAGCGAGAAGAACGAGAAGAGCCACGTCGCGACGATGAACGACGCGAAAAAGAGGGAGACCGTCGGGATCGAGACCGTGAGCCGGACGAACGCGAACGGGGCGAACGCGAACGGGACCGTCGTGATCCTGAACGGGACCGATCCAAAGCTCAGATGAATGAACGTCAACGACGTATGGTCCAAATTCGAGCCGAGATGGCAGAACTCAATCGGAATTTCGAAAAGGTTCGCCGTCAGTTCGAAGAGCGAATGCGTGATTTACAAATGGAAATGCGTAAGTTGAGCGGCGAGGAAGCCCCGCGAGGCTTGAGAGAGGGCTCTTTTCGTAGATTCACAGGCGAGGGCGGCGAAGGCCAACGTTTGGGACAACGAATCGAGATGCTCGAGCGAAAACTCGAAGCACTCATGCGAGAACTCCGCAGTCGACCCCGACCCCCGTTCCCCCCACGTCCACAGTTTCGCAAAGACCAAGACAGAGAACGACGGTTTTTTCCAGAGAAGGAAGATCAGCGGAACGCGGAACGACGCGAACAAGCCGAACGACGCGAACGAGAAGCGGCGGAACGACGCG
>CAYRFQ010000179.1:0-7972 GCA_964423615.1 uncultured Alcaligenaceae bacterium | reverse complement strand
CCCTCAGACACCCTCGGACACCGAAACATTCCTGGCAAAAACTGCGGTTGCACCCAATTCGAATTATCGAGGATGGAAGAAATGACGGAAGACAACAAGGTCGTGGTTGGTTCGATCGTGTGGCAAGATTTGACGGTCCCCGACGCGGAGGGCCTCAAAGACTTCTACGCTGAGGTCACCGGGTGGGCACCTCGCGCTTGTTCGCTCGGCGAGTACGACGATTACGAGATGTGCTTGCCGGAAACGAACGAATGTGTGGCAGGGGTCTGTCATGCTCGAGGGACCAATGCCAACTTGCCTCCCGTTTGGCTCATCTACATTCAAGTCAAAGACGTCGAAGAAAGCGCGAAGCGATGCCTCGAACTTGGCGGCGAGGTCGTCGACGGCCCCAAGGCTCTGGGGAGTCAAAAGATTTGTGTCATTCGGGATCCGAGCGGTGCCGTTTCTGCCATCGTTGGGAACTGACGAACCGCGGGGATCCTGGGGATCGACCTAACGCAAACGTTGTCCACGCGGCGTCGTGTCTGATCCAGCGTGACGTGTATCGTGATGGGCGTGAGGGCTGAACGTCGAATGCGAGGACAGTTCGTCTTGAAGGTTGCCCGAAGGAAGTGGCATGTTGATGATGCTTGAGTCCTCGTCCAATCCCAGTCGATGTCTGGCTTCTCGATTCAAACGTGGGAGGAGGAACCGGTCGGCTCGACAGAACGGCTTCAACGCCATGGCCACGGCCGCCGGAGTCTGATAACGGTCTTCGGGCTTCTTGGCCATCATGCGGCGAATGATCGGTGCCATACCCAGAGGCAAGTCCGGTCGAATTTCGTCGATCGGGACGGGGTCTTCTTTTTGGTGCCGTAAGATTTTTTTCATGGCCGTTCCGTTGGGGAACGGTGGGTCGCCGGTGAGCAAATAATAAAACGTGCATCCGAGGCTGTAGATGTCCCCACGGATATCGACCGTGTCCGGATTCATTGCTTGCTCGGGCGAGAGGTAGTCGGCCGTCCCGATCAAGGCCTTCGTATTGGTGTGGGAGTCGCTCAGGTCCGCATCGGGGTTCGGGGGCCGTAGGGAGGCAAGTCCCCAGTCCAAAATCTTGACTGTCGATCCGACTCGAAGTGTCGAGTTCGTGGCCTGGGCTTTCGTTGGCAGCACGGCCTCTCCGGTCAAATACAGGTTGACCGGCTTGATGTCACGATGAATCAAATTTCGCTCGTGGGCGTGTTGGAGTCCAAGAGCAGTTTGGCGAATGTATTCGCAAGCCTCGACGGTCGGCAAGGCACCAGCGAGGCGGACGTATTTCCCCAGGTCTGTTCCTTCGACATACTCCAACGCACAATAAAAAGTGTCTCCGAACTCTCCCACGTCGTAGCACTGAACCACGTTCGGGTGCTCCAACGTGAACATGGCCTGCATTTCGTGGACGAACTGCTCCGATGCTTCGGGAGTGAATAGGAGTTCGGAACGGATGACTTTCAGGGCAACGACGGAACTCGTTTCGGTGTGTCTTGCTTTAAACACGGTGCTTTGGCCACCTTGGCCGAGGCGGTCGAGAATGTGGTAGTTCCCCACGACCAAGTCTAAACCACGTCCCGCGAGGAGTTGATTGCTTTGGTAGACGGTGAGCCACCCGCGTTGCATCATGATACGCACAAGCGCGCGGGCATCGATGAGGCGCCCCGGCTTCTGCTGGAGCACCGTGTCGATCTGCTCTGGCGACAACAGGTGCGTCTGCCGGAGAACGTCGATCAGTGCTAGGTTGGATACAATCGTCATGTTCGGGGCCTGGAATGTAGGATCGGTTTCTCGGTAGGAAACACTTTCCCCGACCTCAACCGGCGTGCGGAATACCTTCCCTCGCCAACGTCGATTTGACCAGGGGCGAGTCCCAGGGTGACTACTGAGGTAGCATAGCTTACGTTTTCCCCACGCAGAGGGAAAATACAAAATGACTAGCCTAGTCCACGACAAACAACGTGAGCGTTGTCACCGGAAACCAGGTCATCGCGAGAACGCAAGCTATTGTTTCTGCATCACGTGGCTGACGGGTAGGAAAGTCAAACACGAGTCTAGATTAAGTATGGGTCAAGAAAATGACTTGAGAGCATAAAAGTGGAACTATACAGTCCTCTTCACAAAAACTTCACATTCACCCGTTTAAGGCCTCCACCAAGGTTGCGACGTAATTCCCGACTTCGGCGATGATCTCTTCGGAGGAGCGAGAGGTGTCTTCCAGGCGGCGAACGATGGCGCTGCCGACGATCACCCCATCGGCGTCGCCTCGAAGCATCCGGACGTGGTCCGGTTGGCTCACGCCAAATCCCACGCACAACGGAAGGTTCGTCTGTGTGCGAAGCCAGGCAAGCTGTTCGAGCAACTCCGGAGGGAGCCTGTCGCGTTCGCCCGTGATGCCGGCAACGCTCACGCAGTAAAGAAAGCCCGTCGAAGCTTGGGCAATTTGTGTCGCGCGTTGTTGTGCTGTGGTTGGCGTAACGAGTTGGATGAGCTTGAAGTCCCGTTTCTGGCATAGCTCACGTAACGCCGTCGACTCTTCGAACGGCAGGTCAGGAATGATGGCACCGGCAAACCCGGCTGCGGTCGCCGAGCCCAAAAATTTGTCCGGCGAACGCCTGTGAACGAGGGTGTAGGAAACCATCCCCACCAAAGGAACGTCCAGCGTTTGCGTCCATTGGTTGACAGCTTCGAAAATGGCCTCCAGATGGATTCCCCCATTCAGGGCTCGGGTATAGGAAGCCTGAATGACACTACCATCGGCAATCGGATCGCTGTAGGGAAAGCCAACTTCGATGATATTGGCGCCTCGGTTGGCAAGTTCTTGGATCAACCGGCCAGTCGTTTCCAGATCTGGGTCGCCCGCCGTCACGAACGGAATGAACGCTTTCTTGTTTTCTTTTCGGAGCTTTTCGAATACGGAATCGATCGGGTTCATGACGATCACCACGGCAATGGAAAAAGAGGATTGAAAGGCTATTGTCGCCCGGGTGTTTCGGATCGTCAAGGAGGTGCCTTTGAGGGAGTAGGAAACGTGGCAAGGAAAATGAGGTGAGAAAGGGAAAAGGAGCTGGTGCTCCTCTCGATTTTGGAAGAATAGAGACACCCGGTGTGCCGTCCGCTTCTTCAGAGGGCCTGGCCCCGGTACACTCGGCGTGCCTGCTACTTTAGCCGCGCAGTTCTCAATGGGTTTCCCACAAGAGCGTTGTGCAGTCGAGTGTAGAGGTGTTTTCTTCCCTCGCCTCGATTAGAGGCGAGGAAGGTCGAAGTCCTTCGCCACGATTACAGGGAGAAGGATATCAGGATACGATGCGTTTCTCTCGAGTTCAATCCTCGCGTTCCACCGTCACCGCCATGACGATTGGCGCACTCGGATCGCCATCCACAAACTCGATGTCGCGAATGACGGCCGTGCGGTTCGGCCGGACAGCGAGATAGCGAATCTGCTGCGAACGAAGTCGAAACGCGAGTTTGGACTCGGGAACATTGACCACACGAATATAGTCCGCGAAGTGGACGCCATTGAGAAGTTTGTGGTCTTCCTTCTTTCCGTCGGCGTAATGAAGCCGCACGATCATCGCGACACTCTTTTGCCGACCGTACGGATATCCCCAACCACTCACGCCGCTCAACAAGTGGATCGCCTGTGCCTCGGTGTTACACGGGATACGTACCGATTTCGGCATCTTCGGAGCGATGTTGCCGTTGGGTGAGTGCAGCAAGATGACGTTGTTGACCTTCGTCCCTTTCGGATCGACGAGTTGGAACGGCACACCGAAAGTCGTCTTGGGTCCCCAATCTCGGAAGATCAAGCGTTCGGTCGTTGAAGACTTGTTGAAGAACATCCCCTGAGTGCTCACGATCGTGGCGTACTTCTCGAGCGGCAGCGGAACGAACTTTCCTTTCGCAGTGAGGAATTCCAGGAGGTCGACGAAGTCGGCCTTCGAGAGTTGCTTCTCGAAACCGACAGGCATGATCGAAGTGCGGTCGGCGATCATTTTCCGGATGTCTTCACGCAAGACGACCTTCTTTTTCGCTTCACTATCGACCAACTCGATGGCGGTCTGGGTTTCTCCTGCGAGCAATCCTTGAAGCACCTGGCCACGCTTGGTCAACACGTTGTACTGTCGGAAGTTTCCTTCGACGGATCGGTTCGGGTCGATGATCTCGGTCAAGATTTTGTCTTTCGGGTGGGCCATAAATCCAGTCAATTCCGGACCAACCTTCTCACCCATGTTTCCGTGTCGGTGACACTTCGCGCAGTTCTTCTTGAAGATTTCCCGACCTCTAGCGACATCACCGGTCTTTTTGGTGAGCGGAATCAACGTCTCCAAAATCGTTTGACGGTCGGGATCAGGCAGCCGCCCACCCTGGGCGAGTATTTTCTGGGCCAGCCGGGCGATTTGGCGATCCGGATATTTCGCCAATCGCCCGGTTTCGACGACCCCAAGATCGCTGCTGGGAACCTGTCCCTTTTCGATCGCCGTGAGGAGAGCTTTTGTCCATTCGGGACGTCGCAACAGAATTTGGATGCCTTTCTGTCGGAGGCGTGGAGTCCACGTTCCCCACTGACCCAAAACACCTTGGGCCACGGCGTCTGAGTCTGCCTCCTCGATCGTTCCAAGGATTTGGAGCGAGAATTCTGGAGAGGCTTTCACGTTGGCTTGTTGCAGAATCGTCGCGATGGTTTCGTCATCCGGATTGATCTGAGCGAGTTTACGCGCCGCATCGAGCCTGTCGGTATCTTTCCGTTCGGTGTTGCCGACCGTTTCGATCCAACGCTCGCGGAGTGTTCCGAGGACTTTGGAGAACGCCTTTTCGAGTCGCCACCGACGGCCCAACGAAATCAGTTGGATTTGTCCCGCGGCGTCCAGCCTTGGAACAAGTGACACCAGGCTGTCGAAGGCCTTCTTGCTCAGTTGGGGCGTTTGATTACTCGGCCATCCTTTGGTGAGTCCACTCAAGACAGAGTTGGCAATCTCCGGTTGAGCGTCTTTGAGGGCCAAGACCACAGCCTCGACGTTGTTGCCAGGGTTGCCGCGGGCGTAGTGCTCGGCGACGATCAGCACTGTGGACAATATCCCTTTCGGCCTGAGCTTTGCGGTCAGCGCGGCGACGAGGAATCCGCCATCGTGTTTGGCGGCCGCGCTTGTAGCCGCCAGAGGTATCCAACGATCCTCGTAATTCTCTTTTCGTGTCAACATGGCGTAAATCGCCCTCCCGGCATCGAGCGACGTTGGCATTTCGCTCAAAGCAAGCAACGCTTGTCGGCGTACGATCGCGTCTTCGTCGGTTAGTGCTTTCGCTTTCAACAACAGCTCAATTGATTCGGCTGTCCGCGGAAGAACATCGATCGCAGCTTTTCGAGTTTCGGGTGTGGGATGACGGAGTGCTTTCGCGGAATCGTCCGTTTTCTGTTGTAGTCCAGCGATTGTATGGAGGGCGTGAATTGCCGCCGTTGAGTTGTTTTTGCCCGATGCAATGAGTTTCCTCAGGTCGGGAATCACATCGGTTTTCCCACGAGCGACGAGTTCCCATTGGGCGTGGAGACGCCAAAACATGTTGTCGCTTTTCAAGGCTCCGACGAGGTCTTGGGGAGTCGCTTTCGTCAAGTCGTGCGATTGGCTTGGTTTCGCCGTCGTGTTCACGATCCGGTAAATTCGCCCGTGGCTCTTGTCGCGGAGTTTTGTGACGTAGGCATTCCCTTTTCCCGTCTGGAACCCACGCGGAGTCGGGTTGTGTTGGACGATGAAGTTGTACCAGTCGAGAACCCATACCGCACCATCCGGACCGACTTCGGCAGCAATGGGAGCGGTCCACTCGTCGGTACTTGCAAACAAGTTGAACCGATCGCGGCTCACGAAATTCGTTCCCTTTTTTTCCAGAAGGCACATGTGAACCAGGTGACCCGTCGGCTCACAAACGAAAGCCACTCGGTTCCAAAACGGTTTCGGGAAGTGTCGTGCGGTATACACTGCGTGACCGGCTGCCGCCGTGAAGCCTCCAAAGAAGTCGACTTGCCGGATGCGTGTGATCGGGTGCATCTTACTGTGGTCGGCCATGCGGTTGTTACCCTTGGCAAACCACCCACGAACCGATTCGAAGTTCCGATTCGGAATCCCCAGGTACGAAGAGTGTTCTCCGTTGGCCGTCGAGTAGAAAATCTCGCCCTTCTCGCCGATCCCGAGTCCCCACGTGTTGTTCGAGGACGAAGTCAAGAATTCCAGTTCGGAACCGTCCGCCTGGAATCGGAAAATCCCTTGACGGAAGCGATGTCGTTTTCCGCCTACGGTGCCATTGAACGCGGAGTACCCCACGGTTCCATAAATCCAGTTGTCGAGACCGAGCCGAAGGTTGCTCGGTCCGGCATGGGTGTCGAACGTACCGAAACCGCGGAACAAAATTTTCCGTACGTCGGCTTTGTCGTCACCGTCGGTGTCTTTCAGAAAGAGGACATACGGGGCTTGTGCGACGATGAGTCCCCCTTTGGCGTGAACGATGCTCGTCGGAATGCTGAGCTTGTCGGCAAAGACAGTGAACTTGTCGGCCTTGCCGTCACCGTTGGTGTCTTCGCAAATGGTGATCCGGTCGTTTCCCTGGCCGAGCGGTTGGCGGTTGTTGGGGTAGTCGACCGATTCGACGATCCACGCCCGGCCCTTCTTGTCCCAGTTGATGCAAATCGGATTGACGATATTTGGTTCGGACGCGAACAGTTCGGCCCGGAAACCACCGGGAACGCTGATGTGTTTGATCGACTCTGCCGGAGGGACCGGAGCCTGGATGGTGTTTTGTCGATCTCCTTTTCCCTTCCTGGCCCCGAGATAATCGGGCACTTCACCGGGAATCCGTTCGAACGGTTTGGTTTCGTAGTGAAAAGCCGCGTTTCCGCTGGCCCAGCGTATTCCCTGGGCGACCAACTTTTGGAATTCCGGTTGGCGAAAGACTCGGGAATCGTGTCCCGACGCGGTGTAAAACACGCGGCCTTTTCCTTGCGTGCGGACCCAAGTCCAGGGTTCGGGTTTGCCGTTCGTCGTTCGGTACATCAACACGTCACGATCGTCCGTGAGCCGATGGTGTGAATAGGTTTCGTCCCAAGCCGAGAATTCGTTCACGCTGCGCAACGCTGGATGTTTTTTCTTGGCGATCTTTGGCGCAAAGACGCCGGAACCGTGCCTGAGAAATTGACCGCCGACCAACTTGACATACTTGGGTGAATTGAGAAAACAGTACGACGCACAATGGAGAGCCACGAGCCCTTTGCCGCCTTCGACGTATTGGATCAACGCCTTTTCTTGGCTCGGGAGGATCTTCGGATGGTTGGCGTAGATGACCAAGGCATCGTAACGCGACAAATTCTTCTCGTTCAGATCGTCCAAATCATCGGTGTAGGCCACATCCATTCCGGACTTCGCGAGGAAAGGGAGGATGTCCGCCAATCGCTCGCGAGGTTGGTGGTGGCGTTCGTCACCGAGGAACAACACTTTCAAACGTTGTGGCCCAGCCGATGCCGAGAGGGGGAGAAGGAACAAAATAACGACGAAAAGGAGTCTGCAAATCCCCTTCGCTAAACCAACGATTCCGGTCATCTTCGTCTCCGGTTATAGTTTCCGGCACACCATAGCGAGTTCGTTCCTCACTCGCTGGGCGTGCTATGCGGATTTTGGGGTTTGATTGCCAGAGGGTTGGGTTCTAACACTTTTGTAGCAAGTGACCAACTCGCCGAGTGCGGCGTGAAAAAAGGGCAAAGCCACAGAGATCCTGGCCGATTGTTGACAATAACAATGCTACCAAGGCAATACATTAACGAACCATGAAAATGGCCCCATTACCGGAAACGGACGAGGTACACTTTCCGATTCGGTCCATTGAGCCGTAACCAAAACTCAGACGTTGCAATTCCGTTGGTACTCTGACTAGAGTTTTGCACTTTTGAGCTGGCCGCGGCAGGGTAAAGAACAGGCCC
>CAYRFQ010000178.1:0-8084 GCA_964423615.1 uncultured Alcaligenaceae bacterium | reverse complement strand
AAGCTCTGCGGTGTGTCACACTCCAAAATATTTTCGGATGGTTTCAACATCGGGGGCTGTGCCCAAACCAAGCGTGAACCGCTCGAATATCGAGTAGAAGATGGCGGGAATTGTCATTGGTAACTCGGAAATCGGGTATATCTTCGAATCGCCTGAGTAACTGCTCGACTCCGGACAAAGGAGTCGATGGGTTCGATGAGAGGTTGGAGTTTTCAGCAAGGCAGGGATTGGGAGTCGGCAGAGGAGTGGTCATGGAAAGTCTCAAAAAGGGGTATGATGCGACGGTGTCCGATCAACTATACGAGCACAGTTTGGAAAAAAAGCAGAGCGATCGATAGCAAGATGGGAGGCCTGGGCGATATGGTGAGTGCGTGACCCCTGAACAAGAGACCGAATAATTCAAACGATAAATTTTGTGGCAATTAACAAAGTTCGCTCATTTTAGGTCTAGTCCGCTGTAGAGCTCATCGTTTTCTTCGAATCTGGCTTTCGGAGGAGCAAAAGCAAGTTCGCAAAAATCAAAATCCCGATGAGGCCAGCTACGAAGCAGGCGATGCCCATAACAAGCGACCAAGATTGGGAGGGAGATGAAGGAGTAGTTCTTGAGGAGCGCGTTGCGGTCGGCTTGTTCGCTGTCGGTTCCGGTTGGGGGTTTTCGGTCTTGGGTTCCGGGTTATTGGCTGTTGTGTCGGGTTTGGTGTCAGGGATGATGAGTTGCTGTTTGGCTTTTGCAGGAGTTGCCTTGGCGACCTCAGGTTCTGGGTCGCCGAGATCGAACTCTTGATACCCACCAGGAGTCGTCTTGGGTGCCGTCTTTCGTTTTTCAAGAATCGTGCGGACGGAAAGCGTGACTTGCAGGGCTGTCGGATCGAATTTGAGGAGTTTCGCTGCTCTATCTTCTTCTTGGAAAGTCCACTTATGTGGGATCATGGATGAACCACGGATGACCTCTCGTGGGAGACTGCATTCGCAGTCTTGTCCCAAGATGTTGAATGGGACCATGAATTCCTTCTGGGATGGACCAGGGATGTTGAAGACGTTTTCCATCCTACGACCTCGTCCGAAGACAACCGCAACTTGGGCCATATTTTTTTGCGGGGGGGCGAACCCAAGGCTCCAGAGTAACACCGGGTTCTGTCGAGCTTGAGAGGGAGAAAGGGTCATCAAGCGGGGAGGGAGATCGATTTGTTTCGAAAGAAGCGGAAGTTTGTTTTTTACTTCGTCGATCGCCGCTTTGGCGAGTTTTCGAGCCTGTGCATTTGCTTTAGTGTCTTCTCCCTCGACGAGTAAGACGACACTGTGTGCTTCAAGGGTGTTGTCAAGCAATTCCCTTTTCAGAGGGGTTGCGATGAACTGATTGAAGTGTGCTTTGAGTTCTTTGGTGGATTTACTCAGATCCTGAGGTGTCGCTACAATGAGCGACCGCTTTCCTTTGGGTGCTACGAGGAGAGACACAGGGTACTGGTTAATGGTGTGCTGTTTGGTGTAGAGTTTATCTTGGGGAGACATGTCGGAGACGGCAACGATTTCTGGCTTCACGTTGGCATTTTGACAGGTCTTCTTGAGGAGCTTCTTCAGCGCATTCCCCTTTGTCGTGTCTTTGAGGTACACCACGAGCCGGTAGTTGTCCTCTCCCAGATCGACGAATCCGACGTCCCGGACGGTGTACTCACACGCGGAAGTCAAAGGCGTGATCAGGAAGAGGACAACAGAAGCGAGGACCAGAGACGAGAGGAAATGTTTCACGGGAGTTCCTTTGGAATATTCAGAATTGTCAGCGGGGAATGTCGATTTTCCAGGTATCCGATTTTCGTCGTTGTCCTGCAACGACGGACACTGACCGGGGGCGGGACACGGAGAACGAGGAATCCATAAATGTCGGGTTTTGCTGGTGTTTTGCGAGGCGGAACGTCGCACCTGTGCGTTTTACGGCTGAGCCGATGGAACGAGAGCCCAATGAGACCTCACTCCATCGGTTCGGCGGTGAAACGTATGCCGCACGACTCGGCTGTACGGCACAGAAACACACAAATAAGTATAAATTGCGCGTTCCGAGTGGGCCGATCTTTGGAACGACCTACTTCCGAGATTTTGGACGGAAACCAACGGACGTCTCCATCCAGGAACCACAACTACAACCGCCGCCACCTTCTGGGGAAAGTAACATACCATTGGCTGGAATGGTACTCAACCAACAGTCCGGACGGAGGCGTGTCCAGCTGGTTGCCCTTTGCTTTTCGAGGTCCCACATGGTTACGTTCCCGGCACGGAAAACAAGCGTCTGAGCTGTGCAAGCGTAGGTGCCACAACCACCTCGCGGAAGAGTCTCGGGTAAGAGTTTACCTGTCTTGGCGTCGAGCACACGCGGACGGACGAAGACCTTGTTGTCGACCAAAGCGGGACGCGACATGTGTCCGCCGTGGTCACCATTTTGCCACGCGAAGCTCTTGGACCAGAGGGATTTTCCATCTTTGTCACGGAAGGCATAGACATGGTACTGTTTCTGAGACGAAACCAGGACCAGCTTGTTCCCTTTGTGGGCCAGGTAGAAGACGATACTGCCGTCAACGGTGTCGAGTTTCTTCTCCCAGACCTTCTCTCCCGACTTGAGGTCGAGGGCAACGAGGTACTGCTTCTGCCAAAGTTCCGGCATGCCCACCCGGCGAGTGTTGGCAGCTTTCACTTTGGGGTGTCGGCATTCGACGAAGTAGACCTTGCCATTCCCGATGGTGATCGTGGGGTTCAGAAGGACGCCTTCGTATTTCCATTCGCGGCTCCCGTCCTTGGCCTTCATGGAGAAGATGTTGTCGCTACAGATCTGGTAGGTCACCTCACCACCTCGGGCGTCGTACCATCCAGAACCGGACCCACCAAAAAAGTTCGTGTGAGAGGTGCCTTTCTTGACGGCGGTGCCAATGAGTTGGTGACCTGTCCTGGCGATGTACCCCCAATCCCATTCCCAGCCCTTTTTCAGGGCTGGAACAACTTCGTAGCGAACAGAGAGCTTGCCTGTCCTGGCGTCCACTTTCCAACAATGCTCGTGGATACCCAGGTAGATATGATCAGCGTCTGCACACCAGTTACTGCAATCGCGGGGCATGTTGAAGCGAGCCAGTGGTGGGATTTCGAGTGACCAGAGGATGGTGCCGTTGTAGGCATCGATACTGATTAAGCGATGGAGTCCCTGGACAAAGAGTCGGCCGTTTGTGGCGAGGGGGGATGGTTTTCGGCCATTGCGGTCAGGGTTGGCTCGTGGACCTGGTCGCCCGATCCACTGGACGCTGAGGTCTTCGCTACCCCTCGCCCCTCCCAGTTTCTCACCAGCGTATGCGGAGTTGTCGGGCAGACCATAGAGGTGAGACCAAACTCCGGCACTCTTGAGCGGCGGGCGTTGCCATGTTGCCGAAACACCAATCAGGCTTGGACGCGCGGTCTGCAGGAGGAAGCGATCAACGAATTCTGCTCCGGCCTTTTGACCCCACGCCCGGAACTTGTTTTTGATATTTTTGCTGTTCGCATCGTTGACATGGGCGAACGCAATGATACCCCGACCCGGCTGAAGGACTCGTTGCACCTCTTTAACCGTTCCTGGGAGTTTACCAGTCTTAAACGCTCGCTCGGAGACAACGAGGTTTGCGAACTCGCTTGTGAAGGGAAGGTCATCGAGTGACTTCACGTGGTGGGCTGTGATTCGAGAACCGTACCAGCCTACGTGTTTGTGGTGTCCCTTTCGCGTCACGCCTCGCTCTTGGGCAAGGAGTTTTTGGCGTAAGGCGTTTACCTTCTTTGCGTCTGTGTCCAGGCAGATCACCCGCAGTTGGCTCTGGCGGGCGATCTCGAAAGCGAGCTGTCCGTTGTCGATACCATATACCAGGCAGATGCCCTTTGTATTGCTGGAGGTCAGCCGTCGGGCTGCTTCGACGCATTGTTTGTAGTATTTGTCGCGAGGTTGTATTTTGTCGCTCTGGAGCCAGGGGCTGTCCTTTTCTCGAATCGGTTGGACAGTATAGTTGAAAAAGTTGTCACACTCGTATGACTTCGAAAACTGCTTTCCAGTCCCACTTACTCCGAGGTTGTAAGTGTAAAAAGTGTTCCGTCGCAGACCATCGATGGTCACGTTGTGGACGGTCGTCTTCTTGTCTGTGTTGTTAATTTTGATGACCTCGCCGTTGAGTCGCATACGAAGTTTTGTCGGGATTGCCTCTTTCGTCTCATAAAGGACTTCGGCTGTGGTGCGTCCTGTGAATCGAAGGTAAGGCCCAACGGCTACCTCGATGCCTTTTGGCGTCGTCGGAACAGAGGGTGTCTTGGGGAAAAGGTTCCGTTTCTCCTCGTATTGTTTGGCGAGTTCCTGGGCCTTCAAGGCTCGTTCGTATACACGGACTTCGTGGATGGCTCCTTTGAGGGAGAAGAACTCATTGTCATCGCGATAGGCTCCGATGACATAAGGCGCTTTGGGTGGGTAGTTGATGTCTCCCTTCTGAGCGCTGGTGCTGTTGGCGAGCTTACCGTTGACGTAGATGCTCAGTTTCTTGCCATCGTAGACACCGGCGACGTGGTACCATCCACCTCTTTGGAAATTTTGTTTCGCTGCCAGGTACGTGAGCCGGGGATTTCCCTGGCTGCTGACACCCATACTGAAACGTTCCCCGTTGTACCCGAGCACCCAACCACGTTCATAATTCCCGTTGTCCTGAAAAGCTCCGACGATACCACCCCATGTAATTCCTTCATCGACTCGTACCCAGGCGGTAGCCGTGATTTGTTTGGTCGGCAGGTTGGCCTTGTTGTGGTTGTCAGCGAGCACAACGTTGGAGCGGGGCTGATTCATCGTCAGTGCTTCGACTTTATCGAGACGTGTAAATCCGGTTTCCCCGATGATGTCGCCCCCGAGCTTTCCTTTCAAGGGTTGGACTTGTCCCTTTTTGACCAGGTCGCGGTGGAAGACGTATCGAGCGATGAGGTCTTTGTCCTGCACTGGGGTGACCTTTGCAAGGGCTGCGAGTTCAGTCGTTTCCTTGGGGGATCTGACCGTTTTTGTTGGCGTTCCGGTTGGGCGGAAGCAGGAAATCTCGCCTTCGTCGGTGCTCACAAACAACGCTCCGTCAGCCGCGACGAGGCCGTAAGCGCGTCCAAAGACCTTGATTTCGCCCAATTCCTTGCCAGTCTTCGCGTCGAAGGCCACCACGACGTCCTTTCCTCCAGCGAACAACGTATCGTTGGCGAGGATGAGTTCGTACGGTGTTTGTGTGGGCTGAGTCCAGATCGTCTTGCGAGTCTTGCGGTTAATGGCTGTGATATTCCGGTCTGTCAAGATGTAGGAGATGTTGCCGTGTACGACCATCGCGTTGGCACCGGAGAAGGCGGCGAGCTTCGCACCTGTTTTGACGTTGCTTGAAGTAATCCAACCAGTTTTGTTGCCGGGACCGTGGAGGATCTGGTCGTCCTTGGTTACGAGTACAAAGACTCCGCCTCCGCCGCCGAGTTGTTTGCCCTTCTTCCCGGTCTTTCGGTCGAAGAGAACAGGAGGAATACGTCCCTGAGGTGCAACTAACCGGCTGACCGAACAGAGCATCGGGCCTTCGATAGTGGCGTTATCGATCTTCTGGACGTAGTGCCCTTCCTTTTCGATTTTTCCCGTTTCGGGAGAGACAGCACAGAGATAGGTCGATTTCCAGGGAAGCATCCCAGCCGCAAAGTAAGCGATACCGTTGTCAACCAGGATGCCTGTTCGGATGGGCCAGTGAGGTATGAATCGCCCGTTGTTGATAATCAATCGCTTGGGTTCGACGGGTCGAAACTTCCACACGAGGTTGCCAGATTTCGCATGGATGCAGTACGCGTGGCCATCGTCGGACCCGACGTAGACATTTCCGTTGTGGTAGGTGGGCGCAATCCGGATTGGTCCATCGGTCGTGAATGTCCATTGAACGTTACCTGTTTTCGTGTCCACACAGCGAAGCGAATCGTCGACGGAATTTCCGTAGAAAAGAGAGTCACCCACGACGATTGTCTGGAAGACTGGGTCATAATTCCGCATGGATTTGAGGCCGCGCAAGTTGCGGTAAGCATCCCACTTGGCCGGTCCAGCCCACGCTTGTTGGGGAGGCCACGGTGTCTGGATAGTCCAGGCTTTCTCAAGTTTGGAAACGTTGAGTTTCTCGGGCGTTTTGCCACTACGATAATTGTCGTGGCGGTGGGTCGGCCAATCGGCAGCAATCGCTTGGTTGAGTCCCAAGGTTGCTACATATATGACAAGCCAGAACACCACAATTCGCGACGAACGGTGTGTACACATAGGACGATTCTCGCTCTCAAGGAAATTGTACTGTTTATGTTGGTGTACTCGTCTGGACTGGACAGTCAAGCAGCACAGAAACTTGGTTTCCCTGGGCAGAAGTGTGTCGAGTTCAGAAAAGTAGAGAACTGGGAACATCAAAAAGGACCAAAACCCTGAGACGAGTGTTCGAAAAAGTGCGCCAGACTCACCCAACAGTCTGTGCTATTTGGATTTACCAAATCGATCAGAGAGTTTCCCTCGTGTCAAATTCTGTTGTTGGGATTCGTTGTCAGACGCAGATTCTCGCTTGGCGGCCTTTCGGAAATCTTGTAGAAGTTCCTTCATGTCAGGTGGCAGAGACGACGACCACTTCATGGTTTTGCCGGTTTCGGGATGGTCGATACTCAGGAAGCAGGCGTGGAGCATTGTTCGATTGGCTCCGCTCGTGTCGCGTTCGTAAGGACCATCGAGAGGACGGTCGTAAATTCGCTCACCGCACAAGGGCGTTCCGCGTTCGCCGAGGTGGATGCGGACTTGGTGTGTGCGGCCGGTCTCCAGACGACATTCGACGAGGGTGAAATCCCTGAGTTCCTCGATAACGGACACGTTCGTGACGGCGCGCTTGCCTTCAGAGTCGTTGTCGTCAGTGCTACCGCGTCGTCCGTCTCCTCGGTCGCGAACGAGCTTCGAGACAATTTGCTCGGACTTTGCTTGTCCGCGGACCAAAGCCAGATATTGGCGTTCGATGGAGTGCTTTCGCATTTGCAAACCAAGATGCCGCTTGGCTTCGGCAGTTCTTGCGAAGACAACGAGCCCGCTCGTATCTTTGTCGAGGCGATGGACGGCCCGGACTCCCTCTCGTTTCTTGGTGGTGTCTCCTCTGGCCAGCATTCCGGGCAAGACATCAGCGAGAGTTGGAGGCAGGAATTGCTGGGCTCGCTCACCGTGCTCGGCTGCCTCATGCTTGTGACGAACCGTTGTCATTCCTGCCGGTTTGTCCACGATGACGATGTGTTTGTCGACATAGCGGATGGTTGGGGCGGTGCCTGATTATGATCGCGGCGGCGTTTTTTTTGGTTTTTCGTGACCTCGTTGGGTGTCGTTGCTGACGCTGAGATCAACCGTGAGTCTGTTTCCCTTTTGGAGGTTCTTGGAGGGATCAGTGCAGTTGGTGCCGTTGATTGAGACGCCACCGTTGCGGACGACTTGGCGGATGTCGGACCATCGCATATCGAGCTGTTTTTTGAGAAACAACGACCCGCTTCAAGACTAAACTGAAGCAGCATACTTCTCTTCAAGATTTCGCAACAAGGTTGCTCGCTTGGTAGTCGAACGTGCAGTGCGCATTACTATTCGTCTTTGCATGGCCTGCTTCTGACATTCGGGTACAACGGCATTGCGGTAGGGAAATAACTCCGCTTGTGTGAATGGCGTCAGATGATGGTGGTGGGCATCCAAAGCCAACAGTAACGTCGCTCCTTATTCAACGATGCGCACTCCCGCATGACTTCGGCCATGAATCCGCCGCTCGTGTCCTTTGGGTAAACGGAACCAACGCTCCAGAGCCAAGTTGTCACGTGAGACATCGCAGCGACCACCGCCAACGAACAAGCCATCCTGGAAACTCATCATGACGCGACTCATCTGTTGGCTGATGGCATCTTCCGCCAAGGCCAACTCGCGACTGATCGCCTTGTAGAGTTGCTTTCGTTTGCACCAAGGATTCGATGTTGGATCCAACGTCGCGGCCTAGTGCATCTTCCAGGCTAAAAATAGGGGTTGTCAGTTGGTCGTTTTGTTGGGA
>CAYRFQ010000177.1:0-8177 GCA_964423615.1 uncultured Alcaligenaceae bacterium | reverse complement strand
GTTTTGAAAACCTCTTCGCATCTGTGCGCCCACGGCTTTACCGAATGGTTACTTCGTTTGGTGTAGATTCTTATCAAACCAGTGTGTTTGTGGACGCACAACGGGAAAGTGGAAAAGAAAACAAACTGCAACAACAAGAAAAGAACAAAGAGAACGGGAAACCGCAAGCTACATCCCCCGAAGATTCAAAGAAAACAAAGGAAAACAAAACAACTAAGGAGACCTCGAAAAAGACCAAGGACAAGAAGAGAGACAAAGATGAAGACCAGACAACTCTGAAGTACGGATACAAAGACGGTTTCTTCATCCAGAGTTCGACCAAAGATAAGTTTGGGTGGGAACAATCATACCGATTGCGAATCAATAGTTGGTTTCAACTTCGGCACGCGTATATTAACCCAACGAATGACAACCCCAACGAAAACACTGTCGAATTCGAACGCCTCCGTTTAATCTTTAGTGGGTACGTCCTCTCGAAACCTCTAAAGTACTTTATCCAAATTGACGGAGACAGTGATGGACAAGCAAGGGCTGACTTCCTTGATTACTTTTTTGCCTGGGATCTTGGACAGGAGATTTGGGGCTGGGAGTCCGGGTATTTTGGGCTGAAAGCTGGTAAATGGAAAATGCCCTTCAATCGCACTCGAGCCGAATCCGGACGCAAGCTCTCCTTCACAGACCGATCCGTTGCGAGTGTGTTGTTCGATATCAATCGTAGTCTCGGGGTAGGATTGTACGGGCGTGTCGATCCTTTCGCTATTCCGGTTCGTTGGCGGTTGGCAGTATTCAATGGTTTCCGAACAGGAGCATTTCTGCCGGGGCGCGCGGGTGAATTGGATGACAACTTAGCGGTCTCTGGTCGAGTATTTTCCGACTTGGTGGGAGAATGGGGTAAAGATGGAGAGCCCGATTACAGTTATCATTTTTCCCCTGCGGTGCGGACTGGTTTTGGATTCGCCTTCACCCACGTTGACGATGATGGAACCAGAGAATTCAACAACTTCTTCACCATCGATAGTGGAGACAGGCTTGCCAGCATTTTGCCTCCCGAAGTGACGAATTACAACGCGGCACTCTATTCGATCGATGCGAATTTCAAGTATCGTGGTCTCAGTTTCTACACAGAATACTATTTCCGAACACTCTCTAACTTTCGGCCGGATCAAGTGAGAGACCTCTTCGATCACGGCTTTTTGATCCAGACTAGTTACTTCGTGATTCCCCAGACGATCGAAATCATGGGGCGTTGGTCTCATGTCATGGGGAATTCCAGCACCCTCGGAGCGGTTGCTCAAAGTGCGAACGAATATGCGGCTGGGATGGCATGGTACATCCGCGGAGAGAATCTCAAAATTGTGTTTGATGCCACCCATTTAGACGGAGCGCCGTTGACGGACCGCACTTTGAATGTCCTCGCTGGCGATGAGGGCTGGTTGTTTCGAACACAGTTGCAGTTCTATTTTTAGTTTCCGGACCCAGAATCTGGACTAAGCTTGCAATACTTGGCGAGATGAACAAGCAGGTTCTCCCTGCGTCAACACCTTCGTTCGTCCATAATCTCCAACCTTGACGAAATCCCAGCGGGAGACCCCCCTGGGATTTTTTTGTAACTTCCTTCTTTCTCACGGATCAAGAATTACAAGCGTCCACGAACAAGCAATCTCTACACACTTGTTAGGGGTGGCTATGCACTTCCTCATTCTGGGGGGATTGGTCATTGGATTGAGCCTGGGCCTGTTTGGATCAGGTGGCTCGATCCTCACAGTTCCGGTCCTCGTATACCTGCTCGGTCACCATGACAAAGTGGCTATCGCCGAATCGTTGGGGATAGTTGGTGGGATTGCCCTTCTGGCGGCTCTGCCGTTTGCTCGCGTGCGTCTGATTGACTGGCGTAGCGTCCTTTTCTTTGGGTTGCCGGGGATGGCAGGGACATATTTGGGTGCCTGGCTCGCCAAGTTGGTTCCCGGGTCTGTGCAGTTAACACTTTTCGGCACGATTATGCTGGTCGCCGCTTGGATGATGTTTCGCCAACACAAAGCACCAGACGAAACGAGCCAGAACGAAACGGGTGAGGACCACAACTCCAAACATCATGCGATTTGGAAGATCATTCTAGAAGGTTTGGCGGTCGGTGTGATTACTGGACTGGTCGGAGTCGGCGGCGGATTTTTAATAGTCCCGGCGCTGGTTGTGTTGGGTGGTTTGCCCATGCGAACGGCGGTGGGAACGAGTCTGGTCATCATCGCCTTAAAGTCCTTCAGCGGATTCTTCAAATATTTGGAGGTCCTCGATTCCGTAAATCTGGTCGTTGATTGGTGGACTGTCGGGGCCTTTGTGCTGTTAGGAGTTCTTGGGAGTATTGCTGGAAATCTCATTGGCTCCCGTGTGAATCAGCAATCGCTCAAGAAAGGATTCGCGGTTTTTCTCGTCGTCATGGGGCTTTTCATCATTGGAAAGGAAGCCCCAGCGATACTCTCTGACTATCAGAATGATCACCCTTCCCCCGAGTCTCAAACAGCTTCCAATGCTCAAATGAGGTAACACCATGGCACAGGAAATACACCATCAAGTAGTTATTGTTGGTGGCGGAACCGCTGGCATCACCGTCGCGGCCCAATTGACCAACGGCTTGTTCAACAAGACAGACGTTGCGATTATCGAGCCGTCGGATAAACATTATTACCAGCCCGCGTGGACACTTGTTGGTGGCGGCACATACCGCCGCGAGAGTACTGAGCGTCAAGAAAAATCGGTCATCCCAAGGAGAGCCAAATGGATCCAAGACGCCGTCACTGAATTTCATCCCGAAGACAATTATGTGATGACTCGAGATGGCAAGAAGGTCACATATGATTGGCTCGTAGTTGCTGCTGGAATTCAGTTAAATTGGGATCGAGTCAAAGGCTTGAAAGATGCCGTCGGTCACAATGGTGTCTGTAGCAATTACTCCTACCAGTACGTGACTAGCACTTGGGAGAACATTCGTACTTTCAAGGGAGGGACAGCTATTTTTACGCAGCCCGGTACGCCCATCAAATGTGGTGGAGCTCCACAAAAAATTTGCTACTTGGCTGAGGAGTCTTTTCGCAAGTCTGGTGTGCGGGATAAAACAAATGTTCTTTTCGCTTCGGCCAAGGATGCGATTTTCGATGTTGCTAAGTACCGCCAGACGTTGGAGAAGGTCCTCAAGCGGAAGGAAATTGAGACTCGGTTCCAGCATGATTTGGTGGAAATTCGACCTGAGACAAAAGAGGCTGTCTTCAAACGACTTGAGACCGGGGAAGAAGTGGTTCTCCACTACGACATGATTCATGTGACGCCGCCAATGAGTGCTCCAGATGTTATCTCCAAAAGCTCGCTCGCGGACCAAGCCGGTTGGGTCGAGGTCAATAAGGAGACACTCCAACATACCCGCTACCCGAATGTGTTTGGCCTCGGCGATTGTAGCAATCTGCCAACGTCTAAAACGGGAGCTGCCATTCGCAAACAAGCTCCGGTGGTCGTAAAAAACTTGAAAGCTGCAATCGCAGGAAAACCATTCCCCGCCAAGTACACCGGCTATACTTCGTGTCCACTCGTCACAGGCTACGGGAAACTTGTCCTGGCCGAATTTGGTTACGATAAACAACCTTCCGAAACATTCCCGATCGATCAATCCAAAGAACGCTGGAGTATGTGGATTTTCAAAAAGTATTTATTGCCACTTTTGTATTGGTGGGGGATGCTGAAAGGACGAGTCTGATATCGTTTCCCTGAGAGTGTCGCGCTTGAACAGAATCGAGATAACAACGATGCCTTTGAAAACCCTCACTTTCTTCTTCGTGCTGGCAGGGTTCACTTTCGTTGGTGGAGGCGGACATCGTGAGCGCCCAAACAAAGGTTGGCATCTGGTTCAGGTGGAAAAGTTATCGCCACACCAGCGCGTTCAACAGAAAAAGGCGTTGGCTGCGAGAGATGCGATGTTTGGCCGACTCATGAAGCGATTGAAGACGGTCTTGAAGAACAAGGGACCTGCGCAAGCCATTGGCTTTTGTCAAAAAGAAGCCCCGATCATCGCTCAAAAAGTGGCAAAGAGCCACGGGCTTAAAATTGGACGGACTTCGTTCAAGCTGCGGAATCCCCAAAACCAGCCGCCTCAATGGGCCAAAGACTTGGTTAAGCAGAGATCAAAGAAGATAGTTTTTCTTTCTCACACAGATGGCCGATTTGCTGCTTTTCTCCCGATCGTGTTGAAGAAGCGATGTCTGACTTGCCACGGACAAAAGGATCAGATCCCCAACGAAGTGCTGCGAGCACTGGCGAAACGATATCCCAATGATGCGGCAACCGGTTTTTCCGAAGGGGACCTGCGAGGCTGGTTTTGGATTGAGGTAGACGAGCTCGAAGACTGAGTTACGCGGTACATGTGTCGTTATTGCTTGCCATCCTTCTTACCGATCCACCCTGAGTTCCGTGCATCAACTTCCCAACGTCGGCAGCCGTCTGTTGGGTCGATCTTGAGCAACTGTCATTGAGCAATCGAGGTCGCTCAAGCAACATTGAATTTCATCAGATCGAACCAAACCCGGAGGAACAAATGTACTTTCCCAAGAATGTGGTCGTCGCGGCAGCCGTGGTTGCGCTGTTGTTGCTTACTTCTCCAATTGAAAGTTACGGACAAAAAGGGAGAGGGAAAGGTCGTGGTGGGCGATGGAATGATCCGACATTTCTGAAAGACAGACAAACCTTCCATTTCCTCGTCCTGCATCGAAAGTCCATTCGTCGAACCGTAAAGAAGTTGCCCAAAGGGGTGAAAACAATAACGGAATCGGACGTCCCTAAAGTCGCGATGAAGATTCAAGAACATGTGACATCAATGTATCAGCGCGTCAAGAAAAGAGACCCTATTCGGATGCGAGATCCCTTGTTCGCGGCCATCTTCCGCAATTCCGACAAGATCAAGATGAAGGTGACGAAAACCCCGAAAGGAGTGGTCGTCATTGAGACCTCGGAGGAACCTTACGTCGTCCAGTTGATTCAAACGCACGCAGAGGTCGTTAGCTTATTTCTGAAGAATGGATATCCGGAAGTGCGAAGGAATCATGCGACTCCAAAGAAATGACTGGATATCTCTGTTCCGTTCCCATAGAAGTTTCAAGGAGTTTGCAGATGGCTCAGCATCAGGTGTTCCTGTTCATGTCTCTTTGTGCGTGGACCGGAGGTGATACACCTTCTCCAGATGAATTACTCAAAGATTTTGTGGCGTTGGACCGAGCTTATGTGCCAGCACTCGCGTTAACGAAGATGCAGAAACCGAAGCCAGCCGCCAAGGCCATGCGGCATCTGACGAAAGAATGGCGTTCGTTTCAGAAAAGGCACAAACACTTGGGGAGGGATGACAAGGATTGGGCTGACGGCTTTACCCTTGTGGACCAGCAGATCCGGAAAGCTCTCGAACTCACCCAGTCAGGTCAACTCTTACCGGCCCACGAAGCCTTGGAGAGAGTTCGAGGGATCCTTCGGCGAGTACGACGAAAGAACCACATCGAGTATTACCTGGACCACCTGACCGATTTCCACGATGTGATGGAGAAGATTGTGAAGCCGAACCTGAAGCGATCTCCGAAGGACATCGGGACAGCCGAGATCGAGAAGTTGAAGGTGCTGGCAAAGAAAGCGACGTCTCAGTGGAATCGAGTTCGCAAGGCCAAGTTCGATCCGGTTCTTTTTGGCTTTGACAAGAAGAAGCAGATGAAGATGAAGAAGTCGCTCGAAGCAGAATCGGTCGCTTTGATGAAACTCCATCGTGCCCTGAAAGGTATTGACAAGAAGCAAATTCGGCAAGCTGCCGTAGCCATTAAGCCCGGTTTTGCAAAGCTCTTCATGTTGTTCGGTGATTTCCCAATGAAAGTCCAAGTTCCGTCCTTCAAAGAGAGCAGCAAACGGCAAAGACCTGCATTGGGCGCGGGCTTCTTGCTCTCGAATAGAACCAGCGCACCACCATCACATTTTGTCATCACCAACGTTGATATTCGGAAAGGCTCGTTCCAGCGGATTTCACTCTACGAGCAGGTCAAAAAAGTGATAGTTTCAACCGATAGACGGGGACTTGATGACAACGCCTCCGTGGAGCCAGCTTAGGAAGAGAGTTCTCATTCGCGTTGTCACAACGGCACTGGTCTCGATTCTCTTAGATACTGTCGGTTGCGGGGTCCGAATCGTCGCTCACTCTTGCCTGGCTTGAGCTGTGAAAGGCCGCCCGGAAAAGTGGCTGTGATGATTTTCTTGCTTCACCGGTCGCTCAGACCGAAGCAGGGGCAGTGTATTCGATAGGTTGCTATTAAAACGGTTCACGCTTGGTTTGGGCACAGTTCAAACCGCCTCCGCCGAGGAATTCGCTTCCAAACTGGAGTGTTGTACCCAACCCAAGCGTGAACCGCTCTAGTATGGTCATTGTAGATTCTTGCAGGTGGGAAGTATTCTGATGTTTTGGCAGCTGATTATAGCCTCCATTTTAATAATTGCCTCAATTTCCTATCTGACGTATTCTCTCGTCAGGAGTTTAGGTGGTGGGCAATCTGGGTGTGGAGGTGGATGCGGATGTGGGAAAAATGATTCCGACGGAACTATAGCACGTACCCCAACACAAACGCTTATCCCCCTGGAAAACCTTACTTTACGGAAATCCGGTCGAAGACATTTGGGATAGCAGAAAAAGTTCCTATTTAACATCTATTTTCAACTTGACTATTCTTTCTCTGTTGTTACCATTTACTCCAATTATCACGGCCTCTTCTCTGTTCCGGCCCCGCTGTTCGTTCTTTGGGATGTTCAGCGGGGTTTTTTCTTCGATTTCGACCAACAAGATTTGAGGAACACCCCTCTCAACAAACGGCTTCTTTTTGCTCCAAGCTACCATTCTGATTAGAATTAATGAAACCCGATACTCATTCGAGGACTCTAAATATCTAGGCTCCCCTCAGATCATCGCACACGGGTTAGGAGTTTTGCCATGGCCACCGAATTGCGGATGAAACCTTTGGACACCAAGCCTGGCTCACACTCTCACGAAGAACAGTCAGATAGCCATCTGCTCCAACAGTTTGCGAACGAGCACGATGATCGTGCGTTCGAGGTCCTCCTCAGACGTCATGGGCCTTTGGTGATGAGTGTTTGTCGGCGAGTGTTGCAACATCACCAAGACACCGAAGACGCTTTTCAGGCAACATTTCTCGTTTTGGCGAGAAAAGCCCACACGATTGATAAGCACAAGTCGCTGGCGAGTTGGCTTTATCAGGTAGCCTACCGTATCTCCTTGCGAGCCCGTTCCAACAAAGCTAAACGCAAATCACGCGAGAGCCAGATAGCTCCGGCGACTTCGTCGAGCTATACCGAGGGTGGGAAAGAACTCAGCTGGTTGGTCGATGAAGAAATTCAACGACTTCCTGAGAAATACCGGCTGCCTATTTTGCTGTGTTACCTTCAAGGTCAAACGAACGAGGAAGCTGCCGAACAATTGAACTGTCCAACGGGCACCGTCAAAGTTCGATTGATGCGAGCGCGGGAGCTTTTACGAAAACGTCTCGTTCGACGTGGAATTGGGGTGGCGATTGGCGTTGTCCTGACGTTGTGGGTTCAAGAAGCTCATGCTTCGATACCTGATTCAGTCGTCGACGAGGTGCTCGAGACGATCCCAGTTGGCGGTGCATCGTCTGGAGGGACAGCTGGTGGGGTGTCGAGTGGAGAAGTGTTGGCTCGAAGCTGGCTGCGGAGGATGGCTCGGGCCAAGCTGAAGCTCGCCGGTTCGGTGTTGTTGGCGATCTTTCTGATACTGGGTGTCGATCAATTGCTCCAAAGTGCTCATAGTGCCCCGGCGACTCAATTCCAGAAAGTTCAGCGGATCCCGATGGAACAGGAATACGAAGTTGTTCCCGAGTTACTGCCCTATCAAAGATCGCCCATTCGATCCTGGGAAAACGAATACCTCATGTAAATGTGTGCGTGGGTTCTAATCCTCTTCCGTTGAATGTGACATGAGCTAACCACGAAGTTGTGTTCCACGCGTCGAGCGGCGGTTCGTGGTTGTGTTGCGCGCGGTTGGTAGTCCATTGGAGTCGTCAGACAAAAAACTCAACCGCTGCGTTTCCCGCTTCGCTCGCTATGATTCCCGCTTCGCTCGCTATGATTCCCGCTTCGCT
>CAYRFQ010000176.1:0-8418 GCA_964423615.1 uncultured Alcaligenaceae bacterium | reverse complement strand
GCCAATGACGCGGCCAAGGTACTTACCGAACGGATGAGCAAGACAACGAATCTTTTTGCTCTCCAGAATCTCTCCGAAGGTTTATCTCAGGTGACCCAACGAATGGATGCTAATGACGCCGCGAAAACGTGTTCGAAAGCTGCCAAGTTACTCACCGAACGGATGAGCAAGACAACGGATTCGGGGGTTCTCCAGAATCTCTCCCAAGGTTTGTCTCGGGTGGCCCAACGAATGGATGTCAACGATGCGGCCAAAATTGCCAAGGTGTATATCAAACAGACTAGCCAAACGAACTATCCTTCTTCTGATCTCCTTAAGGATTTGTCGGCAGTCTTAGTCGATGCTTCTTCCGAACGTCTTCCACGCATTCAATCGGTTGCGGGGGCTGTGGGACACATGGCAGGTTGCTCGAATTGGGTCGCGACACCTGCATTACTCCATCAAGCAACGAACCCGTTACCGTGTCGGCTGTCGACGCAGCAGTTGGTGGAATTGTTGAAATATCCGCTTTGTGTCGGAGAGGCAGAACGAGTTGTCTTGACTCAACTGGAAAACCGTTACGGCCAGAAATTCAACACGCGATGGGACTTTGTCCAATACGCCACGCAGAAGGAGCTATCGCTGGATTTCAAGAGTCCGCTGAAGTTAGAAGATTAGCGCGATTAACGTTTGGGTTGGGTGCATGGTGAGGCGGACACGCGAGCCGCGTGTACGGGATCGACAATCATTTATTTCCCGTTCCGTGCGTGCCTGCTGCTTTAGACACGCAGGTCACAATGGTGATCGGACGAATCCGAAGGGAAAGGATTTTGGCAGCGGTGATCGTCATTCGCCAAGCAGTCTTTTCCGGACCTTTTCTTGGACTGCCGTGGTTTCCTTGTGGGCATGCGTATCGATGAGGTTCAATAGTTCCCATCCATAGTCAATCAAGTCTCGCTTGACCATAATGGGCAGGTTTTCTTGCACGTCCCGGGCTACTTGCAAACAGCCGCTGAATTCGTCGACCTTTCGGACAATGGCTTCGTGTTCTTCCCGGAGTACAGCGACCAGTTCGGCGTCTTCTTGACTTCCTTCTTCGAGAAACTTGAACAGGGTCAACTCTTCCTCTTCGAGGTGGGACGCAAACTGATTGGCGAAGAAATCCTTAATTGCCTCGAACCGATCGAGAATGCGTGGGCCGTCGGAGGGCTTGTGATCGAGTAGAGCGATCACCGTGTCTCGGAGGAGTTGCATCTTGGTGTGGACGAGCTGATGGTCCTCTTCCAAGGTGTTTAGGACGGTTTCGATTTTCAAACTTGTCATCGGAATCTTCTTCCAAAGGGCGAGAAATTCTCAGACGGGCATGGGTTGGTGGTCCAGTCCAATTATCCAAGGACCAACCAACGTCTCGAGCGAGAGTTACTAGGTGTTTTGTAGCTCAAGGAAATCTTGCCAGTTTCTTAACGAACTCAAGAAAAGCATCCAGCAAGGGTTTCCGAACTCATTGTTCCGAGTTTACCTCTGGAGGAACTCGTTGGCAAGCACTCTTGGCGACTGGCGTGTGCCTCTGGGTTTTCTCTCAGGGACGCTGGCACACTCTACAAAAGACTGAACGGAGGAACCGAACAGAAATCGATTTCGCAGTCCCGGTAATGATTATTTTGGCAATTCGACGATTTTTCTGAAAATGACATGGCGTTCAATCCTATTGTATTATGGAGACCTGCGCGCAAGAGCGGTCCAAAAACTCGAAAATGAGCCGAAATGGCTGTTTTTCGGGGGCCATTTTCCACAAATCATTTAATATCAAGTACATGCGGAAATCGAGAGGTGTCAAAAAGGTGCAATTTAGGCGCAGGTTTACTACAAGTTTGGTACAAGTTTACTACAAGTTTAGTGCAGTTTTAGCGCAGGTTTTTGTCATTTTTGGACCGGTTTTTGTCGCCAAGTTGAGGGCTCGTGGGTTGGAGGGAATCGGGTTGGAAAGAAATTTGGAAAAAATTTCCAGGGTCGATTGTAGACGCCTTGTTTGCACGCTGGAGTTGCGTGGCTACAATCTAGCGTCCCTGGGGCAGTCGTATCAACGAGTGTCGTGTTTGACGTTTGCGACCCCCCTTCGGAATTCCTCGAACAATCATGAACACGCCATTTGGCCTTGGTTTTCTTGCACGGTTACAAACCGGGCCGACGTTACGTCCGGACAAATCCAATTCGGAAATCCATCGTCTTGCGAGTGTTCCCAGGACCCAGATTACTTTTGCCAAGCCCTTTCTGTAAGATGAACTAAGTATCACATTTCTCGGATATTATTTGTCCTTCGAGGAGCACACCCGATGTTCCGGATTATCGAAGCCGAACACCTCAACTCAGACGTCAAACGATTCGTCATCGAGGCGCCACGCGTAGCTCGAAAGCGGCAAGCTGGTCAGTTTGTGCTTGTGCGAGTTTACGAACGCGGTGAGCGCATTCCTCTGACGATTGCCGACGGCGACCCCGAGCAAGGCACAATTACCCTGATCGTCCAGGGCATTGGCAAAACCACCAAGCTCATGAACCACCTCGAAGCCGGTGACCATTTGCTCGATCTCGTCGGACCGTTGGGCAAGCCTTCGGAAGTGAAGAACTTCGGCACCGTCGTTGTGGTTGGTGGGGGAGTTGGTGCCGCGATCGCTTACCCCACGGCCAAGGCCACTTACGAAGCGGGCAACCACGTGATCTCGATTCTTGGGGGGCGTACCAAGGATCTGGTGATTCTCGAAGAGGAGATTCGAGCCATCAGCCACGAGCTATTCATCACGACCGACGATGGGAGTTATCATCGTCAAGGGCGGGTGACCGATCCCCTCCAGGAAATGCTAGACTCTGGCCGACGGATCGATCACGTGCTGGCGATTGGTCCGGTTCGGATGATGCAAGCGATTGCGGAGGTGACTCGCCCGCACAACATTCCCACGGTTGTCAGTCTCAATTCGTTGATGGTCGATGGGACCGGGATGTGTGGTGGATGCCGGATCATTACTTCCGAGGGACCCAAATTCGCCTGCGTCGAAGGCCCCGAGTTTGATGCTCACATTGTGGACTTCGACATCCTCGCCCAGCGGAACCGGGCCTACGCCGAACGCGAGGCGGAAGAGTTGCGAGATTTCCAGGAGCGTACCGAACTAATCGTCCAGGAGGTCCGAGAAGCCTGTCAGCTGGAAGCGGCCCATCCCGAAGTCTGCCAAATGGAGGATTCGTCCGATGAGTGAGAAAAAATTACCTCCCAAAGAGCGTATGAAAATCCCACGGCAAGAGATGCCGGAACAACCAGCCGAAGAACGCCGGGAGAACTTCTCGGAAGTGAACATGGGCTTGACCGTGTTGGGGGCCACGACCGAAGCCATGAGGTGTCTCGAGTGTGTCAAGCCACACTGTGAGTCGGGATGTCCTGTGAACGTGAACATCAATGATTTTGTGAGCCTCGTTCGCCAGGGCGAATACCTCAAGGCCGCTTCCAAGATACGCGAAGACAACGTGTTGCCAGCGATCACTGGACGTGTTTGTCCGCAGGAAATCCAGTGTGAGGGTTGCTGCGTGCTTGGCAACAAGTTCGAGCCGCTGGGGATTGGCTACCTTGAACGGTTCGTTGCCGACTACGAACGCGAACATGGCGAGTACGGGTTGCCCGAGATTGCACCGCCCACCGGCAAGAAAGTGGGAATCGTGGGCAGTGGTCCTGCGGGTTTGAGTGCGGCGGGCGACCTGATCCGTCACGGCCATCAAGTGACCGTCTTTGAGGCTTTGCACGAAATCGGCGGGGTGTTGATCTACGGAATTCCGGAGTTCCGGTTGCCGAAAGAAATCGTGCGCCACGAAGTCGATGCTCTCCGCAAGATGGGCGTGGACTTCCAAACGAACGTCGTCATTGGCAAGACCGTTGATGTTGACGAGCTTCTCGACGAAGAGGGCTACGACGCCCTGTTGATTGCAACGGGCGCGGGTTTACCGAAGTTCTTGAACATCCCTGGCGAACACTTCAACGGCGTCTACTCGGCCAACGAATTCCTCACTCGCGTCAACTTGATGAAAGCGAACAACAAGGAGTACGATCAGCCCGTCCACGATTGCAAGGACAAAGCCATCGCCGTCGTTGGCGGAGGCAACACGGCCATGGATTCGGTCCGGACGGCCCGCCGACTTGGCACCAAGTCGAGCTACCTGATTTATCGTCGATCCGAGAAAGAGATGCCCGCTCGTCTGGAAGAAGTCAAGCACGCCAAGGAAGAGGGCGTGGAGTTTCTGTGCCTGACCAATCCAGTCGAATTTCTCGGAGACGATAAGGGATGGCTCAAGGCCGTTCGGCTAGTGAAGATGGAACTGGGAGAACCCGACGAATCGGGCCGCCGAAGACCCGAGCCGGTGCCTGGGTCCGAATTCGAGCTACCCATCGAGATGGCCATCATCGCTTTGGGTACGAGTGCGAATCCGCTGATTCAGTCGACGACTCCCGACCTCAAGACGAACAAGAAAGGCTACATCGACGCCGATCCCGAGACATTGCAAACGTCCAAGCCGGGTGTGTTTGCTGCCGGGGACATCGTGACTGGTTCGGCAACCGTCATTATGGCCATGGCAGCTGGTCGCAAAGCAGCGAAATCGATTCAGGAGTATTTGGTGGCTTCGCCAAGTTAACATCGCGTCCGTTTCGATCACCGATGGCAGTGAGAATTTGCGGCCGTTCGTCGCAAAGGAAGACGAACGGCTTTTCGGACTGCAAGGAGTTTCGCACCGGGAAAAGTAAATCCGTGAGCGCACTGCTCGCCTTCCCGCTACCAGGAGCCATTTGGTTGTTCTTACGCGGACAAGCTCCTCCGACCATTTTCGTGGCCCTGCGTCCCATTCCTGGCTACAGTAGTTCGAAGTGAGAACTACGATTTTCAGCCACAGGAGTCATGTATATGCGATTAGCTCTCCGTTTGCTCGTTGCCCAATTCCTATGTGTCGGCATGGGACTTTGTACCGACGCTCGATTGGCGTTCGCGGACGAAGACGGATTCGTCTCAATATTCGATGGCAAGACGCTCAAAGGTTGGGACGGCGATCCCAAATTTTGGAGCGTGAAAGACAACGCCATCACCGGCCAAACCACGAAAGAGAATCCCACCAAAGGCAACACGTTCATCATTTGGAAAGGCGGCGAGACTGCTGACTTCGAACTGAAGTTGGAGTATCGCATCGTCGGCAACAACAAGCAGGGCCGCGCGAATTCCGGAATCCAATACCGCAGCTTCAAGCGCAAAGGGGCAGACCGTTGGCGCATCGGTGGCTATCAAGCTGATTTCGAAACGGGGAAAACATACTCCGGAATTCTCTACGGCGAGGGTTTTCGAGGCATCCTCTGTCTGCGTGGCAAGAAGACCGTTTTGACGCGTGACGACAAGGGCAAGTTCAGAGTCAAGGCCGTCGGCAAAGTGGGTGATTCGAAGGAGATTCAATCGAAGATCAAGGCCAACGACTGGAACTCTTATCACATCATCGCCAAAGGGTATCGCTTCGTCCACAAGATCAACGGCGTGGTCACGGCCGAGTGTACCGACAACGACGAAAAGATGCGTCGGGCTTCGGGACTGCTCGCGTTGCAACTTCACCAAGGACCACCTATGACGGTGCAGTTCCGCAACATCCGAATCAAACACCTCAAGTCGGAAACTTCGGACGCTTGCGAAGAGATACTTGCCGACACGGAAGTCGTAGGCGAAAAGAAGTCTCAGGTCAAGAAAATCGTTTTGATCGCAGGTCGACCGAGTCACGGTTACGGAGCCCACGAACACAACGCCGGTTGCCTGTTGTTGGCCGACGGATTGAACAAGAGTGGACTTCCCGTGCAAGCCATCGTCGTCAAGGACGGTTGGCCCAAGGACACCTCCGTGTTCGAGGACGCAGCTACGATTGTCATTTACGCGGATGGTGGGGGAAGACATCCATTCAACAGCCATCTGGAAGAGATCGACGGTCTGATGAAAAAGGGCGTCGGATTGGTGTGCATCCACTACGGAGTGGAAGTTCCCAAAGGTAAATCGGGTGATGCGTTCTTGGATTGGACAGGCGGCTACTTCGAGACTCACTGGTCGGTCAATCCGCACTGGACCGCGAAATACCAACAGTTTCCGAAGCACCCGATTTCGCGGGGCGTGAAACCATTTCGGATCAATGACGAGTGGTACTATCACATGCGATTCCGCAAGGACATGAAGGGCGTGACACCAATCCTCACCGACTTGCCACCGAAGAGCACGCTCAATCGACGGGATGGAGCCCACAGTGGCAACAAGTTCGTGCGTTTCGCGATCAAGAAAGGAATTCCACAGCACACGGCTTGGGCCAGCATTCGTTCGGACGGAGGTCGTGGATTTGGATTCACCGGTGGCCACTTCCATTGGAACTGGGGCCACGACCAGTTTCGTAAGCTCGTTCTCAATGCCATCGTTTGGACGGCCAAAGTAGAAGTCCCCGAAAACGGTGTCTCCTCAAAGTCACCAAGCGTGCGAGAGTTGATGGCCAACCAGGACTACCGACCACCCAACAGCTTCAACCCAGGACGAATCGAGGAAATGCTTGATCGCTGGAACAGAACGACGCAAAAGTGAGCTGTTTGGAGTGCTGCGGCTCGACGCTACCTCGGTCTTTTTGTCTTGATCTTTGCTTCGGAGATCGAAGCCCTCCGGGCTGCAGCCGCGTAAAGCTCCGACTTTCTTATTTGTCAACAATGGTAACATCCGGCCTTTCTTTCCTGAGTTGCCGGAAGCCCTCTTTGGTGATCTTCGTATTGCGAAGGCTGAGATACCGTAACGACGACATATTGGCCAGGTGTTTGATGGCAGTATCCTGAATGTTCATGCCGTCGATAGCCAAATCCTCAAGGTGTTCGAGGCCGTCAAGGTGCTTGAGGGCATTTCCGGAGATCGAGGTGTGGCTGAGCACCAGGGAACGCAACTCGGGGAATTTGGTGATTTCTGGCAAGTCCGTGGACTTCACGTCATTTCCCGAAACGTTGAGCCCCTTGAGATGCGGGAGTTCCGGGAGGTCCTTCAGCGGGTAGCATGCCGGTTCCTCGAAGCCGACGAAAAGATGCAGATGTTCCACACTGGTTCCTAGCTTCAGGGAAGAAAGTTGTCGAGAGCCTGCGTCCTCAATCGTAAGTTTCCGCAGCCTTTTGAGTTTATGCAAGTGCTTGGTAGCTGTCGAACCTCCGACAGCTCCTCGACATTCCAGTTCCACCAGCTTCGGAAGCGCACTCAAGGACTTGATCCAGCTTCCAGCGAATTCCACAGGATCGATGACCAACCTCTCAAGCGAAGTAATATTCGAGATTATTTCCATTGTTTTCTTCGAACATTCTGTTTCCAACTCCAAGTTACGCAGGTGCGGCAGTTTCGTCAGGACCGACATGGTGTTGGAATCTTCAAAGTCACAATCAGAGAGAAACAGGGAGCACAGATGCTGGAATTGGCCGAGCATTTCAAAATCTTCATCGGAGAAGATCGTATCCAGTTCTTCGTCGAAGTAGTCTAACGCACGAGGATAAAAGGTTTCCAGGGTGAGGTGTTGGAGCAGTTTCAGCTTGTGGAATTTGTGGAACCCTTCCGGGCTGAGGGCCTCGGCACAGATGACGACGCTCCGTAACCAGGAAAGCTCCGACAACAATTCGGCAGCTTCATCGCCGTCCCAAAAAGTCCATCCATCGAATTTGGTCACTCCGTCCAGCCATCTCGTTTCTCGAAGGTCTCGTAGGAAGTTGGAATGTGTAAGCTTGTGTCCATCCAGGTCAATCACAAGATGTCCGTAGTTCGACCACCATTGGCGAACGTCGTCTGCGACCATCGATTGTGCAGAGAGGGTCACTTCCAGAGTCCCTCGATGGTAGCTGGCTTGCAACTTTTTCGGAGGTGTTCCGAACCACTCCTTTTTGTGTTTTTTAAGAAGCGACTTGGTGCGTTTTTCGAACGCCGCGAACTGGGCCGTGTCTTCGTCGAGACGGTCCATCTCGCACTGGAGCCGAATCAGTTCGGCTTGTGGTGAATCGCCTTGCTCTTCCAGCCAGTCGGCGTAGACGAGACGAAGGTTTTCGTCAAGGGGTGATTCGCGAATCGCCTGGAGTAAGGATTGTTGGGTGTTGTTTTGTGGTACGCTAGGGTTCACTCGAAATCTCCTGGCTGGGCGAAGTAAAACAATTGGTGAATTTTTCCAATATCGCACAAAACACGGGGATTTCGAGTGCTTTTTCATCACCGCAACACCAACGCTGCCAAAAGTTCGCTTATATGAGGGTTAGAGCGGTTCACGTTTGTGTTGGGTATAACGTGAGTTTCGTTTAAGTTTGCGTGAACACTTGACCATCGAAATCATCATCCATGCCGAGGACTAACGGTTCTCCTTGCGGGAGCCCCTCTCGCAAGATTT
>CAYRFQ010000175.1:0-8499 GCA_964423615.1 uncultured Alcaligenaceae bacterium | reverse complement strand
GATTGTAGGAGTTAAGGAGCACCAGAAAGCAAGACCTCGCGCTGTAGTATTAAGAACGTCTCTGACAGCCGTGCTCGGGTCTGGCAGAAAGAACTGGAGTTGGCGGAACAAGCTGATTGGTCTTGAGACAGGAGATGAGTGATGAGTCGAGCGACGGCCCAAACAACAAAAATCCTGGTAAAGGAAATATGTCTGTGATCGATGGTCGCGTCGCGGGTGGGGGTTGGGCAGATCCGCAAAACACCATCCGCTTGCATGGATTTAATCAAACCGGTTTGAGTGTCCCTGGTTCTTGCGCGGTCAACTGTACAAACAACAACGAGGCTTTCGCTTTTCATCATGGTGGAGCCAATTTTGTCTTCGGCGACTGGTCTGTTCACTTTCCAGGTGAAGTCATTGACATTGGCATTTACGCTGCACTCATCACATGCGCCGGTGGCCAGGTTGTTTCAGGAAATCAATATTGATTGGGTTCTGCTAATGCCGACCGGTCCGCCAAACCGGAGTAGTTTGCGCATTGTTTTCAGCGTCGGGTCGACTTCATAAGGTTGAAACAGTTGTGTCGATGTCGATGGAAGTGTTTCGTTGACGCAGTCTTCAGCGCACTCAAATCTGCCTTGAACACCGCATGTTCGACGCTTTACTGCTTCCGGTCGATCAGACCGACGCGGGAAGTATATTCAGCGGCAGTAATGTTCTCGTGGTGGCGGAATTGGACAAGTCCCTCGAAAAGAGGGGAGCCGTGGAGTGCCTTGCCGTTTTCTTGCTCGGAAGCACTGAACATCGTATCAAGAAGCCAGATGAAGCGGCATGGCCATCAATATCCGATAGCCATGCGAAATACCCTCTACCTTGCGCAATCGTAGTTCGCAACTGGTACTCAGTTCAGCCGATCTTCATCAGGATCGAAATCGATAGCCTCGGCCAATGCGGCGAAGTACCAATCACGTCCTGACATGCCTTGAATGCGGTCAACTCGTCCATCATCTTGTATCGTTGAGCTGTTGAGAGCAACCGTGCCCAGGCCCGAAATCGAATGACCGTTGCGTAGAAGGTCAACGCGCTCCTCGAAGGACAGATCTTGCCGACGCCATAGCTCGAGCAGTTCGGTGAAAATGAGCTCCACCTGTTCATGGTCGTCGTAGATGGTCGAATCAGCAATGATCAGGTCTTCGCCAGAGCTACCGACCAAGTCGTCTTGACCTTGACCCCCGATGATGATCCCGCCACCGTACAATAGGTCGTCACCTCCCATGCCCAGAATGACATCCGTGACATCGGTGCCACGGTTATAGCCGTTGATGTAGTTGGACTGTTCGTCACCGCGCAGGAAATCGGCAAACGGACTCCCAATGATCCTCGGGACATTGGAAATGTGGCCGACACCGGTTGCGGTCCCATTGGTCAGATCGACCCGCACGCCGGAACTGTACCATTTGTAGTTGATTATATCCCTACCGCCTCCTCCGTCGATCGCACCGGAAATCGATCCGTTCGGGTATATGGCGAAGTACTCAAGGTCCGAACCACCGGTTAGATTCTCGAAGCCGTCAAAGGTGGACCATTCGGATTGGTCATAGATGGAGCCGGAGTTGAGTCCAGAAATGAACCAGTTATTGTAGAAGATATCCGGCCCAACGAGAGTGTCGTTGCCACCCATCCCGTGGTAGGAAACAGTCATTCCAGCAGGGACGACCGTGTTCACGTGCAAGACATCCTCGTCATTCCCGCCGTTGAGGATAAACTCGTCCACATCCGGGAAGGCGTCGATCGTCGTGGTGGAGTTGCCGTCGCCCAGGTCGATTTGCAAGCGCTCCGCGTTGGCAAAGGTGCTCGTCCAACCGGCCAACGTGATGGAGTTACCGTCAATAAGGGTGTCATCGACTCGGCTATTGCTTTGCATGAAAATGCTGTCGTCGCCGTCCCCGGTATCGACCAACCCAGACATTCCTCGCTTCGGAGCAATCCAGAAGGTGTCGTTGCCGGCACCGCTGGTTAGGTTGTTGAATCCACGGATGTAGAATTTACTGAGCGGGGCCGACCGCCACATCACCGCTTGATCGTAGTTGTAAATACTCCAGCCCGTCGAGGCATCGGTACCCACGAAGGTGTCGGTGTAGCTGCTGCCAGTGACAGCATCCACATTGCTCGCTCCACCCTCGACGAGATCGGTTTGCAACGTTGTGGGCGTCACCATCGTCACAGTAACTGCGCGATCAATGGCTGAGAAGTCTAGCGTATTATCTCCCTGACCACCGTCAATTGTCCCCGTAATGTGACCACTGTCTCGTGGAGCAAATGTTGTGATGGAAGGAGATAGTGAAAAGGAAAAGGTATCGTTCTTTGAGTTGCCAACAAGATGCTCGATGTCTCGGAACAAGTTGCTGCCCCCCGAAGACTTCCCCGAAGACTCATCGTAGCTATTGAGAGCACCGTTGTTGTATCCGTAAATATTCCAGGTGTTCTCTAGCTCAGGGCCAATCAGCGTGTCTTCGCCTTCACCACCATAGATGGTACTGAAACCAGGCAACAACCTCTGACCGACCAAGGTGATGGTATCATCCCCCCTTCTACCGGATACTGTCATGCGTATCAGATTATCAACGAGATGCATGGACTTCCAATTGATAATGACCAATATTCCCTCGTCCCCGTTCGCCCCAATCAAAATTTCGTCGTTGCCATCTGTCCCTTCGACTGTTACCACCCCATTGTTATCTACGACAGTCGCTGTTTGGACCGTTGAACCAAGTTGGTTTAACCCACCTGTATCCATCACCAGGCGCTCTTCCATTACTTCACATTGAGGTTTGAACTGGACTGCCTTTGGGACAGATTTGGCTCTGGTGAAGAAGTTGCGCAAAAAGGTCTTCATGGTACTCTCCTGCGGAAATCGGTGGTTGGTATCAAACCACTGGGGTCTCTCGTTGAACACATTGTGTTGGTTGGGTACGACTCAGGAGAGTTGCGAATGGAGGGCCAATTCGAGAGTTTTTTTGTGGTTGAAAGAGGAAAATCGGGTACCTCATGCAGTGGAAATAAGTGGTTAGACACAAATCATCTGTCGTAAATCATTGATATTCAATTGCTTACGATTACTTAGCACAGCGAGACGAGCGGCCAACAACGCAGGTTATTCTCTCAATTTCCGAACGGGAACTACTGGGGCAGTGATGATCTCGATACGTTCAGCGGCGAGAACTGTTGTCTTTTTGATTTAGACAGTAGTAATAATGAGACAGGTGCGATGGGGACCTTGGACCAGCAACAGAAAGCAGAGCCTCAAACAAGTTGGATTCTGCGAGCGAATTGATGTCGCTTCGGTCCGCCTCTACCGCGGAAGCTAGCGCGTTTTCTTCAAGGCGCGGTCGATTTCTCAAGGTTCCAACGGTTGTGTCGATGTAGACAGAGATGTTTCATTGACGCAGTCTTCAGCGCACTCAAATCTACCTTGAACGGTGCATTTTCGTCAATTTATGCTTCCGGTCGATCAGACAGAAGGACAAATCTCTTGTTGGTTAGCCCTAATGATGAACAAGGTCAGGACTCCCAACAAGTGATTGAGTTCGAAGTCAGAATTGAGGGTAAAGAACCTCCGAACAGCCAATATTTATCAGTTCCAGTAATTGAAGACTGTCCCAAGATCAGGTTAAGATGAGGCCTACAACGGCATGGCTGAGCGGAGTGACAATGGCACTGCAAGCGGCTGGGGTGGAGAGTTTTACACAGGTTATTCCTACAGGCCCAATTCTCCATGCGGTCAAGAATCCAGAAGTAATAAGCGGCCCTCCGGCGCAAGCCGGAGGGCCGAGACCCGCTGCCAAGACTGTGTGATCAATCACTCACGTTGAGGAGTAATGATTCCTGGAAACTTGAGTGCGAATTACTCATCACCTTCAGAAAATCCACCGAGCAATCCACTGATATAGGCTTCAAATACCTCTCTGTTTCCGCTGAGGAGTATCCCCTCGATTGAATCCTCGTCGAACTCACGCGCAGGTAAGTTGACTATGGTCCCGTCATTGAGTTCAACAGTCACCTCTGGGACATGGGTAAACTCCAACGGTGGATTGGATGTGTCATCCAACCCGAAGAAGACATTTTCTTCAGTGAGGTCAGATAGACGAACTCCTTCGAGAATCGTGGTAAAATCCCTCTCTTCACCAGCCACATCAATGATCAGAAATGGCACCCCGTCTTCTGTGACCTCGGTGGAGTTAGTTGCGATGGCTTCAAGAGAAGTCAAAACGGAAAAGTCTTCAAATGCCAAGTTAAAGTAACTGACATCAAGCACATCCTCGTCCGGGTTGAAATCGGTAATGATATCGTTGCCGGAGGTAATCGCAAAAACGTCCGGTCCGCCTCCGCCGGTGAGTGTATCATCCGATTCAAACCCTTGCAGATATTCCGATTCCTCAGTGCCGATCAACCTGGCTTGGACCGCGAAAATGTCGTCCAGGTCGTTCTCTTCCATGTTGTCCTCATCCGTGTCCCCCTCTTCCATCATCTCGTCATCTTCATCCTCCATTACCTCGTCATCATCATTTTCGTCATCACCGTCCCCATCATCTAATTCATCATTGTCATCCATTACCTCGTCGTCATCTTCCGACATGTCGTCATCGTTTTCGTTCGAAACGTCGTCGGGTCCTTCATCGCCTTCGTTTGAGCCATGGTCGTTACCGGGCCCTTCATCGCCTTCGTCCGACTCGTTGTCGTCGCCTGGAGCCTCTGGTGAGTGGGCCAAAGCTGTGTCGATGAACGAGGCGGCACTGTCGAACAGCGTGACTCCGTCGACTTCCTGATCTAACGGGACGACATGTCCGGCTCCGTCGATCGCCTTCACTACAATGGGGACGCCAACGTTCGCGGCCTGAGCCTGCAGTTCCTGAGCTTCGGAGTACCCAACGATCCCGTCGTCAGTGCCATGGATGATGAACGGCGAGGCCTCTCCGGCTTCCATCAATGAGTCTACACCGAGCCCACCCGCGTTGGACACGACGGCGTTGATCTGTGGAATGCTGACGCCGTAGTCGTCGAATCCGTAGGCACTCTGAAGGGCGGTGACCGCTCCGGCAGATCGTCCCCAGAGAGCGATGCGGCTGCTGTCGATTCCGTAGGCGGAGGCGTTCTCGCTGAGCCAGTTCAACGCGGTTGCGGCGTCTTCCATTCCCACAGCCGTGGCGGACACCGGCGGCAGGTCTTCTGCGCTGACGTTCAATCTTGCCAACCCTTCCTGGGCCATCGTGACGAATGTCTCAGACGCATCGCCCGCAGCCGCATTCAGCCGGTAACCAATGGACGCGACAACGTAGCCGCGGCTGGCCATCCGCAGAGCGAGGTCGGACATGCTTTCCGGGCTGCCAGCGACATAACCACCACCGTGGATCATCACGATAAGCGGTCGAGGTGCCTCGGATTCTGAAGTCGGCTGATAGAAGTCGAGCATTAGTGGAGTGAGGCTGCCATTGAGCAGGGCCTGCCCATACTCGACACCCGTCGTGACCTGGACGTTGATGCCCTCGGGTCCTTCGTCACCAGGTCCTTCGTCGCCAGGTCTTTCGTCGCCAGGTCCTTCGTCGCTGGGCTCTTCACCTTCTTCATCGGATGGAATACCGGTTTGCAATTGGCTGGGATCGAAGTTCGTCAGCGTTCCCAGGCTCACAACATCAATCGTTTCGCTTTCCCGCAGCTCATAAAGAGGTGGATCGGTCTGGCCAGACAGGGCCAGGCTTCCGACTGCGCCACTGGTCAACCAGGAGACCGTCTGAGCATCTGTGGGTGTGATCTCCCCTCCGAAGGACGTCCCGTAAGTGTCCTGCAGTTGCTGATTGGTCAGACCGACAAACTCTGTCGGCACCGATCCCCTGGAGTCCCCGCGCAACTCGGCCGTCAGAGGTACATGGGTCGCGGCCTGTTGATCAAAGTACAGTCCCTGACCGTTCAGCGACACCTGATCGGTCATCAGGAACCAGAAAGGCTGTTGGCCAGCATTGTCGGCTTTCATAACGACGTTCTGACGTTGTCCTTCGTTACCAGCGACGGCAGTTCCGGCCAGCGCTCCGAACGTGACGTTCGTCATATCCAGGGTTCGCGGTTCCATCGTCGCCTGCTCAATGTGCAGATCCGTCGTATTGCGCAGGTGGATGTCGGACATCTGCCACGCACCGTTACGGGGTGCGAGGATTCCCATGTTGAATCCTTCGACCGTCACGTTCTCGACAACACCCGGCCCGCGGCTGACAGAGTTATACATGTCGATACCGACGCCAGTGTCCGTCGTACCATCCTGTCGAACGTACGGATCGCCGATGCCCACGAACCGAGAGTTCTTCAGCGACAGCCGCTCGTTGTAGTTCAGCAAAGCTCCGTCCCGCGTGCCCCAGACCGTCAGTCCATCAATCGTCGGATTGAGCGTGTCGATGTATGCCTGTGGGGGCGGCTCATGGAACGAACTACCAGGTTCGCCAAGGTAAACGTACGAATGGATGTAGCGGGCCCGGAATCCAATCGTGGCATTCGATGCTTCGTTATTGGAAATCTCGGCCAGCGGAGCCCACCAGGTCGGAATCGTCTCGCGGCCGGTGATGAGATGGCCGTTCTCGATGTCTGCGATTCGAACGGTCGCACGACCACGATCGGCCTCAACCAGTCCGTCGCTCCAAATGATGATCCCGTGCCCCGACGCTCCCGCAGCAATATTGTCCCGCATACTGACCAGGTGTCCCGACAGCCAGAATCCGTCACCATCTACTCCGAAGTCCTGCGCGTCGGCGCGCGTGTCGACTGAAATTTCCCCGTTGTCTTGCAGCCGGAATTTGGGGTTCACCGTACGAATCGCGATATTCCCTACCATCGAACCGATCTCGTCGCCAGCTTCGGTGTAGAACGAAGCTCCGTGAACGCCGTAGGCGACATTGTTGATCATGTCCACATTAGATGAGTGATTCACGAAACCCCAACCTGGGCTACCCACCACGGTACTTCCTCTGATGACTGCAGGCGTGCGGCTCGGATCGGTGCCGCTGCGATGGAAGTGGATCGCATAACGACCGCGGATGTTCGTGGCCGGCCCTTCCGTCGTCGTGAACACGACACGCGCACTCGTCTTATTGCCGACTGCGTTTCGGTCGAAGTTGAAATTCACATCATCTAGTTCGCGAGTTTTGTCGGTTCGGCCGAGATCACGAAATTCCGCATTGCTCACATTCACGTTCTGATTGTGCATGAACATGATGTGACCGCGGCGATCAACCGCGTTGTTCTCCGACGAGAATTGCACGTTGCGAGTTGTGTTCGCGACGTAAACATTCAGATTCGATTTTGGTGGAATATGGTCGAGTTGCAGTGCCTGATTCAGGGTTACCGTGGTTCCATTAATAGCTCGTATGAGCCGGACTTCATCACTGGTTGAGCCCTGAGTGCCAGTGATGACGATCTCATCATTAACATTCCAACCGTCCGGACCGTGATTCAATTCCAAGGTGGTTGCGCCGGCCGTGGGATAGGCTGCCAGGGATACTTGATGGGTGGTTCTGGCACCAACAATTTCCACAGGCCCCATCAGAACTGCACCCCGGCTAATTTGCGAAGGATCCCAATTCCGATCAATCGCACCGTCATCGGCGAATACAATTCGAGAGGTGACATTGGGGTTGATTGGGTTGGCTGCGGTTCCCATTTCCAATCGACCGGTTGTGGAACTGACAATCGTATCAACACGAAGTTCCGTGTTCACGTTCGGGGCAAACCGCAAGGTGCCATCGATCCGAATCGTTTTGAATTCCTGTGTGATCACGGAATCCACTGTCAGGGTCATCCCCTGTGGAATAACAATGCGGGCAGTGTCGGTAGGTAATGCTCCGTTTGACCAGATGCTGGGATCCGACCAGTTACCAGAAGCGACCACGGTATTGGTTGCATCTGCAGGGTTAACCAAAGCCATCAAGGCCATGTGATCGGAAGAGATGTTTGCATGGCCGTCCATCGACCCAGACATATTCATGTGCTGAGCATGATCATTCATGCCAGACTCCATGATGGCAGGCATATCTGCATTGGGGGCTCCCATCATTGACATCGGACTGGACGATGGGACAGCTCTAGCTTCCAATAGCTCCAAGTGTAAGCGATGGCGGGCATTTTTTGATTTCTGTCGGTTACTGATCGGATTGTGATAGCCTTGAAACACACGACGAACCCATTGAGCAAACATGACTCTTCTCCTTGCTGTAGTTGGAAAACAAATGACATGTCGTGATTTATGTGTCTGTGAACGCAGCGCTACCCGATTGCTTGCACACCAACTAACTCAATCAAAGCGGTTAGCGGAACATGCCGCAGACAAGAATTGCAAATTCTGTAAGTTAATTGGACGCGGATGCGGGAATTCTTACACGAGTTGAAAAAAAAGTGTCAAGAAATTAAAAAACGCACACTCTTGTAACTGAACGTTCGCAAAAATTTGTAAACGTTTGATCACTATCGATTTTGAATTTT
>CAYRFQ010000174.1:0-8538 GCA_964423615.1 uncultured Alcaligenaceae bacterium | reverse complement strand
GCCCTCTTAGTCTATTTTGTTTTTTTCTGTTTTATTTGAGGCATTTGTGGTCATTTTGTTTGCTTTTGTTGGATTGGTGGCATTGGTGGTCAGATTGGAGGCATCGGAGGCATCGGAGGCGTTGGTGGCTTCGGAGGTCAAATCGGTGGCATCGGAGGCATTGGTGGTCAAATTGGAGGCATCGGTGGTATTGGCGGCGTTGGTGTCGTTGGGTTTTAGTCCCTGGTGGTCATCAATAGCCTTGGAACGAAGGAGCGGAACCTGTTCGCTGATCGCCAAGGGAGTTTATAGAATTATTGAGAACTACGTGGCCAATGAGTCCTAGTAGTTTTCAATAGTTCGATGCTATTCGGGCGAGCAACAACTCACTCACCACGGAGACGGAATTCATGCGAGCAGCATTCATCGAGCAACCATGTCCCGCCGATCAAATTCAAGTCGGGGAATTGCCCACGCCTGCTCCCAAGGCCAAAGAAGTGTTGGTGAAAGTGGCCGTCTCGGCTCTCAACCCGGTGGACTTGTACATCCGAAGTGGCACCATTGCCATGGAGTTGCCCAAGCCATTCGTTCCCGGGTGCGATCTTGCCGGAACAGTCGAAGCCGTCGGGCCGGAAGTTTCACGGTTCCTAGTCGGTGACCGAGTCTGGGGCAGTAATCAAGGATTGCTCGGACGCCAAGGAACGATGGCCGAGTATGCCTGCGTTGAGGAAGGTTGGCTCTATCGGACTCCGGAATCCGTCTCCGACAAGGACGCTGCGGCCACGTCCCTGGTCGGAATCACAGCCCATCTCGGTTTGTTCCATTGTGCGAAACTCCAAGCTGGCGAAACGCTTTTTGTGAATGGCGGCACCGGTGGCGTTGGTTCGATGGTCGTGCAGATGGCCAAAGCAATTGGTGCGAAAACGATTGCCACTGTTGGAACGGACGAGAAAGTCGAATTGTGCAAGGCCTGGGGTTGCGACCTCGTCATCAACTATAAGTCCGACGATGTCGACGAAGCCATCCGGAATTTCACCGACGGTGAAGGCGTTCACGTCTGGTACGAAACCCAAAGGGAGCCCAACTTCATGCGGACGGTCGGGCTCCTGCGTGATCGAGGCCGAATGGTCATCATGGCGGGAAGGACCGCTGAGCCGACGTTCCCCGTTGGGCCGTTCTACGTGAAAGGGTTGTCGTTGTTTGGATTTGCGATGTTCAAGTTCACACAGGACGAGCAACGGGAATGTGCCGATGACATCAACAAATGGGCCAGCAACGGCAAGTTGCGTATCCCGGTTGGTCGGACGTTCCCGCTCGAGGAAGCGGCTCAGTCTCACAAGTTCCTGGAAGAAAATACGCTCGGTAGTGCCGGGCAGTTGATTGGAAAGGTTGTTGTGGAGGTGTGAGGCAGCTTGGGTCCACTAAGTTCGTTGGGCAGGACCCAAAACCCGCATAGCACGCCAGAACTGAAGAGATTGCTCCCCAGCTGTAGCGTGCCGGACCCATCAAGACGCTTGAACGTTCTCAATCAATAATCTTGTTAATGGGATACTCCACGATCCCGCACGCTCCAGCTTGCTTGAGCTGGGGAATAATGTGCCGGACAGTATCTTCTGGCAGGATCGTGTTGATGGCGTGCCAGCCGCCCGAGGAGAGATTCGAAACAGTTGGGTTTTGCAAGGCCGGTAGCACATCGAGGATCTTGGCCAGATCCTCTTGCTTGACGTTCATCATCAACCCAACCTTGCCTTCAGCAGCCATCGCTCCTTCAAGCATCAGAACGATGTCGTCAATCTTGTCTCGCTTCCACGGGTCCCGGTACGACACCTTGTTGGCGATAAACCGAGTTGTGCTCTTGAGGAGTTCTTCGACGATCCGCAGGTTGTTGGCCCTGAGGGAGTTGCCCGTCTCGGTGACTTCGACGATGGCGTCGGCGAGATTCGGAGGCTTGACTTCGGTGGCTCCCCAGCTAAACTCCACGAACGCGCTGACACCATGTTCGGCCAACCATTTCCTCGTCAGTTGGACGACCTCGGTGGCGATGTGTTTGCCTTCGAGGTCTTTCACGCCTTGGATCGACGAGTCATTTGGCACGGCCAGGACCCACCGCACGGGCCGTCGGCTGACTTTGCTGAAGACTAACTCGGCGAGTTCCTTCACATCCACGCCGTTCTCGAGAATCCAATCGTAACCGGTGAGCCCACAATCGAGTGCGCCGTTTTCGACATACCGAGGCATTTCCTGAGCCCGGATGAGGGTGCATTCGATCTCCGGGTCGTCGATGCTCGGATAATAACTCCGGCTCGAGAACGTAATCTTATAGCCAGCCTTTCGAAACAGTTCTCCGGTCGCTTCTTGGAGGCTACCGGCAGGGATGCCCAGTTTGAGGACGTTCTCACTCATTTCTTGTAAACCTGTTTGGGGTCGAAGACGCGTTCGCCAACGACCGTGACTTGATCACCATCGATCTTGCGGAAGAAGCAAGCCTTGTATCCTTCGTGACAGGCCGCGCCGCCGATTTGCTGAACTTTCAGCAGGATCGTATCGGCGTCACAATCGACATAGATTTCGCGGACTTCTTGAACGTTTCCGCTCTCTTCGCCCTTGCGCCAAAGGCGCTTGCGGCTGCGGGAATAATACACGACTCGGCCCGTGCGAAGCGTTTCTTCCCAAGCTTCCTTGTTCATGTAGGCCAACATCAACACTTCCCCGGTGTCGATGTCTTGGGCGATTGCAGGAACCACGCCACCGGATTTCTCAAAGTCGATGTCCATCGAGAGGCTCTCTTCGTCATAAGTGGTCGAGAGTTGGACTGTCTCGGGCAAGTGTACGAAACCCACGGTCAAGCCTGACTATTGAACGTGAGCAACACCACAATTAGTACCGTAACAAACTAAACACTTCGTAAGGAGCTAACGCGTCTCGCCCTTTGAGGAATCCCAACTCGACCAGGATGGCACAACCAGCTACCTGGCCACCAGCCTTTTCGACGAGCTGGCATCCCGCTTTCATCGTGCCACCGGTGGCCAGCAAATCATCGACGATGAGAACACGAGCGCCTTTGGGGATTGCATCGATATGAACATGCAATTCGGCGCTTCCGTATTCCAAATCGTACGAGAACGAATGCGTTTCGTACGGCAGTTTGCCAGGCTTGCGGAGCGGAACCAAGGGCAACTGCATCTCCAACGCCATGGGAGATGCAAACAAGAATCCACGAGCCTCGGCCGCCGCCACGGCGTCGATTTGTTGCCCCTGGTACTTTTCGCACAGCACCTTGACGGCGTGGCGGAATGCTTCCGGGGCGCTGAGTAGTGGTGTGATATCCTTGAAAAGGATTCCCGGTTTGGGAAAATCGGGGATGTCTCGAATGTAGATCTTCAAGTCCATAAGCTGTCACTGAGTTTTTGCTCGCTACGCGGTCGTGCAGACACAACACGCTTTGCTATCTGTTGTAAGGTCGTTCCACGGTCGCTCAGACACGACACGCTCCCTGAATCGAAGTACTGTGACAGAATACCAAATCCGAAAGGCAAAGCAACCATGCCCTGGTCGATCCGCCTAGCAACGATGGACGACGTGTCGACGATCGTTGATTTCAATTGCCGCCTCGCCACAGAAACCGAGGGGCTCGATCTTGATCCTGAGTTGATTCTGCCCGGAGTCAGAGCCGGATTGGCCGATCCAAACAAGGCTCTTTATTTTGTGGCCGAAAAGGATCAGAGCATTGCAGGCCAGATCATGGTGACCTTTGAATGGAGCGACTGGCGAAATGGCTGGTTCTACTGGATTCAGAGCGTCTACGTCCGGGAAGATTGTCGACGACAGGGCGTTTTTCGCTCGCTCTACGAACACGTCGAGCGACTTGCCATGAACAAGTCCGACGTGATCGGATTGCGGCTCTACGTCGACGACGAGAACGCCTCAGCCCAGGAGACGTATTACAACTTGGGCATGAAGCGATCGACCTACTTCGTCTTGGAGAAATATCCACTGTGACAGCACGTCAACAACTCAATGCTGGTCACGGTGCGATATCGATCATGACCGAACGTTGGGCTACTCGCGAATGTCCAGGACGCGTCAAATCTTGGACCCGAATTCGCAACGTGTAGCGTCCGGGAGGAACGTGGGGCGTGTAAAAGCTGTAGTTGAGGAAGTAATCCCGTCGCTTCTTCTGACTCCGGAGAGGCTCATCTTGGTCGCCGAAGTTGTAGGACCAAACTTTAGTACCTTTTGCATCCAACAACTCCGTCGAACTCGAAAGCCGAACGGCGTAGCCTCCGTCCTGGAAAACAGGAATGAGGTTTCGGAACTGGACATACACTTGTATGCAATCGCCGCCGCGATTGTTAGCGTCGCTCGCTCGAAAGGCGTGATCTTTTGGCCACGGTGTATAGGCCCCATACGCTTGGATTTCTTGGCAAACACACATCTCGTCGATCTGAAAGGCGGCGTGAGCACGCAGCGTTCCGATCACACCTTCTAGCTGGCGTGTCAGCGTAGCATATTCTTCGGGCGTCAGTTGGTCCATCGGCTTGCCATCGAGGGCCGCGAGTAAGGGAAGGATTCGCAGATAGAGTTCTTGATTTTGTGGGTCGTATTCCTCCAACAACTTGAGAGCTGTCGTTGGGTCCTTTCTCAAAAACTCCTGCAAAGCCATCGCCAGTTTGTGGACCTTGGGCTTGGTCATGGCAGAACGGGCTCGGATCGGACGCTGGGTTTGGATGAGCGACCTGCCAGGGGGCGTCTCTTTATCCTTCCCACCATTCTTGGACACTACAATGGCGGGAACCTTGGCCTTGGCTTTGGGTGGATATTCACTAAACCGAATCTTGTTCTTGCCAGAGTCCTTGGGAACGGCTGAGGTCGAGTCGTGGTCAAGATGTGGCGGGATGCTGGCGTTGAGGTCCTGTGCCTGCACCCCATTGCCTGGAACCTTCGGCGGTGGAGTATCATCAGCCACTTGGTTCTTCCGTTGGTGAGGGCAATTCTCGCCATGGGGACCGGGCAGGCCAGTTTCGCAAGCGGGACACTTTACATGCGATGTTTCCTGTGGCACTTCGTTTTCTGTTCGGTTTGGTGCCGGGAGGCCCTTGTCAAAACCTCCAGTGGTTGGTGGTGGCAACTTGAGAAGCTCTTTCGCCCCGTTTTTTTTCTCGTTCCCCGTGTTCGCCTTCTCGGGGACTTGGGCCAAAGGCGGATGTCTACCATTTTTCTTCTCGGGAGCATAACCCCACACTCGTTTATCGTGGTGGCGTTCGCGCACATCGGTGAGGAATGCTAAACTCGGAGTGCATCCGGGCAGCACACACCACATTGCCACAATTGAAATCAAACAGGTCGTTCGTTGTCGTGTCATCCTGACCTCGTGTTGTCGACTCCGCCTTCCTCCTCTAGCGGGAGTGTCGGACGTTATCCAACGAGTTCTTGAGTGTCAACCGCAAGAACGAGATTACTGATCCAACAGGCAATCGTTGTGGTAAAATGGAGAAGGGCGAAGGGAAAATGGGAGACTTCTTCCAGGCTCCTCTGAGGTTTTGGCGAGGACCTGTCGGAGCCAAACCGACCAGAAAACACCGAGCGGGAAAGCCATCCAGGATATCGATTCCGGCCTGTCGAACAAAATCAATCCACAAAACCTTCCAAATCACCTTGACCAGGTCCAAACGATCTGTGGAAAATCAGAGTATAGACGACTCAACTTTGTTGGAGCAAAAACCGTGCGTCCTGGGCTCGAAGGACGATTGTCCCGACAGGATTGACCACTCCTGGCGTTGCTTGGTTTGGAAAGCTGAGATTCTACCCCATGATGAAGCAAGTTATTTGCCCGCACTGCAACGCTATCTACCAGCTGCCCGAGTACACCACCGAGGGGCAGTATTGCCGAAATTGCGGGAAAGCCCTGACGATATCGAAGCCCGCGCAGCCAGTTCCACCGGTTCGTACTGCTCCCGCTTCACCTCCCGCGGAACCTCGTGGGCGTCCCGTCACTCGGCCAACACCTTCTTCCTCACGAGCCGACAACTGGACATTCGAAGTCGTCGAAGTCGAATCCGAAGAAATTCCGAAGAAGCCAACAGCCCGAAAGTTTTCGTCCACGCCCGAATCGGAACGCAAACGACGCGATCCGGACCTGGCTGGACTTACACCGAGAGAGAAGAGCTTCCTCAAGGAATTGCCCCTGCTGCGGTTGCCGTTCGATACTCCGACTGATTTCCGCCAACGACTCGGTCGCCCTTTGGCGTCGCTCTGGCTCCGTGGTTCCGGCGACATGGACGTCTTGTGTGCCATCCTGCTGTTCATTGGTGTGCCCCTGCTCTTTTCGATCTCGTTCTTCGATCGAGGTTTTCCAGTGCGTTTACTCGTCGGAACGTTGTCGATTGGGTGGGCCGTGCGATTGTTCAGGAACAACCCCCATGCTAAAGCTGGAAGGTTATGGGCGTGTCGATACGGCATCTTGTGGGAACGCAATGGCCGTCTTGGGTGTTGCCAGTGGTCCGACATCTATTCTTACCACGAAGAAGTCCAGAACTTGTACAATCACCTCCCGTTCGTGCGGTGGTTCCATTTGGGAGAGGTCAACGCCGATGGCATTCGGTACGTCGGGACGCTCCAAACGATAGACGAAGTCTTTCATATCCGGGGGGTGACGCAGCGGGAAGCAAGCCAGTTCGGCCAGCTCATCCAACAACGATTGGTTTACACCAAGTCGGGGAACTGTCGGCGGACCGTCGAGAGAGGACAAGGCGTGGAAATCTCGCCCTTTTATCTAACCCTCGATGACATCGAGTACGATGGCCAACGGGCTTCGTGGAAAGACGTGGAAGAAGTCACGATCGAGCAAAATCGATTTCGGATTCACCTCGAAGGCTATCCCCATTGGCTCGACATTCCCTATGCCGACATTTCCGAATCCCTGGTCTTTTTTAATCTCGTCGAAGACATTTTGCACCACCACAACCGCCTCCACGTGATGAGTCTGGATTCGGACAATCCATACGGCTTGTAACAGGAACGATCCGATGTCGCACCTTCTGATCGTCGGGTTCGACGAACCCGAATTTCTCGAAATCAAAGAACGCCTCCAGGCATCCGTTTCACAGCCTGAGTCTCTTCTCTGGTCAGACAGTCTGCCACGAATCCAAGTCGTTCGGGGTGAACTCTTGGCAGAATCCCGCGACCGGTTTGGCTTGCATCCGGTTTCGCGAGTCGTCTTCCACGGCATCTTCGAGAACGATTTTCCTTTCTTGACGGCGCTGGCGTTGTGGGGCGGTCCGTGTCTGCCGGGCGCGCGTGGGATGATGGATTGTCGCCTTCGCGTTCCGTGTCTCGTACGGAGCCTTGCAGTCACCCGTTTCGGAACCATGCTGCGGGGATACGCACCCCCGCACGAGAAGGTGTTCGCCGACGCGGACACCGTTGCGAAGTGGGGCGAGTGGCATTGTGGCGAGAACAAAGAGAAGTTTCAGGGTTCGTTCACCACGGAAGTGCCGACGCTGTTCGAGCCGTTCACCCAAGGAAAGGCCGTCCGCGTTCACTTGACCGGTGACCGGGCTTGGCAGCTGAGCATGGACGGCGACGGCTGGAAGAAATCGATCCACCACCCTGGCGCTGGGTTCATGACGCTTGATCCCGAACTTGTCGAAGACGCACGGAATTTACAGCAAGCGTTCGCCCTCGAAATGCTCGCCGTGGACTACATTGTAGGAGACGACGGCAACAAGTATCTGTTGGAAGTGAATCACATACCCAATGTAACTCTGTTTCCGGAGTTGCGAGAAGCCTATTTGGAATACGTGGTCGAGTGGGTCAAACAATCTCGTCCCGGCTGATCTCGAAATCGGACGCGGAGTCAGAAACATCCCATTTCCATTTTCCTGGACCGTTTTCCTGGGTCTGGGTCGAAACACGTACACAAAAAACACAAAAATACCAGCCGCCTTGTTAATTTCGAAACGCAGGCCGCGAACACGTACACAAAAAACACAAAAATACCTGGGTGAGCCTTTTTGTGTTTTTTGTGTACGTGTTCAGCACCTCCACCTGAAAAAACACGTTGGGCCAAAGGCCAAATTTCCCATAGCCTAGCCCAAGGCCGAGGTCTCAACGGACAATCATTGATTTCGCGTCCTTCGGCTTGAAGGCCGGTAAACCCTGGTCTTATCTTCTTGGCGTATGGAGACTCCCGATGGCTCGACGAATTTTCACTTGGCAGCACCTTTGTGTTTTTCTGGGATGTGGTTGGCTAACCGTCGGGGGCGTCTCGACCGGCCAGGGACAAACACTCAAGGCGACTCTCAAAGGACATCAAGACGGTGTCTTTTCGGTAGCTTTCAGCCCCGATGGCAAGACCCTTGCTTCGGCCAGTTTGGACAAGACCGTGAAGCTCTGGGAAGTCGTCACGGGCCAGGAAAGAGCCACTCTCAAAGGACATCAAGACTGGGTCTGGTCAGTGACTTTCAGTCCCGATGGCAAGACTCTCGCTTCGGCCAGTGAGGACAAGACGGTGAAGCTCTGGGACGTCGCCACGGGCCAGGAAAGAGCCACTCTCAAGGG
>CAYRFQ010000173.1:0-8669 GCA_964423615.1 uncultured Alcaligenaceae bacterium | reverse complement strand
CGGGAAAACTCGCCCAAGCTTTACGGCCTTGATCATTACCGAGTTTGGTATGCAACACTCATTAAGCCTGCGGAAATCGGCGTCCAACGGAAAAATTGGACACGAATCATTTTCGCTCCGCACGCCCACCAATCCCTTCGATTCCCAACCCGGAACTTACTCATCAGTGGTCTTGGATTCCTCCTCAACTTCCTCGGCACAGAGTTCCTCCTCAGCATCCGCACTCCCCGTTGCATGAGTGGGGGTAACATCGTCAGGCGGTCTATCCTCCGTAAGAGATTCCTCTGTCACTTCATCGTAGACCATTTCAACGTCGTCATAAGTATCTGCCGCACCTCCGGAGATCCCCGAGGAGCTTGTTTTGGAGACGGGCGCAGACCTGCGTTCGTCTACCTTCAGTTCCTCGAACATTCTCCGGAGGTCCTGGTTTCGCGGCAAATCTCCCTCTTCCTTCGCCCGCCGAATAAGACCGTTCACCTCTTCGACCTTGTCTTCGCGGCCGCATCTGTTGTACCTTTCTCTCAATTTGTTGAGTGCTTTGAGGACCTCCTTGGTACGTTGTTGAAAGACTTTGGAGCAGGCTTCTGCGTCGAGCCCATCTCTTTTCGCCGTGTTTGGGTGTTTTTTGAATTCTTCGAGCATAGATTTTTTCAGGGTCTTGGACTCCTCGGAAGGCTCGACTTCGTCCTCCTCGCTGTCTGTTGACACGACGTCCCCAGATGTCGTACTCTTGGCTCCCAATACTTTCGTAAGGACGTCTTGGGCGGCTTCGGGGTCAAGCAGGGACTCGGCCAGGAAGGGATGCTCCAAAGCCTTCGTGGCGGAAAGACGCTTCTTGGGGTCGGGATGCATCAGTTTGTTGACGAACTTGGTGTATTCCGTTTCGGCGCCATGCACGCCTACCTTTTTCTTGGCGACCGTGCCCGTAACACTTTCGCCTGTGATGGGGTCGATTCCCATAACTTCGCCTTCCGCCTTGTCGAACGCGTGGTCGTGATCATGTTTTAAGATTTGCTCTGGCTTGTCCGTCTCGGCGGATTGACGAAATTCACGGATTTTGTTTATCGTTTGCACGGTACTGGGACTGGGAGCAGATGGCGCAATCGGGATGCCGTAAAGCGGATGGGTGCCTTCGCCCATCCGATAGGCGACTCCCCCCGCCCCGAAGGCGTCAGCCTCGGGGGTCAACGAGAAGCCCTCGTCCTCTTTTTCTGTACGGGCTTGAGTGGCCTCGTCGAAGAGTTCTGGAGCGGTTGTTCCCGCCCCGATAGGCATAAGAGGTTTGGCTAACACCCCTCCTTTTGGCTTGTCTCCAACCATCTCACCTTCTGCTCTTGCCTCGTGAGCCAAACCAAAGTCGATCAATTTGACGTCACCGGTTTCCTCATCGATCATGATGTTGTCTGGTTTGATGTCGTTGTGAACGACACCGACTTTTTCCAGATGCGCCAACGCTTTGAGCGTCTGCCGCATGGTGTGTTGCATCGCTCCCCAGTAGTGCTCGTGGGAAATCTCCCCCTTCTTATACCGCTCGTGCATGTCTTCGAGGACTTTCTGGGAGTTCTTCCCTTTGATCCCTTCCATGACCAGTCCAGTGCGGCCCTTGATCTTGCGTACTCCAAGGCACTTCACAATGTTGGGGTGATCTCCAATTTTGTGATAGAAGGCGGCTTCTTCTTCCATCTCTTCCATGCTCGAGCTGGTCTTGGGAATTTTGATGATGGCGGGTGGGGCCTCCGGTTCGTCCGAGTTGAGCCAGAACGTCGTGCCAAACCCCCCACTGCCGACTACCTCTCCGATCTCGCGTTCGCTTATTTTGGCCTCCTTCTCCCATTCCTTTGTCTTTTCGGGAACTGGGAAGTCCGGGCGTGCGCCTGATGCCCATCGGGTGGAACGCGCCACTGGAGGTTCCGGCTCAGGGATCGGTTCTTCGTGGTCGCCGGAGGGCTCTCTCTCAGGGCTTGTCGTGAGATCCAAAGAACCGAGGTCGGCATAGTCCAGGTCATCCTCTTCATGGGTAGTCGGGGCAACTGGCGTCTCCACAACACTCACGTACGATGCGTTGTGGTCGGAACGTCCTTTGTGTTCCTTACCGGCATCCGAAGTTCCCTCTTCCGATGAACCCCGTGCGGCCTTGCGAGCCTCATCGATGTACTCCTGGTCAAAAAGGACGTCCGGATCATGTCGGCTGAACAATTTGGTGAGTCGGTGTGGAAGTTTTGACATTGATAAGGGCTCCCTTGGAGATTGGGTGAGTTGTGAGTGCGAAGAGTATTATTGACGCAGTCCGGTATTGCGGACTACGCTGCTACTTTGCTTCATTGACCGCGCAGGGATCAATGGACCTGCCGAGCCATTTGTTGCAGGGCTTGAGTGAGTCCAGTTCGAAACTTCAGTTGGAACGAACCAACTTGGAAGCCTTCCAGGGCTAGTAAATCAGGGTCCTTGCCAACGAAACGGGTCGCCATCAACAACTCGTATTTGTTCTCCACCTTGCGAGGGAGTCCCTGGACGACCTTTTCGAGTTCTGCGACGAGAGACTTCGCCTCCGGATCTTTGGTGCGGGCGATGGCCGTCTGTAACTTGCGAAGCTGACGCGTAGCCTGGGCGCGTGCCGCAATCCACTGGTCGCTTCCGGGCAGTGCCTTTTTTGGTGGGGTTTCGGTTGGCGAGTTCGTGAAAGCGGTCTTGACGAGGGACTCGAGATTGTCGAGGGCTTGGTTGGCTTTGTCGTAGGCGTGACTGCCGAGGAGCTTCCGTATCAACTGGAAGAGTTGTTGCATCTTTGGAGCATCCGGACCGTTGAGAGCCACCGCTCGTTTGTAGTCGCCGGACAACTTGACCAGACGCTGAGACACTAAGATTCGACCGCTGGAGACGGGCTCGGGCTGTTCCGTCTGTGGCTGAGTGTCCTCCTCGCTTGGATGAGGAGCGCTGGCTTCGTCCTTCGTGTCGTCTTCGTCGTCAAACTCCTCATCGGGATAGTCGCCAAAACTCGGGTCTTCCATGGCCTTGTCGAGGCTGGAGGTGTCGACGTCGTCGAAGGCGGTCACGTCGAGTTCTTGGTCGTCTGCGGCGACATTGGCTGTCAACGCCATCGGGTTGATCGTCTCGACGACGACGGCGAACCGCTTCAATGACTTACGAAACTTGATCAAGTCCTCGTGAGTAGTTAGTTTCGTCGTCTTGACGAGCTTGCAATATTTCTTCATGACGCGGAGGATCTTCGTGCGGTTTTTCTCGAACCGCTTCATCTTCGAGGGATTGCCGGCTAAACCCCCTCGAGCCACGTTTCGCAGGATCATCAAGCCCCTGGTGATCCGCTCGTTCTGCTTGAGGGCTTGTTTGTCTTTTGGACTGAGTGTCTTGTCCTTGAGTTTCTTTTTGACGTCGTTGGCCTGACCTGCGCCCCAACGTTTATTGGTCTTGAGCCAGAATTTGTAAATCTTCCCAGGACTTTGTATGGCGGGCATCAATCCGTCCTTTCTGGAGCCGTCAGAAGTAAGTTTGTTCTGTCTTCAGTCACCGAAGCGACATTGAAGAACCAATCCAGACATCGTTTTCCAATTTTTTTCCGAAAATCGAATTGGAGGTGCTCTCTGGAAGGGTGGGAAGAAGACATGGAGGAGACGATTTCGCCCGAAATCTCATCGTTCCAACACCTGAGGCTTGGGGGCGGTCATTGACTTTCGCCATCCGCCGCTTTAGACTGCCACTAAGTCAATCCCGTCACGACTTGGGCTGCGCCTCGCAACATCTCCAAAACAGATTCACCAAACCCGGAGTTTGGGCATGTCGAAGGAATCTTTGCGAACCATCCACCTTCGTGATTGGCTCGACCGGATGCGGGCTGGAGAGGAGTCGGCCCGAGAGGAGCTATTGGCCAGCGTTTGCAAACAACTAGAGCACTTGACTCGAAAGATGTTGAGAAGGTACCCGGACGTCCAACGTTACGAGCAAACCGGAGACGTTCTCAACAAAGCGTTGCTCCGGTTACTTCGAGCGCTGGAAGAAATCGACCCGTATTCTGTTCGGGACTTCTATTCGCTGGCGGCAGTGCAGATACGCCGGGAACTGCTCGACATGGCCAAGCATTATCGCGGCGTCTACGGTTTGGCCAAGAATCACGACAGTATCGGCAAGTGGAAACGGGGGGACGAAGCCCATCCCCAGTTTGATCCCCCTGACACCTCCGTTGACCCGGTCGATTTGGAGCGATGGACGCTGTTCCACCAAGCCGTGGAAAATCTTCCTGCCCAGGAACGCGAAATCGTCAGTCTCGTCTTCTACCACCGTTGGACGCACCCAGAAATTGCCGACTTGTTCCAGGTCAGCGAACGGACCATTGGGAGGTGGTGGGCGTCGGCTTGCCTCAAACTCGACGAAGAACTCAATGGTGAACTCCCTGACCTGACCGAGTAAATTGTGCGTTGTCGAAGTAGGACGTAGTCCGGACGCGAGCGACTGACTGGAGAAAGCGTGATGTCTCAGGAATCCCGCGTGGAAGAGCTGCTATTGGTCTGGCATGACGAAGCCAAAAAAGGCAACGACCCGGACCCCCAGGAACTTTGCCAGGATTGCCCCGAGTTAGCCTCCGAGCTCGGGCGTCGGATTCGGGTCCTCAAGAAGATGGGAAAATTCGCCGAGCAGGTTCAAGCCGATTTACCGACTTCGCATCAGGGCAGGCCCGTCCCGTCCCCAAAAGACTCCGTTTCCACATTGCGTTTGTCCCGAGAACCCGATTCTTTGCGGAAGCCTCGGCTGTCAAAGCCCACACCAAACCGCGTCGGCCGTTACGACGTCCTGGGCGAAGTGGCACGCGGAGGCATGGGAGTCATCTGGCGAGTCCATGACCTCGATTTCGACCGACATCTGGCAATGAAAGTGCTGCTCCAGGCCGATGCGGGGAATTCCATTGCCGAGGAGCGATTTTGGATCGAGGCTCGGATCGCTGGACAACTCCAGCATCCCGGGGTGCCTCCGGTGCACGAGTTAGGACGTCTGCCCGACGGGCGACCATTTTTTACCATGAAGCTCATCGAAGGCGAGCCGCTCGCAAAACTTCTTGAGGACGACCGAAAACTCTCGACCGACTCGTTGGCTCACTGGTTGTCCGTGTTCGAGCAAATTTGTCAGGCCGTTGCTTACGCCCATTCGAAAAACATCATCCACCGAGATCTCAAGCCGTTGAATGTTATGGTCGGGGCTTTCGGCGAAGTCCAGGTCATGGACTGGGGACTGGCCAAAGTCCTCACCGACGCGGAAGAGGATTCCACAACAGCAACGAAAGCACCAACACTAGCCGATTCGGAAAAGTCGAAAGAGTGGCGTTCCCTTTCGCAAACCGGGGACATCATAGGAACGCCGTGTTACATGGCTCCCGAACAAGCGCGAGGGGAGATTGGCGATCTCGACGCAAGGGCTGACGTTTTTGGCCTCGGGGCGATTCTTTGCGAGATATTGACCGGAGACCCTCCTTTCAGCAAACCGAGCGCCTTCGAAACGGCCATGCAAGCCGCCTCGGGAGACCTTTCCGAAGCCTTCGAGAAACTCCAAAAGTGTGGTGTCAATCCGGCGTTACTGGATTTGGCCAAGAGCTGGCTGGCGCCTGCGAAGGACGACCGTCCTGCCGACGCCGGGGAAGTGGCGAAGCGAGTCACCGCTTACCTGGAATCCGTCCAAGACCGTCTTCGCCGAGCTGAAATCGAAGCCGCCGAAGCGGCCGCAAGGGCGGAGTCCGAGCGAAAACGACGAAGGACGACCTTAGTTCTGGCCTTCGTGGCGTTCCTGTTGTTTGGTGGAATCGGGATTGGTGGGTTCGCGGCGTGGCGGCAGTCTGTGTTGGAAGAAACTCGTTACACCGCAGGAATCGACCGCGTTTACCAATTGCTCAAGAAGTACCGATACAAGGAAGCCAAGGAGACTTCCGGTGAATTGACAGCTACTTTGGGCTTCTGGGTGCCACAGAAAGTCCGGGAGCGGTTGGAACGTGTCCAGATCGATTCGGAACTTCTGACAGCCTTGGATCGAGTCAAGCAGGACAAAGTAGCGATCGTTCACGGGATGAGCTATGGCCACCGCCGCGCGGCCGATGGGTACGATAAGGCTTTCCGGACTCTTGCGGAAAAGGAAAATCTATCACGCAACGACGGGGACTTCGAAAGCTCGTTGGTCCAGTGGGTCAAGGATCGCCACCCTGTTGTGCAGGAACAGGTGGTGGCGGCTCTCGATGATTTGGCCGCGTGCCTCACCACAACAAACCAACCGAAACGAAAAAGGGCTGTCTTGGCTGCCATTCGCCAAATTGACCAGAACCCCATAAGAAACCAACTCAGACAACCGCAAGTTTGGGAGAATCCACAGAAATTGGCCGCTGTCCTTGCGAAACTGGATTTAGCGACAGTATCCCCGCAGTCGCTCGTCTCGACTTCTTTCAAAATACAAAGCGCAAAAGGGAATCGCGCGGCTCTCGAGTTTTTAGATAGGGTTCAGGTTCATCATCCCAGCGACTATTGGCTCCTCGGACGTTTCGCCGACCTCTACTTGGTTATGAAGGAGTATGATTCGGCAATCGCTTCCTTTCGGGCTGTATCGGCAGTACGGCCAGACAGTGTCTCCGCTTACACAAATTGGGGGATTGCCCTTGCGTCGAAGAAGGACTACGACGGAGCCATTGCCAAGTTCAAGATTGCTCGAAATCTCGATCCAAACTCTGCTCTGGTTTACAACAACTGGGGATTAGTTCTCTCCTACAAGAAAGATTACAAGGGAGCCATTGCCAAGTACAAAAAGGCCACGAGCGCCAGCCCGACATTGACTGTGGCTTACTGCAACTGGGGGGATACTCTCCAAAGCATGAAAGATTATAGCGGAGCCATTGCGAAATTCCAAAAGGCGGCGAATCTCGATCCCAAACACGCCACTGCTTACGCCCGTTGGGGGACTATCCTGGGGTACAACAAGAAGGATTACGACGGAGCCATCGCCAAATTCCAAAAGGCGACGAAACTCGATCCCAAACACGCCGAGGCCTACGAGAACTGGGGGGTTGCCCTTCTGAATAAAGGAGACTATGACGGTGCCATCGCCAAGTTCCAAAAGGCCGCCACGCTCGATCCTGGGAACGCCAGAATTTACAGCAATTGGGGAGGTTCCCTTGCGTCCAAGAAGGACTATGACGGAGCCATTGCCAAGCTCAAGATAGCCACACAGATCGATCCCAGTTATGCGCAAGCCTACTTCAATTTGGGACTCGCTTTTTACCGACGAGAGAGACTGGAGGCGGCCATCAACGCCTTTAAGAAAGCCATCCAATCCGATCCCAAATTGATTAAGCCCTATTTAGGATGGGGACGGGCTCTGACGGACACAGGCCAATTCCAAGAAGGGATCGAAGTGCTTCGAACCGTCAAACGGGTTGCCCCCGCGAATCACCCGCTCCAGCCTGACGTCAGAAACTTAATCCAGAAGTGTCAGCAGCTCCTCGCACTGGAGCGGCAACTCCCAAAAGTGCTTTCCGGAGAACAGATAGTACCGATCAACGAAGAACTCAAACTGATCAATCTTTGTGTGCAATACAAGAAGCGTTATTGGGCTGCCGTGAAGTTATGCGTGGGTATATTTAACCGGAATCCGGCGCTGGCTCACGATCTGAAGGTCCAACATCGTTACAATGCCGCGTGTTTTGCACTTCTTGCAAGCGCAGGCAAGGGAAAGCAGGCCACCGAGATCGATGCGACAGAACGAATACGCCTTCGACAGCAGGCGCTTTCTTGGTTGCAGGCTGACTTGGCTGCCTATCGAAAAGTGTTGAAGAACAATCGATTCATCTCTGGTGCCGTTTTTGACCGATTACGATACTGGCAAAGTGACCCGGACTTAACACCGGTCCGCGACCTCAACGACAGCGTACAACTACCCAAAGAAGAACAACCGGCGTGGTCGAAACTGTGGAGCGATGTTCACGCTATGTCGAAAAGAGCGCGTACCTATTTCACCGAGACGCGCACAAAGGGAACTTTGAAGGTCGGTGCCGAGAACACTCACGGGCATAAGATGATCAAATCTTGCACTTACGTTATCGAGATGCGCAGCCAACAGTTCGACACTTACTTGTTTCTACACGACTCCGAAGGTAATAAACTCCACGAGAACGACGACATCCACAAGGGAAACCGAAACTCTCGCATCCAGTTTACGCCCAAGACGACCGGCAATTATCGTATCGTTGCGACATCCTACCGGCACCAAGGGCAAGGTGCGTATGAAATCATAATTCGAGAGTTCGGACCACCCAACTCGGAGAAGACCGGCAGCGCAACAAAACCTTGACCCGAAGATAACTCTGCTCCGCATGGTCCGATCAGATTTTTTGTATTGTGGGCCTTGGCCACCTTCTTTTTTCTGTCGCCTGTCGCCTATTCCCTGTCTCCTAATCCAAGTCAAGGCCCACCCTGCTGCAACTCAGATCTTTCACGATCCTGCAACAATGCGACAGCTGAGAGTGAACGCCGATTTCCGCAGGCCAGAAACTACCTGACATTTTGGCCCTTTCGTGTGTTACCGAGCTTAGTACCTGAGTTTCGTTTAAGAACCAGTGATCGTTTAATCACTTCCATCTTCGTCCATGCCGATGATAAGTGGTTCTCCTTCGGGCAATGCCTCTCGCA
>CAYRFQ010000172.1:0-8722 GCA_964423615.1 uncultured Alcaligenaceae bacterium | reverse complement strand
AAAATCGAAACCACGACACTTGTTGAGCCGACTGCCCAAAGAGTTCCGCGGGTTCACACCCACGGCTAGGATCTATCGCTCCTTCGGGGCTGAAAATCGAAACCACGACACTTGTTGAGCCGACTAACCGAGCGGGGAGAAGGACTTTACAAACGAAAACTGTACTCAATACAACCGGGAATCGCTCTATGAAACCTCGCTTGCGTTTCGAGAGGTTACGCTGGGCCGCAGGGCTGTCAGTTCCAAACAACTGGTTGGAAATACGAGTGGGTTGGACCGGGTTGGATCCCAGCGTGAAGATTACTCGTCTTCGTCTACTCTTCTGGCGGTGTAAAGTCGGCGATGAATAACTGCGACGTGCGACTGGGTGTACGTCGCGAGGTCCACATCAACTTCGTTCCGTCGGGGCTGAAGACAGGCAACACGTCGGCGGCAGGGTCATGGGTGAGCCGCACCGTCTTTCCGGTCTCGATGTTCATCCAGTAGAGGTCATAGTTGGGTCGGCCAGGGACGGCGTGGTTTGCTGCCGTGTAAACGATGTGTTTGCTGTCCTTGTACCAGTACGGTGCCCAGTAGACCCAATTCAAGTTGTCGGTCAACGCTTTCTCACCCGTCCCGTCGCTGTTAATGACATACAGTTGCAGGTGATCTTTCTTCTCGCGATCACTTCGGAAGATGACTCGCTTTCCATCGGGAGAGAAGAACGGCCCGCCGTTGTAACACTTCGGGGCATCGGTGAGTTGCCGGACGTTCGTTCCATCGGAGTTCATGATGTACAACTCGAGATTTTCTTTGCCCGAACGATTCGAGCAGAAGACAATTTGCTTGCCGTCCGCCGAGTAGGCTCCCTCGGCGTCGTAGCCCTTCGAGTTGGTGAGCCGTTTCAACTTTTTCCCATCAAGGTCAGCTTCGAAAATCTCCATGTAGGGATCGAAGTCCCAAACGTAACGCCGTCGTTTCCCGATCTTTTTGGCTTCTGCACGAGCTTCGTACTCGACCTTGTAATGTTTGACGACGTCAGGGTCGAGATGACTGCTTGCGAAGATGATCTTCTTTCCGTTCGGATGGAAATAACTACAAGTGCATTTCCCAGCGCCGGTGCTCACGCGTTTGAGCTGGGGGGGCGTAGCGAGCTTCTGCATGAAAATCTGGTAGAACGGATTGTTGACACCACGCATTTCGGCTTGGTAAATGATCCACTTTCCATTCGGGGAAAAGTACCCCTCGCCAGCACGCATGAACCCGCTTGTCACCTGTTTGATGTTCTTCAAGTATTGTGATTCGAGCTTCTTGACATCGGTTTTCTTGGGGGAAGGTAGTTGGAGATTCAAGGAAGGCTGTAAGGTAAGGGCAAAAAAGGCCGCAACGGACCAAAACATAGACGTCTCCTTTGGTGAGTGGCTGGCTGTAAGTTTGCTCGGACCACAAACATTATACACGGGTAGAACCAGCGTCACGGCAAACAATGGAATCTCTCAAGGAAGGCCATGGGCCATCACAACACGGACACTGGGTCTGATTTCGTGGCTGGGTCTGTCAGTTTGAGTTGCGGCAAGTTGGCGACTTCGGCCGAGCCGATTCGAGTGGTCAACCGTTGATCGGAAGGCGTGCCGAAGTTCGTCATTTCTTGGCGGCGGCTTGAAGTTTATTCGAATCGAATCGGCCACGCACGACGACGTACGGTCCCTCCCTTTTGTCCTTGGAAAAACAGCTTCGCCCTTCGGCCATACAGACATGGTCGATGTCTTGCAGGGGATTCAAACCCAGCTCGCGCAGCATCTGAGCCACTGGTTCCAGGCCAACGAGTTTCTCGAGGTCTTTCTTGTGATGCTTCTTGTATATCGGGGTGTTGCGGAACTGCTTCAGGTTCAACATCACGACGAAATCCGCATCGGGCAGCATGTACTTTCCAGGGAATGGTTTCTCTTTACCTTCTTGGCCGGATGCAACGACTGCCACGACGAACAACATGATTAAGGAAAGGATAGAACGCATAGGTCGGTTTCTCTGATTTCGAAAGGATAGGGGGGAACGGTTCTGTATGATGATACTCGAACCGTTCGCATTTTCGAAACGAATTAGCCTGCGGCCTGGATGATCGCAACGAACTGATCGGGCTTGAGGCTAGCTCCTCCAACGAGGGCACCGTCAACGTCAGGTTGGCCCAAAAGTTCCTTGGCGTTCTCTGGCTTTACGCTGCCGCCGTACTGCATTACGAGGTTTTGCGCAACGTCGGCTGAGTAGAGTTCCCCAATGCGTTTCCGCAAGAACGCATGGGCTTCCTGAGCCTGGTCCGGTGTGGCCGTCTTGCCCGTGCCGATGGCCCAAACGGGTTCGTAGGCGATGACGAGTTTCGAGAGTTGTTCGGCCGTGACGCCATCGAGTCCCTTGGTGACCTGCGTGTTGAGAACGGCTTCGGTTTGATTGCCCTCGCGTTCTTCGAGTTTTTCACCAACACAAAAGATGACTTGCAAACCGGCAGCGATGGCGAACTTCACCTTCTGGTTGATGAACTCGTCGGTCTCACCGATGACGTGCCGGCGTTCGCTGTGGCCGAGGATGACATACTGACACCCAACGTCGAGCAACATTGCCGCGCTGACTTCGCCGGTGAAAGCTCCTTTTTCTTCGGGATAAATGTTCTGGGCCCCGAGGGCAACCGGGCTGCCTTGGACGACTTCGGCGACTTTTGCGAGGTAAGGAAACGGCGGACACATGGCCACTGTGGTCGACGGACCCGCTCCTACGCCTTGAACGATGGCCTTGGCCAAATCGTGGGCTGCCTGGGCCGTTGTGTTCATTTTCCAGTTGCCGGCAACGAACATTTTGCGCATCGTGATTGCTCCTTGTGCAAGTTTGGTATTCGAGAGTCAGATGGTGTCGTTTTAGGGATTTGTCGACGAGTGGTCTGGCTATATTGGTTGTTTGTTCTGGGCCACGAAGGGGCTCAGTACGAAAACGCCGAACCAAGAAATACTCGCTCTTTCCACGGCCTGACGGTCGTGGCTACGATCTGGCGCTGCTTCGTGGTTCAGAACGACAATACGAGGGACTGGAAATTGGTTTCTCTGTTTTGCGTGCGTTGGCAGGGGGAGGAAGCCCGCCAACGCCGAATTGGACTCCCGAAACGTGTTTGCTACAATTCCAAATAGTTTACGCAAAGTAGTTCTGCAGCCGGGTGAATCCATGAAGAGAAATCAGCGGTGGCGTTTGTTCGTCAGGATGTTCGTCGCGATCATCGGGATGGGATTGTTGTTCGTCAATGGCTGTACCCCAGCCCACGACCCATGGGAAGAAACCGAAGGCGAAGGGCCCAAGGTCCTCGTGTCGTTCCCGGCGTTGTATTGCTTTGTGAAGAACGTCGGCGGAGACCACGTCAAAGTCCGGAGCTTGTGCAAAAGTGTCGGCCCCCACGATTATGGTGAGCCCTCGGCAGCCGATGTCACCGAAGCAGTCGGCGCCGACATCTTTTTGGTCAACGGCCTCGGTCTCGACAACTGGTTCCAAGCGATCGTCAGCAGTTCCGGCAACAAAAAGCTCAAAGTCATCCGAATTGGCGACTTACTGCCCGAAGACCTTGGAGTTCCTCAAAAGGACGGCCGTCCCGATCCTCACGCCTGGTTGGGCATCGAGCCAGCTTCCAAGATGGTGGAGATCATCCGCGACAAACTCATTGAGGTTGCTCCCGAACACAAAGAGACTTACACCCAAAACGCTGCCGAGTACATCAAAGAACTTCAGAAGTTGAAAGAATTCGGGACGAAGAAATTCGAGAACCTCGAGAAACACCCTATCGTTCCGCTGCACGATTCGTTGAAGTATTTCCGCAAGACTTTCGGCCTCAAAGTCGTCAAGTCGATCAAGGACAACCGAGACATCGGTGGTGCGGGCGTGGACGAGTTCATCCAAATTGTGGAAGCGAGCATTGAGAGTAAGGCTCGGGTGGTCATCTTCGAGCCTGGGGCCCCCAAGCAACGGGCCAACACCCTGAAAGAACGCCTCGAAGACGCTTACAAAAAGCAAGCGGAGACACTTAAGCAGGACGAGGATGAAATCCCCAAAGTTTCCCTTGTTGAGTTCAATACAATCGAGAAGGTCGTTCCTGGCGCCGAACTCACAGCGGATTACTACGTCGAGGCGATGAAGGCCAATATCGAAAACCTGGCAAAAGGTCTCAAATGAGCACTCCGTTCATTCGTCTCCAAGACGTGCGGGTCACTCTCGGTGGTACGGAAATACTCAGGGGCGTGAATGCCGAACTCGAACGCGGTTGCATCAACGCCCTCATCGGGTTAAACGGATCGGGCAAAACCACGCTCCTGAAGGCCTTGCTCAAAGAAATTCCGTACCGAGGTGAGATTCAGTTCTTTTGTGGGCACGACCACAGCCGCCGCAGTCCCAAACACATCGGGTATGTGCCTCAAAAACTCAACATCGACGCCAAATTGCCTCTGACTGTCCGTGATTTGATGGGTCTGGCTCTCCAAAGCCTTCCGATCTTCCTGGGGATCTCTCGGCGAACGGACCAGACGATTCTGAAGCTGTTGGCTCGAGTTTTTCAACGTCCTACTCTGATGCTCCACAAGCCCGTGGAAAACTTGTCGGGGGGAGAACTCCAACGCATTCTGATGGCCCTTGCGTTGCACCCCGAACCCGAATTGCTCCTTCTTGACGAACCCGCCGCCGGGATTGACTTCCAGGACCAGGAAGAGTTTTACGAGTTGATCGCCCGCCTCAACGAGGAATCGAAGGTCACCATGGTTCTTGTTTCGCACGACCTCAGCATTGTCAACCAGCATGCTCATCAGGTGTTGTGCTTGAAGGACGGCCGTGTCGAATGTTCTGGTCGGCCGGAAGAGATTCTCCAAGGGGACAAACTTCACGAGACCTACGGCACTGGGGCCGGAATCTACCGTCACTCGCATTCTGAGTCTCACGTCATTCGCCCGGACGCCCCCAAGCCTCGGAAACTCTCGAGTGGTTGATTGGCCGTTTCTTGGGTTAGTGGCCCTTAATCGAGTTTGTGACTTTGAGGATCCTGCTCACCTCGCGACTGCGCCGGTAGGTCGAGGCGATTAAGTTCGTGAGTTCCGAGTGAAGATGTGGCTTGGTCGAGCGGGTAGCAATACAAAAGCTCTCGGAAAATTCCGAGAGCTTTTATTTTAGGCGTAGCTGAAAGACGCTTGGAGGACATCCCTGATCCCTGGGAAACCATCAAGGTGACAAGACGTTACGCGACCGAAGGAATGGGTTCATTCAAGGGAGGCCACTGTTTTTCGATGCCCTCATTTTCGATTTGTCGGAGCTGCGAATCGGTAATCGAAAACTTTTCCGTGACGATCTTGTACGATTCGCGAACTTGCAACGGCATCTCGTCTTGTGTGTCTACTAGAGCTTGGAAAATTTCTCGGCGCTGGGCGACCGTTAATCTTTTGCTTGCCATGATGACCCTCAGTGCTTACTGGAAAACTTCAAAAGCAGAAAGTTGTATCGTGTTCGATTGGTGCTACCCAAAAACCTTGCGGTCGGTTCCAAAAATCCATTCGTAGTGGAACGGACGAAGGATGAGATAGATGGGCTTCTTGATGGTACAAAAAACTCGGCAAACTCGACTCTTGGAAGGGAGTCCGAAAGAAGAGATGCTTTATCTCACCCAGAGCGTTACCCGCGAAGGCAACAACGACTCATTCTTACAATGTAAGTATACGCAAATTGATAAGAAACATTCGTAATGTTTCCAGAATTTTCCCACTGCCCCAGCCTTCCTGATCGCTGGTAACAAATACATGCCACATTGTGCAATCAACGTCACAAGCTCTTAAATTCGCTAGAATCCGGAGATATCTTGCAAATTGGCCGTTCTGGGGGCAAAAAACTAAATGTCCAGTGAGTCTTGCTTGAAAGAGACAAGGTCGATTCGCGATTTCTTGTACCGCAAAAACAATTCCAAGCGTCTCTTCCGAAAAAATCCAAAAAACCTCTAGATTCGTTCAAATGCGTTAATTCGGACCGCATTGTCTTGAAAGAGTCCCAAAGTTCGACGACTCAACTGCCGAAATCCAACCCAAACTGTCGAAACGAAAAGAGGTCGCTGATCCTCACCGAACGATCATTCTACCGAACGACCATCGATTGTGAACGACCACCATGACGCTGTCCCTTGTTTTGCCACCCAGGAACTTCTCCGTGAAACGCCATCATCCCCTTCTTGTCGCGATTTTTGTCGTGGTTCTGATGACTTGCTGGGTCTCTGACGCCGCAGCCATTGGGCGTCGATTTCGGGGTTGCATTAAACGCCTCAACCGAAGCTTATGTGGACATGTTGTCGATCATACGAACAACCACGGGAGGGATTGTCGCATTTGGTCGGCCGCTTTGCAACAAAAGCGGGACTTGTATGTCTATCTGCCTCCCCATTTTGACCCACATCAGCAATATCCGATAATGCTGTGGTTGCACAGCTTTGGAGCCGACGAAAGTCAATTCCTCCAGGAAGCCATCACGAGTGTGGACCGTGCCATGGCTTGCGGACAGCTTCCGCCGACGATCATTGCCATTCCGGACGGAACGAAAGCTGGACGAGGTGGCTTTACGGATCAGCATAGCGGGTTCCTGAACACGCGGCTGGGCCGCTACGGTGACTACTTGCTTTGTGATGTTTGGAAATTCGTCAACAACCATTATCCGATTCGTCCAGAACGAAAAGCCCACGTGCTTGGTGGGGTTTCTCTTGGTGGTGGGGCAGCGTATCACCATGGGATCAAGCACCGAGACCGGTTCGGCATCGTGCTGGGGATTTATCCCCCTTTGAATACTCGTTGGATCGACTGTCGTGGGAAATATTTTGGGAATTTTCGTCCGGACTGCGCTTGTTGGCGGACCAACATCGACTGCGTTTTTGAGCCTCTTGGTATTTACGCTGGTATCTTTCCAATAACGGTCCGACAACTCATTACTCCGCTTTACGGTCGTGGAGGGTGTGCCATAGCCGGTATGGCCCGCGATAACCCTGTTGAGATAATGATCCGAACCCAGCTCAAGCCCGGTGAATTGTCGATGTTTGTGGCCTATGGTGGGCGGGACGAGTTCAACCTCGATGCTCAAATCGAGAGTTTTCTCTATCACGCTCACAATCAAGGAATCCAGCCGACCGTGAGTTACAGTCCGCGAGGTCGTCACAATCTCCGGACTGCGAAATCGTTCTTCCCTGAGGCTATCCAGTGGTTGGCTCCGCAATTGGCTCCTTACGCACCGGGGAAATGTGCTGGTCCAGTAGTGATTGGCTCGCCAGTAAACGATTGATTCTTGAGACCTTGGGTGGCTCATGAAACGGTCGCCCGAGGCTATTGGCACAAGACGCTCAACTACCCGGCCATTCTGACAAGGCTACTGTGAGGTTGGCCTTCGGCCAAAAGAAAAATCGACTTGGAACCCGACATCACAATCCACAATGGGTTGGACTAAATGTCAGCGCCGCAAGAACGACTTCATTTTTGTTGGTGGAATGTGCAATCGTTTGGTCATTTCGACCAAGACCGCATTGGTGAGCAGCGATGGCCCAACAGTCCCGAAGAATACCGTGGCAAAAGCGAGCGGATAGAAACCATTTTCCGAGAGGCTTTTCCCGGTCCTCCCGATGTTGTAGCTCTGGGAGAAATCACAGAGCAGGCAGCGTTGGATCTTCGGGATCGCGTATTTCCAAGCTACCAGGCTGTCTCTCTGGACACGAATCGTTCCCGTGCAGAGTTTCAAATTGCCTGTTCTGTATCGTTCGGAGTTGGGAACTTCTCCGGACTTACTCCTCCCGCCGGATATGCCTCGCACCACGCGGCCGATGGGTTCAGTCGATGTAACTTGGGCCGAACAAAGAATTTGCTTTTACGTTTGTCACTGGACAGCCCGTTTGGGGGGAAATGCCAGCGAACACCGGCGGGGGGATCTGGCTCGCTACCTGGGCACTCAAATCTATGATTTTTTGCAAGAAGTCCAACAGCCAGAACAACGTCATGTTGTCCTCATGGTTGACTTCAACGAACCACCCTATGGCCTTATGGAGGACCGGCTCTATGCTCTCCGGGACCGGGCCAGTTCACGCAGTCCTCATCGTTACACTGACAAAGACACGAAAAGAGTCCGGTTGTACAATAGTGCTTGGCGCCATTTGGGAGAAAGATTACCACATCGTCCAGAGACTATTGTGATCCCAGATGCGGCTGGAACGTATTTTTGGCGACAGACCAACGAGTGGCCCACGTTCGACCAAATCCTTGTCAGTGGTACGTTACTCACTGATAATGCTCCGTATCTGATCGAAGCTGAACTGGGCATCGTCGTCCATCCACTGCTCTTTGAAGAAGACGGCCGCCCTTCTTCGTTTCGATGGAACCAAGGGAACCCGGCAGGGGTTTCCGACCACTTGCCTGTCCATGGTGTTTTGCAGCTGTCCCAGGAGCACCACGATGCTTGACTATGCTGATGTTCTCCGACAAACTCTGGAAGGAAAGAGCCAAAGGGTTTGCCGAAAGACCCGAGTTCGATCTCAGAGCAACAACGGGAACCAAAACAATTGGAAAATAAGGAAGCCTTGGAAAACTTCTTTGCGGACATTGCCAGACATCCCAACTCCGCTCTCGTCAAACAACTGGCGTTTCACATCAAACTCGCTTCTCAGACTAGAGTTTTGCACTTATTCTTCGCAAACAAGGTAGACACAGCGTGCGCA
>CAYRFQ010000171.1:0-8731 GCA_964423615.1 uncultured Alcaligenaceae bacterium | reverse complement strand
CGGCTACGAACGTTGTGGTCGAGGACGTCTTTGCCGGTTTGTCGATCATTTCCCGACAAGGGAGCGTTGGCACTTTGTTGGTTCAGGGGAACTTGTGGAGTGTCGGGGCGTTGGCTCCTGGGGAATCGGCGAGCGTGGTCGCTGTGGCTATTGCCACCGGTAGTGGGCAGGTCACGAACTCCGCTCAGGTCGTTTCTGTCAGTGAGGCCACCGACCCGGACTCGACGGCTGGGAACGGAACCGTTGGCGTCGCGAGTGAGGATGATGAGTCTGTCTTTACGATGGACGTCATACAAGGTCGGCGACTTTGGGGTTCGTCCTTTGGCCAGAGGTTTGCTTTCGGAATGAGTTCGGCGATTCTGCAGACCTTGGTGGGAGCGGTTCCTGGGGAATAGGACTGAGTTGACTCGTGACGATCGGGGAGTTGGCCACCAGCGGTGGCCAACCTCGGATCGTTGGTGAGTTGATCGTCGTTGACGGGAGAGGATCAAAGCGCTGCAAAAGGCGGCAACCTCTCCTTCATCGACTCAAGCGAAGATACATTGATGATTTGGGCTGTAACGAGTTTCGGTGTTAACCTCAACTGACGACTTGCCTGAGTTCGGCTTGTTGGGGTTCGTTTTCGAAGCTCTGATGTGTTCGGTGCCAACCCAAAAAGCTCGACGACCGAGACTCGCGAGGTGCTAACGGAAAGACAATCTTCGAGAACTCTGATCACCATTTTCACCGAGTCAAGAAGCTGGCGTGAATCCAACGTTCGCTGTGAATTGTCTGTAAAGGCTGGTCTCCGACGTTTTAGTTGGTTGGAACGCTTTTGGATCGGCCAAGGGGCATGGCTAATTCTTGGCCGGTTCTTGAATTTATCACCGTTGTAACCTGCTCTGAGCAAGCTACACTATCAAAGAATGAACCTTGCGTTGCTGTTCGCATTTGAATCTTTCCGCAAGAACTCTTCTATGATCCAACTTGAGTGTACCTCTTGTCAATCTCGGTTACAGGTAGCCGACGAAGCCCTAGGAAGACAGGTCCGTTGTCCAAAGTGTCAAGCGATTTTCGTGGCGCAACCGGCTACGGCCTCTCCTTCACCTAGTCCAACTCCACCTACTCCGGCGCCGAATCCGCAGCCATCGGTTCCGAGTTCCAATCCAGAAACAGTCGTAGTTGGTTGCCCCCATTGTCAGAAGCAGTTGCGAATACTTAACGACTCGATCGGACGGCCCGTGGTTTGCCCAAATTGTCAGGCCGTTTTTTCACCCCAACGTCCTCAAGAGGCGATTCGTTCTGCTCCACAGCCACCCGCTTCCCCGATTCCTGAATCCCCACGCCAAAATCTTCCCGAGGAACCGCGAAGCCAAGTTCCAGCGGGCAAATATGCTATTGACGATGAACCGCCTCTCGACGAACCGTCTTTTCGCACAGGGGAAGATCATGCGCTCCGGAGGTTGACCGCGATCGTCACAACGTTGATGATCATACACGCCATCGTCCAAGTCTTCAGCATTACCGCCAACGCCCTTTTCACCATTGCGACTCTTCCTCCTGCTCCCAACGAAGCTCGCTTCCTGGGGTTTATCGGTGGGTTTATTTTTGCTTTGACGGTCCGAGTTGGTTTGATCGTACTTTTTTTCCTGGGATTGAAAGCGCTTCGGGATCGTAGGCCGGATAACGGCTTGTTCCGATTCACGAAATTTGGATTTCTGGTGACGGCCATCCTTTCGTCTACTTGTGTTCCGTTCGGTATCTTGGGACTTAGCGATATCGAGAGATCGTTCAAGGGAATCGCTACTGCCCTGTACGTTTTCGACCTTGTCCAACTGGCGTATTACTGGGTCATGGTGATTTGCTTCTGGCGTGCAGCCTCGATGCTTGAGCAACTCGTCCCCTCCGACGAGGAGCGACGCCCCCGACGTCGCCGTTACGACGAGGACTACGATGATAGACCGCGTGGACGTCGGGGGCGACGTCGAGGGGAGCCTGATGAGGACGAGGATTACGATGATGACTACGATCGGACACCTCGTCGACGCCAACCCGAGGATTACGACGACTACGACGACCGGCGAGGACCATCTCGTCGCCGCGACGACTACGATGACGATTTCGACGACCTTTTCCGCCCACGCCGGAGGGATTGAGATCGAGGTGTCATTCCCACGACCGCTACTCCCGAACTGTTCCAGGGAGCCTCGACGATCCCAAGGATGACGCTCTCAGGTTGGTTTACGCCGACTGACTCGACCGACGAGGGGACATCGATCGGGTTGAACTCGTCCGAATCCAGGGCAAATACAAGGATAGGAAATTTCTTGGATGATGGATGCTACGCACCAAGTCGTTCAGGATGAAAAGTGGGATCGGCTAAAGATCGCAAGTGTGGACCAAGCCTCTTAAACTATCTTCGACAGCTGTGAAGAGGACTGCGGGTTTTTGTTTTCCTCACAAAAAGTAGACTTCGCCATTTCAGACAAACCTAGTTAAATTGCGTAGAACGTTGCCCAACTCCATGACTTCTTGCAGCGGCGTTCCTGAACTTTGGATCAATACTGACCATTCGACGTTTCCGAATACATGGCGAATCGGTCTTGGCATAGAGGAAACTAACCTCCTAAAATTATTTTCAGAATGATGATGCAGGAACGCGTCTTTTGCCAATGGCGATTATGGTTGACTCCATCTCACAATCCGAAGAATCTGCAGAACCTGGGGGCGTGGAACTAAAACGTCCGGTCCTTCTTATTATCGCTGTATTCAGTCGACACAGTGATGCCCTCTCTTGGGCCAAACAGAGCTTGGAATCATCCTACGGTCCAGTTGGGTTGGTTAGCGATCCTTTTTCCTTTCACCACACCACTTACTACGCTGAAACCATGGGCCGAGAGCTACTCAAACAGTTCTTGGCCTTCGAACGTTTGGTCCCCGAAGATTGTCTTTCCGCAACAAAACGACATACTATTCTTCTAGAACAGAAGTTGATCGCTGAGCAGCGTTTCGAGGAGACGAGACCTGTTAACATCGATCCAGGCATCTTGACCCTTGGCAAATTTTTGTTGGCCACGACGAAAGATCAACAACATCGAATCTACTTGAGAGACGGGATTTTTGCCGAAGTGACCCTCAAATTTCAAGGTGGGAGATTCCACCTTTGGCCCTGGACTTATGCCGATTATCGTGAACCGTTACTTCTTGAATGGTTGTTGGAGGCACGGGAGTTTTATAAAGGTCGTTTGGCTGACTACCGCAGGAGACAAGATCACACCGATAAAGCGCAATTGCAAGAATTACTCGAGTTAGCTGATCCCACAGATCCGATCGACGATCTTTGAACTTGAGCCAAAGGAAACTTTCTTTCGCCAAGCGGACGAACCAATTTTTCTCGACGAAGATTGCGTTCGTTCAAGGAAGTGCTAGGATCAATCCGATGGGTATTCGAGGAAATTCATTGCAGAGATTGAGGAGTTCCTAGGCGGTGTTGGTCTTGGTTTTTCGAGTTGCATTCACAAGAGGTAATTTCCCAAGACCAACACCATGTAGGCGCCCGTGATTCCCACGGCTTACGGACTCAATTCATTGTACGTCGCCCAATTGGAACGAAGGTGTCATGAGATGGAATTTGCCGACGTTCCTGCCACAGGATAGCAAAAAGTAACAGTCAAGAAGGGTGGGGAAATTTCGCAAAGTAAAGAAGCAGGAGGCACCGGTGGCCCGACGATCCAAGAAACAACAGGATCCCAGTGACGTTGGTCTTTGGCTGTTCAAGGAAGAGCCCAACGCCTACAACATTAGCCAGTTAGAACAGGATGAAACGACCATCTGGGACGGTGTCAAAAACAACCTCGCTTTGAAGAATCTTCGCCGAGTGAAACCCGGCGACCGAGTTCTGTATTACCACACTGGAAAAGAAAAGGCGATAGTTGGGGAGATGGTTGTCTTGACCGATCCTTTTCCAGATCCCAACGGTGAGGATGAAAAATTGACAGTCGTCGAGGTCAAATTTCAGCGACGCTGGACAAGCCCCTTGTCGCTCAAGCGAATTAAAGATGAGGAGAGCTTGGCGGACTGGGACCTTGTTCGTCTTCCTCGCCTTTCCGTCGTTCCCGTAACACCCTTGCAATGGGAACTGGCTGAACAATTGGCACAAACGTCCGATACCAACGAGTAAGACGTTCGAACTACGCTCTGGATTGTGAGCGGAGACTTTTGTTGTTTTGCATCAGGGATGTGTCTTTTCTTCCGAGGCCAAGATGGGAGTTTTGTCGCCCAAAAGGAAAACTCTTCGTTTTGGTTTCGTACATCAAGAGGACGTGCATTTATGGCACGGCTACCCAGCGAAAGCGGTAAGAATGGTAGATCGAGGCATCGCCGTTCGGACCTGTTTGTCAAAGGTCTGAAACCGTATGACCTTGTGACATTTGTCTCCCACATCAACCCAGACCCGGATAGCCTCGGCAGCATGCTTGGGCTTGCTCACTTGGTCGAAAGCACTCTCGGGACTCCAACCCGTCTCACGCGAGACGGCCCCATTGGTCGAGCCGAGAACGCCTTGATGGTTGATCTGTTGGACCTTGAGTTGATTCCCGTTGACGCAATCGATTGGCAAGACAACGAAGCCCTAGTCATGGTCGACAGTCAACCCAATACGGGACGCCACACGTTCGATCCATCCGTACCCGTTTACGCTGTTCTCGACCACCACGATACGCCCGGTGACTTAGAAACGATTCCATTCGTGGATGTTCGCCAGGGCATCGGTGCCACTTGCACTTTAGTTACGAAGTACTTAATCGAGCAAGAGGTCGAGATTCCGCAAAAAGTCGCAACGGCGTTGCTTTACGGGATCGAAACAGAACAATGCGGGTTTCCACGCGAATCCACGCCCGCCGACGACAGTGCAATGCACGTCTTGTTTCCGCTGGCCGAAAAAGACATCCTCGCGGAAATCCGCAATGCTCCTCTGCCGCACAACTACTTCGAGTGCATGCTCCAGGCGTTACAGAGTTCCTTCCTCTACGACCGGCTCATCATCAGTTGGGTTCACGACTTGCCCCAACCGGAAATGGCTTCGCAGGTGGCGGATTTTCTGATCCGTTTCGAACGGGTCGATTGGGCGTTGTGTGCTGGGGTGTATGGAGACCAACTCATCTTGTCGATTCGGTCTGCCATCTCCGACGGTAAGGCTGGAAACAAGCTGCGGACTGTCGTTGGCGAGCTTGGCAGGGCTGGCGGTCACGATCGACGAGCCGGTGGGTTTATCCAGCTTCCGAGCACATCGGCCAGCGCCATCGAACAGATGCAAGCCGAGCTTCGCAGGCGGTTGTTGAAGGTGTTGAATATCGACGAATGCCGAGGACAACGGTTGGTACCACGACGCGAAATGCTCCAGAACATTATTGCGTAAGAATCTGTCCGGAAACCATATCCGATTCTGGCTTAGCATGAAATTGAACCGGACCTCGAGCCGGTGTTCCCGTCCATCCGCAGCGAGGAACTTTTTTTGAAGTCCTCGCTGCGGATGGACGGGAACTCGCTGAAAAGCACTTCTAACAGAACAATCAAGGGATCACGGTTGCTCAATTCTTGAAAAGACTCCGGCCGCTGTCAGACTTGAGCTTTGGCTTTCTGGATGGCTCTCTTTCCAGACCTTGACTGAACTTCTATAAATGCGACAAAGATAAAGTGTCGGTGTTCCTTTTTTGCAGGAGAGCAACTCATGCTGCGATTTTCCTTATGCGTCTCGGTCATCCTGGTGCTAGCCAACTTCGGTCATGCTGACTGGCGTGGGTTCCGTGGTGACGGAACAGGTATCAGCAAGGCCAGAAATCTCCCAATAACTTGGACCGAAGACAATATTCTCTGGAAAACAAACCTCCCTGGTCCTGGGGCCGCGAGTCCGATAGTCGTCGGTGATCGTGTTTTCGTGACGGGTTACATGGGATACGGCGTGAAGCTCACAAAAGGGTTTACTGGCGGAGTCTTTGGAAAGAAGAAGAAGGTTGCCCCTGGTAAACAGGAAGACTTGCGACTGTTTATTGGCAGCCTGGATCGGAAAACGGGGAAGAAGCTGTGGGCGAAGATCATCAAACCCACGCTCCCGGAGGCTCCGTTTGCTAGTTATCTTCGGGAGCATGGCTACGCTTCGAGCACGCCAGTCAGCGATGGCAAAAACGTCTACGTTTTCTTCGGAAAGACGGGTGCGTTTGCCTTCGATCTGGATGGCAACCAGCTCTGGAAGACGAGCGTGGGAGAGGGAACGCACAAATGGGGTTCTGCAACGAGTCCAGTGCTGGCCGGTGACGTTTTGGTTGTGAATGCTTCTGCCGAGAGTGAGTCGGTGGTTGGGTTGGACAAGAAAACCGGAAAAGAACTTTGGCGTCAGTCTCTGCCGATTTGTTGGGCGTCCCCCGTGGTCGTCAACTTCAAGGGTGGCAAGCAGGAGATTGTGATCAACGGCCCCAAGAAAATTGTAGGACTCGACCCAAAGACAGGTAAAGAGTTGTGGTTCACAAAGGGACTCGGTGGTAAAGGGACAAGCGGAGCCACTTGTGCTACTCCCGCCGTCCAGGGAACCACTGTCTACTGCACGTATGCAAGTCCGTTCCTACCTAACGCTACGGTGGCCGTTCGGGCTGGAGGCAAAGGGGATGTCACGAAGACGAACGTCCTCTGGAAAGCCCGCGTCGGCTCAGGAATCACGTCTCCCGTTGTTCTCGGAGACTACCTTTACTGGGTCGATAGCATCGCATACTGCTTATCCGTCAAGGATGGAAAGAAACTCAGCAACACTCGAGTCCACGATGACCGAGGGGAATATCCGTCCGCCATCGTCGCGAACGGCAAGATTTACGCCCAGACACGATTTAATGGAGTGTTTGTCTTGGAGGCTGGGAAGAAGCTCAAAATTCTTGCCAAGAACACCTTCCCTGGAGATACGAGCCATTTCAACGCAACGCCGGCCGTTAGTGACGGACTGATTTTCATTCGATCTGGTCGGGCTGTTTATTGCATTGGTAAGAAAAAGTAGTCGGTTGATTCCCATTAAACGAGAAAACCGCTCTCACGATTCTGGCCGATCAGTGAGAGCGGTTTTTTTGTTGGATATTTCGTTTATCTGCGGAGTGGATCACTCGTCTTGTTCGGTAAAGCCTTCCAATCGTTGGCTGCGCGTTGGCTGTCGCAATTTCACGAGTCCCCTCGCTTCGATCTGACGAATTCGTTCTCGTGTGATGCCGTAGGTCTTGGCAACTTCGTCGAGGGTTCGAGGATGTCCGTCTCGCAAACCGAACCGCAACTCGATCACTTCTCGCTCACGGGGTGTCAACGACCTCAACACCTCGGCGATTCGCTCGCGTAAGAGCGTTTGGTCGACTTGTTGGCCGGGATTGCCCTGGTTTGGATCGTTGAGGAAATCTCCCAGGGATCGTTCGCCGTCACCGTTGAGTGGTTCGTGTAGACTGATAGGCTGCTTCGAAACGGCCCGCAAGGACCGCGTTTCCTCGGGAGTCACGCCGAGGCTTGCTGCGATTTCTTCTACTGTGGGTTCGCGACCGTGCTCGAGTTGGAGTTCGTTACTCACACGCTGGATTGCGGCGAGTGTGCCGACTTGGTGGCACGGAACACGGACCGTCCGGGCATGATCTGCAAGGGCTCGTTGGATCCCCTGGCGAATCCACCAAGTGGCATACGTGCCGAATTTGAAGCCCATCCGATGTTCGTATTTATCGACGGCTCGCATTAGGCCGCGATTGCCTTCCTGGATGAGGTCGGCGAACGCAAGGCCACGGCTACGATACCGCTTGGCAATGGCGACGACGAGTCGAAGGTTACCTTCGGCGAGTTCTCGTCTTGCTCGTTGATATCGGCCATGTCGTCTTTCGATGACTTTGGACAACCCTTCGAGTTCTTCTTGGGTGGCCTGGGCTCCGAGCATCGCATCGCGAAGTTCCTTCGTGAGGCGAGTTTGTTGTTGGCGGTCGGCGGCCGATCGTCCGCACGCCGAAATCTGCTCATCCAACTCTCTCATTCGTTCGGCCCACCGCGGAATGTCCTGGACGAGCTGTTCGAGTAATTCCGTTCGCGGCGAAAGTTCCTCGACGAGTTTAATGGCCTTTCGCATTAAACGTCCGAGGTTCCGTCGGACCCGATGGCGTCCGTTGTCGGACCGTGTTCGGAGGAGAGCTTTGAATTCTTCGCCAGCATCCTGCAGCACGTGTTGGAGGGTCGGTAAGTTGTGTGGCATGCGCGCCAGAATGTTGTCCCGACTGAGGCCGAGACTCGTCACGACGTCGATCGTTGGGTCGAGGGCAAGTTCCTTGCGTGAGACTCGTTCGAACGTCTCGGCCACACGAGCCAGCGTAAGCCAATTCCACAAGGCGGCACGCCGGAAGCGTTTGCGGGCGACTTCCAACTTCTCGGCCAGGTGCAATTCTTGCTTGCGGCTCAGAAGAGGGATTGCTCCCATTTGGCGTAAGTACAAACCAAGTGCGTCGTCGGGAGAACGCAACTCATCGGGTTGCTCGTTTTCGTCCTCGCCAACATCGTAGTCGCGCAGATTGACGTTTGGTTCTTCCCGCTTGGTGTCTTCGTCAGTCTCCAGGGCACTGGCCATGAATTCTTCGGCGAGTTGCTCTTTTTCTTGTTTGGCCCGGCGCGACTTCCGGGTTTCAGAAGCTTTCGAAGACATTCTTTTCCCAACCGAGTTAGGAACCTGGGTCGTTGTTTTGGATGTTTTCGTGGA
>CAYRFQ010000170.1:0-8734 GCA_964423615.1 uncultured Alcaligenaceae bacterium | reverse complement strand
CTAAGACAAGACAGACCGAGCAAACCGAGACTTTCAGTGACATTGCGCGGCTCGCGTGTACTTGTTTCACCACTCAGAAAAGATACAGGCGAACCGTGTAGACCTGCGAACTCAACAACGGACATCAATAATTCTCCTGCTGCCAAAGCTCGAAACCAACACTCAGGGAGTATCGTTTCCAAACAGACCCTGTCATTTGCCAGGCAAGGGAGGTGTTTGTCCAAGCACGAGCCGACGAAGGACATCGACAGTGGCCCACGCATGGTTCCACTCACCACGTCGGTCCTGTCGGACGCCGCTCCGGATCAGTTGCCGAAGAACGTTGAAACCGTCCAACCACCACAGAGCAATTCGCTCCCACCAAGGTCTGTGCTTTCGGAACCATCGGTGTTTCCCGAAGACATACCACTTGTGGAGATCGGCCCGTCGAGTGGCGTCGGCTCCGCCTCCGCTCGCCCCTCCGAAATGGATAATATGGCCGTCCTCGAAGACAGCAGTCTTCCAACCGGCCTGAACCAACCGAGCGCCCATGTCGGCGTCCTCCCAGTACATGAAGTGTGTTCCGTCGAGCTTGCCCCCGATCTGCTCCAAGGCTTCTTTCCGTAAGATCAAAGCGGTTCCGGCAAGCCACCCGTTCGTAACGTCTGAGGCTTTCCAGGGATCAATACGGACAGCTTCCTTCAAATACGCCGACAAAGTTGGGAAATGGTAGAGGCATTGTTGCGGATAGCCATCACTGTCAATGAGTCGGGGACTGGCTGCGCCCACGTCGGGGTTCTCTCTCATCCAAGCGACAGCACGTTCGAGTGTGTCATCCACCAAGATTGTGTCGGAGTTGAGAAGAACGACAAAATCTCCAATAGCACGATCCATCCCTAAGTTATTGGCGGGAGCAAAACCCAAATTCTCGTCCACGGCCACAAGGTCCACAGCCGAGTACTGTTCGGCCACCATCTCGGGTGAACCATCCTGGCTACCGTTGTCGACGACAATGACCTGGGCGTTGGGACAATAGGTCTGGATCGATTCGAGACAATTGTCGAGCAACTCTCGGGTGTTGAAGTTCACAATGATAATCGACAGATTCGTTTGTTTCATGTTGAGACTCTTTCGTTATGCTGCCGGCGTGTTTCCCGGTCAGGCCTTCTTCTCGACCGAAGGCTGGGCCGACCAGAAGATACGAGGAGTTCCCGACCTCAGTGTTGGGCATAGTTTATGCTTATTATGTGCCAACAACGGAAGATAAAAATTTTCTCCTTCGGAGTTTCAATATGTTGTCTACTTTTCAGCCAATAACCTCACCGTCTTTGAACCTGCTAACAAGTGTATCTCATCGCTTGGATCAAAAAGTGGTCCCGGCAGAGAAGACTCCGGCCCAAACCCGCGTCAACGTTTGGGGCGTACCCTTCGCTCCCCTGACAACAGACCAAACGCTCGACGCAGTGGATGCGTTGATTGCGTCCAAGCAACCTCACTACTTCATCACGGCGAATTTGAATTACGTGATGTTTAGTGCGGAAAATCCAGAACTTCAACAGGTAAACGAAGAAGCGGCCTTCATTGTTGCGGACGGAATGCCGATGGTGTGGGCTTCCCGTCGCCTGGATACACCATTACCCGAGAGGGTGACCGGGGCTGACCTGGTTGTTTCGCTTTCGGAACGTGCGAGCCAGAACAAGCGTCGGCTTTTTTTGTTGGGGGGGCAACCTGCAGTGACCCGAAAGGCTGCAGACATTCTCAAGAAGCGATACCCAGGACTGCAGATCGTCGGCATCGAAACTCCCGACATGAACAAGCTCTCGCCCGCCGAAAATGATGCCTTGATCAAGCGAATCCAACAAGCCAAACCGGATTTATTGTTTGCAGCCCTGGGTCAGCCAAAAGGGGAATTCTGGTTGCACAAGCACTATCGAACGCTTGGTGTTCCTGCGGCTGTGCAAATTGGTGGGTCGCTCAACTTCGTGGCCGGGGCAGTTAAGCGAGCTCCAAAGTGGATTCAGCGATCAGGGCTGGAATGGAGCTACCGAATTTGGCGAGAACCAACACGGCTCGCATTTCGGTATTGGCAAAACATTCGTTTCTTGGGACGGCAGCTGTTTAACGAGCGCCTCGCGACCCAAACGAAACGCAATCCGTGACCCCGAGACCCTTTACTCTTGAACCCACAACACACTTCTTTGGGTTTTTTTGGTTTAGGGTCTTTTCATCGTTGCCGAGAACGGCAGGCGGAACGGTTGGTATGCCAATTAGGATTGGTTCCGGGACCCCCAACATAACCTCGTTGGATTTGGACTTCTTATCCTTCGACTTTCTCTTGCGAGGTGGGGGATGCATGCGAAAATCATTCGCAATATCCAGGAATCGCGGAGTCGTTTCGGGCTCAAGTTTCTTCGTCCTCTGCTGCAGGTATTCACTGGCATGGGACGTGACGAAGTGAGGAACTTCTTCGTCGATGACATGGACGCCGTGGGACTCCAACAAAACACCTTGTTGTCGATACCATTCGAGCCATGCGAGGTTGTATCGATAAATGGTGAAGTGGACGTCTCGAATGGCATCGGCCCAGTTGCGTTGGGCTTCAAGAAATGCAGTCGGCTCATCACCTTGGACGAACAGTTTGTAACGAGCCTTCACCTGAGTTTCGGCTGCTTCCAGACGGGCTTCCTGGATTTCCATTTCCTCAATGAGTTGGACGATCTCGCGGTACACCCGGACCAACGAGGATGTCAACAATTGTTTCTGGTTTTGATGGAAGAAATGGAGTTGGGCCAGGCGCAGTCGTTCCGCACGCCAAAGGGCTTTGGCACTTCGAAAACCAAGAGGGACTTCCATTTGAAAACCGAGTGTCCAGTCGTGAAACCGAGTGTCGGCCAAGTTCGCCAAGGCACCGGAGGGACCGTCGAGCCGATTTCCCAGGGCGTTAACGTTGTACTGGCTGACGAATCGCAAGTCGGGAAGAAGCGAGTCTTCGATTCGCCGGATCAAAGCCTCACGCAGACACACCTCTTCTCGGGTTTGAAGGATTTCCGAGCGTCCCTCGAGGGCTACTTCGATGCCCGCAGACAAATTCGGACGGATGGGTACGGTCATCGGCCGGTCGATCGGGATCAGACGGACTCCGTCCGTGACAGGCAGCCCGATCACGTGTCGAAGTTGGCGTTCAGCCTCCAGTATTCCAACGGTCCCACCGACCCCGTTGCCCAATGTTTGGAGCCGTTGGACACGAAATTTTTGATACTGTTCTTGGATCTCGGCCAAAGATTGAATGGTGAATTCTTCCTCATCGAATTTTCGTTTGGCAATGTCCAAGGCTTCAGCGACCTGGCGGAACGCCAGCGATCGGCTGTACTGGTTCCAGTAACTAAAGTGCAATTCCCAGTAGGCTTTTTCGACAGCAAACAAAAGGTCACTGAGTCGTCGGTCCAACTCCAGCCGCGACTCGCGAAAGGAGACGCGCGCGATGAACAGACTCGGCGTCGGCGTCGTTTGGTCATATCCGAGCCTGAGGTTTGGGGGATGTCCTTCCAGAAGTTGGTTGATCGTCCAACCGGCTCCCCGGAGAATCGGATGCTCAAAACCAATTTCGACTTTCGGTCGATAAGCAGGATTGACGGGAGCGTCCTGGTTGGTGAGTTCGTATTCAGTGCTGTAAGTCATCCCCAAGATGCCACCCGTAGGCAACGGCTGAACAAGGGAAGTGGAGAGGAATCCAAGTTGGCGAACGATCCCAGGTTCTTGATTTGCGATAATATCCTGCAGAACAGTCGAAACTGGCCTTTCGAGCTGGGTCCACGTCACCTGGCCAAGCCAACGCGGGTCCCATCGTCCAAACGCTTGTGGGATTTGATTGGCCGAGATGGCCGGATCGAAAGCGAATACACGCAAGCTGTCTGTCGTGCTCGTCGGGGTTCCTTGATTGCTCACGGTAGCCAGACGCGGCACTTGGCCGACTCCGGCTCGGTCAAACTGTCCTCCCGTTCGGCCATTTTCCAAGGCCAAGGCGAAACATTCTTGAAGAGTAATCGGACGCGATTTGGCTGTTTCCAGATCATTTACGGTCGATACTTTTTGAGACCGATGAGCGAACGAGGCTGGCAATTCTCTCAAGGGCAGGCAAGAAATCTGGGGACGCGGAGAATCTTTTCCAATGGAGTGGGGTGGAGGGGTGTTACGCTTCCAGTTGTTGGGGAACTCGGTGAGCAAACAACCCGAAGTCAAGCACACCCAAATGACCAACACTGCAAGGCACAAAGACCTCGAAGAGACGAGGCCTCGAGACCGACGTTCATGACTGCTATTGCAAGCGCTGGGCAGACTCACCGCCGGCCCCGGACAGGCCGCCCAGCTGGCGAAGCGGGCAAGGCAAAGCCTCTGGGATCGTCTGTGGGAAACCTTCTGCAGTCCATGAGACGACGAACCAAGGCTAGGGGGGACACGAAACACCATTTTGTCGGCGTCCCTTCTGCTGTCAATGTGGAGAAGGCTCAGTCGCCCACATATCGTTGTCTTGCCGGACTCCCGAACCCTCCGAGAATGTCAGGATCGGAAAGCATTCCAATGAACCAGTTTGTCAGGTGTCGGCTTGGTCCCGACAAAACGCGAATCAAGTTCTCCTTGTGCGGTGTGGCAGCAATGTGACTCGAGGAGAGTCATGCAACGACATCCCGCAAAGCCTCCATGAGGGAGTCAAATAGCACACTCGATCAAGGGCGTCAACCGAGAGTTCCGAAACGTGGAGTGCTCCTGGGTAGTTTGGAATCTGAGGCCACAGGACCGGACCCAACCTGTCTCACGGTGGACACCCGAGGATGTGGCTCCTTTGCGTTCCCACAAAGATAGGCAAGATAAGCGATAAAACCACTTTCAGGCGATAGACTCTCATGCGTATTCTCTATAGTCATTATCTGCCAAACGACGATCACCCTGCAGCCCGCATGGTCACCTCGATTGGAGAGGGCCTTCGATCCTTGGGACACGAACTCCAGATACATCGCTGCGCTGGTCCGGCCGAGAAGGCCTACCACCAATCGGCCACTAAGCGAACCGAACCATCGGTTTTACGAGGGCTTCGATCAACTTTGTGGTTTGCCAAAGCAATGGCGAGAAATCACGCCATGTACCGAAACGATTTCGTCTCTTTGGAACAGTACCAGCCGGACATCGTTCTCTCTCGACAAGACGCCTATTGTTGGTCCATGGTCTCGGCGTGTCGTAAACTCGGTGTCCCAGTGGTCACGTATGCGGATGCCCCTGTGGCTTACGAAACACGTCATTTTCACAGAACAAGGTGGCATCCACCGTTCCTTTTGGAACGTATCGAGAAGTGGGGGTTGGGACACAGTCGGGCAATCATCACCATCAGTCACCCGGCCGCCGAATTACTCCAAGACTATCGACTCTCGGTCCCCATTCACGTCATTCCCAACGGCATTGCGCCAACACGATTCCCGTCATTGAGTCGAGACAAACGTCGGGAGGTGCGGTCGGAGTTCGGTGTTCCTTCTGACGCACAAGTGGTCGGTTTTCTCGGTACCTTTCGTCCCTTCCATGGTATCGATCTGTTACGCGAACTCATCGACGCCACTCGACAACGCCCAAAAGTCCACTGGGTCCTGATCGGGGACGGTCCCGAACGGGGAAAACTTGAGGCAGCCACACGAGCCAACGAGAAGGTACACTTTTTGGGACACCAACCGGGATACAGAGTTGGGGAACTGCTCACCTCGTTGGATGTCGGAATAGTGCCGCACCAGCAAACATCGCATCGGTACTACTTCTGTCCCTTGAAGTTGCTGGAATATGCAGCAGCAGGATGTCCCGTGGTAGCTCGCTCGGTAGGAGATATTCCCAAGCTGCTTGACCAAGGAAAGGCTGGTGTCCTAGTGGAAACGGACGACTCGGAGACATGGAGCGTCCGGTTGAACGAACTACTCGACGACCCCCAACAACAAACTCGAATGGGTGCCCATGCGAGAGAATTTATCCTCCGAAATTATACCTGGGACCGGACCGCCGAGCAGGTCTCGGCGGTCCTGCAAACGGCTCTGTGACGGCCAAACCCTTCGTCGCGAAATGCCTTGCCCTCGGTATCTATCCCCGAACGCGAGAGACTAACACATGACCCCAACAGGCTTGACGAACCAAGCGGACCCATCGGCGACCGAGGCCAAAGGCCGAAGCAGAGTGACCGCGTCGCCACCATCCGGGTTGAGCATTGCTCGGGGCATCCAGGTTGTCCTCCAACGCTGGAAAATCCTCGGTGCCTTCACAGTCGTTTGGCTGGTCGTCTCCGTCGGCGCTGCGATCGAGTTCACCAAACGGACGTATCAGTTTCAGGGAGTTATGGTCTTCACACCAATTCCTATCCCTCAGTCCCATTCGGAATTCGACACTGGGATGACTCTCAAGGACCTCATCCCATTGATGAAACTCCCTGACGCCCTCGCGAAAATTCGAGACGCAACCCAACTGCCGGTTCCGCTCAAAGTGATCGACCAGTCGGTCACTTTCGAATTCAAGTCCGGAACTCCAACCTTGAAGGTCTCAGCCAAATGGGATTCCGAAGATCAGGCCAAGGTCCTCGTCGATTCGGCCATGAAAGTGTTCACCGAGCGAGTTGCCAAACTCCGGAAAGACAAAATGCAGGGGTTTCTGCAGGACGTTCAGAACCAGAAGATGCTTAGCTTTGCACTAGTCCAAAAAACTCGTGGGAGGCAGGAGGCTTTTTACAGGAAGTATCACTTGACGAACTGGAAGCAAGATTTCGCTCGGTGGAACCTCGAACAACAAGAACTCAAATCGGCATTGCAAAAAGTCCGCCGGGAGAAAGTCAGTACCCAACTCCAACTGGACAAGATGAATACGCTAATTGTCGATCTCAAAAAAGAGCAAAAGCAAGAAGCAGCCGCCGAGAAACAGTTCCAGGCAGCTCAAGAGACAGTCGCCGACAACAGGCGAAGACAGGACCGATTGAGAGAACTGGTCGAGGAAGAACGCAAGCGGCTCGATTTGACAGCCCGTTTGAAGATCAAAAAGGCCGAACTCGCTCGTCTAACCCCACTCTACAAGGACCGACTCATTAAACGGTCGACATACGACAAGGTCACATCCGAAATCATCGTGATCGAGGCCAAACTCGCTGAGAACGAGAAAATTCGCAAATTCCAGGAAGAGCTGAAACGAATCGACAAAGTGGTCGTTCCCTCTGGAAAGAAAAAGTCGTTGGGATCACCAATCATACAACAGATGCTTCACTCGAAACTCGAGATCGAACTCAAGTTGATCGGCATTCAAAGTGAAATCGACCAGTTGACACGAGCCATTCAGGAACGGTCCGATCTCATCGTTGGTTTGAGGGAGGCTCAAAAACAGCATGAGGCGATTCAGATGACCCTCTCCAACGCCGAGTTAGAATATCAACTACTCGAAAGTAAGGAGGGAGTCATCAAGCAACTCAGCTCCATGTCGGTCAACGAGTTGTCGGTCGTTCAGCCGGCAGCCCCAAGCCCCCACCCTGTCTCATCCAATCGGAAGATGCTCCTTGTGGTGATCTTCGGGGCGGGGATGAGTTTGTTCGGGGGGACCATTCTGGGGTATGACCTCTTCCTCAGAGCGAGACCGGCCAAAGACGTGCTAGCAGAACTAGGACTTCCGGCATTGGCAACGTATTTGGGTCCTAAGGACACAATCTCAGACCAACACAATCAAACAGTGCGGTTACTGGCCAACACCCTGCGACAATGCTTACCAGAGTTCGGTTCTCGGATTCTCGTGACCCCTGTTGGAGATAACCCACCAACTACGACCTTGCTAGTCGAGTTGGCAAAATGCTTTGGGCGCCGAGAAGAGAAAGTTCTCGTGCTGGACCTCAACCATCATCTACAGCTCTCGGGGGCCTTCCAGCCCCCGGTGGACCACCCTGATTTCCAAGACCGCATTTCTCGCGCGGAGCATTTAGAGACCAAACCGGATTCTCTCCCCACCAATCAGGAGCCTGAGGACTCGAGTTTCCCTGGCGACTCGCAAACAAAAGAGTTGATCGATCACATCCGGACGATCCCGAACACTCCAAGTGTGAATTTCCTCAAGGTCGGAGGAGATATGGACACCTGCGAACAGCTTGTCACCCAACGTATGGGTGAATTCATGAGACAGTTTGTGCAAATTTACAGCCTCATCTTTCTTGTCGGTAAACCGTTGAGTCAACTTGCGGATGTCCAAATTGCCAGCGGGTATGCAGATGGGGTGCTCTTTCAAATATCAGAAAAACACGTGCTGACTCAGGAGGAGATAGATGCGTTCGACCAACTCGTCAAGCTTGAAGTCCCCATGCTTGGATCGGTGGTGGTCAGGGAAAACCCCTGACTCAAAACTTCAGCCAGACTTGAGCTGACTCTTGGGAACGAAGTTCGCGTTCTGCGGGAAACGCGGCTGACAAGGAGGCGGCCCCTGTTTCAGCTCTATTCACCAACGAACAACTGGCAAGAATGGTACAGTTGTTCGTGACGACAGTAACAGCGTTGCAACAGGTCCCTGACGTCGGCCAAGCTCGTGTCGAGAAATACGGTGAGGCTTTCCTTTCGGTATCACGTTCTGAACTGACCTCCCTACCGTTCGGGCAAAACAGTGTTGTTATTGGACACTCTAGGAGGGTGTCCGAGAATTATTCCGTGACCTTGTTGGACCGGTCCTTTTGCCTTTTCGCTCTCTTATTTTCCTCTCGGCGCGCACCGCG
>CAYRFQ010000169.1:0-9086 GCA_964423615.1 uncultured Alcaligenaceae bacterium | reverse complement strand
TCGAAAACCCGACCATCAACGGCATCGAGATCCTGGGTCCAGTTCCGGGCGATCCACCTGCCTTTATTTCGATCAACGACCCAACAGTCGTCGAAACTGACGACGTGGGCGAAAGCACGTTGTCGTTTGCGCTGACATCGACGTTGCCGATCACTGGTGATGTTGAAGTTGAGTTTGGGTTAACTGGACCTGCAGCCACCGCTCCAACGAGTCCAGCCACGGTTGCATTCACTGGTGGGAATGCGACCTTCGTCGTGACCGTCGCCAATGACGATGTGGACAACGGCAACGAGCAAATCAACATCACTTTGACGGGGCTCAGCGTTCCGGCTGGTTCGAGCGTCACCGAGACCCTCACACTCGGGGACGCCACGGGTGCTGGAACAGTTACCGAAGATGATGTTGTTCTCTCCGGTAGCGCAAAGCTCACCATCACGGTCGACTCCAACGACGTCCAGGACTCGAACTTCGGGAACAACTCATTTGAAATCACCAACACCGGAGACAAAGACATCACCAAGGTCGAAATCGACGTCACCAACGCTTTGTATCCCGACACTGTATTCGACCCATTCGGGGTTGCCGGCGACACGGCCACGAAACACCTGAAGATCAACACCGCTGGAAGCACGGGCGTGATCGATCCGGATCTTGGCACCAGCACGAACCCTGGGACTGCCTACATCGGGACCGGTGGACTTGTTGGGTTTGAGGGCATCCAACTTCTATTTGATGGAAACACCAGCGGTGGATTCAACCCTGGTGAGACGCTCGGATTTTCCGTCGACATGGATCCGAATTCGATCGCCGGGGCCGAAAAGTCGACGTTAGACTCGGGTACTGTTCCATTTTGGGACGTCGGGGGTGTTTCGGGTGCTGAGTTGATCGGCTCGTCCTTCACTGTCACCTTCGCTGATGGCACAATAGGGACCGGCCAGATCCATGGGGCGGGGAACCAAGCAGGCGCGAAAGGACTCGCCACCCAGGACTCTACGAACCAAACCGTGACCTTGACAGTCAATGGACTTCCGGCTGGAGGGGTCGGTACGTATACAGATGGTGGGCCAACCGTGTTCGTCAATGGTCCAGCAGGGCAAACTGCTCGAGTGGTTCTGACCAAAGGGATCATCCAACCGGTCAACAACAACTTCGCCGAACCCTACTCGTCCCAACTCGACTCCCAGATCGCTGTACTGACCGCGTCAGACTTCCCGGCCAACAACGCAGCGGAATTCCAAACCGTTGATGTTGTGCTCGACGGAACCGATCAAAACATCACGAGTTTGTTCGACTTCACGGAAGTCGCGGGCTTCAACCTTGCGGTTCCCGAGGGTGAGGTTCCTCTGGGTTTTGTGGCTGCAGTGATCGACACGACCAATGAGGATCTGCCTGTGGGATCGGTCACCGCCCCAATCTACCTAACATTTGCGAGCACCAACACGAAGGAAGTAACGATTGCCGCCACACAGAACGGCAGCGAACCGACGACAAATGGACAGTTCACTGTCAGCACAACTTCGGCAATCACGACTGACACTACGATCAACTACTCCGTAACTGGCTCGGCGACATCTGGAGTTGATTACACAGCTTTAAGTGGCACAGTGACCATTCTGGCCAACCAGACCACAGCGACAATCAACGTCCCGGTCCTCAATGACTCGGATATCGAGAGCACCGAGAACGTTATTCTCACCCTCAACAGCGTTGCCAGCGGTGGTGATCCTCTGGTTGTCCTGGGCGCCACCGATAGTGCCACTGTCCTGATCCTCGACGACGAGTTTGCCAACAACCCACCTGTGGCTCTCGATGATGCCGTCTCGACACCTGCGAACACGGTGTTCAGTGGGAATGTTCTCGCGGATAACGGAAATGGCCCAGACAACGATCCTGATGTTGGTGACACACTGACGGTTCTTGAGGTGAATGATGTTGCCAGCAGCGTTGGCCAACAGCTCACCTTGGCATCCGGAGCTCTGCTGACGCTCAATTCCAATGGCACGTTTTCGTATGATCCCAACGGAGCCTTCGACACACTGACAGGTGGACAGAGCGCTGCGGAGAGTTTCGAATACACACTCACCGATGGAACTTTGACAGACACTGCGACAGTGACAGTCACCATCAATGGTGTTACTTCCTCGAATGACGACATCGACGGAGATGGGATTCTGAATACGGATGATCCGTTCGCCTACGATGCGAGTAACGGAATGGGTCGATCCCTTTCTCTTGGTGATCAGTTCACCCAGAATTTCAACACAGATACAGATGATCCGTTCAGCACTGCAGGTGGCTTCACTGGCATCCTTGTGAATCCGGCCTTTACCTACCCAGGTGCATCAGGGTCTGATCCGTACGGAGATCGCACCAGTGGCTCCCCAGATGTGGCGATCTCCGGTGGTTTGCTGAGCGTCAAATCTTCCGAATACGATATGTATCCGACCACCGGGACAGGGGATACCAACACTCTGGCAGACGGCTACCAGTCGGGAGTTGATGTCAGTGGTGTGGATGTCTTCGAGATTCACGCGAGAGCCAGCAGTGCAGACTGGTACAGCCAGGTCCTTGCCAACAACGGTTATGAACAGTTCGGCATCACTGTCGGGGCTGGGGGGGTGGATCATTTCGTCAAACTTGTCGTCAGTGACAATCAGAACCAGGTTCCCCGTGTCCAGTTAACCCACAATAATTCGTTGGTTGGTGGTGAGTTTAACTATCCATTCGGCGGAACGGGACCGGATATTGATCTTAGTTTGGTGGGTGATATCGAATTCCGTTTGATCGTCGACAAGGCGACAAGCAGTGTTGTTGGACAGGTTGATTTTTATGCCTCCGCCAATTCCTCGCAACTGCTGGAGAGCTTCGTGACCTTGTCAGCACCCATCAAGGGTTCGGGCAGTTTTGCTGCTGCGTTGAATGGTGTAAATCCTTTGACAGGCAATGTCGGTGGTATCGCTTATGGTATCGTCGTGACTGATTTTGGTGGATCGAGTAATAATCAAATTACGACGCAGTATGACTTCCTCACCGTCCAGGCTCTCGGCGAGCAACTCCAGGCATCAACCTTGGGCACTAATCCGAACGCGTCCACGGTGACGTTTGAACAAGCCAATGTCCTTCTTGAAGAAGCTATCAGTCGATGGGAAGTGGCAGGGGCAGATATTTCTAATTTGCCAATCTTCGACATTCGTATCGCTGACTTGGGTGGAGAGGCTCTGGCAATGACCTATGGAAACATCATCTGGATTGACTTCAACGCAGCAGGCCATGGATGGTTTCTTGATACTACGCCGTGGGAAGACAGCGAGTTCCTGACTCCTGGCGCTCAAGGCGCAGAAGATCAAATGGATTTGCTCACAGCGTTGGTTCACGAGGTTGGTCACCATCTGAATCTGGAACACCAAGAGGGTACAGTTATGGCGGGAACCTTGGAACTGTCGACTCGCTCGTTGAACAATTTGGGAGATTTGCTTTAGGCGGAATGGATTCGGAACGGTGAGAGAATTCTGAGCCTCAGAACCTGCTAAAGTGACATGAGAAATGATGAAGCCTACCTTTGCAGGCTGCTTTTTTCTTACCCCGGCACGATTAATTGTCATAAGAATCAGCAGCTTTGTCCGGTCTAATATTACCTCGGCAAGATTAATTTGTCACACGAAATAGCCCGTAGAGGGTGGCAAAATAGCAGCGATTCCCGGCATAGTTTTTCGTCCGGGCAATTAGCTACAATTAGAACAACCGTTTCGCGGGTCGTTGTTCAGTAGTGTTTTTCTGTTCAAGCATCGAGTCATCATGGCTGGAAAATTCGATCCTCCCAAACACTTACACCCCAGTAACCTTTATCGCGTGCTTCGTCGGCGTTTCGACCAAGTCCCCGAGCACCGAAGCTCTTGCCCAAAGTCCACCCATTCTCTCAAAGACACACTCATGAGTGGCTTCGCTCTGTTTGCCTTGAAGGACCCGTCCCTTTTGGCCTTCGATCAAAGACGTCACGACCCCTCGCGAAACCTCCAAGCCGTTTTTGGGATCGAAAACGTCCCTTGCGACACACAGATGAGAGCCATCCTCGACCCCATCGAACCGAAACACTTGCGAGGCACCTTTACCGACATCTTCTCGCTCTTGCAAAGGGCCAAAGTTCTGACCCAATATCGGTCCATCGAAAACACCTACCTGATATCCCTCGATGGCGTCGAGTATTTTTCCTCTCCCACGATCCATTGTTCGAACTGTTGCACACGCACGAGCCGAAACGGAAAGACGACATATTATCATCAAGCGTTGTGTGCTTCGTTGGTCCATCCGGAGAAAAAAGAAGTCATTCCCCTCATGCCCGAACCGATCTCTCAGCAAGATGGACAGACCAAAAACGACTGCGAACAAAACGCCATGAAGCGTTGGATCGAAAAGTTCCGCCAAGATCACCCCCAATTGGAAGTGACGATCACGGCCGACAACCTCTCCTCCAAAGGACCCATGATCCAAGCGTTCCGGGCAGCCAACTGTCACTTCATCCTGGTAGCCAAACCCTCGGACCACAAATACCTCTTCGGCCAAATCCAAAAGGGTCTCGAAGATGGCTCTGTGGAGCATTTTCGCATTACCGAAGAAGACTACACCCAACATGATTTTCGTTGGCTTTGTGATGTTGCTATCAATGAGTCGAACCCAGACGTGTTGGTCAACGTGTTGGAATATTGGTGCTCTGTCGGTTCGCGCGTCCAGACGTTCCGTTGGGTCACCGATTGGCCTTTGAACGAACAGACCGTTTGGCAAGTCATGCGAGCCGGTCGGGCCCGTTGGAAGATCGAAAACGAAACATTCAACACGCTCAAGAACCAGGGCTATCACTTCGAACATAATTTCGGCCACGGCCAAGAGAACTTGAGCGTCGTGTTGATGGTTTTGATGATGCTGGCGTTCTTTCTCGACCAGGTCCAACAACTTTGCCATCCGCTTTTCGCCCAAGCCTGGCAACGCCTGGGCAGTAAACGTGCGCTTTGGGAGAGGCTCCGCAGTTTGTTCGCCGAGTTTGTGTTGGAGTCGATGGAACAAGTGTACCGGGCGTTGGCGTTTGGGATTGTGGCTCAAGAACTCAAAATCGTTGGATTCGAGGACACCGGATAGCTCGTTGGGTTGTTTCGCTGGGCCAATCAGTAGATCGTGGGATGGACCGAACGAGTCGGGCGTTCGCGTTGCGCGTCCGGGGAGGGTGAGAATGCCCAGATCGGCTCGCTGGGCCTGGATGGGTGTCAACAAAGTGGCCTCGGACCCCAGAGGTGTGAACGTTTCAACACACCAAAGCCAAGGCAAAGACAACCTACGGGGCAAAAAAACGCCTTGTTCACTACGTGCCGGGAATCGCTGGCTGAATGTAGATTTCAGAAATGCATCGGGAGTAAATGTGGGATCACCTTATGAGTTTTGACAATAAATGGCGATAATACACAGTTTGGGCAAATACAATTTTCTGGGATCAGCTCCTTTGGTCTGCCCGCGAAGGACTTTTCTTTCCTCTGGCCTGGAATTTACCGGGGTATTGCTTCAAAAAAATTATCCAGACTCTCAAGACTTCCCATTTATTGTCAACACGACCTGATGTCATTCGAATGGAACGGTGTCGAGAAGTAAGGAGGCACAGATTCACCGAACCGCTACAACTTTATTGATATCCCTTCGTAAGTTTTGGGGTGAACGTCAGCTTCGCGATTCACCAAGTGAACGGCGAAGCTCTCGCAGAACTCCTCACACAGACGAAGCTACATAATCATTCCATTGGCCAGATTCCTTGGCGGCGAAGGTCGCGAATGAGGTGGCACTGCATTTGGTCTGGGTATCGTTCCTTGGCATCCTGATACTGACGGCGGGCGGATTGGCAGGCGGCTTGAAAGTCATGGTCTTTCGAGCCGATCATCATAGTCTCAAGAAAATCCCACTCGGCGTTTGGTTCGGGACTTTTTTTCCAGCCAACGAAGGCATGTCCTGGAACGATGGCCAGGACTGGGTGTAACGAAGCTCCTTCCAACAAACTCGCCATCAGGACAGTTCCATCAATGCAGTTGGCGCTTTTCCGTTGAAGAGATTCGCGAGGAAGGCGAGTTCGTTGCGTTAAATGACCTTCCATGGCTCCGTAGTCGAGAACGGAGTTGATATATCGTAAGTTTTGGTCGCGGAGGACGTGAAAAAGGGCTTCGACTTGCTCGGTGACAGACTTCTGGTTGCCAAGATAGCCCCAGACCATGTTGCTTTGCAGTCGAGACGCAGCTTCCCAAATCAAGCCTTGGACCGGTTCAACATAGGGAGTGACCCAGGCTCCATAGTAGTGAGAGAGGTCGACGTGTTCTCCGGTGTCGGGGTTGTGGACGGCGTTGAAGCTGGAATTGCGAGAGAGACACACCAAAGAAAACGTGTCGTGTGATTCAGGTTTGTTATCGAGATCTTCGACGAGCACGTGCAACGTCGCCCTTTGGATTTCGGTGATCTCTCGGGCACGTTCGGGAAACAGAGTCGGCAGGAATTTCAATTCGACCTGCTGCCTGCGTTCCACTTCGACCGTCTGAACGGCCTGAGCCGATAGTCCTTCGATGTAACACTTCACGCACACTCGACGCTTGCGTTCGGAACTCCGCTCGGCAGAGATGTTGACCGTGAGCAGCGGGTCTGTCTCGGGATTGAGCAAGTGATAGATCCCGATGGGCACCGGATTCATGCGAACGGTCGGTTCTACTTTCAAGCCAGTGGTGTCCGGACCAAGAAACCGACCGTGGTAGATCGACTTGGGCTGTGGTTTGGATTGGGACTGCGGTGGGTTGTCTTCGTGTTGCGATGCAGCGAGTTGGTCCTGGAGTTCCTTGAGTTTGCTTCGGGCTTCGAGCAAGGACGGGTACAACTCTGATTCCGTGGGGTTTGCCGAGTTATAGACAGTGGCTTGCAAACTCTGGAGTAGTTCGCGGTGTTGTTCGATTTGAGCCTGGAGAGTGGTTGATTTCATAGTGTTTATGCGTGGGGGGTAACGCTCTTTCCGCTCCAAAGAACAGACTTTTGTCAGATCAGCGTGGTTACTTCCCGATCTTTGTGGGGTTCTTGCCGTAAATCAACTTCTTGGTCCTTTCCTCAGTTTGGATCTTGATTGTGTATTGTCCTATTACTCCCGACTTGTAGGAAGTGGCGATTATCCGGTAGGTGTCGGTCTTCTTGGGCGTAAATGTGAGTCGGGAATTGTTACCGACCCCGCCTTGATCGTTGAATGCGAGTTGTTTGCCATTGGAATCTGCAAGACGCAAGTAAGTATCGAACTGTTTACTCATCAAATCAATTACGTACGTTTCACCTTTGTTGAGTTTCAGAAGGTGGACCTTGTGGTGACTTTTCGCTCTGACCTTGTCGAGGGGGTCTTGCTTTGTGAGTTTTCCTTGGAACGTCTTGAAATCTTTTCGATTTATTTTCACAGAGTAGATGGTCGGGAGGGGCTTGTCTTTACGGTCAGGATCAACAGCGAACGTTTCCAGTTCCAGCTCAAATTTCCCGAGAGCTGATTTCTTGCTCGGAAGGACCGCTATATCCAAAGCAGCTCCCCACTGGGCAGCATGCGTTGTTGCAATTTGGAACGGGGGTGAATTCTGTCGAGATGTAAGTTTGGACCACCCACTTGAGCCACACTTTCGAAAGTAGAGCAGTTGAAAATCTTTCGACGTCAGTCGGATGCGATAGGTTGTATTTTGTGGACAAACCATCTGGTAATATCGGATGGGTTGTTGTCTCGTGATTTCGCCCTCCAGAGAAATCGTTTTGTCGACCTTCTTATGTTCGGTGATTTTGAGTTTATAATTCCCTGTTTGTCCGGCTTTCGACGACGCGACAATCAACTTCTGTAGAGTATTACGAGTGATGTTACTCAGGACTGATATTCTTCCATCATTGCCTCGAAATTCGGAGGAGCCGGCTTGTCCCGGAGTTTGGAAACGGAGGTAAGGGGTGAACTTCTTGCTAGTTAACACAGTGAGGTACATCCGGTCTTTTCTTTTGAAATGATAATAGCTGGGCTCGCAATAACTCTTAGTCAACACCGTGTCGAACGGATCTGTTTTGCTCAGTTGCCCCTCCACGGAAGTTTGTGTCAAATCCAGTTTCTGGAGTCGGGGAGCGGGTAAAGTTAAGTTCTTGGTCAACGGTAAGAACGAGTCAACGGTCAACAAGAACTTTCCTCCGCGACTTGGGTTGTTTGCCCGGACAAGAAAATCGACCGTACCTTCCTTTGATGTCACTAATGTTTCCTCAACAACCACGTCTGTGTTTTGTGCCTTCCTCCGGGCAGGACTTTTGAAAGTCTTTGCATCGGTACGGAGGATCTCTGGGAACAAATCGGTGCTTTTGAGCCGGATTCGGTAGATTGCGTGAGGGGGGCCTTTGATCCGGTAGACTTGGAAAGGTAACTCATTATCTTCCGAGGAACCTGAGCCAATAGCGCCCTCGTGTGTCATCGTTTCGCCGAAACGATCGACCGGAGTCATTTTCAACTCGAACAAGCCTATCTGACGAGGTTGTGCCGAAGTAACAATCACTCGATAGCTTCCATCCGTCGGAGGGGTGAAAATCAGACATGGATTGGTTCCTTCGCCACCGTCGTTGTTCACAGCAAGTTGTTTACCTTTGATGTCTTCCAGACGTAGAACTGGATCAAATGTGGTACTGACCACATCGATCTTGCAGGTTTTGCCAGCAGCGAGAGCAGCAAGATATACTTTTTGGTAGGAGTCTGATCGCACTGAATCGTAGGTGTCCTTATGTCCCAAAAATCCCGCTTGCTTGGCTATTGCTGTGGGATTGTTGCGTAGATCTGCGAACTTGATCGGTTCAGGTTGATGGCTTTGTGCTTGCTTTGATCTTCCTTCAGAGAGGCAGACATCCACGTTCCAGAGTTTCATGGTGTTGTCGTAACTTGCCGAGGCCAGGGTCTTTCCATCGGGGCTGAAACTCACAGAGTTGACATATTTTGTATGTCCTTTGAGAGTGGCCCGAACCCGAGCGGAGCGGACAACACCGTCTTGGCCTGTGCTTATGTCCCAGAGTTTGATGGTGTTGTC
>CAYRFQ010000168.1:0-9227 GCA_964423615.1 uncultured Alcaligenaceae bacterium | reverse complement strand
CGCGGTGCGCGCCGAGAGGAAAATAAGAGAGCGAAAAGGCAAAAGGACCGGTCCACGGACCGATCCGGCAAGGGCACAGAATAATTCTCGGACACCCTCCTAGTGGTGAAGAGATTCGTTCCTTCCTCACCTTTTCCATATTCAGCGCAGCCTCAGTAACAGATTGTTGGTTGCGTTCCGAGAGGTCGTCGGTAGAATAACTGTGAATTTAATCTCCACGAACCATCCAATACTGTGGACCAAATATTCCAAAAGTCCCCAGGCTCGCTTGCGACCCGATCGTTGCAGCATCTGTCGAATACGAATGACCAGAAAACTTCGGGATAATCGGAGACACCAAGAGATTGGTCACAATCTCATTGACTCGCCGATGTTTACCGCACCGATTAAACTCCCGAGCATGCGTCCCCAAGGACAACCTTCATGAGCAGCCCTGAGCTTCCGACCAACGACATTTTTCTTCCAGGCGGACGTCTTCGCATGGAGATTCTAACGCAGCCGGCTGGTGAAGCCTTGGAAGAAGCCATACGTTTGGCAGGAGAAACCCGGTGGGATTGCGTGCGTTCCCCGCACGTCTTCATGGGATTGCTGTCAGCTCCGGATCAGAGCGTGATCAACTGGGGAGATCGACTAGGTGCAGATTTAGCCACGTTGTTGTCCCAGTTTCAGGAGCTGTTCCACCAAGACGAAGGGGAAGTAGACGCTTACTTGACGATGAACCGAGAATTTTTCTCCGATAATGTCATCCGACTGCTCCGGGACGCCCACAATCGAGCCATCGAGCATCGTCGAACTTCGATTAGCTCGATGGATTTACTCATTAGCTTACTCACAGCTCCAGCTAGCATCGTAGCCGAATGCTTCGAAAGAATCGGAGTCACCGCTGCCAAACTGACCGAACTCGCCGTCATCGCTGAGCAACAATCGAGCTAACTTTCCAGCCGAAACCTTCCGACCCACCTAGCTTAGCGTCGTTCACGATAGTCCTGAATACAGATTTTTCCTTGCTTTCCCATTTCTCCGACCTGGAATCTCAAAGTCATAGACCTCCGACCCTCTTTTTCGACAGAGTGAAATCGGCGATTGGACAACCACCGAACAGGCAAAGGCCTGAGAAAATCGTCTTAAAGGCCGAAGGACTGATCGGTTGTCAGGCCCAGGTCGGAGGCCTGGAAAGCTGGATTCAACACAACCGCGAACCGCTCTAATCCTCGCAACCGTCAATCTTTCGCAGTCGTCTCCTGGAAGCGTCGCAAATCTCTAACGTGCCTATATACCACGGGGGATCACCCAGCTTACAATTGACATGTAGAAATGTATCGTCTGGGAGAAAACCAATGTCTGCCCGTATATTCGTCTCCTTACTGCTGATTATTGGCCTTGGAATCATCTCGGGATGCCAACACAAATGTTGCTTCCGGCGATCTCGTCCCTGTCCGCCAAGGACAGTGGCCCCAGTCCCCACAACCAACCCTGGTATCGCACCAGTTCCCTTTCCCAACGGCATGGCAATTCAACCTTCCGGCCCTGGCCCCCATGGCGATTCAGCTGGCGGCGCACCGCTAACCCCTGCGCCTGTCGATCCTTTTCCAAATTCCGCCACGGAAACACCTGGAGCAGCAAACCGCATTCCGTCCGGAGTCGACCTTGGAACTCCTCAACCACCACAGCCTACATCCCCTGAAGAAAGTCGCTCCGAATCCGGCAACCTTCCTCCATTCCCTCCGGGAACCGACAAACGGCTTCCCTTACCCCCACAACCTCCCGAAGATCTTTTTCCCGACGAACGGTCCAACTCACGAAAGCAACAATCACCTCCCGGACAAATCCCTGGTTCTCAACAAGAGGACGAATCTCCCAGACCAGATGATTTCCCTCCAGCTGCTGAAAAGACTCTAACCCCTCCCGATATGCCTTTGGGAATACCACAGTATTCGATCGTCCGCAAAGGAGTTAGTTCGGGCCTTCGTCCCGGACTCGATGGAGGCTTGGACTGGTTGGAACGGCAGGGCTTCAAGACCGTCATCCACGTCCACGGGCCTGACGAGAATGAAGCCATAGACCGCAAGCAAGTCGAAAAGCGAGGGATGACGTATGTCGGCATCACCCTATCTCCCCAGACGTTAACCAAAGAAGTGGTGGACACATTCTCCGTATGGGTCACGGACAAGAACCGCCATCCAGCTTTCGTGTACGACAAGGACGGTTCTCTTGCAGGCGGGCTATGGTACCTGTATTTCCGGATGACCGAACGAATCTCCGACGAGGAGGCACGAGTCCGTGCCGGTTCCGCTGGTCTTCGCCGTAGTCGCGGAGAAGCACACCGAGATATGTGGATTGCCGTACAGAAGTTTTTACAGGACCAAAATCAAAGTATGCGGTAGGCAAATACAAGTCTCTAGACAATCCAATGACATCACGCATGCGGAACATTCTCGAGAAATTTTTCTCACTCTTTCCAATTGCGTGACGTTCTCCTCCGCTTGCCTGGAATCCATCCCACGACTAAACTGATGGTAGATCTTCGCCTCACAAATAGGCTACAGTTAAACTGGCGTTAAACCGAAATTTTGGTTTTCCGGCAAGATTACAATTTAAAGGAGTTAGCAAATGAGTTCGCGTTACTACCAAGACGCTCCAATGAATCCCTATGCAGTTGCCAATGTTGGAGCAAGTGCACGGGCCCAGTTCATCAGGGCAACGTACGGCCATCTGGCCGGTGCGGTTGCAGTTTTCTTGGGGATCCTCGCGTTCGTTTTTACCTACATGATCCCGACCCGAGAAGCAGCCATTGCATTTTTCGAAAACTACTTCAGTAACCGATTCTCGATGATCCTTTTGGTCGTCGGATTCATCGCGATCGGCTACCTCGCCCGCTACTGGGCCAATTCCCAAACTTCCCGAGCCATGCAGTACGCAGGCCTGGCTCTATACACTGTCGCCGAAGCTGTGATCTTCATCCCGATCATGTGCATCGCGATCTTTTTCATTCCCAGTCAAGACGGTGGCTTGGGAATTCTCGGCCAAGCAGGAATCTTGACGCTCTCGCTCTTTGGTGGGTTGACTGCGGCGGTGTTCATTACCCAAAAGGACTTTTCGTTCCTGGGAACGATCCTCATGATCGGTTCGTTCATCGCTCTGGGCGTGATCGTCGCGGGATGGATCTTCGGTTTCACATTGGGCCTCTTCTTCTCGTTCTTCATGGTGGCCCTCGCTAGCGGATTCATCCTCTACACGACGTCCAACATACTTCACCACTATCCGACCGACGCCTACGTGGCCGCAAGCCTCGAACTGTTTGCCTCGCTCGCACTGTTGTTCTACTACATCTTGATGATCCTGATTCAGATGAATGGACGCGACTAACCATTGCGTCTTAAGGCAAGGACACATTATAAGAAAACGCCACCTCGAACTTTTCGAGGTGGCGTTTCGTTTTTTCAAGTGTTCTCGCTAGGGCCGAAATCCTCTGCTGAAGAACAATCGCTTAATGAGCTCCCGATAAAGTAAACTCGAAAAGCGATCCATCTACATCGATAAACCCCCGCTGATTCTTCCTTTGATCTTCTTCTCTCGGAGGTGGAGGCACTCTGCCAAAACTGTACCAAGGTAGCTCCGAAAGCTCCGAATACACGGAATTGGGTTCTTTGTGCACTTCGGCCTCATTTTCGTCCACGGGAACGAGACAGTGGACAGAGTGAAGAGTCGCTGTTTTCTCCGTGAATACCTCTGTAAGAGTCTCTACCGAACCGATGGCGCCGGAGAAATCGAAAAATCTACGAGGCCGCCGTATTTCAACGGTGCAGGAAGGATGAAAGTGTTGGATTGGCACAAGGCGATATCGTGGGTTCCGAATCTCTGAGGGAGTCGTGAATGTTGGTCTCGCATCGGCGGGAGCCATGGCAGGAATGCTTTCAACTGGAGTTGGAAAATTGGCTCCAGTTTGGAATTGGCCAATTGAGATCAATCGTCGAAGCAACTCCAATGTCGCTTCATTATGGTTCGTGGTCGCTGGATTCGTATCTGCTTTGATGGCCTTCATTAGCTGATGTAGCGACTGCACTTCTTCCCTTAATTCACGAAGTTCTTCCCGAAGGCTCTCGATTTCCTCGGTAGTTTCTTGGTTTTGCTTTTGTGTCTCTGGTTGGGAGTCTAGTTGGGTTACGCTCGCCGCTGGAGCGGTAATGGAGTACTGTTCCTTGTGCAATTCACACACTAATTGCATCAATTCGCCGAAGTTGGCACAACAAGAGTCCTCAAGGACTGTTTCGGCTTTCTGAACGAGTTCTTGATACTCTCTCGAGTCCATAGGTTGTTCTGGCTCGTCCATTTCGTTTTCGTCGAAGTAGACAATCGCCATTTCGCTATCTGCTCGCGTTTGCACGAACGCCATCAATCCGTCAAAATATCCGTAGGCCGTGATGGGGAAACACAATCCCAACAACACCACAACCAACGAAATCAAAGAACTTCTTCGAAACATCTGGCTTCCTCCTTTTTGCACCGCAGTTGGGTCTGCGAGCACTGGGAGAGCCTATACGAAACCGCTCAGTTTCTGTAAACGGAGATTGAGCAAACGTGCTTGTATTGAGCGAAATAGGTTCTGTTCTTTTCTTGTGAGACCAACCAAATGAGTAGTCTCGGACAAACGATTAGCGACTTGGATTTTCTCCAACCGGATGGAATACCTATCAAATTATCCGAGTTGCATTCAGGCCCAGTTGTGTTGATTTTCTTACGGCACCTGGCTTGAATCCCGTGTCGTGCTCACCTCGGTGAGGTGATCGAACTCTATGACAAAATCCGATCTTCCGGTGGACAAGTCATTGCAGTGAGTTTTTCGGGCCCCAAATTCGTCACAAACTACCTGAAGAAATATCCGCTTCCTTTTCCCGCCGTTTCGGATCCAGACCGACAAGCGTACATCCAATTCTCTTTGGGCAAGACCACCTGGCTTGGGATGTTCCATCCGAAAGTCATTTGGGGCTACTTGCGTTTGATATTCGGAGGCTGGGCGCTTTGGAAAGCGCAAAAAAATGACGATCTGTTGCAACTTGGTGGAGACTTCATCCTCGACCAAAATCGAACAGTCGTCTACGAGTATCGAAGTGCGGAACCGACCGATCGACCTGCTGCAGTGGCTTTGTTCCAACAGGTCGAAAAGTTATCGGCGAAATGAATAGTAACAGAAACCATCACTGCAAAATGGAATTCCCAATCTACAGTTCCCAAGGTTCCTTTCGTCTATTCTGAATGGCGGACGCCTTGAGAGCCTCTTGACTGAAGTGGTATCCAGCTCCAACGACGAGCAAACTGACCAATCCAATACCGACCCACATGGTCGCAGGGGAATTCAAGCTTTCTGGGTAGTCCGAACCGTCTTGGCTATAACTTTGGGAGGAAACTCCCCCCGTAGCACATGGCTGCCTTGGTCGTCACCTACCAAACGTTGGTTCTAATCCAATGAGCAGTGTAAACACGATAACGCAAGCAAAGAGTGACAACTTTTTCATCGCTTCTGTCCCGGAAATTATGGAGTGTTCTATCTAACAATAGATCACGGTCCACTGGTCGTCAAATTGTCCACTGCACCGCGTCTAACTTGCATCCTCCAAAATGTATTCGATCAAGAAGAGCCAATCTTGGGGAAAAATACATACATTTTGGCTTACGTTGTTGGAGCGGAAGAAGTTCGTTTTCGTTTCGCCTTTCTCGCAATCGGCAGCCAGAATAAATACATCCCTGTGATCCATAAAGTTAGCAGGACCACGGCCGAGGGAAGGAACACCCATAATTTTACCGAATCATGAAACCACGAACCATCGTGGATAGCTTCGATGATGTCGGATCGGCGATACGCCACTTGCAAAACTTCCCCGGTTTGGCTGTGGAGTTGGATTTCCCAGTTATTCTTGCCCCGAACTTTCAATATTCGACGAGACGGGCGGACGTCAATTCGGTCCACGTCGTCCCACGACCTGATGTCCGTATGAGTCGTCTCTGGACTCGTTCGACACACTTCAAGGATGCGAGAAAAAGAAATCGTAGGGTCACTGGTCGACCCCTCCTTCGCCCCTCGCTGACTCGGTGGTTGTATCCAATCGAACTCCTTTTTCACTAACAGTAACAAGCCAGTCACAATGACCACAAGCACAGGTATGGCGACAACCAACGAAGCCCAGTAATGATATTTGCGATTAAATACATGAAATTTCATGACGTTACATTCCGTTCTCGACACAATTCCAAACACGTTACATTTATTGAGGAATCAGAACATAGGTAGGATCAGGGTCGCCTCCTAACTGGAGGGCGAAATGGCTGATTTTCGATACTGTCCTTGGGTGTGACAAGCTCGCACAGTGATGATAGCCCACCACGCAAATGTCTACTTTTTGGGTTCACGGGGGCTTCGGTTTTTTAGATCAATGTGTTTGCTCAATTACCTTCCCGGTAGGAATGACCACGTCACCGCACAGCCCTAAATATAGAAACGACTAGAGTTTTCTTAAAAAGATTCATCCGAACAATCACAGAAGGTACCGCTCTCTCCACTTTTCAATGGCCATGGCATCAATTTGTTGGTCCCGCTCCATCAATCGCTTCGCCTCTCGTTTTTCGTCTTCGGAAGCCAGCTCCAACCAACTTTGCAAAGTGAGCAAAGGTGCTTCTCCCAACAGTTCCCCGTGTTGCACCGCTGCCAGGTACAACGTCCGATCACCCGTATCGAGTGTTGTCTCGACGTGACATTCCAACCATCCCAGCGAGTTAGGCAACAGGGGTAGGCCATTCGGTGTTCGTTCCCACAAACGCTTTGTCATTTTGTTCAGTTGTTTCCCAGTCTTCAGCCCAAAATGAGCAACGACGTCAACATTATCTTCGCTAAGTAAGTGCAGGACAAACTGTCTCGCATCCTCCACGTATCTCGAAGTATTATGCTGTTTTGCCAAGCCCACGAGTACCCGAGGATGCCTAACTGAGATCGAACCCTGATTCACGAACGTTGCAATTAACCCAGCTTCCCCTTCTTGTGACTTTGTTGTGAGTAACCAAATCGGAGGATCAAGCCGACGAAAAATACTGGAAGCTGCAGAGGACGTCATAAGTGACCTTAGGATAAACAAAACAATCGAAACAAACACCCAATTCGATTATCAACCGCCACTCAAAACAATTACATTCCTTAAAATCATTGTATTCGACAAAGTCATTTCTTCGATTGTGAGAATCACTATCGGAGTGAACTGACTCACGTTGTCACCTGCTATCGACCCGAGTATTAATTGATATAGTCATGGCTTGCTATGACGATACCTCGAGGTAGTGACTAGACGATGCTCGCGTGGGGCGTCGTTTCGCGCTGGGAGTCACTACCTCGAATTTTTTCTTAGTCACGTTGTAGTCAAAATGTCACTAAATTTTGCGTCATCAATCGTCACCCCAAAACCGGGTTCTTCCCGTATTTGAATCATTCCGTCATTGATCATCGGTTGTCCATTCACCCAGGTCATCCAGGGGCGGCCTGACTCGGCGAGTGGTTGTGAATCCAAGGCTACGATCGCGTGAAGTCCCCATACTTCGGCCCCTCGATGGGGACACACACGGATCTCAGCGTTTTTGGCCATTCGATAGATCTTAACCATTTCGGTCATTCCCCCACACCAACAGATGTCAGGCTGGAGAACCGTATGCAGTCGGTTTTCGATTAGCGGGGCAAAACCATACTGTGTGAATTCGTGTTCTCCTCCGGCGATCGGTATGTTACATCGATCTCGCAACTCGGCATAACCTCCGAGATCATCTGGAGAGATCGGTTCTTCGATCCATCCCACATCATACACCTCGATCTGCTTAGCAATAGCAAGGGTCTGGGTGACAGACCATTTCATCCACGCATCGATCATCAACGGTTTCTCGGGTCCGATCCTCCTCCGCGCTTTTCTCACTCTCGCAACGACATCCTCTTCGAGTTCACCCGAGTCAACTTTACCAACATGGAGCTTGAACGCCGAATAGTTTTCCAAAACCTCTTCTGGAACGTCATCCCACACTGTCACATATGTTGGAACAGCTTTCGAAACATCACCTCCAAGTAACTTGGCCACAGGGAGTTTCTCGGCTTTTCCCTTGAGATCCCACAATGCCAAATCGACGCCACTCAGCGCCATGATAGCAATGCCCTTACGTCCGAACGCCAGAGTCGCCTCATACATCTGCTCCCATAACGACTCGATAGAATCAGGACTTTGCTCTAAAAGGACGTCTCGCAAAACCGTTTTCACGACATGAACCCCCGCGAGTCCACCGCCTCCCACTCCGTAACCAGTCAACCCCACGTCCGTCTCAATGGCCACCAATATTTGGCCCATGCTTGTACGCCAATCAGCAGGAGATCCATCTGCCACAGGTTGGATACTCCGAACGTCGGTGATTATCATGACCACGACTCCATGGCATGTTCGTCCAATGGTGTTATCTTGGGCATTTCCAGTTTACACGATTACAGTATCACGAGTGGCACAAAGCCAACTTCATTACTGAACGCCAATGAACAATTAGAGGCCGTCCGGACAGTATTTATGTCTTGATTCTCATATCCAACTTCTATGTTCGTTATGTGCAGTCCGTTTTTCCTGATTCGGAGCCAAGACCCAAGTGGCTCCCCGAGCGTCGGAGATGTTGGCTGTTGTGACGACAATCGCCAGGATCAATCCCAGAGTATCGGTGAAGATATGCCGTTTTCGGCCCTTGATTTTCTTGCCTCCGTCATAGCCCTTTTCACCTCCGACTTGGGTCGTCTTAACACTTTGCGAATCGACGCATCCGGCACTGGGTGTCGGCTCTCGGCTTTGTTGTTCGCGCACGGATTGAGTCAAACTTTGGTGGACCGAATCGATCGTGCCATCGGCCAATGTAGTCATAGGCGTTGCTCTTGGGCACAAGATCATGAGGGATCATGTCCCATTGGCAGCCTGTTTTCAGGACATGCAGAATCGTGTTGACGACTTCTCTGAGATCGAAAGCCCGAGGCCGACCTCCGGTCTTGGCAGGCGGGAGAAACTCACGAATAATTTCCCATTGGATATCAGTCAAGTCCGTCTTATACGAACCACGTGGAGAAGTTGACACAGAACTAACCTCGACAAGAAGTTACAAATGGTTCAACATCAACATCTTAGTACTACAGCGCTACGGTGATCGATTTTGAGATCGGTTTTTCTTCTTTT
>CAYRFQ010000167.1:0-9245 GCA_964423615.1 uncultured Alcaligenaceae bacterium | reverse complement strand
TAGAGCAAAAGACCGGACGAATTCGTCTACATAAAATGTAACAAATTCGATTTGCCGTGTAAAGGGGGCGATGCACCCCGGCCTATTCACGTTTGTGAAGTTGGATTGACAGGTTTTCTGATCGTAGCTATTATTCCATCACGATTAAAAGGCGGCGTGGCCAAGTGGTAAGGCAGCGGATTGCAAATCCGCGATTCCCCGGTTCGAATCCGGGCGCCGCCTCTCTTCCTTTGTTGGTACCTCTCGATGACAACAAGTGCCAAGTCGTTCCATAGTAAAAACTTGTGACTTCTCAAACTGATTACACTGTATTCCTTTGCCGTTGTCGCAAGATGTCTCTTGATGCCCTCTCGTGGCTGGAGTTTGTGCAAATAGTGTGCAAACCGGATCACCTACCGAGACGGATTCTCCAGGGGATGGGTCGCGTGGCCCAACGAACGAAGGCAACGTATTCATGGCTTCCGCGACCTCTTTTTGGTCAACGTGAGTGTATCGATCCATCGTCAGCGTGATGGTGGAATGCCTCGCGAGGATTTGGGCCACCTTCGGCATCAGCCCTCCTCGCGTGAGGTGGCTGATGAATGTGTGCCTCAGTGCATGGAAGTCAACAATTTTGCCGTCTGGTGTTTTGGGAATGAGGAAATTAGACTTTTCTCGTTCCTCTCTGTCTTGCGTAGACTCGGCTTCCTCAAGCCAAGCACTCCGGGCATTTTTCATGTCTGCACGCAACATCTTGGCGCCCTTGAAGCACCTGGCCCACGAACCCGGCCAGAGCGGTTTTTCAGGCGGCCTCGACACAATCCACGAAGCGACTTCATCCTTGATTTCGGCATGGATCGGCAAGACGTCCTTTCGACGATGCTTGCTGTATGCCGCGTCTACCGTGACGGTGGCCTGTTCTTGGCTGAAAGAGAAAGACGCTGGCGTGAGGCTTGCCAACTCGCTTGCCCGGAGACCAGTATAAATGGCAACCAGATAGAGCATTGCTCGAGATTCACCTGACAGCTTCCACATTGTATCGCCTTCCCTTGCAGCGCAAAGGATGAACGCGAGTTCTTCAACCGATAGATCTCGTCTCTCATGTCTCTTGTCGAGGTTTTCGTTCTCCTTCGACAAATAAGCAAGAGGATCGTCTTGGATTCGACGATCTTTGACGAGCCATCGCGAGAACATTTTGACGGCGGTCAAATAGTGGTTCCGGGTGGAAGCGCTTTTCTGTCGCTTTCGGAGTTCACCTATGAAACTCTGGACGCCAGACGCTGACAAATCACTCAACCACACCCAATCGCATTCCTCAATAATTGTCCGCACCCGTGACGCGGATAGACTGGAGTGTTTGTCAGTGCGACCCTTCGCGGAGAGGTCAGCTTGCCAGGCTTCCAGATGTTGATGAAGGGTTGTGCTTCTGTGGTGTTGAAACGAATCATTCATTCCGTGTTTGCCCATGGCCACATCCGTCAACATCTTGTTGAGCATCTGTTGGGATTTCTGTTTATCCGTGCAAAGAGCAACGGCCTTGCGTTTGCCATTCTTTTGCGGCACATACCCGTACCACTTTCTCGACGCGATAGTTTCCTTCGTCGCGCCAGGCGTGTCGGCAGGGACTTTTCGTCCTTCCAACCGCCAAACTGTCGTCTTCTTACGAAAAACTTTCGCCATCTTTACTCTCCTATGTTTTGTTGCTTGTATCGTTCTCCAAGCCCAGCCATAGCGTCCTTGACGGTCTGACAATCCGACCCAAGTTCGAGCTCTCAGTTTGCGAAAAGGCGATCGTATTTGTGGGCTTCCTGGCAACTCCGGTAACCCAAATCGTAACAATCTCGACATCCAACATACCTTTGTCCGATTGGCAGATACAGCTTCGTGACGCGATGATCACACAATCCGGATTTTCTTCGGATGGGGCAGCGGAGCCACCAACGAAGCCCACCGAAGGGAGGTTTACTGGTGCTCAGCCGGATCTCGTATTCGAAAGATTCGTTTCTTTCTGGTATTCGGTACGAGAGCACCAAGTGCGGGCAATTCCCGGTTGTGTTGACCGTGATTCCGAATGTTGATTTATTGTTGGGATAGCACCCAGCCCAAGTCAGGGTTCTCGAGGTTGTACTGTTTGGTTTGAGCATGCCGAGTTCACGCAGGCTTTTAACCAGCAGAACCTTGCATTCTTCGACGGTTGTTTTTCGACGCGGTCGCCAGTATTGATACGTCAGGCCACTTCCCAGTCCGCCCATATTGGATCTCCTTTTTTTCCTAAATCTTTTGTAAAGTCGCCTTTTCACAAGTCGGCCAAGCAGGCCCAGAAACTGCCACCAACAGTCATCGGCTGCCACAGTTGTCACCAACTTTCGGACACACGTTGTCACTGTTGGTCGCAACCATGGCGCCTTGGGCACGAACATCATTCCCACAATCAAAAAAAACAGACTCATCAGTGCGACCCAACCGACAGCACTTCTCTTCCCATGGCTTGGAGGGTCGTCGGGTTGTATTTTTGATTCCCGTGGTCGCTCCCCCCTGCGTCAAACCGGCCCAACCGACCCCCAAATTACTCGAGGGTTTCGGTTGGGTGATCCGTTACTCGGTCGTCATCTTCTTGTGGGCTGGTTGGGCCGGTTTGACGCAGGTCCTGAAAGACCTCGAGACAAATATGTAGAACTTCCCGACGCCGTCCCTGGATCATCTTTCGAACTGTGCACCTCTGACGTGTTTCTTCTCGAGAAGCCAGAAAGAGTTTCTCGTGGAGTCTGCGACCCAGAGTGGTTTTCTGAATCGCCAAGCTGTCGCCTTGGTCCTTGGCGACCGTTTGGGCAACGGCATAACTGTTCTCCGGATCGAGATACAATTGCCCTTCGATGAGCCAACCGAAGCATTTTCCCTTAGGGCGACACGGTCCTTCCGGAAAATCTGAACTGGGACGAGACAGTTCGCTTTGCCAACCCCACGACCGTGGTTCCGGTGGCGCTCCCCCATGTTCGTCTATTAAGTGCCCATAGCCGCCTGACAATGCTGCTTGAAGGAGGGCGATGAAATGCTGGGCTGGCTCGGCTTGAACAATTTGTTCTTGTTGCAATAAGGCAATTTCCGCGAAGGCCTTCAAGGCAGATTCCCAGTGTTCCTCTCGTTCCTCGTGGGCAATAGCATCTACCGAAACAGCGAAGTCCAATAAATATCGAAACCCTAACGCCAAATCGGCAACATTCCCAGGTGTGCGGGCGTGTTGGCAATTTGTCGACATTTGTTGACGTAATTCGTTCTTCTCGTTGTTCAAACGATGTTGGATGTCGGTAAGTTGAGGGGCCATCCAAACCAGGAACGCTGCCAAAGATTTGGCATACAATCCATTCTCAGCATCTTGTTGGCATTGAGCCAACATGGCGTTGTTGCCGTTCTTCATCGCTCCAATGTCTCCAGGCGAGACTGGCAACACGACCAACCTTGCCCGGAGACTGAGACCGCAAGGAACGTCCTCACCGGTTGCCAGGATCATACCACGGGGTGGACGTTCGGCTCGAAGCGTCCCGTCCGCAGTCATCCGTCCTCGTCCGGAATGGTTGCCTTGAGCCCGGAGCACACGGTCTGCCTTTCTGTGTAGTTGTTGAACGTCACGAGAAGTCCCTAACGGACAGAAATCATCAACAACCAAAATGGCGTCTTTCGCCAAAAAGGTTATGCCTTCTAGTGCATTGTCGGTGGACGACCAATTGTCGGGAAGGTTGCGGGCGTTCATCGCCGGCCCGAAGTGTTGTTGGGCCAGCGCTGCGAGTTCGCTCTTGAATGTGCCGCTCGGGCCGGTTAGGAAAATCGAGAAATCGACGTTTCCGAGCACCGCGCGGTAAATACTCGCCAAAAGGGCAAACATGATGCAAGGAGGGCCAAGGGTAAGCAGACGTAGGCTCGCTTGGACAGCCTCGCGTAAGGCTGTCCCCATAGGTAGATCAGGCAAAGAGTAATTGCCCAAGTTCCCCAGGAGGTCGACACTTGTGTTGACCTTCCCTTCCGAACCAATCCCACCGCCCCCGTGGAGGTACACCCATCGGCCGTCGATCTCATGCCATCCGATGTGGGTATACACGGTTCGGGATTGGATGTCGGGAGAGAGGAACTGGATGGCCGCCCGTAGGTGGTCTTTCGCGCCCACTCCGGCATTCACGATGGGTCTTGCTCCCCACTCCGAAGTGACCCAGTTCAGCGTCGAAAATTCGGCAATCGGGACGTCGATCCGCCGGAGAGGATGCCCGCCTGCAAGTGTGCCTTCGATCCAGAAGTAGCCCTTCTCCTCGGCTCCATCGTCGTACATGACCTCTTCGACAATTCGAGCCGTGAAGTTGCTCAGCCGAACTGGAATCGGGCCATTTTGTGTCGGCTTGTTGCGATAAGTGCAATTGTCGTCTGCAAAATATTCCACGTCGTCCGAATCAACAGTGACGGAGTGGGACACTGACAGCTCTTTAATGACCCGATTGAAATCCTGCAACGAAATCTTGTGGTCTTTCACGAGTGCCCGGTTGGCCGCAAAACCTGCTGGGTCGTTCCCCTTCTGCTGAGCCAAAGCGTTGAGTAACTCGCCATCGTCAAACAACGCCTGGGCACCGCCTTTAAGGACTTCGGGAAGTCGATCCAACACTTGACTTGGGTTTAGTTCGTCGGCCACGCCTGCTGCCTCAGCTATTTCGTTAAGTCTCGGTTCCACAGCTTTTTCCTTCAACACTTCCGGGCAATATCCTGCCGCCAGACAATCATCGAGACCCTTTGCCTTTTCGGGGTCCCACTGTTCGAGTTCGACCTCGTAGTCGAGAGCCCCCAATGCACGAGCAAACTCCACGAGACAACGTGCCACGTTCGGGTTCTCCCACGCATCAGCATCGAAGGCCAACCGAACAGTCTTGCACGCCATTGCATCCAGAATGGGCAAGGCGGCTCGCCAGATGCTCACGCCAGGGACGGATATCGTCGGCACGTCGGTCTTATGAAAGATGACGTCGGCCTTCAATTCACCTTCCGTGACGCGAACGACTTCGGCTTTCTGCGGCATCCCTAGCGGAATATGAATGGGAGTTCCTGGCCCTGGACCATCGTCTTTCTTGGACGTGACGTAAGTATACTTTGGGCCTTTGCGATCGGGACCATCGAGACGTATCTTCAAGGCCACGATCCGCCCTTCGCGATCTCGACAAGGTATGACAAGGCCAGCATGCCCGGCCAGTGTGAGATAAGGACCATTTCCTTTGTCCCGTTGGACGATCCCGGGAGCTTTCATCACTTTATCCCCAAACCGCTCCCAAAGCCGTTTGGCAATGGACGAACGGCCAGTTTCCGGAAGCGTTCGATACAAGCCCTTGTTGATGGCGTTATCCGTAAGACCTCGCTTTCGGAGGTTTGCCCGATGCGATGCGATGAGTTGGAGTTCTCCCAACAACGCACCGTAGACTTGATGAAGGAGGTTTGGGTGCGTATCGCGACTTTTCTGTTTTGCCGTTCTGGAGAACGGTGGTGGAGCCGGTGTTCTCGGACCATCAGTCAGGGTGTGCACGTAATACTCGGTGCCGTTTTTGTCTGCCTTGGTTCTGTCCGCACCTTCTTGAATCCGCCGACACAAGGCAACTGTTCCATCTGCCTTGACGGAACACCAAGTCGTTTTGGCACAAATCGGACACGGGGACGTTCGGTGAACTGCTTCCCACAATTTGTTCATTGGTCGGCCCTCCATGCTTCCTCGAGGGCTTCCCACGTTTGGCTATCCGGCATCCCAGCTCGAATCCACTCACGTAGAATTTCGGTTTGGAAAAGAACACGTCGTCCTGCCTCGACCCGTCCCGGAATGTCCCGCATTGCGTCCATCCGTCGGAGCGTGCGAACGGACAGACTCGTCAAAGTCGCCAAGGCGTTCATATCGACCAACCAAGGCTCGAAGTAAGTGGGTTGTGGGCCTTGCGAAGTAAAGGTAGTCGTCCTGTTGGGCTTACTGGTCATCCGCCACCTCCTTCCGCTCGGCACGTTCGCGTAGAGCTTTTTCGACTTCTTGGACGTTGAAGAGGACGGGGCGACGACCGGCCCGCAAACTTGGAATCCATCCACGTCGAGCCCACGCCAAAATGGTCGCCGGTGTGACTTGGAACTTATTGGCCAGCTCCTTGGCATTCACGATTTCGGACATAAAGGAGTACCTCCGAGGAATGAACGCGAAATTACTCGGAGACAGCTTAATGGTTACACGTGTGCGTTTATGTGCATAAAACGAACGCGGATTGGAAAGAGTGTCCAATCCATCAGGATGCATCGGTTCGGCAATGGGGATGATCGTGTGCGAGATATTCTTTCGCGACGAATTGGATGATCGCAGGCGCGCAGACCTGCTGCGGGGAAATGGCATTTTGCCTCTTTTCTCCAGTGCGTGTGGACGCTGGACGCAAAGAGACAAGCTTGACGTTTTCAGGATGGAATTGTATATCCGTCCTCGCTACGAAAGGGTCGCCAAGCACGACTCTTCACAGAAAGCAGAGGAGCGCCAACTCCCTGCTTTCTGTTTGTCTCACACGAGTGTTAAGATTTGGTTTTCGATAATGTCGGCTCTTGAAGCCTGCGATCTTTACCTCAAGTGGAGGCTTGCCCCCGCACCGCAAGCTGCGAAAGTGACATTGAGCGTGTTCGTATATCCACCAAGCAAAAACGGCACAACCCTACTTTTTCAAAAAAAAGGTGTCATTGGGATTTGATTTTGCTAGGTTGTATGGTTGGGTGCTCTGGGAAAGAAAGATGATGAGGTAAGACAGAACTCAAGAAAATGTGTCTCAAGAATAAGACACAACAGCAAATTCCAAGCCCAAAACATCTGCCGCATGACTTCATCGGCCTCAAACGCCAAAAGCGGAGAACCCCGGTCCGGTCCCTTCTCACATCATCCAGCTGATGAGTTTCGTCAGAACGTCTGCACTTTGTGGTATGTTTTCTCCATCTCCCAACGCAAATTCCTTCTATAAACAAGCCGAGAGCTTTGTTTTTCGTTGCCAGTAGCCATCCTTTGAGCGACATTACCAATATGCTCAACGGAGTGACGGAACGTGCTCGGTCCTTTGGCTTTGGGGTCGCTAACCCTGTCCTCCGGTTTGTGAGTAGCCAACAATAGCTAAGTGAAACAACACCCTTTCAAGGATTTCATATGAACGTTGAGCAACTCGTCAGTGGAATTATTGGAATGATCTTGGCGGTCATTACTGCCATAGTTGTTGAAGTTGTTCGGAGGTGGGTGCGTCCACCTTCCCACTCCTTGGAAAATATTGTCGCTGATCAGAATGAAGACTTGGAACGGGCGCAGGAACAGCTCCTTGAGGTTGTGATGCAAAACTTCGACTTCCGGATCGAGAATTACGAACTTCAGCTCGAACTGAAGGAGCACAAGGAAGAATGCGCTCGGCTTGGAGGGAAGCTTGAAATCTCCGAACGCAAATTACAGAAGACAAACCAAGAATTGGAAGAAGCTACCGAAGCGTGGCAGGAGACCCAAGCAGGACACGAAGCCCTCAACAAACAACGCCGGTCACTGGATCGACGGGTGAGACGTGCTCTCGCCTTGGAGGGCAAAATTTGGACACAGACTGTTATGGCCAGAACTCCCAAATTCAGAGAATTACGCGACCGGAAAGTTCCGATCATCTCTGTCCTGAATTTGAAAGGGGGCGTCGGGAAGACGACGACAACGGCGTACCTTGCCACCGCACTGAACCAAGTCGGGATGAGAGTGCTCCTCGTCGATATGGATTTGCAAGGCTCTTTGACAAGCCTGCTCACCACAATTCAAGGAATTGAAAGGCGAGACCAAGAGGGCGCATTACTCCGGCACTTCTTCGAGAACGCAACCCGGAATTCGAAAAGTTCGATCTTATCTCACGCAACACCTGTGTTCGATGGGAAATCCCAACTAATCGCGACAACCGATCGCCTGGCGTACGCTGAGATGAACCTTACATTTAGTTGGTTGCTGCGAACAGGGACAACGAACACGCAATGGGATGGTCGTCATGACGTCCGATTCATCCTTCGGAAGGCGTTACATAAAAAAGGGATCGCGAGGAAGTTCGATGCTATCCTCATCGATTGCCCGCCACTCATCAACCTTTGTTGTGTGAATGCGTTGGCTGCCAGTGACTACGTGATTGTCCCCGTGACGCCAAGTCGGAAAGCAGTCGAGCGAGTCCCCAACTTGTTGACAAAGGTGCGGGAAATCAAGGATTCGATTCACCCGCATCTCGACATCCTCGGAATGGTCGCAACTCGAACTCATCGAATGAACGCGTTCACAGTCCACGAAGATGATCTGTGGGGTTTTCTCCGGAGTACAAGTCACAACGCCTGGGGTACAGAAGTTCCGATGTTCGACACCTTCATTCCGGATCGAGTTTCTGTTCGGGATGCCGAGGAAACCTTCGAGCAAAACCAACCGGCGTGTGAAGTAATGCCGGTGTTCGAGCAGCTCGTAGGCGAAGTTGCCAGAGCTATTCCGAACTATTGTCGAGTGTCGGGTGCGACATGGGATCAACAACCGCCAATCACTGATTGGCAAGGAGCGAGTTCATGATCGTTGCAGACCTGATTCAATTTGTGAAAAACATCAGTGACGTGCTGGAGCCGAATGGAGCAAAAAAAGTTGCGGAGGAATTGAACTTCGTCTGTGAGCGTCTGGACTCATTTCGGAACTACAGACTCAAGGAATTTGGCATTTTTCTCACGAAAGCCGATGCCTACGCCAAAGGGGAACTCTCGCCGAAAAAGGCCTCCTCGAAAAAGGCGAGTTCAGCCGGCACTAAGCAACCGGATCAAGTCCAGGACGAGCGCACCGAGACAGCCATTAAAACAGCGCAAGAACTTCTCAATAACGCCACAGACCCTGAGACCACTTACGAAATGATCGACCAAGAAATTCGAAAGTTCGAAGATTTGTCGATGTCAAACCTGAAAAAGATCGCCAGTGCGATCGGCGTGAAGAAGACCGGAAGGAGTAGAGCGAACGCCCTCGATGCCATCATCCGGCGGATCAAAGATGTCAAAGCCGCGGATGAGCGATCCCGAGTGTGACGACAACCCACGGACACGCTCTGACATTGATGGCTGCTCCGACGCACGGAGGAGATCGTCGATTTTGTTGCCCAAACAGGATGCAATTGGGCAGTTCTGGCGTTCTGACCTTGCTCGTGAACTAGGAGGGTGTCCGAGAATAAAGTGTTGACAGTCGTTCGTCCTCTTGTTCTCCG
>CAYRFQ010000166.1:0-9628 GCA_964423615.1 uncultured Alcaligenaceae bacterium | reverse complement strand
AAACTCGGAGGCTCACGATAGCCTGATGGAAAACCTCCAACTGCTCCGTAACATTGGTATCTCTGCACACATCGACTCCGGCAAAACGACACTGACGGAGCGTATCCTCTTCTACGCTGGGAAGACCCACAAGATCGAGGAGGTTCGTGGTGGGGGTGACGGGGCCGTAATGGACCACATGGAGCAAGAGAAGGAACGGGGAATCACGATTACCTCGGCGGCTACCACCGTTGCGTGGGAAGGCCATCCGATCAACATCATCGACACACCCGGCCACGTCGACTTCACGGTCGAAGTCGAACGCTCGCTCCGCGTCCTCGACGGCGCCGTGCTCGTCGTCACGGCCGTCGAAGGCGTCCAGTCCCAAACCCTGACGGTCGACCGTCAGATGAAGCGATACAAGATTCCTCGAGTCGTGTTCGTCAACAAGATGGACCGGACCGGAGCCAACCCACCGAAGGTCATCGATTCTCTCGAAGAGAAACTCGGGCTGGCCATTGTCCCGCTACAGATTCCCATCGGGTTGGAAATGGACCACATCGGCGCCGTCGATCTCATCAAGATGGAAGCCGTCTACTTCGACGGCGAAAACGGTGAGAATGTCCGCCGTGAAGCCATCCCCGACGACCTCGTCGACGAAGCCAAGGACGCCCGCGCCGAGATGCTCGACAAACTTTCGGCCTTCTCCGACGAGATGACCGAGTTGCTACTCGAAGACCAAGAACCCGACCAGGAGATGATCGAGGACGTCATCCGCAAGGAAACCATTGCTTTGCAGATCGTTCCCCTGTTCTTCGGCTCAGCTTACAAGAACAAGGGCGTGCAACTCCTCCTCGACGGGGTTACGAAATACCTACCGAGTCCACTCGACGTGACGATGACGGCGACGGACAACCGCAAGGACGTCCCCGAAGACGAAAGCGAAATCAAGCTCGTTCCGGACGACGAAAAACCCCTCGTCGCCATGGCCTTCAAGTTGGTCGAAGAACCATTCGGTCAGGTTACCTACATGCGTGTCTACCAGGGAACCCTCCGCAAAGGCGAGACCTACGTCAACAGCCGTATGCGAAAGAAGGCCCGGATCAGCCGTATCCTGCGGGTTCACGCCGCCGACCGCGAAGACATCGACGCCGCCGGCGCGGGCGACATCATCGCCGTCATGGGCATCGATTGTGCTACCGGAGATACCTTCTGTGGAGACGGGTTGAACTACTCGCTCGAAAGCATCTACGCACCCGAGCCGGTCATCTCGTTGTCGATCGTGCCAAACAAAAGAGCCGACTCCGACAAACTTTCTAAGGCCCTCAACCGCTTCATGCGGGAAGACCCAACGTTCCGGGTTCACCAAGATCCGGAAACGAAAGAAACGATCATATCGGGAATGGGTGAACTCCACCTGGAGATTTACACCGACCGTATTCAACGCGAATACGGTGCCGAAGTAACCGTCGGTCAACCCAAGGTGAGTTACCGCGAGACTTGTACCAGAGAAGTCGCCTACGACCACACACGCAAAAAGCAAACTGGTGGTTCAGGTCAGTATGGTAAGATCGTCGGGAAAATGATTCCCCTTCCGGAAGATACCGAGGACAACTTCGTTTTCGAAGATAACATCGTCCAAGGACGCATTCCGACCGAATACATCCCGTCGGTCGAGAAAGGTTTCAAACGGGCGATGGAAAAAGGCCCTGTCGCCGGATACGAGGTCGTTCGGGTCAAAATGGTGCTCGACGACGGTGGTTACCACGACGTCGACTCCTCGAACATGTCCTTCGAACTGACCGCTTTCGAGTGCTTCCGCGAGACGTTCCGCAAGGCTGGCCCAATTCTCCTTGAGCCAATCATGAACGTTGAGGTAGAATGCCCCAGCGAATTCCAGGGTGGCGTGACAGGACAACTTTCCTCGAAACGAGGGATCATCGTCAGCACCGAAGCTCGCGACAACTTCGCCGTTCTCCTCGCCGAGGTGCCGCTCTCAGAAATGTTCGGTTACTCGAATGACTTGCGGTCCATCACCCAAGGTAAGGGTACATTCAGCATGGAGTTCGCGAAGTACAAACCCCTGCCGAACAACCTCGCCGATGATGTGATCAAGAAGGCTCAAGAAGAGGAAGAAGCCAGGAGAAAGAAGTAACCAAACGTTTGGTTCTATCAAGATATGTGAATCGGGCGGCACACGCCCGATTCCTCGAAGCACCCACCGGATCGCCCACCGGTGGGTGTTTTCGTTATGAGTCGGATAAAATCCGGGCCAAAATCCATCATCTTCCCTCTTGCTCTCCAAAAAGTCTCCACGGTGTTCTTGCGGAGACTTCGTTACTCTTTCTTCTTGAAGATATCAGGGACAAACACATCGGGTGCATTCGCGTTAACATCCTCGGCGAACTGGATGTACCTTTTGGTGGTCTTGAAGTCTTTGTGTCTCATGAGTCGCTGAAGCACATCGGAGGGTAACCGTCCTGCGTTGAGGGACGCGAACCCTCGCCTCAAGTCGTGGAACCCGTAATACGGACAGCTTGGAGTATGATCGTGCTCCTCTCGGCAAACGAGGGTGATTTTGGCAGCCTTCTGGATTTTCTCAAACCATTGCGTGAGACAGCGACGACTGTGATACCAGGGGAAGACCAGCTCCCGATCGGAGAGGAGTGGTTCAACGTGTGCCATCACGACCGCTGGAAGAGTTACGAACTCGTCGCGTGTTGCTTTGTTGTCTCCATGCCGAGTGAGGCACTGTCCAGTTTTGAGGTCAACGTCTTCCTTCCGCAGAGCAAGTACTTCGGAGATTCTCCATCCAGTTAGGAATTGGAAAGTCAACAGCCCTCGCCACCAACCAGCAGACTCCACCCCCTTCGCCATGGGAGTATCGATCTGGTCACAAGCTTCGTAGATGGCTTCAAAATGATCAGGAGTAACATAGTGTTTGAGCTTCTTGGGTTCTCGAACCTTTGGGAACTTGGGAGCCGTCTGGAGATATCCAAAGTCAACGGCCTTGTGGAGCACGGCCTTGATGTACCCAAGCTCATGATTGATGCTGGAAGGAGAGATGGTTGATCCAGGCTTCTTGCCGGGTTCTTTCCTCCTCGCGTTGACATATTTAGTGAGCATGGCGTTGTTGATCCCTGCGATTCGCTTCGGAGTACAAAGTCTCTCGAAGTGGTTCAGAGCAGTCCGGATCAAGCCAGCTGTCTTTGTAGACACGCCAGGAATCGCAGCCTCTTCGTATTCTGCCCTCAGTTCCGACCATGTCTTGCGTGTGTTGGTCGTCTGGGTTTCTCCCGAAAGCAATTGGTCTTCGATCTTGACCGCATATCGCTCGGCCGCCTTCTTCCCCTTGAATCCAGCAGCAAACGTCTTCGAACGACGGTTGCCATCGACGTCATACCACTCGCATACCCAGGGAGCAGCTTTCGCTCCCTTCGCTTCGATATCGCGCTTCTTCTGAGTCACCCAAGCCATAGCCGCCCTTTTTCGTTGATTATCCCAGTTCGGTTAAGCAGACTCACAAAACACACATAACTCACACTGGGCATAAGAAAAATAGGTTGGTGAAGTATAAAAAAAGAAAAAGACAATTGAAAAGGCACAAAATGGGATTGATTTTCACCAAAAACTTAAGTCCATAATTGACTTACACTTGCGAATTCGGCTTTCCCGCTTGGCGTAGTGTACAAACTAACGACGTCAACTGTAGAGTTCAGGCGATCCGAGACATCCCACTCGGATTTTTTCATGGTTGAAACCCTGAAATCCATTTTATTATACACAAGAACAGTAGTGCACAAAAAATTTTATTGCCGTGAATACCTGACAAAGATGACAAAGGACGGAACTTTGCATTACAAAACTTTCTAGTTTTGTTGCTCCTTGGGCAAGAGGGATGAAAATCATCACGCACCTTTTGTTGACAATTGTGACGATCTCCATCACAACTAGTTCTTCGATTTTATATTGTGAGTATCACCATGAACGATTTGGCTTTCGTTTAGGTAGTCGAGACTTCAGTTTTGGCTGTGCAAGCCTCAAGCCCACGACAGGTTCTGGTGCAACAGTACAAGCACCTCCAATCAACACCGACCTTCTTGCGCGACTTGGGCTCAGAATCACTTGATGCTACGTTGTGCCAAGTGATCACCTTCCTGGGGCAAGGTGGTTATTCATCAGCTTTTTCCCGATAGGTTTCGGAGGCCTCGAAGCAGCCGCGAAATTCGGGCGTAGCGTGAAGATGCCATCGACTCGAGCTCGCGCATGTCATGGGAAAGGTCGTCATCACAGTGGTTGCTTGCGAGCAACTTCGACCATGAAAACTGAAACATCACGTCTTAATCAACTTCGTTCCAGGGCGCGAGAGAGTCCGTGTTCTGTGATGGATCGGATAGGCTTGCATCGAGGATAATCTTCCATGCGCGGTTCAGAGGCAAAACTCACTCCAACGCAATCAATGTGTGGTAGTCATTCAACTCGCCAACACTCGAAGTCCTCAGTTCCCGGGTCGACACGATTGTCTGGCGTGAGTTGCTGATGGCGGCAGTACATCAACCAGGTGTTCGGATTTACCAGATGCTCCAAGGCGAAGCTAATGGACTTGTACCCAGGCGTGAGATCGACAAGTAGATTGGAACTATTAGATGGCTTCCAATTCTCCAGATGCTTCCGAATCTCATTGATTTCCTGCGTCCGATTCCCCAAGGTGATTGGAGCTGAGGTGGGTTCGATCCCCTTGACTCGGGCGAACTCGCTGAGTTGTTTCAAGTTCTGAACGATTCGGTTCGACGAGGGACCTTCACCATTTTCTTCTGGCTGCTCGTAGACAAGCAAGCACTCTCGGACGCCACTGGCTCCAATCCCCAAAGCGATCGGGTTAGGGGTGTTTCCAACGACGGTGATCAGATGTGTTGGACGGTCGCCGTCAAATTTACCCCGAAATCGCTCCTGACATCTCTTGATTACGTCGTCTAATAAAAAATCCCAGTAGTAGGCGTCTGCACGCCGGCGAGGAAGAATACTGTAGTGCTTTCGACGTTCGTCGAAACTGGAAAATTCTCCTGGAGCGATCCCGACTTCAACCAGATAGTCTTCGAGGACTTTATCGAGGTTCGCTTGTTCCAGCTGTGGGTCAATTTTTCGGAGTTGGATATTCAACGAATTCTGCTCACAATGTCTCAGGGCTTCTTCCATGTTTTGCGTGGGAAGGAAAAATTGGTCCCCTCCTTCCTCAACTGCCAAACCGAGTTTGTCCCCCAACCGGTCCACGCTCCTTATGATGATTTGTTTGTCGAAGGCCACACTGGCCCATACCGACAAGTCTGTCGTCCGATTTTGCAAGGCAAGACGCAGACCCCCGTACACAGCCAACCACCCCGAGTTGGCAAGAAGCTGTTGTGGAGAGACTTTGCCCAGATCAACACTATCGAGTCCCGCCTGGGGCTCAAAGTGGAGACCCCACTTTGTGGAGTCCTTCGACATTTTGTTCTTCAGTTGTCCTAACACAAGGTCACCGAGTTTGCGAACAGACGGAGGGAGTCGGTCGCTGTGATCTGTATCCGGCACCCAACGAAGTGGAAGTTGGAACGCACGCCGCAATGGCGAGGGGTCTTGAGGACCAGCAAAGACGATTCGGCAGCTTCCTGGGACGGGTCTAATGTTCGGACTGGTAAGGTACGCTTTGAAGGCTGGATTCCGCGCGGCTTTTTCCAACGTGGTGCGGCTCAGCCACCAGGGAGCCAACTTTTCGAAGCGGCGGACAAGTTGCCATGGTTTTTCATCTCGGTTCGAAAAAGACATCAATGGGTCACTCGTGTCCACAAAATATTCTCCACACTGAAGTTGAGGGGACGGTTTTCTTTCTTCGCCATTTCGAGGTCGATCCAAGGAAACTCGGCACGTCCTTCGGAATCAATTGTTGATTCGATGTCTGCTAATTTCGCGGTCTTTCCGATCAGCTTGTCAATCGGCTGCCTGCCTGGTTCGAATTCCATGCATACTTTTTCGCATGGAGCCCCCACGACTAGGGTTGCTTGATAGAAGCCTTCAGGGTGTTGCCAGTCCAGGTAGTAAATAGTGACACTCTCCCCTGTGGAAGCCGTCCCGACTACTGGCGGAAGGAGCCAGAACCACGGGTCAACGCCGTCGGTCGGTTGGAGCGTTATGGGTGCAACATCGACCCAGCTGGTTGGACCTGTTTCTTTCGGGGCATCCAGATTGCTCGACGAATTGGTCGCGAGCCGACGCTCGACTCGTTCCAGAGCGTCGAGCAAAAGGACGTATTTATCTGTTGTCAAACCCAAATCGAAATTGTCATCGACCAGATCTGATCGGATAGTCATTCCGACGGCTTGGATGTAAGCCGAACAGAAAATGAATGATTGGTCGTTTTCGACCAGCCAACGAGTGCATTGTTGCAATCCTGTTTTCAACGCCTCGTCAAAGGGCTGGTTCGAGTCCTGAGCAGCCCACAATACTAACTCGGCATCGTCTAAGTCAGATAAAAGTTCCTCGCCCCAAGAAGCTAGCTTGGAGTCAATGCCGGTATTCTCCATAGCCCGACTGAACTCGTCCGCTTCGGCAAGCCACTCCGAAAAGTTGGGCACTTCTAGTGCTTGGCCTAGCAACTTACTGATCGCTTTACGAGTGTCCTCGTTGGCCTTGGCCCATTCCGGAGTTCGTTCCGTTTCGTTGATCAATTCAGGCCGGACTCTTTGGAGCTTCCCCCAAAGTGCAATCTGATCGTATGCGTCGATTGCGGTCAGGGGACCGTCGGACTGAAACAGTTCCAACAACCGATCAAGCCACAAATCCACCAACAATCCCGGATCAGGTATGTTGTGCTTGGTGGCCATCAAGGACGGACGAAGATAAGGAGTGTTTTCTGTCATGGCGTTTCTGCCTAACCACATTGTGTACGGTACCTTTGCCAGCTATCAAATTTGAGCTTGGAACACCGAGGTAGCACATCTTTAAGAAGTGCGTAATCGACGGTTTGGGGTTCTCCTTGCCAATCCAAAGAAGCGTGATATTGCTTACGCACAAACTGGACGGCAGGACGAAAGTACAAATGGTACAATTGTTCCTCTGGTGAAGAATCGGCCCAACGTTGTCGGCGCTGTTCCTCGGTTTCGTGGTTCACGCGATGCCGATGGCCCGAACGAATTCGTCTTTGCTTTGGCAGGACGATGTCGCGTTGGCTCTGGTGCTTGGCGGACGACTCTGTCTCCCCTTGGTCGGGAAAAAAGGCGGTCTTGAGAACGCCGTTTTCGATCACCACCAAAACTCCACTGGAGCCAAGTCCCACCAGGACATGGCCACGACGGTTGCGCCATCCAAGAATTGCAGCATCCACGACTGTCTTTTCGACCTCCTTGGCATACTCATCGAATAGTTCTTGAGCACTTACCCCACACGTTGCGTGGGCCTCTTTGCCAAAAGCGAACATCCCCTCGACGTCGTCCGGATTGATGATCGAGCGATATCTTCGCATGAGGAGCGCCCAGCCGTGGCACTCCGGCGCACTGAGGACATGCTTGCATAAGTGTAGAATGGCCTTTTCCCAGTCAGCAAAAACTTGGATTTCTTCCGAGGGAGCCTCTGGGTCCCGGATGACGGTTCGTCGAAGCTCCTTATCGCATTCGGTCGTTGTGGGCTTCATAGCAGTTTTCCCTTTTAGCTTGTGAGTCGTTGAAACGGAGCCAGCCAAGGTTGGAAGAAGTTGAGCCATTCCTCCCCAGTCACTCGCTTGTGAACTTCTTCTCGTGCTCGTTGCATCCATTTGTCCCAACAGCGATTCGTCGTTGGATTCGTGTGCGAGTAACTGCCATTCAACACATCGAGGACGGCGCTGACTTGCCACTGCCCGGAATGCAACACGGGTCGAACTTGTTTCCAAAAACTGTCGAGAGTTGGAAAACCCTCCCGGAAACACCTCATACGCTCGAGTTCCGACCAGGGCAGTCGGTCCGCGACCCAACACGTCGGAGAATCCACTCCTTCCTTTGGTTGCATGCCGTATCCGTCGATCACACAAACCGTCAAGCGGTATCGCATTTGGAACAGGGCCAGGCAATAATAATCGATTTGCGAGGACGGAACCCATGCGATTCGATTCAAAATCTGGCGGATCGTTTGGAAATTGCTCTCCAGGGTTTCGAGAGCAGCTTCGCTGCGAGTTCTAGCCGAACTGGCGCTCGCAAAGGAGCCAGCGGGTTCGAAAAACTGACCCGACAAAGAGCGTTCCAGTGCGTCTCGGTCACTCCGAATCGTGTCGAGCGCTAAGTTACGCACGATACGTCGCAACCACCCACAAACTCCACCCTGGCTTACCCTCTCAGGATCGAATTTGGTGATGTTCTTCTCCATATGCGAGAGAACTCGGGACAGAAAATCCTCCCCAAGCAAACCATCGAATCTGCTCGCGAACTCACCCTCGATTTGGAATATCAAGGGCCGCAGATGGGCGAGGGCTGTTTCTCGGTCGTTCTCCGTTGTATCGGGATCGGCAGCCATTCGGGCCCATTCGTCGTAATTGGGAGATGAGGAAGTATTGGGTTGCATAGGCGGTACAGTTGTTGTTGGATAGGAACTTGGCTGTTTGGCATTACGAAAGCATGACGGATTCCTACTTGTTTAGTGGGTCCAACGGGCTGTGACCATACCTTGAGGTAGGCTCTTTCTGGGTATGGCAAAACTCAGACGGGTCCAAACAATCTATCCAAGCTAGGCATTCGTCGCCTCACGTGGGAGGCCTTTTGAAATCACAACCGAACGGTTTCGATCGTCAGCCGCCCGATGGGGTCATAAGTCGGGCCCCTGTATTGGTAAACAACTACCTCCGGCCCATTCGTAAGCGTAGCTCCGGCCAGTGTCGCCATCCCAACAGGCAAGGCACAGAACAGGTGGATTCGAGTGGCTCCGAGTTCACGGATTTGCCGAATCCGCTTCTTAACCTGTTCAAGGTATCCTTCCCATTTCTCCTCCTTGGGTTCGAAACCTTCTTTCTGGTGGACCTGGTAAATCAGGATTCCCTTGTGTCCTTGACCTTCCAGATAATCTTGGACCGATTGTCGGATGTCGTTCAGCACCGACAAAACGAGGGCAACCTCCAGTCGACCATGCTTGGTGGTGTAGACCTCTATTTGGCGTCTCAAACGCCGCCGAATTTTTCTGTGGAGAAGATAGTTGAGCCACTGGAAAAACGCGAAGTAAACAGACGCGCTGACTACGGCCGTCACGACCGTGACAGGAGCACGCCAGAGTAATTCTTCGAAGAAATTCATCGCGAAGAGACCTCTCTCTCGAACAGATGTCACCCGCAATACGACTCCTGGAAGCCCCTGGTGACACAAATTTTTTCCTTTGCTGTCAGTCAACTGGACTGGATGACGTATGCTATGATGAACAGCCACGGCATGAAAATCCGCGCGGAAGTTCATCGAGAAGTGGAACGAAGGCTTGCCGGAAGTTGTCTTCCAGCTAAGATAAATGCTTAAGATATGCAACTGCCCAACCAGACTCTCGTAAACTTCATACTCGGGCTGGTTTATTTTCGATCTTTGACAATTTGGATAAAACAAGAAATATGGGAAAAGTTTGCCCGCATGGTTTGAGACCCCCCAAAATGGGGGTCTCACGGGCAGAG
>CAYRFQ010000165.1:0-9646 GCA_964423615.1 uncultured Alcaligenaceae bacterium | reverse complement strand
GATTGTAGGAGTTAAGGAGCACCAGAAAGCAAGACCTCGCGCTGTAGTACTAAGAAACGTCGGGTAAGAAACGTCGAAGGGCCTGGAGACAAAAGCCAAGAGCCAGAACAAAGAACAGAGGCAACTTTTTCTGGCTCTAGACTCTCAGGTCTTGTCTGGTCTCTGTTTATGACTTCGAGCTTTCCGTTTTTGGAGCAGTGTCATCGGAATGTCATTTGCCAGCCGAAGCGTGCTGGAGTATCATACACGTGCAGTGGAATCGAACAAAGTGTGCCGCTCTACGCCTCAATTCCTTCCTTGAGGTACAACGCAAGGTGTTTTTTGGCAAACACTTGCGACTTTTCTACAGTGTGGGTCGCGGTGGCATGGTGATTGCTACGTTTTGAGGGGTCGTCTCTCCCACCGACATCATCCCGCGATAGGATTCACGAGGCCCAAAACTCAATGACCCAAAAGAACCCCAGAAAACTTACCATTGAAGGGCTCGAAGATAGATTTTGTCCGACGTCCGGCCTCAGCGGGTTGCAGATTGTGCCGTTGGAGGTCGATACCACACAAGTCGCGCAGTCCTCAGTTGGTGGGATATCTGGAAACGGTCTGGCGCTGTCAGGAGGCATTGAACTCGACGGCTCTGCCGAAATACCTCAACAAGACCAAGACTCGGATTACGAGCAAGACACGTCTGAACCAAACCCGCCATCTGCTTCTAGGCAAAGTGACACCGCCGAGAATCAAGGGGCTACCGTTGTTCAAATCATTGTGACTCCCACAGCGATCATCCGCATCACGATGGTCTCCATCGAAGTTCCTGACGAGAGCACGTCGGGAGATAACACCCAAGGAGAGAAAACGCCGGGAGAAAATACCCAAGGAGACACGCCCTCGGTCGGTGGGGTCTTGGGGGTCGAGATCACACGAGATGTCTTGGTTTTGGACGACACCGACAGCGAAGAGTTTTCTTCCGAAGTCCTGGTCCGTTTTGGTGAAGTCCAAGCAGCCCTTTTGGCAGGCGTTCCAGAGCCCGAGCAGACGGTCATCCAAGAACGGATTCCACTCCAGCGAGTTGAGCTTGCTTCCTTAGAACAAAATCCGTCCTTTTTCCGCGGTCGTTCGGGACTATTTGCCAATACGTTCAACCCAGGGTCCGGCGTTTCGGCCCTGGCGACCGCCGAGGTGGAGGGGCGTACGCCGAGTCCCGAAGTGCGGTATGAAGAAATCCCAGAGGTCTCGCCCGGGTACAATCCGCAGACGCCCGAAAGACCGGAGAACCCGATTGCCGAAATTCTCCCGCCGCCTCCCGATTTACTCAAAGGTCTTGTACCCTACGTCTGCGACATCATTCCCCAAATCGTTCGAGAAGGATCTACGGTCGTCGAAGCTGGTCTCACCCAAATCGCGGATACGTTTCCACTAGACCAGGCCTGTCTCGAGGAAGGTTCCCACCGACGAATCTTTGCAGCGATCGGAAGTTCCACTATTGTTGCCGGCCTCGGCTGTGGCTACTTCTATCTGGAGTGGCAAGCCCGCCGACACCACCTCAAGACACCCGAAGGGATCGCTTGGTCCAAAAGTGTGCCCTTCCTTTGGGAGAAATCATGAGTACAGATTCCCTCGACCTCATGCTCGAGCAACTCCGAGCTGGCGACCACGAACCGTTGGCCCGGCTCTTTACAGAATACGAACCGTACCTGCGAAAACTCGCTCGACAGCTTCTTACTCCAGGGCTCCGATGCGAACTCGATTCGGTGGATGTTGTCCAATCGGCGTGGGTTCACTTAATGCAAGGTCTTCCGAAGGGGAACTGGCAATTCCAAAACCGCGATTCTTTGCGTGGTTTTCTCGTTCGGATCCTTCGTAATCGGCTGATTGACCACGCTCGCCGAATCCAGGCAAGCCGACTCCGCGAGCAACACAAGGCTGTGGCCCGCCACGAAAAACAAATGGGCGAGCCTCGGCCCAGCGAACACGCCAAGGCTGGCGAGCTTTGGACTCGTATGCTCAACCTCTGTGCCCCCCAACACCGAGAAATCTTGCAGCTCAAACAACAAGGCCTGAGCGTCGACGAGATTGCTGCTGCAGTCAACTTACACCCCGGAAGTGTCCGTCGCATCTTGTACAAACTCGCACGCCAACTCGCCACCCAATCTGGTCAATCGAGCCAGGCCATGGGAAAGTAAGAGAACAGGGAACGAACCACGGAGGTTTTAAGCCAACACGGATCGAACAAATCCGTATTGGCCGAAACCTCCGTGGTTCATTACACCCTTCACGGTTTCGCGTGAGATTCTTTCCGTCCTCTGTTCCCGAAAATCTATTCCCTGTTCTTTCTCTCTTCCAGGTACGCGTGAACGGCTTCCTCCCACGACCGCAAGGGGCTGACGGCTTTAGTTTGTTCGAGGACACTGTAAGGTGGCCTTTGGGCCCGGGCTCCGAATTCGGTGGTGGTCGTCTCCGAGAGGTCGACTTCAAGGCCTTGGAGTTCGAAGATCGTGCGAGCTAACTTGTACCAGGTGCAGACGCCAGCGTTGGTCAGGTGATGGAGTCCATATTGTCCTGTTTTGATTAATTCGATCGTGGCGTTGGCAACATCCACGGTATAGCTCGGTGTACAGAACTGATCGTTGACAACCTTGAGGGACTTTCCTTGTTCGGCCAACCGAAGCATCGTCTCGACAAAATTGCCGCCCTTTCCCCCGCTACCCCAGACGCCATACAAGCCGCATGTGCGGATCAGATAGTGTTTAGTACAATGGGAACGCAGAAGATATTCCCCAGCTAGCTTGCTCGTACCGTACATACTCACTGGGCCTGGAGGATCGTCCGGAGTGAAGGGCGTTTTGCGTTCGCGGTCAAGGCCGAAGACGTAGTCGGTGCTGTAATGCACGAGAATACAGTCGAGTTGTTGACACAATTTGGCAAGTTCACCCACAGCCCAGGCGTTGACTCGAAAAGCCGGTTCCGGCTCGGCCTCGGCGATGTCGACGAAGTTATAGGCAGCGCAATTGATCACGACGTCAGGTTCGTAGTCTTCCAAACGGTAAAGAGTGTTGTGGTTGGCAAGATCGATTTCTTCGCGGGAAAGCTGGATAACTTCGCCTTGCAAACGCGGACATAAATCTCGCCCGAGTTGTCCCATCGAACCGAGCACTACGTATTTCACGACTTTGTCTCCTCCAATACGGTTGCTTTGTTTGCCCGAGTGAGAATGCCTGGCAGGTTGGTTGTAAGGACGGACCTGCCCAGAAATTTGGTTGTCCGGAGCAAAGCCGACGGACGAACTTGGGGTGTTGCGTCGTTATTGTTGCTTTGTCTTTTCCGTTTCTTAGGCTGAGGCATCGGTGCTTTCGTGTCTTTTCTCCACTGGACCAACAACTTGTGTAACTCATCGCGCCGAGCCGGATTCGTTTTGGCGAGGTCTTTCTTTTGGCTGATGTCGTCTTTCAAATTGTAGAGTTCGAGTCGTCCGGTCTCGAAGAACTCGAGCAGCTTCCAATGACCTTTGCGAATGCTGCCCGCTGGAGTCGTTCGCCAAGCTCCTTTTTTCTGATTACCTTGTAGATATCCGGGGAAATGCCAATACAAGGTGTCACGGGGCAATTTCGCTTTTGGACTCTTAAACAGGTTGACCAGACTCACCCCATCGGTACGTTTGGGCTTTTTGGTTTTACCGATTTCTGCAAGGGTCGGCAAGAAATCGACCGAGATGATGGGCGTGTCGTTGGTACTGTTCGGGGGAGTGTGTTTGGGCCAACGAACGATCATCGGAACCCGCACTCCTCCTTCGTAGAGCATTCCTTTGCCGCCACGTAGTGGAAATTGGGAAGTGATCTCCCCGGCGATGACTCCTGCCATTCGGTAGCCACCAACGCCGCCATTGTCGGAATAGAAAATGACAATCGTGTCGTCGGCCAACTTCAGTTCGTCGAGGGTATCGAGAATCCGTCCGATTCCGGTGTCCATCGTCTCGATCATCGCCGCGTATTTCGGGTTATTGTGATACTTGTTGGCTTTTCGTTTTTCGTATTTGGCCGTGAGATCGGCTTTGGCCTGAATCGGAGTGTGGACGGCATAGTAGGCCATGTACATGAAGAATGGTTGCTTCTGGTGTTTCTGGATGAATTTGACGGCATCGGCGGACAATCGATCAGTGAGGTTTTCCCCCTTCGGCCCGTTCGGGAGTTGTGGATTGCGATAGGGACTGAAGTACCCACCTCGGGGACTACCTGAGTGATTGCCACCGTAGTTTTCATCGAATCCTTGTTCCTTCGGCCCGGCTTTTCCTGGGCTCCCCAAGTGCCATTTTCCGAAATGGGCTGTGACGTATCCAGCAGCCTTCAACAACTCGGCAACTGTCACGAACGATGGAGCGAGCGTGGTGTTATTCGGTGCTGGGATGAGCTTTCGAAATTTTTCTCTGCCGCGTGCGCCACTGCCCACGGTGTAGACCCCGTGTCGGGGCGAGTACAGCCCGCTCATCAAACACGCCCGTGTTGGGGCGCAGTTCGGACCTGCTGTATAGGCATTGGTGAACTGCATTCCTTGCTTGCGGAGTTTGTCGAGATTCGGCGTCCGGTAGTATTTCGAACCGAAGCACCCAAGGTCTGTCCAACCCAAATCGTCAGCAACGATCAGAATGATGTTGGGCTGTTTTTCCTCAGCCGTAGCGACGGGAGCTAGGCTCAGAACGAGCAAAAAAGGGAACCAAAACCAGAGTAGGTTTTGACTATCGACTGTCGGAGCCAAACCGACCAGAAAAAAACGCATTGGTATCTCCATTCGATGGTGGATCGTGGTGTCGAGAGATGATTCTCTGATACCACCGGCGAATGGGGATGTAAAGCTTTGGCTCAAAACGATAGATCAGGAGTTTTTGGCGAGGAGCTGTCGGAGCCAAGAACAGGGAACAGAGAACAGAGAACAGGGAAGTTCCTTGTGAAGACCTGTCTGTTCGGCCGCATAGCAGACCCTGTGGATGAAGTAGGCACTCGTAATGGTGTGCGGGAAACAGTTGATGCCAACGGGAAAACGCAAGCACGCGCGGGCCGAAACACAAAAAAGGGAAGCCGAGTATGGAGACTTGGCTTCCCTAAGAAAAACTTCAAATGATGAACAAGGCTAGCGGGTTCTGTCTTCAACTGGTTCTGTGAAGAACTTTGGTGACAAAAGGCGTTACCACTGCCGGAGCGAAGGTTGTTATCTGGTCGTTTTTGCTCTGGCAGGCCGCGTCGTCAAAACTCTGGCTTTTTCGTTGTTGGGAGTATGAAAAAAACATCGGGGCTGACTCGAAAGCCAGCCCCGACGGACGAGGGGGCCATTATTAATGACAGCCTGCTTGGCAGCCACCGGTGCTCACCGGTGCTCCAGTAGTTTCACAGCAAGGATCGCAAGTAGTTTCACAGCAAGGATCGCAAGCGAATCGGTTCTTGAACAACTGCTGGAAGAAGCCACCACGAGGAGCTGGGCAGCAAGGATCAGTTTCACAGCAGGTGCTTTGCTCACAACAAGCCGAGCTACCAAAGCACATGTTTCGAAGTCGGCTGAAGAAACCTGCTCGACAGCTCGAATTCTCGACGCAGCAGCAAGCGTCTTGGCAGCAGTTGGTTGTCGTTGTGCATCCCGAATTCACCAGAACCTTGCGGGCTCGCTGCACACGAACGGTCGTGGGAACCTTCACAGCGACTCGCCGGCAAACGGTGGTAGGCACGTTCACGGTGACGGTGTGAGGAACACGAACTCGAACGGTGTAAGGAACCTTGACACACTTCTGGTATGGCACTTTTTGGCAAACCGTGTATCGCTCGAGCACACACTTGGTGTATGGGACACGCTTCATGCAGGTTTCCTTGACCATCGTGCAGACGCGGTAAGGAACCTTCTTACAGACTTTTTGGTTCACCATGCGACAGACCTTGTAAGGAATCTTCTTGCAAACGGTCTGACGAACAGTCTTGTAGACGGTGTAGGGAACCTTCTTGCAGACTTTTTGGCGAACCATACGGCAAGTCGTCGTCACGACATTGCGGCGGACACTTGCACCACACTGGAAGGTACGTCCAGGGCCAGGTGTCGCGTAGGCCTTGCCAGCCCCATCCACATAGGCACCCTTGCAGCACTTGGTGACGGTGTAGGGAACCTTCTTGCAGATCGTTTGGCGAACCATCGTGCAGACGGTGTAGGGAACCTTCTTGCAGATCGTTTGACGAACTTGGCGGGTGACGGTGCAAGGAACAGTCTTGCAAACGGTGTAAGGAACCTTTTTGCATACTTGGTACGGCTGACGAACACATACTCGACATTGAACATACTTGGTGCAAGGAACTTTTTCGCAAACCAACTTCGTTCGGTAGACTTTACGAACACAGGTCTGGCAAGGCTCACAGCAAGTGGGTGTCGGAGCACAACAGGCATCGCTGCCACGAAGTCGTCGGAAGAAGCCACCAGTGAACCATCGCGTACCGCTGGAGCAGCATGTAGTGGTCTGACAAGGATCACAGCAATCACCACCAGCAGCAGGGCCGCATGGATCAGCACAAGGAGCAGGCCAAGGGTTGAGGCAGCCACCCCGTCGGCTAAACAAACCGCTTAGGAAACCACCTCGACTCCGGGCACAGGGGTCAGCACAAGGATCACAGCAGGTCGTTTCCTCGCAGCAGGATGTTTGCTCGCAGCAACCACCCGCTCGGCCCACGACACCGCGGAACACGCCACCACCGAACGATTCATAATCCCAGTAGCCAACTCGCTTGGTGACAGTGCGGTAGGTCGTAACGGGCTTGGTGATCGTCTTGTAGCAGTTCTTGTAGCAAGTCGTCATCACGTTCTTATAGCAGGTTTGCTGAACGCGCTTCATGACGGTGCAAGTAACAGGCTTGCACACGGTGCAGCGAACCGTCTTGTAGCAAGTCTTACGGACCGGTCGACAAACCGTCTCGTGGCAGTTCTTGTAGCAAGTGACACATACCCGGCCATCGACTTGGTGGCAGGCTTGGTGACAGTGTCGCTCGTAAACGGGCTTGCACACAGTGTAGTGGCAATTCTTGTAACAAGTCACAGGAACTCGCTTGCAAACCGTGTAGTTGCAGGTCTTCCAACGAGTCTCGTAACAAGGCTTGCAGACGGTGTACGTGCATGTCTTGTAACACGTCTTGTAAACGGGCTTGCAAACGGTATACGGGCACGTCTTGTAGAATGTCCGTCGGACCTGACGGGTGCATTCTTTCATGACGTTCTTGTAACAGGTTTGGTAGGAATTTTTGTAACAGGTCCGGCATTCGGTCTTGTAGCAAGTTTTGGTAACTGGCTTCATGACGGTCGTGCGAACCGTCTTGTAGCAAGTGTGCCAACGCTTCTGCAACACAGTGTCGTAGACCAAACGGTAGCAACTTTGGGATTGTTGTTGGCACGAGCTATAGCAGCATTGGGCATCGCAGCAAGGCTGCTCACAACACGAATAAGCGGCAGCACCACAGTGCTGGGCCGCTGCAGTTTGGACTGCCCCAAAGAGGCAAACTACGGCGACCAACAAGGACGCACTCCAGCGCATATTCATCATTTAGCCTCCTCAAATTTCTCTGTTCCCCTCTGGAGGTTCGCGCACCTAGTACGGAATCCTTTTCGAAGGGACTGCGTTTTCTATTTCCGCCGAGCAGACAGTTCAAGGAATCTGCTCGCGAAAAGCACTGTTTGTGTTTCCGGTCTGCGCCATCAAACGAATCCCATTTTCCGTCTCTCGACCGCAAGTGTTACGCCTACAGGGCAAATACCCGCATTGGCGGAACCGACTTTGCGGAACGAGAAGAAGGAATTCGGCTCATGGCAACAGACTGGTGGGACGTCCAAAGAAACAAGACTGGTTCGTCGGCCAGTTCGCTTCTTTGACCCTGCTTGGTGTGGATATCAAAGAGCTCCGTCTTGCGGGTTAGGACGTCCCGGTGAACTATCGCCCCAGCGTCTTCTGTTTTTGCCGCCCGAGTGAAATACACATCGCACGAGCGGCTCAAACAGCATTGTCTGTTTCCGCCTTGTTCGGCCGTACGAATACGGTGGAAAACGGAAACCTGTGGCATCCGGGGTGGCCCCCGCCCAAATTCGAAAACGCGCCATTGGAGGATCGTTTCCGAATCACTCGTCTTTGGTAACGTCAGAAAACAGAACAACTTCTCGTGGAACGTGGGTTGGAACTGGGCTCTTGACCACGTTGTTGGAGTAGTTAGTTTGGCTTTTCTCAGCGTTTCCAGTGCTGTTTATCGTCAGTGATTTGCCGTCCCGATCACTTTGATCTGCTTTCTTTCCCTTACCGGGTCTACTCCCTTTATGGAAACGACGGCAGCAACGCATGTAACAACAGGGCAAGATAGGCAAGGAATTGAAAAACTTGGATAGACTGGTGTGCAGGTCAGGAAGGGATGAATGGGGTATGGGCCAGTGTTTAGGGGTTCCCTGGCACTTTGGTCTTCACCAACCCTGGAAGGTGAACAAGTTGATTCCGTCGGCATCGCCTCAGTTGAAGTCACTTTGCAACCGGTCGATCGCCAGACGGACGTGTTCGGCCAACCTGCCATTGGGGAATCGTTCTTGTTCGTGATCGATGAGTCGTTGGGCCACTTCTTTGTCTTGCCGACACAGGACGAGCAATCGGTTCATCAGTTCCTTGACGGCGGGATCGTTTTCCTCCGAAGGTTGGTCGTAGAGGATGGCCATCGTATTTTCATCGTCGGTCAACAGTTCGGGATGGAAACCTTGGTCCTGTTTTACTTTCTTCTTCGAACCTCCGAAAAGAACGCCTTGTTGCAAAGCACGAATGAATAAGTACAACCCTAGCCCCGGCAGCAGTCCCAGAAAGCCTACCGCGGCGACTAACCCGTAGTTGGGCCAAAGCGAAAAGACCAATACCCAATACATCGCCGAAGGACTCGCCGTCCCCGAAAGCACGCCACCCAGGACGCCGGGAAAACGATTTCTTGGCGCCATCAGGCCGCCTCCGAGTCCACCAGCGATGGCTCCCATGATGCAGAGAAACTCGGGTGACCACTTGGAGGTGTGTCCATCCCAGGTGAAAACGAGCAAGGCCCAGCACAGAACGATCGTCAACACCAAGACCCCAAAACCGAGAAATTGCCAGGGAAGTTCTTCCGAATCGAAGAATCGCGAATGCTTATCTGACCCAAGCGAAACATCACCCAAAGTGGGGCTGTCGGCTCCCATTTTGGCCCACATTTGGTCGGGAATCGGCTGGTCTTCCGAGGTGTGAGAATTGTCCATGGTATTTCGGTCTCCTCGTCGAAATCGAATGAGCATCGAGGCAAGTGAGGTCAGTATACCGAGATGGGCCTCATCGGGGACCCTTTTGCAGCCGAAGGCTTTGGGCAGAAAGCTCAAACCCCTGGCCATTCTGGCGGGGCTACGATGACGTTGGCCTTCGGCCAAAAGAAAAAACGACTTGGATGGATTCGTCGTCCTGGGTGAACGGCGAATGGTCTCGCCTTACGACTGACTGGACAGAGGCTTCATTGACAGCGATGGTCTCAATAAATGGCTTGGGGTTCTCTTGACACTACGGTCCGAAATTGTGTATTGGACTCCCCATAATCAAGCTTAGCATTACGGGTATTCAGAGGACAAAGAGGAGTCGTTTTGTGCTAGAAGA
>CAYRFQ010000164.1:0-9871 GCA_964423615.1 uncultured Alcaligenaceae bacterium | reverse complement strand
TCGCTGCGTTTCCCGCTTCGCTCGCTGCGTTTCCCGCTTCGCTCGGGTTGGGGGCATTCTCACCGCAAGCGTGGCGAAGGACTTTGAAAACGAAAAACCTGTACCCAATGCAAGCGTGAAACGCTCTATCTGGCTCCATCATCTCTGAAAATCTCAATCGGGTCGTCAGCATCACGATCGGAAAATGAGAAAACCTCGGGCTTTCGACTAGCTCCAATTCCAACCTGCCCGATTCAGGCGTGACCGGTTGCATGCTCTGTCCCCAAATCTCGAACGTGGCTATGTATGGACTCATGCTCTTTGGTGCGTGGCAATCCTTTCCCAATACAGACTCTTGCTTTCAACTAATTTCCACCCTTGAATTTTAAGTATACTATTGTACACTATTTGATGTACAGTTGTTGTTCCAAATGGCTGGCACATCATGAGTTTGATTCACGGGAACAGGAGTTGGAACATGGTAAAGAAGACAGCACCAAAACTCAACAAAACCAACATGACTAACACAACCCCAACGGAGGAAACCAGAACGACAACCCAAGACATTCGGAAAATTCGCGAGGCTCTGGCCGAACCTTTCGAGGAAATGGAGTTACACCACAAACCCCAGACACTCAGCAAGGACGGCAACCGGGCATTGGCCATAACTTACGTCGATGCTCGTGTGATCCAGGACCGACTCGACCAAGTCCTGGGTGTGGAAAACTGGCAAGACAGCTACAAAGTCCTTGAAGACGGTACCGTCGTCTGCCGTCTCCGACTGAAACTTGGCGATGCCTGGGTTACGAAAGTCGACGTGGGAAGTCCCAGCGTACAAGGCGACGAAGGCGACCGACGTAAGGCGGCCTTCTCTGATGCACTCAAGCGGGCCGCAGTGAAGTTTGGCGTCGGGCGTTACCTGTATCGTTTGCCCATCCAATGGGTCCCTTATGATTCTCAAAAGAAGGTCTTACGCGAGAAGCCGAAATTGCCACTGTGGGCTCGTCCCAAACCCAAGGAAAAGGAGGAATCGCCCGCCACACTGAAGGTCACTTCTCCTCCAGAGCAGGCAGCACCCAAGCCAAAGAAAGAGGAGAAACCAACCCCGGCCAAGAACTCCGTGCCAGGCAAGGCGATGCCCAAGAACGGGATGGAGTTACGCACGCGGTTGTACAATTACGACAGCGAATTGGCCAAACGGGGGCTTTGTACGGTCGGAGCGTTGGTCAAACACGTTATGCAGAAGGGTGCGGCAGCTGGCTACCCTGACAACCTCGACGAATGGTCCGGTGACGCCATCCAGTTAGCCATCACCGTGACAAAAGAGTTTGAAGCCCACGCCAACAAACGCGATGAGGTCGATCATCGACAAGTTGCCTGACGTGCTGGAGGAAATGCCGACGCACGACAAACTGGCCCGGATTGTCGTGCGTCGTTCGGGCTAACGGGAACGGCATGACCTCAGTAATCCAAGCTTGCTCCCCCATCCACATGCAGCCCTTGTCCGGTAATGAAACTCGAGTCCTCTGTAGCGAGGAACAGACAAGCTCGACCGATTTCTGCGGGAGTGGCCATACGACCGAAGACCTGGAGATCGGAGATTCGTTGGAGAGCCGATTGAGGATCATCGAGAGTGTTGGCCCACTCGTGCATGAGCGGAGTGTCGACGTTGCTTGGCAGAATCGCATTGACGCGGATGCCTTCGTGTCCGAGTTCGACGGCGAGAGCTTTGGTGAACCCGAGTTGAGCTGCCTTGCTCGCGACATAGGCCGACGAATTCGGTTGTCCAAGGACGGCCGTCATGGAACTCATGTTGACGATCGTTCCCTTCGTTTTTCGGAGGTGGGGAAGCGCGAACTTGGCTCCTGCAAACGTGCTCAGGAAGTTCATGCGAAGGACCGCGTCGAGGTCCTCCAGAGTTGTTTCTTCGATCGAGAGCGCCGGCGGATGGATGCCCGCGTTGTTGACCAGGCAATCGAGTCGTCCGCATCGTTCGGCCGTGTTGTCAATATGCTCCTTGAATTCTTCGGGAACGCTCACATCACACTCCGCAAAGAATGCTCGTCCCGGTCCCTGTTGAGTAAGCGCCTCAGCCAAAGCCAGTCCGTTGTCTCGATCGACGTCGAGGATCACGACGCTTCCGCCTTCAGCGCAAAAGACCTTGGCACAACCACTACCAATGCCTTTGCTGCCTCCCGTGATGATCACGACTTTGCCTTCAAAACGCATGATTAAGACCAGCCTTTCGGAATTGTGTAAACCAGAGCGAACCAGACAACGATAAAGCGACCACACAAAACGAACAAAACGGCTCGCCTGCGAAATTTCAATCCAATTGTTTGTTCCTTCAGCATACTTGATTGGATAAGCTAAGATGAATTTGAGAGAATGATGAGAGAAAAAGGAGAACAGCGTCGGGTTGAGGATAACCTTTAAGATCGGCTGAAGCCACGATGCCTGGGTCTGTGGCTATCTGATCACTTGTTGGTGTTAAAGCGAAGACGCGATGTTGGAGGCATGAGTTATTTGCACAGCGGTTATTGACCGATCAACGTCTGAGCGATAAACGATAACAGAGGGGTGTTCCCAAGCCACATTTCTTTGACAATCCGATAGGCTCCCTTGGCCGAGAATTATCATGGGCAAGGCCAAAAGACACAGTTTGCTCGTCGTCGACGACGAACCCGATATGGTGTTGACGATCAAGGCTCTGCTCCGCTCAGAGTATAACGTCCTCGGTGCCACTCGAGCCTCCGAAGGACTCCGAATTCTGGAACAAGAGCAAGTCCACATCGTCATGTCCGACCAGCGAATGCCCGAGATGACGGGCATCGAATTCCTCTCTCGGCTGCGGGAGCTGTACCCGGACACAGTTCGCTTGTTGTTCACCGGATACGCCGACTTGCAAACCGTAGTCGATGCCATCAACCAGGGAAATGTCTACCGCTATGTGACCAAACCCTGGCAACAACACGAGTTGCATGAGGTTCTTCGTCAAGCGGCTGAGCACTACGACTTGATTGCCGAACGTAAACGATTGTTGACCGAGTTGGAAGAGAAGAACAAGCAACTCGAAGCCGCGAACGAGGAACTGCAAAACGCGAACAACTTGAAAAAGGCCTTCATCAAAGTTGCGAGTCACGAACTCCGCACGCCCCTCACAATCGTCCTGGGGCTGGCCGACCTTGCACGTACGACAGAGGGTTTGACGTCTCCCTTTGATCAGTGGATGGAACGGATTTACCAAGGTAGTCAGCGCCTCAATGAACGCGTTGACTTGATGATCAAGCTCCTCGAAGCGGACATCTACGAACGTCCGTTAAAACGAACTGACGTGGACCTGGGAGAGATGTTGCAATCCGCCTCAAGGGACATCCAGACGTTCGTGGATCGACGGTCCCAAACGCTGGAGTTAAACGTCCCTCCGGACCTTGGGATCCTTCGGGCCGAACAAGAAAAACTCCGTGATTGCGTGATCCAGCTCTTGCTTAACGCCATCAAGTTCACTCCTGACGGCGGAACGATTCGGATGAATGCTTCGCGATCTCAGGACACCGTCGAGATTCGAGTGACGGACACTGGTCTGGGAATCGACCCTGCGAGCTTGGGACGCATTTTTGATCCCTTCTTCACTCGCTTCGACGTGTCGAAACATTGCTCCGGCGTTTACGAATTCGATCGACGAGGGTTGGGATTAGGACTGTCTGTCGTCAAGGCGTTCGTCGAGATGCACGGTGGTCGTGTCAAAGTTGATAGCAAACTCAACGAGGGATCGACATTCTCGATGATCTTGCCCACGACAACGAAAAACGACCTCCGGGAAGACGACGAACCCGAATACACCCACGATTTTGGAGCCGGGATCTGACGAACCGAACCTGGGGACCCTGGAAGCCAAAAGACGCCCACAAAAACCACTCGTCAAAAGGTTCGAACCCGAACCACCTCGAACGATTCGTGTCTTGACAGACAGACATCGAAGGTTCGAGGGGCAAGCATGCGGAACGACATGAAACACGTTATCATCGACCGCCCACGGTTTGGGGCCGGCGATGGTGGCAAAAGTCCAACACCCAAAGGCAAAGCACGGCAGGAACAACGAATTCCGCTCGACGAACGACCCAAGCGGGAGAGCATGTCTCGTCACCGTCTTTACGGTTGGGGGTGTAAGCAACTCAACGAACACCTGGGCCCTCTTCGCCGGTACCTGCGGACAAACTGCGGTCGTCCTTGGAATGACGTGTTTTCGGAAATCTGCGAACACTTGCGAATCGACAGCGCGACTCAACTTCACGTCCATCAACACATCGAAGATTATGTTCTCACGACGACCTGCTTGATCAACGGACAAGTTTGTGATTCGAGGGGGAATCTAATCGGACAACCACGAGGAAATGGGTGGTTTTGGCGACATCACCTCTTTCACGTAGACCCCAGGGACGGCACGCTTCGCCAGAGTCCAAAGCCCAGATGGCACACACCTGGTCGCAAATACAAACGTCGCGAGAGCGAGTTTGTGCGAGTTCACGGAGCCGACTATCGATACCACAATGGCCGTTGGTACGAAGTGACCTTCCAGTTTGTTCCTTCCCGCCCGTGGAATGCTCGCCCAGGGGAACCGAATCCAACTGTTTTCGATGTCGTGTTCGAGGAATTTATAGACGCGACCAAGGCATCAGAACTTTACGGCAGTCAGGAATACATCGCTTCCAAACGCCGCCTCGGAAAGAAAGAGCTCCACGACTTGAAGCTCTGGAAGACGTCCTACGGCAAGAGTGTCCTCGCCAGCCAAGAACCGACGCGAATCAAACGAAAGAAACCGAAAAAGAGGTGACTACCAGGGAAACCGATGGAGACCCTGGAAGTGTACCGCGTTTCCCAAATCTCCCCCGTTTGGACCAACCACAACCAAATCACTTCGGTCCAGAGGAACCACCAAGCCTATTCTTCCGGTGTTCTCTTTCCGTCCTGTGAGCACCTGAGTCAATCAGGTCGATCAAACTTGTCGTGTGTGCCCATTTGTGGGTAATCCAGCACCTACTCGCAAAAAGTCAAAGAATTTGAACAATAGGGACTTGATCCTCACGTTACGTAAGGTCGTACGATTCGATTGTGGACGAAGGAATATCGAGGGATTTCGATGCAACAAACAGTCTCCATCAAGGTGGGTCAACTCGCGCGAATGACGGGCGTCTCTATCCGCACGTTGCACTACTACGACGAAATCGGACTGCTGAAACCGTCGCACCACACGGAATCTGGGCATCGCGTGTACATGTCCCAAGATATAGTTCGGTTACAGCAGATTCGATCTCTACAACAACTCGGTTTTTCGCTCGAAGAAGTACAAGGATGTCTAGACCGACACGATTTTTCGCTCTCGCAAGTCATCGACATGCACTTGGAGCAATTGAGACAACGTATGGAACTCGAACGCAAACTTTGTCTACGCCTGGAAGAGATACGAAACCAGTTGCAGTCGGCGGAAGAGGTTTCCGTCGATGACCTTCTCCAAACGATCGAGGTAATGAACATGTTCGAAAATTACTACACGACTGAGCAACTCGAAACGCTCAAGAAGCGTCGCGAAGAAGTCGGCGAAGAACGCATCCGCGAGGTCGAAGCTGAATGGCCCAAGCTGATCGAGGAAGTAAAAGCGGCAATGGACGCGGGAAAAGAGCCTTCTGATCCATATGTCCAGGAACTTGCTCAGCGTTGGATGGGTCTGGTGAATGAGTTCACCGGAGGCGATCCCGACATCGAAAGATCGCTTACAAACGTCTACGAAAACGAACCAGGCGTTCAGCAGAAGCAAGGCTTCGACTCGACCGTCTTCGAATACATAAACAAGGCGATGGGGAGATAGTGGGTTAATATCTTGCCCGAAGAGATCGGTCTCCTGGAAAAAGGGGCCGTTGGAGTCGGACTCGATTTTGCAAGGAATCGAGTCCTCTTTCTCGGACAGGATTTTACCACTCATCCCTGAGACGTGGTGGACTTGACGGCTGTTGGCCTCCCGAAAAAAAATCTTGGAAAACCAATGATTTTTTTGCCAAATTAAGACTTCAACTCTCGCTTAGAGGAACAGATCTCGGTGACCCAGCATTCGCACAAGGAACAACGTGATGGATAGAAATTCGCGACTTGATAGCTTGTTGGACCAATGGGAAGAGCACCGCATTCGCGGGGAAACCATTACCCCCGAAGAACTCTGCCGCGATTGTCCCGAACTGTTGTCCGAGTTGGTGAACCAAATCCGAAAGCTGGAGGACATCGACAACCAGTTTCCCGATCCCGCTTCCACGACCGAAGATCACCAAAGCGATCCACCTGTGACTGCCGATTTCAAGGTACCTGAGAAAATCGGTCGCTACCACATCCGCGATAAGATCGCTGCCGGAGGAATGGGAGTTGTCCTGCGAGCCTCCGATACGGAGTTCGAACGGCAACTCGCGATCAAGGTGATGCTGGAAACTCCAGGGCCGAACAGCGATTTGGACCGAAGGTTTCTCGAAGAAGCACAAATCACAGGGCACCTCCAACACCCAGGGATTCCACCGGTGCATGAACGAGGCCGTCTCCCCGATGGACGCCCGTACTTTGCGATGAAACTCATCGAAGGAGAGACGCTTTCGGCATTGCTTCGCGAGGAAGCTTCCGCGACCGATGCAGACAATACACGTCTACCCCGTCTTCTGTCGATTTTCGAACAAATCTGCCAGACCGTAGCATACGCGCATTCCCGGGGAGTCATCCACCGCGATCTTAAACCCAACAACATCATGGTCGGTGCCTTTGGAGAGGTCCAAGTGATGGATTGGGGGCTGGCCAAGAAACTTCCTCAGACCACATCAGAGACGAGCGGCGAATCTGTACAGCCGGCAACGTATGACTTGCACCTGGAAGACACGGATAACGATGCCACCTCGGACTTCAACCCGAGTGTTCCGGAGAGAGAAGGGACCGCTGACGGCAGGGTGATGGGGACCGTTGCTTACATGCCGCCCGAGCAGGCCAATGGTCAGATCGACCAAATCGACGAACGCTCCGATGTGTTCGGACTTGGAGCGATTCTTTGTACGATCCTGACGGGATTGCCTCCCTATTCGGGAGAAAACCTACTTCGCAAAGCCCAAACGGTTGACCTCCGAGATGGTTGGAATCGCTTGGAGCGATGCCAGGCAGACAACGAACTGGTGGAGTTGTGTCGGCGTTGTCTATCTTCAAGGCGTGAAGACAGACCCGCCAACGCAAACGAAGTGGCCGAGCAAGTCACTGCTTATCAGGAGTCGGTCCAAGCTCGAGTCAAGCAAGCAGAAATTGAGGCAGCCAAGGCTACTGTCCAAGCTAAAGCCGAGCGAACTCAGAGGGAGCTATCTGACGCTAAAGCCATCGTCGAGCAAAAACGCAGGCGAGCCACCCTCATCTTGGCACTCGTTACATTTATCCTTCTAGGAAGTTTGAGCTTAGGCGGAATCGCGATTTGGTACCAGAGAGCTTCCGAACATGGCCGTTACCAGGCTGGCATCCGTCGAGTTTACGAATTTCTGGCGAGCTACGACTATGAGAAGGCGGAAGAAACAATCGGCGATCTAAGAAAAACGATGAGCTACTGGGTGCCACACGGAACAAGGGAGGAATTGGAAAAGGCTCACCAAGACACCCAGTTCCTCACTGCTTTGGACCGAGTCCAACAAAACTTAGCCACCTCCGTTAATGGAAAATTTTTTGATACAAGTCGGGCGGCTCGAGAATACGAGAAAGCATTTGCGGACGCTGGTTTCCCGTTATCCGGTGTCAATCTGCCCTCGTTGGAGATGTGGCTCAAGGAACCCAAATTCGCAGAGAACTCATTGACTTGTCTCGCCGCTACCGGGGACCTGAAGGACTTGCGGCCAACCTTCATTCCTGGCAGGCTCGAGGCGGCAACCATGAGAGTTCAGTAAAACCTCTCGAACCCCAGTTCCCCGAGGATAAGAGCGAAGTCTCGCGCCTACTCCAATGGACTGAGTTTCACACCCAGGTCGAAAACCTGCCGGAAGAGCAAAAGGCAGTCTTCGATTTGCTCTGGTACCAAGGCCTCCCGCAACAGGAGGCAGCCGAAGTCCTTGGGATTTCGTTTTGGACGTTGCGCCGACACTATCGGCAAGCCAAAGTCACACTCCACGAGGGCCTGAAGGGCGAGTGGCTATCCTGAACCGATTCCCAACCATGTCGCTGCTGGAAGAATCATCATCGTGAGAGGTCTGAAGGGCTTCACTATTGGAGTCGTTTGTTGACCAAGTTACCTCGGCACCGAAACTCAAAGAGCATTCCCAGCGCAGTTCACTATCGACTTGCTGTAGTGCGTCGGTTTGATCGACCGGAAGCCGTAAAGTGCCGAAAAGGCAGGGTTCAAGGCAGATTTGGGCGCGCTGAAGACAACGCCAACGAAACACCTCCGTCGACATCGACACAACTGTTGGAATTTTGCAAAGGGATCCAACGCTCAAAAAACAGTGCAAACTGCCAGCGGTATGGGTGGATCGCGGAAGTTATCAATCAACCGGTTCTAATACTTTCGCAAGGCAGTCTCTCGAACGAGGTAGGTCTTGGCTTCTTTGTTCGAGGGCTCAAACCTACCAGTCCGCAGGCGAAACTTGGTTAGTCCCTCGGTGGTTTGGGAAATTCTCGAATCATAATCTCATACTGTCCCCGACCTCGCCCTTGAAACGATGTAGCAACGATGCGATAGGTCCCGTTCGTCTTGGGGGTGTATTGAATACGCGAGTTTTGGATCTTGCCGTTGACGATATCGTCGTTCTCGTCGAGTTTCTTGCCGTTGGAATCGTGGAGTCGCAAAAAGGTGTCGAACTGCTGACTTTGCATCTTGATGATGTAGGTGTGGCCTGCCTTCATTTTGAGAGGGTGAGAGATTTCGTCACGTTGGAGTTTGCCCGAGAATTTGGTTTCGCTGAAGTGACTGCGTGCTGACTTTTCCAGAACTTGGACGTCCGACCAGAGCTTTTGCCAGGGTTGTTGTTCGTCTTTGGGGAGTTTGGCCAGAAGTTTCTTGTCTCGGACGGTGGTCAGGTCGCTGTCGGTTTTCCAGTGTTGCATTCGATCCACGATGGTGCTGGCAAAAAATCGGTTCTTCTGCAACGCGGCTTGGGAAACGGTTAGGTCGGCTTGCAACCATTGGTGCGCTTGTTGGCGTAGTCGTGTTCGCTCCTGGGCATCGATTTTTTTGGCGTGGGCTCCCTTTCCGGAAGCCGCAAGAGTTGCGACACAAGCGGCGTTGTAGCGATGTTGCTCTTTCAAGTTGTTGGCCAGCTTCGGTTCTCGTTGGAAGAGGTCGGCACAGAGTTTCACGGCGTCTCGGTAGCGTTTTTTGTAACGCACGCAAAGGGTGACCATGGCGAGGTGTTCTTGGACGGAGACGTTTTGCGCACTGGCGAGGAAGGCAGGAAGTTTCTTTTCGCGGTCGAGCCAAAGTTGGCACTCTGCAATCTTTGTTTGAGCCAAGCGATTCCAAGGATATCTTTGGGGAAGGATTCTCTTGGCTCCTTGAAAGGCAGCTATTGCCTCGCGAAAACTGCCTTGTTGATAGTGAACCAAACCGAGCAGTATTCGTGGGTTGGGGTACCTAGGCTGTAGCTTGATGGCCTTTTCCAACGGAACGATGGCCTCGTCGTACTTCTTCAGAGAATCCAGGGCCAGGCCCCAGCTGTAGTAGGCATCCGCATCGTTGGGTTCGATTTTTATGGCCTTTTGGAATTTGGCTATGGCCTCGTCGTACTTCTTCAGAGAAGACAGGGCCACGCCCCAGCCGGTGTAGGCTTTTGCATAGTTGGGTTTGATTTTTATGGCCTTTTGGAATTTGGCTATGGCCTCGTCGTACTTCTTCAGAGAA
>CAYRFQ010000163.1:0-9920 GCA_964423615.1 uncultured Alcaligenaceae bacterium | reverse complement strand
CAACAGACCACGTGCCAAAAAGGGCAAATGCGACAGTTAATAAATTTTGTATCCTAAGCTTCAGGTCGATCAGACCGACGAAGTTTCTCAAGCTACCAAAGCAACCCAATGAAAAGGGTGCTGCAGTCTCAAATTGGAGTGATCCTACAGCATCTCTGGGTTCTGGAAACCTAGAAATCTCAAATCTCCATCGGATGCGAATTCGAGCCCAACCCACAGTGGACCGTTGCCTCAAGCCGCCCCATATCAGTCCCGGTAGTAGCTCATCTCAGTGAAAAGGCCGGACAGTGCTGGCCTGTCGTGGGTTCGGCTCCCCTCCAAAGCGTCAGGTGCTCGATTCCAACCTCGACTACAAACACTCACGCTTTCAAATTTCGAACTCACCGAAGACGTTGTCGTCCTCGTCAGAGGCGAAATTTCCAAGAATGAGGGTTGAAACCCGCGTTGCGATGCCACCCGTAGCCAAATGAACGCCTCCGCCCAAGCCTTGCCCACCGGTTTCGCTGCCCTCGCCGCCGATGGCCTTGTTGCCAATCACGACACTCCCAGTTAACTCCATTGTGGGTGGGGCAGTTTCGGCTCCTGTGAAAACGTTGAAGGCACTGCCACCGTTGAGGATGCCACCACCGCGTGCATCACTCCCAATGATTCCGTCTCCGCCGATCGCTTGGTTCATGAGGATTGTGGAGTTGGCTATGACAACCTGGCCACCGAAGTTATTCGCAACAGCTCCGCCCGTGCTGCCGAAACCCAGAACACCATCTCCTGCACGAGCCACGTTGAACAAGAATCTGCTGGAGGTAACGTTCATTGTGCCCGTGAGATTTGCCACGGCACCACCAATTCCAGCCCCACCAAAACCGGTCCCTACTCCATCCCCGTCTGGATCACCATCTCCGGCTTTCACAGTATTGCTCCCGAAAGAACTGGAGTGGACGACAGCATCACCGATCACGTTAGCCACAGCTCCCCCAACGACACCACCGCCGTTACTTCCCAGGCCCGAGGAGGCATGATTGTTGACAAAGCGTGTGTGGCGAATCTCGATCGAAGCGCCTTCGACGTTCCCAATGGCCCCACCAAAGGCATTCCCGCTGAGACTCCCTAGGGCCTGCAACGAGCCGTTGCCCCCAATGGCCTCGTTGCCATCGAAGAGGCTGGAAACCACTTGGAGATTCGCGGGAGTCGGATTGAGGTTGTCGTACAATGGCACGTCGGTATTGAAGATCGCTCCCCCCGCTGCGGCACCACCGCTACCGCCAAAACCTGTGATGTTGTCCCCTCCTTGCGCCAGATTGTTCTGGAAACGGCTACCTCGGATGGTGAGAGAACTGCCATTCTCGTTCGCAACAGCTCCCCCTTCTCCGGAACCCGTGGGGCTGGATCCTTCGTTCTGGAGAAAGACACTATCGATCACAGTGAGAGTCGACCTCGCCGCGTTGCCAATGGCACCACCAAGGCCATCGGGGGTTTGGAACACTCCATTTCCCAAGGCCACCTGAAAATCGCTGACGGCTTTGTTGCCCACGAAAGTGCTGGCGGTGACAGTCATCGTTCCTTCGAAGAGGTTGGCTATCGCACCACCTACAGCGTCGAGACCAAAAGTCCCAATTCCTTCGCCACCATACGCTTGATTGTTGGTGAAACGCATCCGACTCAGACGGACGTTTTCTCCCACGTTCAGAAGACCACCTCCGCCTGTCACGTTGGTCTCGCGGTCCTGAAGTCCTTCATCAGGCCTTGGGTTGAGAACGTTGTCGGTCGCCAAACCATTCGTGATTGTCAGATCTTGAATTGCTACGTCTATCGTGTCCAACGTGCCGTCGTCGATACGGAGGACACGGAATTCGCCCTCCCCGCTAAGCGTGATACGGCGAACTCCTGGTCCTTTGATCGTTACGTCCTGGGATATTCTCAACGTTTCTTCGAGATGGATCGTCCCTCGAAGTCTCCTTGCGAAACGAATAAGGTCCGGATTTGGGTCGGCATTAGCCAGAGCAATGGCTGCACGGAGGGAGCCGTCTCCATCGTTGTTGAGATTGGTGACCAGCAACGAAGCCGGAACAGCGCGGTCCTCTAACATCTCAACTCGGGGCCAAAAGGGAGACCGTTTCTTGGATCGGAAAGTAGGTTTGTTCATGATAAAAATCCTCAAAAAGCAGAAAAGGAAAGTACGCACCGGGAGCGTGTCCACCGGCGCACTCGGTCAGAACTCCGGAAACTGTTGGTTCCTGGCCGTAAATGAAACTTGTGGAAGTACGTTTGCGAAGGAGAGATTCACGCTCCACCAGTTCGCACTCTGTCAGAGAACTAAATCAAAGGTCAGTTACTCAATCACGAGAGTGCTATTCTTTGCAAAGATGTCGTCACCTTCCGTTGAGGCGCCGTTGTCGAGGACGTCTGTGTCGTGGAACGTCACTGTGGAGTTCCGGATGAAAAGGCCACCTCCCTTTCCTTTTCCATCCTGGTCCGTTCCTTTCCCACCCTTCGCTCTATTCTGCGTGATGTGACAGTCCCGGAACGTCACATTGTCGGTGTTCACGATGAACACCGACCCACCCCGACCTTTACCTCCCACGGCACCTGATCCACCCAAGGCGTCGTTACCGGTAAGGTACACGTCCACCAACGTTGCTCCCGCTGCTTTAACGTGGACACCGCCACCCAATCCTCGGCCACCATTATTTTGGGTACCGCCGACACCACCAACGGCCTTGTTGTTTTTCAAGACGCTGTCTTTGATCGTGAGCATCGGTGCCCCAACAGCATTGTTCTCGGCAGATACGTGATGTATCGCGCCTCCGAAGCCATCGCCAGCAACCCATGACTCATTTCCGTCACCCCCTCGGGCAGTGTTTTTCTTGAACGTCGTGTCTTTGACAACGACCTCTCCATCATTTGCGAGTCCGCCGCCCAAACCAGACCCTGCGTCCGAAGATGATGTCGCATCTCCGCCAGTCGCCAAGTTTTTGGATACCGTGGAGTCTTTGATCGTGAGTGTGCCGCCCGAATGGAAAATTCCACCACCCCGCCCTTCTTGGCCTGGCCCCCCAAGGGCCTGGTTCTCTGCGATGTGTGTGTCCTTCAACAATGCATTCGAGTTAAACTCTGAGCTGACACCACCACCGAAACCACCGGCACCGCCGAGCCCCCCGTTGCCTCCGCGAGCTTTGTTATTGATCACCTCGCTGTGTTTCAGAACAAATTCTGACCCGGACGCATCACCCTGATAGCTGATTGCACCACCTACCCCAGGTCCACCGAAAGAAGAAAGGCTTCCATTTCCGCCGATGGCTTCGTTTGAGACGAAGCTCGTGGTTTTGATGACTGCCGTCGAGTTAAAAAACGTCCCGATGGCGCCACCGAGGGCCACTCCCCCATTGACATCCGCTTGGATAGAATTGCCACCAATCGCTTGATTGGCGTTGAAAGTGCTCGAAGTTAAGGTGAGTGTCGCTCGAAAGTTGTTGATGGCACCACCGCCAGCATTCCCGTTGGGTTGGCCGGCGTTCATGGTGCGGTCACCTCCCTGTGCAACGTTCGCGACAAAGGTTGTGTTGGCGACCGTGAGAGAACTCCCTGGACTATTTCGGATGGCGCCGCCAGCACCGTTCCCCGCATTCGTTCCAGTCCCTCCGTCTCCACCACGGGCCTCGTTCGCGGTGAACGTGCTGATGTCAATAGTGGTTGTGCCCAAGTTTGTGATGGCTCCGCCACTCCCGCCACTCCCGTTTACGCTTTCGTTACCCGCAGCTCCTTTCGCCAGGTTCCCAGTGAAGTGAGTGTTGGTCACGTAAAGCGTTGCCCCCGGAGCATTGAAGATGGCTCCCCCATCAGCGCTGGTGCCATCCGCGCCTTTGGCTTGATTATTTATGAAGTGGCTCGTATTCACATGCAGGATGGCACCGGTCGCGTTAAACACGGCACCACCTTTTCCTCCGACTCCTGGCTCGGCAATGGCTTCATTGTCCTCGACCGTCACACCCAAGAGAGTCAATCCTTCGGCGTTATAGATCGCGCCACCATTGTCCGCATTGCCTCTGCGGATTGTGAGATCTTCGATTGTGACATTGAGGTTGGTCTCCGATAGGTCATCGACAACAAACACACGGGTGTCCCCTTTGCCGCTGATGGTGATCACGTTTGCACCAGGACCATCAATCATGAGGTCGTCTGTGATGATGAACGGACCGCTGTTTCCATCGAGCTTGATGGTGCCGCTCAAGCCCGGATGGAAATCGATTGTGTCGACGTTGGAGTCGGTAAAATTGGCATCAAGAATGGCCTGCCGAAGGGACCCTGGTCCGCTGTCGTTGAGGTTCATGACTGTAACCGTACTTGGGAGAGCGCGATCTTCAAGGAGTTCCAAAGAAAGGCTCGCTGACGTCACCTTGTTCCGTCGTTTGCCCAGGTGGGTAGAACGCTTTGGTCGTGATGAAACTTTAGATGGTGATGACATGCTGGGTAATCCTCCAGTCTGCTGTGAAATCGTTATCCCTCTGGGGGAGCGCGCAGACTGAGCGTCCCGGAGAGGCGTAGTCGATGAGACATCTACTGTCTAGTGGAACTCACTAGCCGTTTCTTGGTGTTCGGGAAGACGTCGAATCTCGAGGCAATCTGGGTCGTGGGCACAGGAGTTATTGTTTGCGGTTCAGCAGCCTGGCGAACTCCGCGTGGAGTTGCCGCCATTGTTTAAGCGAGAAATGATACGGCTCGGCATCCTTCTGGGGGAGCCAGGTCGAGCTTTGCTTGTGATATTCTCTGGCTTGCTTGAGTTGTCCGAGTTTATAGTGACACATGGCCAAAACCAAGTAGTCCAAGCCCTCATAGCCGCGATGAACCCGAAGACATTTCTTGAGTGTTCTCACGGCATCCTGATAACGCCCCAGGCGGTAGTAGACGAGCGCTAGAGTGTGGAGCGATAAACCATCGTTTGGCCTATGCCTGACCACTTTTTTGGCGAGAGGAAGACCTTTCTTCGGCGTCCGCAGTGCGAGCGGACCATTGGCGTATATGTACGCGAGTCGTTGCGCGGCCCCAAAATTGTTGGGGTGACGCTGGACCTCTCCCCGGTAGAACTCTTCGTGCCAAAAGGCAATGGCCTCAGAGATTCCATCGATAGAAAGGGGTTGGTGATCTATCGGCACTTGCCTCGCAGAGAGAACCGGGTGCCCCCAGTCCAGACCGAGCGACTGCAGATCAGTTCGAATCTGACGGAGATTCCAGACATGCACGGCTACGTTCGCAACGGCCAGTCCATTCCCTTTGGCATCAAATCGGAATCCTAAATTTCTCGGTCGATTGGGGGGTTCTAGGGTCGTCAATGGTTTCCAGGTAGTCAGATCGACCAACTGAATTCCCTTTTTCACATGATAGGCCAAGATATTGTTGTCCGGGCTCAAGTCAAAAAAAGGAGAATACGACCTGGCCGGTGTCTGAAACCGACGCAATAGCTGCCACGACCCTACTTCCCAGACTCGGATTTCGTCCGTGGTGCTTGCGAGGAGCCATTTCTCATCGGAGCTGAATTTCACATTAGTGTGACCTGTCGATGGCCACAACGGCTCGGACAAGATGCGCCCTGTCTTGGTGTCCCAAATGCGAACTCCCTTGCCACGCCAGGTGGACGTTGCGATCCAACGACCGCTAGGGGTAATGCTGACGTAAGCAGCTCGTGGGTGATCTCCCGCAAGAACTTTGTGAGATCGGTCCTTGAGGTCACAAATCACAACTTTGGAGCCACTCAACACCGCAAGAAACCCTCCGTCACGAGTCAACGAAGACCGGACCTGATCCACCGCGGGTAACCGAGCGAGTCGTTCGGGACGGCCAATTCGGAGGTGGCTATTGTCGGTACCGCGGATCGGCCATCGATAGACGCCAAGTTGGCCCGAAGTGATCAGGCTGTGATCGGTTGGGTGAAAGTGAACACTCTCGCAACGGCGTAGGGGCAACAAAGCGATCTGCCGAGGGTTGTAGGCGTCACACAACACGACTCCGAAATCACCAGCACAAGCCAAGAGTCTTCCGACAGGATGGAACGCTACGTCAAGGCGTTCATCTTGCCCCGGGACGGAAAGAGGGATGCGGTGCCAGATTTGGCTCCGGACGACGTCCCAAATACCTCCGCCTTTCTGAGTGTAGAAGCCAAGTTGTCGGCCATCTGAGCGGAAACGTGTTGGACCACCGGAACCGATGACCAAAAGTTGCTTACCGAGAAAGGGATCGAACAGCCGCCCAAGAAGTCCGTAGCAGCGAGAAGCTACCATCTGGCCATCGGGAGAGAAACTGCTACCTGTCAAGGACTCTCCCTCAGGTCGTTTCAGTACCCTCTGGAGTTCTCCGCTCCTCGCGTCCCAAATCGTCACGTCATCGGAGGCATCTGCCGCGAATAACTTTCCTTCCGGACTCCAGGGGACCTCGTTTGAGAAGCTCAACTCGGATCTGGAATGAGATAGTCTCTGGATGAACCGGCCTGTCCCCACATCGTAGACGTGGAGAGCCCTGTGGTTCCGAAATGAGATCGCGACTTTTTTCCCGTCCGGGTGAAACTTTAAGGTGTTTGGGGGACCAGGAGCTTCGGTCAGAGCGATCTGCGGTCGTTCTTTACCTGTCGTCAGGTCTAACACATAAAGAGAATTATCTTGCCGTCCAAAGGCCAGGTGCCGATTGTTTGGACTGAAGTCGAAAGCACCGCAATGCGCAGCCACTGGTGTTTTCAGCACCACCCGACGGTTTCGCCAGTCCCAAACTCGAAAACCACCACCAGCCACTCGCACGGCCAAGTACTTCCTATTCGGACTGAGCAAAACTCGCCAATAATACTTGCCGCCGAATGCCGGAATCATTCCCAGACGCTGATCGTCCTTCGTCCGGCGTAGATAGATGTTGGCGGACTTGTCCGTATGGGCATAAATCGAAAAGTCCGAAGAAAGCGCGAGGAGCTTACCTTTGTCGAAACGTTTGGCCAGGCGCAGGTCCACGGGAAGAGCACTACACGCAATGACTTCGCTGCGTAGTTGGCGAATTGTGTCCTCGTTGGGTTGCAAGGAAAGGAGTAATTTCGCCGCCTTGGCGAGCAATTTTCGGCTCTCGAGGTGGTGTCCCATGCGACCAGTGTTTCGGCGCAACTGTGCCTCACTGATCAAGGAGCGGGCGAATTGACGGGTCCTCTCCTTCTCGGCTTCTTTGAGTTTCTTAATGGCTTGGTTGCGTTGTCGCAACGCCTGTCGGATTCGTAGATTGCTCGCCGTGAGTATGCTCAATACCGCAAGGGTTGCCACGCAAACAAGCGTCAGAAGTATGACGGGGAACTTATTCCGCTGAACGAACTTTCGCAACTTGTACAAGGTCGATGGCGATCTGGCCGTGACGGGGTCTTGGTCGAGGTACCGCCGCACGTCGTCAGCGAACGCCAAGGTCGTTTCATACCGACTCGTGCGATCTTTCTCCAGGGACTTCATCACGATCCAATCCAGGTCGCCACGCAACGATTGGACAAGTTGGAAAGGGTGGGCGTTCCGCTGAGCAGAAACTGTTGTGGCGAGTTCTCCCATGGTCCTGATGCGGTGACTAGGCCGAGGGGGGTCCTCCGAGCGAATAATCTTGCGGATTTCATCGAAGGACGCCTTTTTAAGACGCTCCTTGTCAAATGGCGTGGTTCCCGTGAGAAGTTCGTACAACAGAACCCCGAGCGAATAAATGTCGCTGCGGGTATCAACATCCAGGTCACTCATTCCCGCTTGCTCCGGACTCATATAGAGCGGGGTGCCGATCATCTGGGCAAAACCGGTGAAGAGCGTCTTGTCGGTAAGTTGGCCATTCATCGCCTTGGCAATCCCGAAATCAATCACCTTCACAACCGGAGTGCCATCATGGGAAGACACTATGACGTTCGATGGCTTGATGTCCCGATGGATGATCCCTTTCTGGTGAGCGTGTTGGACCGCTTGACACACCTGGAGAAACAACTGCAACCGCTCGCACGTCTGTTGTTTGTGGTGGTCACAAAATTGGGTAATTGGCACCCCCTTGACCAATTCCATGACGAAATAGGGGCGGCCCGATTCCGTCGCTCCGCCATCGTAGACACGAGCTATGTGGGGATGATCCATAACCGCCAGAGCTTGGCGTTCGGCCTCGAATCGGGCCACAACTTGTTTGGTGTCCATTCCGGGCTTGAGAATCTTCAAAGCCACCTTGCGTTTGACCGGTTCGGTCTGCTCGGCCATGAAGACCACACCAAAACCACCTTCGCCGATTTGTTCGAGGAGTTTGTAGTGGTTGATGAGTGTACCGGGACGTTCAGTGATGGGTTCGTCTAATGTTGGTGGGGAGGCGAGGTCATCGTTGTTCGATCTAGGTAACTTCCGGTGAGCCGCGAGTAGGGCCTCCACTTCGGCGCGAATCTGGTGGTTATCTCCACAGGCTTCATCCAGGAACGCCCCTCGCTCGGATTCTTCCTTTTCGATGGCTTCGAGAAAAATCGATTGCTCGGACACTCTCTGTGGGTTCATCGCAGCACCAGGGGCTTTGAGAGCTTCGGGTTCAATAGACAGTGCGAAATTACTTGCGAAAACCTGACACGAATTTTCGAGAAAATTGGAACCAATTAGCACCTTTGTTAGTCGAGTCGATCAAGTTCGCGGCGTAACCAGGCGCGGGCATAAGCCCAGTGACGATAGACTGTCCGTTCGGATAACTGGAGGGCTGCAGCAATTTCCTCCAACTTCAATCCGGTAAAGAATCGCATTTCAATCACCCGGGCAATTTCTGGTTTTATCGACGCTAACTTGCGAAGCGCCTCATCGACTGCCAAAAAGGCCTCGCCGCTCGATTCGAGAGCCAATTCGGTTTCCAGGAAATCTTGGCGTTGCCACCCACCGCCGTGCTTGTCGGCGTTTTTCCGTCTCGCCTTCTCGATCAGAATCCGTCTCATCGCTTCGGCTGCTGCTGCGAAAAAATGCCCACGACTGTTCCAATTTTGTACCGTCTGAGTGTCAACTAAACGGACGTAGGCTTCGTGAACCAAGGCCGTGGCCTCAAGTGTTTGGCCAGGAGACTCCTGGGCAAGGTTTCCGGCTGCTAATTCCCGCAACTCGTTGTACACCAGTGGCAAGAGTTGGTCGGCAGCCGTTGGATCACCTTTCTCGATGTCAGAGAGGATTTGAGTGATTTCGCTCATGGTAAGTCTCGATGGTTTGTTGTTTGACTTTTATCTTGTTTCCCATTCATCATCCCATGTTTTCACTCTCTACACCGACAAAAAAGCCTGCGCGGAATACTAGAGTGGCCAGAATCGTGAGTCACGAGACCGTTCCAAAAGGGCGAATCCTACACTTGACAGAAGCACAGATCTCGCCACCACGACTTCGCCTCTGGCGTGAGAGGATGACAAAAAGCCTTGTGTGCGCTGGGAGTGATGGGACCTATTGCGGAAAGTAATCAGTCCGTGCGGGGGTTCGATCTAACCATGGTCATTTACCGCATCTAACTTCCGCGGTCCGCCCATACCGCGGAAGTTTGCGCGTTTTGTCAGCGTTGGAGCTCTTTGCAAGGTTCCAGCGGTTGTGACGGTGTAGACAGAGATGTTTCGTTGACGCTGACTTGAGCTCACTCAAATCTGCTCTAAACGCTACATTTTCGCAGCGATTTCCGGCACGATCTTAAGTCGTGAATTGACAGGTACTTACGAATTTGGGTTTTCGCGCTTGCAGATAGTGTACAAGCTCAAGAGTTTGAAAGCATATCGCAGACCTTCAGATGCACGCCATATGAATTTTGTCATGGCAGAAACCTCTTAATACGCACATTTAAGACATTATAAATGTAGTGTACAAACAAAAATCGTGCCGGGAATCGCTGACATTTTCGGCTCTTCACTGCTTCCGGTCGATCCGACCGACGCAGGTCCTCATTCG
>CAYRFQ010000162.1:0-10098 GCA_964423615.1 uncultured Alcaligenaceae bacterium | reverse complement strand
CGGAACTCAAAGAACCAACACAATCACGACTCTTATTCATCCGACCGCCCGAGGGGAGAAAGCCCCAAAAGCCGAGCGAAGCGGGAAACGCAGTGGAACCGGAAGGATTCCGTTGCAATCCTATCTCGAGAAGAGCGCACTTGGGCTCAGGAGTTCCGCGACTCCGAACTGGAACCAACACGAACGTTAACCGCTCTAACCTTTCAACTTTCGCAATTTGTGAAGTACGAACGTTCGGTGTCCGATCTCATGCTCCACGATGTGATAGAGTAACCCACCCACCGTTTGCGGCCCGCGATGGGCCACGTACTCACATCGTTCCTTGAGCACCTCCTCGGGATGACTCTTCACGAACGCAATGACGGCAGCATGAGCTTCGTCAAGGGCTCGAGTGACCCGACCCAAATCAGCTTCCGGTTCGGCAGGAATCTCGGCTTCGGGCAAAGGTTGTGGTCGTTTGAGAATCCAAGCCAACATGAATTCCTCGGCCCACGCGAGGTGTTGGAGATTCTGGAGCACCGACCAGGTTCCCTCATAGACCGGGTCGTTGAGTTGCTCCTGGCTGAGACCTTGACATTGATCGAGAATACCCTTTCGGGATTCGACCATCTCTTCGAGCATCTTCAAAATGTCCGAACGAGATTCGAGAGTAGGGAACATGTCGCACTCCTGATGCGTGTCCTTTGTTCTTGGCCGTAGGTACCATTTGGCACGTACCCAACACAAACGCGAACCGCTCTCATTTGTCTGAAAATTGAACTCTTTACTTCTTCCAGCCCGCTACCTTCAAACTGACTGGTGCCAACAACCGAATCACCGGCGGACGATAAGTCGGTGCCATCGTTCCTGTCGGTCCCGTCGTGTTTGGTCGGACCTTACCTGTGCGTTTCGAACCCGGCACAGGAGTCACCTCGCTTCCTGAGGGTGGTGGAACACCATAGATTGGCGGCGAAGGCATTGTATGTACCGCGGGAGAAGGATAAGCCCCAGGTTGAGAGGGGCCCGCAGATGGATAGGGACCATAAGGGGGCACGTTTGTCACCGAACCTGGACGTACCAAGCTGCCATCTGGATAGGTCGCTGTCGAATTCGGTTCTGATCGCATCCAACCGCCTGAACTACTGAATGGAGTTCTGGAGCCTTCGAAAGGAACCCGACCGGGTCCTTCCAGATCAGGAGTACGCTGCAATGGCTCCCAACCTGCAGTGAGGTCGCCCAACGCCGCCAGGAAATACAGAGACGAAAAGTTCGGTGACGGGACCGTTGTGTACCACTCGATGCGCAGCCCGTCTCCGTCGTCGAAGAACAAGCTCACGTTCGGCGTAAGGTCCTTGGTGAGGACGCTTGGGTGCGGCACCTTCGAAAGATCGATTCCGTCCGCCGGACCGACCTGGCTGTTCGCCGCTGCGATGAGAATAGGCACCAGCGGCATGATCGTCCGAAGCATCGGCCCGGGGTCAGTCACCCGAATAAAACCAAGCCGGGTATTCTTGTTCCCAGTCTTCTTACCACTGGCAATAGCCCTCTTCAACACGTCAGGCGACTGCCAACGCTCGAGGCGTTCGTCCGACCGCAAGATGAAGCCTTGAGGGATGACTGGACTGATACCCACGACGAACCAGCCCTTATGGAACGTGTAGCTTGGAGCTACTGGCATTTCTGGGACACGTAGGACGTGAATCATTCCGTCGTGATACTTCCGAGACATCACCTGGACCTGGCTACCAGCCACTTGTTCGTTCGCAAGTCCGAGCAACTTGTCGATGACCTTTTGGAGTTTCTTTTCGTCTTTGACTTTCACGGCAATCGCTCGGCCCAGGAAGAACGGCCCTTCCGAATAAGCCCGGTACGTCACCGTCAACGGATCGAGGGCCGCCAGAAAATCATTGCGGAAGTCGAAGCCGAGTGCCTTGTCCAAGAATTCGCCTGGGGACTTGGGAAGCCCCTGGAGTTGTTCGCCCCCTCCGAGTTTACTGGCCACTTCCACGAGCTGATACAGCCGAGTGACCTCGTCATAAATTTCGAGCCAATCGAAATGGTGAATGCCCACCAACGTCGCATCCTCAGGAATCGGCGGCAACGTCTTGGGATCGAGTTTCTTCGGAGCCGAAACGAGGCGAAGAAGTCCTCGTCGTTCTTTGGCGTTGGTGAGTTCCAGTCCCAAAGTGGTCCGCAGATACTTGTCCTGGAACCCAAAGTGAAAGGTACCCATCTTCAAGTCGTAGACACCCAGCCGTGTGAGCATCAACTTCAATTGGAGTCGCTCTTTCAAGTTCGTCAGAGTCATCTCGTTGGCGCTGACGAGTAATTGCGTAGTCTGTTCGATGTCCAGAAACCCGCTGGCGACCGTCTCGTAACCATTGTCCTTGCGAAACTTCTTGAACCGTTTCGACCCGAGCAAGTTGGGAGCCTTCCTATCCGCACGAGCAACGAGCCCCTCGAGTTTCTTTGTGGAAACAGCCAAGATGATGTCGTCGCCTTCCTCCCACCAACCCATATAGGTCAGTTCGCTCGACGAATGAGCGTCTTTCAACCGGATGCCGTTCACTGTACGGCCTCCTCGGACGAGCGTGAACACCTCTTTCTCCACCTTCGGCCACGTGAACACCTCTTTCTCCACCTTCGGCCGTTCGAGGAACGCTTTGACCATCGAGATCACGGCCTCGCGGTTTTGTCTTTTCGCTCCGTTCGGGAAGCTCATAACGAACTCGGCTTCATACGTCTTCAACTTGCCTTGGACTTGCAGTCCAACAACAACTCCGTTCTCCAGAAAGTAGCGAAAGAGTTTCGAAGGAGCTTCCGGAGCCGAGTCAATGAGTTGCTTTTTCGCAGCTTTGTCGAGGACTTCCCCGAGGTGATGGATGAACTCGGAGAGTTCATTCATCAAGAGATTTCCAAGAACCGTCTTTTCGAACCCTTTGCGGTGTGAGGCCATCCCGTCGTAGCGAAAGTACGCGATCGTGTCGGGATGCATGAATGTTTCTGGAGCCGCACCGACCTTCCCCGCTTCTGACTCGGCGAAGGTCGATGTGTTACGACTCGATTGGGCCACCACAGCAGGCGGCCAGGCGCAGAGAAACAGGCACACGATTCCAAAAGTGCGTTTCATGGGTCTTCCTTGCTCAGGGGCACCGGGTAGTTGCTTCTACTCCGTCAGACATCCGGCACACAGTACCGATCAGTATGACCCGGCGGCGAATTATGGGCAAGTCGAGAATGGTGTTCGTTGGTGGGAAGACGCTGAGCATCCGGAAAGCATGGTTTCCCTAAGATTTTGCTACCGGACTATTTGCAACTCTTTTCTGTGGCCAGTTCTATATCGACTTCTCAACGTGCTTCGTATACGACGGATTTGACTGATAGCCAGTGGGAAAGTATTCGTGAGTTTCTCCCGCCCGCCAAGACCGGAGGTCGGCCTCGGACTGTCGATCTGAGAGAAGTCCTCAACACAATTTTGTATGTCCTGAAAACAGGCTGCCAATGGGACATGATCCTTCATGATTTGGTGGCCAAGAGCACAGCCTACGATTACTTTGGCCGATGGCGCGACGATGGCACGATCGATGCGATCCACCAAACCTTGACTCAAGCCGTACGCGAACAACAAGGTCGAGAGCCAACACCCAGTGCCGGATGTGTCGATTCGCAAAGTGTTAAGACAACCCAAGTCGGAGGGGAAAAAGGGCTATGACGCAGGCAAGAAAGTCAAGGGTCGAAAACGTCACAGCAACAAGTGGGTCGTTGCGGACCGCAAGTTGGGAAAAATCCAAACGGACACAAGCAGGCTATTCGGTCGACGAGACGCCAAGACGCCGTCAAGAACTGGCTCGGAAAATGACTCCCATTGGTCCGGGAAAACGAATGATTTTCTGCCCAACAAACTGTTCGAGGTTAGGCCCAGCACCTTCCGAGAAAGGCGTGCCCTCTGTTGCAAAATCGAGTTCCCACGCTAGTTTTGAGATGGTATCGAAATTGGGAATGCCCCCGAGCGTGACTTCACCTGCTCCACGAAACTGACATACCAACAACAGCGAGTCTCCATTGGTTGCCTTCCGATAAATTGCCAGAGCATTCTCGTTTACAGCACTCGCGACACACTCAGCATTCGAATCGTACAAACTGGGCTCATCCCGTCGAAGTTGGAGCAGTTTTTTATAGAGTTCGAGGATGCCAGCATGCGGTGACGATTTCACTTCGTCCCATAACAAACGGCACGCTTTGAACGTTTCGAACGCCTGAGGGTCGGGAATAGTTTCCCGCTTTTCGGGGTCCGAAAACGCCGAGAAATGTTTGAACTCTTCGCGTCGGCCCGCCGTCACAAGCTTCCCTAGTTCTTCATTGTGGTCTGCAAAAAATCGGAAGGGAGTCGACGCGGCCCATTCTTGCCCCATAAACAGCAGCGGCGTTCCCGGAAGGAACAACAGCATCGCCGAAGCGGCCCGATACGCTGCAAGGTCAACCTGGTGATGGAGGCGTTCACCGAAGGCTCTGTTGCCGATCTGATCGTGGTTCTGAATACAAACCAAGAACGCACGAGGCGGCAGTCCCGTCGGATCAGTGCCTCGCGGTTGCCCAAGGTAGACCGACTCCTGTCCTGTGAAGAACCAACCTTGACGAATCGTCGTTGCCAAGTCTTCGGTCGTCCCGCTGAAGTCCTGGTAATAGCCTTCGTTGTCTCCAGCAAGCAAACAACGCGTCTGGTGATGAAGATCATCGGCCCAAACACCATCGAGCCCATAGCCCCCTTCGGCGACGGGTCGAAGCATGCGAGCCATGTTACGGGGGTCTTCCGCAATTAGATGAATCTTGCGATCCGGAAGGGTCTCGCGCACTCGGGTCGTTAGCTCGGCGAGAAAATGTTGGGGGCTGTCGTCGATGATGGCTTGTGTGGCGTCGAGCCGCAGTCCGTCGAAGTGAAATTGGTCGAGCCAGTAAATCGCATTGTTGATGAAGAAGTCACGAACCTTGTCGCTATGCTCGCCATCGAAATTCAGCCGAGCCCCCCAGGGAGATTTGTGTTTCGTCGACTCGAAATGAGGGCCGTAAACTCCCAGATAATTCCCGTCCGGACCGAAGTGGTTGTAAACAACGTCGAGCAACACGGCCAAACCAAGTTGATGGGCGTGATCCACTAAGCGTTGGAGATCTTCTGGCGTTCCGTAACACCTTGCGGGGGCAAAGAGTTGAACCCCGTCATAACCCCACCCACGGTCTCCAGGAAAGTCCGCCACTGGCATTAACTCGACGGCAGTAATTCCAAGGTCTTTGAGGTATTGGAGTTTTCCCATCGCTCCAGCGAACGTTCCCTCGGGCGAGAATGTCCCGAGGTGAAGTTCATAAATCACCAGGTCCTCGTACCGGACGCCTGGCCACTCGGAATCTTGCCACGGATAAGTTTCAGGAGCATGAACGATGGAAGGACCATGAACTCCGTCTGATTGATACCGGGAAGCCGGATCCGGAAAGGCCTCTCCACCGTCGATACGATATTTGTATCGTGTGCCGAGAGCGGCCTTGTCGGTGCAAGCGGTGAAGAAGCCGTCGCCTGATGCCTCCAAAGGCACGACCTCCTTCACATCCTCTTGGGCATAAATCACGACATCGAGCCTCTCGACTCCAGGTGCCCAGATGCGAAACCTCGTTTTGTCACCTTCCAACCAAGCTCCAAATTCCGGACGCCAACTCATTGATTCGACTTCCTTTCTGAGAGTCCCGAGTAAGACAATTTGACTCTGGTCCCTTGACTCCTGACTTCCTGTCTCTCGACTCTCAACTACAATGGAAAACTGGCCGGTGGTTTAATATCGACAGGATCTTTGCCTTTGCGGAAAAGCTTGGCCGGAGCGCCATCCAACGTCATGGTTTTGTCTTCGATCCGAAGGGTGCCTGCTTCCCAGAGCCCAACTACAGGAGTGTCGTTCAACTCGTGAAACTCGCGGATACGATCGTCGCGCGTTTCCCCGAAGTGGGGATGATATTCCCCGTCTACTTTCACATAACTGTTACCGGAATAGTAGTGTGGATTGAGCTGAAACGGGACCAGGCCAAGGGACTCGAACTTCGGTGGTTGAGTGATTGGCATGTCGTTCGTCGTCATGATCGTCGGACTCGCGATGTTGGCCCCAGCAGAAATCCCCAGGTAAGGCATTCCTTCGGTAACGCGTTCGCGGATCAATTCGACCAATTCCAGATCATAGAGCGTCTTCAAAAGCCGAAATGTATTGCCTCCACCGACGAAAAGTCCGTGTGCGTCTTTTATGGCTTCCTTCGGGTCATCCTTTAGATGAATACCGAAGAGGTGATAGCCAGCGTTGATCCCTTTCTCTGTCATCTCCGCAACGTAACGGTCATGATCGGCCAGTGCGTAAGGCACAAAAAGTAAAGAGGGGATGTCACCAAAGAAATCCTTCATTCGAGACGCCAAAAAGTCGATTCGCTCTTGGGTTCGAAATCCGCCGCTACCGAGTAAGATTCGCATGGTGCCGTCACAGTTGGGAACAAGGGTATAATGTTACTGATCAAATCTACACATTTTCGGACAAACGGTAAGGTGACGGGCGCACACCAGAAGTCGTCAAGTCTGTCCAGGATCTAAACTACGGTTCCAAAAGTGTCGCGACACATCCGAGGAGTTCCGGAACCTGCAAGATTCCAACGCCCATCAGAGCCTTGCGACGACCCACTCGTAGGGCTAGATCCAGAACCAAGACAATAACAAACTAGCATCAAGCTGTATGCTAGCAGTACCAAAAAGGCACTCGTTTTTCGCCCTTTTGACCAATCTCATTGTCATATCTCCAAAAACCTCGGTAGTTTATGGAAACGGCATTGACTAGAGACTAGCCAATCGCAAGTTTCACCCCTGATTTTGAACTCCTCGAAGTTCTCTTTGCACATTCCGACCTTATGATGATAGGAATTAGCGCCTCGTCATTGTTCATAAAATCGATACAATCCGATAATTCAAGACCTTGGAAACACCAACGGCACTCTTTCGTTCACATCACACCGCACGGGGCACACAGACTGATCTGACTGTCGACAACGGCGTCGAGGGTTGAATATAGCTCCCTGTACCCTTTTCAAATTTACCCACTCTGCAATTTTTCCCATCCAGAAAAGATTCGAGAAAAAATCTGTTCTTTTTCAGAACCAACCTACGAAACAGGTGTTAAAATCGGGATGGTCTGGAAATCGAATTCATCCCGTAACTGATATCCAAACACGACTAACCACTTACCTCTGTCGTTGATTGGTTAACCACCTGCTACATCTTCTTTGCAAATACCGGACCTTCTACCGCAACAGCTTAGACCTACCTCGGTAAGAGTGGAAACGACATCGGGTTGTTAACGGTCTTGCCATATCGTCATACCAGGGAAAAGGGCGGAGACTCAACGAATGAAGAATTCCTCCTTCGTTTCAGCCAAATCGACACTTTCCGGTCTCCGGATCGCATTTCGCAGTGTCTTTGGTGTCATGCTCATCTGTTTGGGCCATGCGGCAGCCCAAGGAGCCGAAAACCCAGCGGCCAAGGTCCAACTCCCTCCGACAGAGTTGGCCAAAGTCATCGACGCGAACATTGCCGCCAAATGCAAAGAGTTCGAAGTCGATATCTCAGGTCGTTGTACGGATGCCGAGTTCATCCGACGGGCTCACCTTGACATCTTGGGCGTCATTCCGACTGCGGAAAAGGTAGCCCAGTTCCTCGACAGCAAGGACTCGAACAAGCGAGCCAAACTCATCGACGAACTGCTCGAAGACCCTCGCTACGGCAAGCACTTCGGAGAAATCTGGACGAACGCCATGTTGCCGAAGCTCTCGAACAATCGTCGACTCCAAGATGAGCCCATGAAAAAATACATGGCCCAGAAGCTCAACAACAATACTCCCTGGGACAAGGTCGTTCATGAAATCGTGACCGCTAGCGGTCCAATCAACAAGAACACCGCGATCACCTTTTTCGTCGCCAACCCTACTCCGGACAAGATGATTGACAAGGTTTCACAGTTGTTCATGGGCGTCCAACTCCAGTGCGCTCAGTGCCACGACCATCCGTTCACCGACACCAAACAAGACGATTACTGGGCGATGGCCGCGTTCTTCATGAAGGTCAACGTCAACGGCAACCCGAACCAAGCCGCCAAAAAAGGTAAGGTCTTGACCGTCAGTGAAAGAGTCACAAGTCGCCGACGTCGCAAACTTCCGGTTTCTGCAAAGACTGTCCCCGCTCAATTCTTGGCCGGGACCAAGGCCAACTTGAAAAACAAAAAAGCCTACCGGCCCGTCCTCGCGGACTGGATTACGTCGAAAAACAACCCGTACTTCGCTCGGGCCATCTCGAACAAGCTATGGTACCACTTCATCGGTCGCGGAATCGTCAACCCGGTCGACGACATGCACGCCGACAACCCCGCGAGCCATCCGAAACTACTCAACGCACTGGCAGAGCAAGCGAAAGCTAATGACTTCGACCTCAAGTACATGATCCGCGCGATCTGTCTCAGTGAGACCTACCAGCGAAGCAGTCGACCGACTGGCAATAACGCCAAAGAAAATGACTTGTTCTGCCGAAGCCTTGTTCGCCAACTCACCCCCGAACAACTCTACGATTCGCTCGAGCAGGTCATCGTCACCGATGATAGGAAGAACGCTCGCAAAAAAGCCCTCCAGCGACAGCGAAAGAACAAGAACTATCGTCGAGGTAACGTTCTACGCGATCGGTTCGTCGCCTTCTTCCAAAGCGACAGCGGATTCGACCCAACGAAGTACCAAGCTGGCATTCCACAAGTACTCTCGCTGATGAACGCCCGACAGTTCAACCCCATGTACACGGCCATGAAGGCCATGAAGGCGGCCGACACCCCTGAAGGCGTTGTCGAACACCTGTTTCTCTCGACTTTGTCGCGACGACCGACCGAAGCCGAAAAAACGCGGATGACCCAATTCCTGAACAAGCACGGCTCCAATGCTCAAGCCCTCAGGACCGCGTACACGGACATCGCGTGGGCCTTGATCCAGTCAAGCGAATTTGCGACGAATCATTAATACTTCGGAACCCTCACCTATCCTCTTCTCATTGACGAAAGAAGGGCTTGGAGTGAGGAAAGTTCGGCCCACGAATGTGGCTCCCAAAATACTTTTAATCAACCGAAATTTACTTTTCTAACCACATAAAAACCTACCACCAATCGAGGCAGGGGCGTGACGAACAGAGCTGCAAAACCCTGCCATCCTGGAGACTTCACCCATGCGTGACATGATTCCCGAACTCGGACTGACTCGTCGCGATTTTGCGAAACTCTCGGCTGCTGGTGTCCTCGGCGCTGGCATGTCAGGATGGCTCGACATTCTCGCGACTCGGGCGGCCGAACAACGACAACAGAATCACAAAGCCTGTATCCTTTTGTGGATGGACGGCGGTCCCAGCCACAAGGACACGTTTGATTTGAAACCCGGCACAGAACACGCCGGGGAGTTCTCGGAAATCAACACCAACGTCGCTGGCATCAAGATCAGCGAGCACCTTCCGAAAATCGCTCAAGTCATGAATCGCGGTGCCTTGATTCGCGGCATGAGCACAGGCGAAGGAGCCCACGGTCGAGCCAAGCACTTCATGCACACCGGCTACCGCGAGGGCGTCGGCGGTCTGGCGTATCCAAGTATCGGTTCGATCGCTTCGGACGAAATCGGCGACGACACCAACCCGCTGCCCAACTACGTGTGCATCGGCAACACGCCCAACGGATCGGGTTCGGGGTTCCTGGGTGCTGCCCACCAACCGCTCGTCGTTCGTGATCCTGCTCGTGGCGTCGAAAACCTCGCTGCCTACGTCGAGCGAACCCAAATGGACAATCGTCTTGGCCTCCTTCAAGAACTCGAGTCTGGCTTCAACCGAACGTACCAAAGCAATATCGGTGCTGCCCACCGAACGACTTACCAACGAGCCGTCTCGTTGATGCGAGATCGTGGCCGTCGAGCCTTCGACGTCACCCTTGAGTCCGAGCAAACGCGTCGCCGATACGGCACAAGCCGGTTCGGCCAAAGCTGCTTGATGGCTCGCCGTCTCGTCGAAGCTGGCGTTTCGTTCGTCGAAGT
>CAYRFQ010000161.1:0-10139 GCA_964423615.1 uncultured Alcaligenaceae bacterium | reverse complement strand
GTTTTGAAAACCTCTTCGCATCTGTGCGCCCACGGCTTTACCGAATGGTTACTTCTGGCGATGTGAACTCTCACCGGGTTCGCTTATTTTAGGACTAACTCTGCAGACGAGTCGGAGTTGATAGAAATGGTTCAGACGCTGAAAAAATGGGCGAATTTGGCCGCTTGAACACCCGGAGTGTGTGCAAAAAAAACAAGTGTACAAAAAAACACAAAACTTTGCGAACGTTCAGACAAGAAAAGCACGAGAAATATGGTTCGTAAAGACATGTCGGGAACTTCTTCGAAAAGTGAGCGTTTGGTTCCGTTGAAAGTGACATGGACTCGGACACAGTGCAACCCCGACGCCGATCATTTTTCTCATTTCGATTTGCAGGCAGGACGATGGCTGTTGGAATTCACACAAATGAGAGACGACCAAATCGAAAAAACTGCGAGTGATGGAAGGGAGGATTCCGTCCTAACGAATAACCCACTCAACAAAAATACAAACACGGAGATCTACCCATGGTTGGACAGAAACAGTCTGCCTCAAGGAAAAATATAGTTTCGGGAGGTCGTTGTATCTCGGTTGGTGTAATTCTCTTCCTCGTCGTCGCCTTCTGCGCCCAACTCCATGTCTTGCTTGGCGAAGCAATCCAAGCACCGAGGCCACCACGAGTCGCCCAAAAGGACACTCCTGTTGTCCACCTTGATCAGCAATCTCACGCATCGCGTGTACCGACTCCCAAAGTCCAGAAGCCAGTCCGATGCAAGAGACTGTCCAGCAAGAAAACGCATGTCGTTCAGCGTGAGTCGTTCCCAAAGAATGGCTTTCGAGTTGGCTCCAAAACAATTCGGGTCGAGCGTTTTGATCCTTTGACTTCCGACCCCCATCCAACCATCGTATTGGTTCATGGAAGCGCCGGCCTTGGTGTCTCTGGGATCTACTATCGGCTGGCTGCCCGAGCCGCGGCAAAGAAAGGGTTTATTGTTTTCTTGGTTCATTACTTGGATCGGACCGGAACGAAGTCTGTCGGGAAGAAGGAGCTGAACCGCAAAAATTTCCTCGCCTGGCAGGAAACGGTTCGCGAAGCCGTGCTCTACGCTTCTCGACAAAAAGGAGTGCAACGAGACCGCATCGGGCTCATGGGTTGCTCTCTGGGTGGCTATCTGACGATGTCCGTGGCGATGGAACGTAACTTGCCGGTCCGTGCTGTGGCGGAGTGGTTTGGAGGAATGCCCAAGGAGTACTATCGCCAAACGAAGATCCTTCCACCGACGCTTATTGTTCATGGCGAATGCGATAAGGTGGTGGCCGTCAGCGAAGCTCGTCGATTAGCCCGGAAACTCGATGAGTTACATGTGCCGCACGAAACACGCATCTACAAAGGGCAACGACATCTTTTTCGCACCGACCCATTCGGCAAGGATGCCCAGGATGCTCAAAACGCTACTGTGAGATTCTTTCGAAAGTATCTCATCTCGCCCAACCACGGTGCGGTCTCAAAGACGAAACACCCGTCCGACCCACCAGTTCGTGTCCGTGGCAATTTGACATGGAGACCGGAGATTTTCCCGGAATGAAGGTGGCAAACTGGGCGCTTTTGGATTACTCTGAATTATCTCCCTTAAAAACTAGAAAAAATTGAAAATTCGGCGGGGTCTGGATTTCGAAATTCCGTCCTACCCCTTAATAGTGTTGCCGAACTCGTAAGTTACGGAACAGACATACAGCTCCTCATAACTGCTGCGCCGTTGGGACGTGTTGCGTACTTTCTCCACGTCCGCATCCTAGGTGGCAGTTTGGGAAGTGAAAGACACAATGACAAATACACCTGACTGGGAACTGGATCGCTACCGGCCGCTCCTTCGCCTTCAGATCCGCCAAATGGACTTTAACCCGCAGCTTCGCCAACGTTTCGGATCCTCCGATCTCATCCAGGAAACGATGACCAAAGCTGTCCGAAACAAAACCCAGTTCCGAGGGACGACGGAAGCCGAACTCGTGAAGTGGTTGCAAGTGATCCTTCGGAACGTCGTCAAGGATAAGATCGTTGAAGCTCGCGCTGGGAAACGTGACCCGGCCATGGAACAGTCGCTCCAACGGTTGGAGGAATCTTCCGTCCGGATCGACGAGTTTCTCGCCGCAGACCAAACCAGCCCGAGTGAACACGTCGAACGAAAGGAACAACTGCTCCGGTTGGCCAAGGCCATCGAACTCTTGCCGGAAGACCAGCGGGAGGTGGTCATCCAGAAAGACCTCCTTGGCCGAACGTTGGCCGAGATTTCTGAGACCCTTGGCAAAACCGAGAAGTCGATAGCAGGGTTGTTGCTTCGCGGTCGCCAAAGTTTACGCAAGTTACTGCACCAAAACGAGTAGGCTGAGCATGCACGAGGGACCAACCGAACCCTACGAACCGAACACTTCCGAAGATCTCGAAGATGCCGTGCTCTGGTATCTCCAAGCCGTCGAGAACGGCGAACGACCCGAAGTCGAGGCGTTCTTGGGCCGGTACCCTCATTTACGCGAAGAGCTTCTGAAATTCTTGGAAGACGAGGACTTGCTGGACGATTGGTACGAACCAGTGCGACCACCGATTCTCCACCCAGTTCATTCGGAAGTCCCGCCTGGGTTGTTCGGTGATTACCAATTGATTGAAGTGATTGGGCGAGGTGGGATGGGGATTGTGTACAAGACCAAACATCTGAAACTCAACCGGATCGTGGCGTTGAAAATGATTCGCACGGATCAGATCCTCACGATGACCGATCTGCAAAGGTTTCGGAGTGAAGCGGAAAGTGTTGCGAGACTCGATCACCCCCACATCATCCCGATTTACGAGGTCGATGATCACCACGGCCGCCCCTACTTCACAATGAAGCTCATCGAGGGGGGGACAGTTGGCACACGTTTGGACGAATACCAACTGCCCCAGCTGAGGAAGAAAAGCCGAAAGGACAAGAAAGGCAACGTGTACTCTCGCCAAGACATTCGTGAGCGCAAAGCAAAGATCGCAAAACTCCTTGCGACCATCGCCGATGCCGTTCATCACGCCCACCAAAGGAGAATCATTCACCGGGATCTGAAGCCAAGCAACATCCTAATGGACGAGAAAGGGACTCCCTACGTTTCGGATCTTGGGTTGGCCATCCCAATCCAGACGAAGTCCGAAAAAGGGCGAGGTCCTCAGAACTCCAAGCCCGATGCGAACGACAAAGCCACTCAGGATCGGAGCACCACACAACACGGACAAATCGCTGGGACGCTGAATTACATGGCTCCCGAACAAGCCTTGGGGCGGCAAGACTTGTCCTCGGCAGTCGATGTCTTCAGCCTGGGTGTCATTTTGTACCAACTCACCACGGGCTCCCTCCCGTTTTCCGAACCGGAGGATGACCTGAGGGACCCGGCCGTGTGCTATCGGATACTCGAGAAAGTCCGGGAATGCCAACCCCAAAGGCCACGCGAACGGAATCCTTGGGCCATCGATAAAGATCTCGAGGCGATTTGTCTCAAGAGCATGGAGAAGAAGCCGGAGGACCGTTACGTGACGGCGCTGGCTCTGGCGAATGACCTCGACCGATACCAACAAGGGAAACCGGTTCGCGCTCGACCAACCCACATTGGCGTTCGACTCGTGAAGTCGTATCGGCGGAAGCCCGTTGTCGGCACTTTATGGGCCGTCTTGGTAATAGGTTCCATCCTTGGCCTGGCCGTCCTGCTCCGCCAGTTTCGCCTCACCCGCGCGGCCCTCGCAGAATCTCAACGAAGCGAATATCGGCTGGGTGTGGGAACCGCTTACATAGTCTTGAAGCAAGGACTGTTGGAGCACGGGAAAACGGTCTTGGAGGAATGCCCAGAGAACCTGCGGAACTGGGAATGGAGGTTCTTGAACCGGTGGGCCCAGGGGAAGGTCGTCTACTCACCGGAACAAGAATCGGAGGTTCGCGTCGTGGCTTGCTCACCCGATGGGAAGCTCATTGCATCGGCTTCGTACGATGGAGTGATCAAGCTCTGGGACTATCCTACACTCCAAGAAGTCGCTAATTTCCAGCAGGAGGTTGGGGAGATCGATTCCCTCGAGTTCAGTCCAGACGGACGGTGGATCATCACAGCCAGCACTCGCGACAAACAGATACGCGTGTGGGAAGTATCTCAAAGCAAGCGTGAGTTAAAGCCAATTCCCCAACCCCAACAACCTGTCCGTGTGGAGGGAGAAGTTGTCGCGTTTCACCCAAATGGGACCCTCGTGGCTGTTGGTGGAGGTGTCAATAAATCGGCCCTCGCCTTGTGGAAATTTCACGACGGGACATTGAGGCTCAAGAAAAGTATCAAGAATTGTGGTGTCGAGATCGAGGCGCTGTCCTTTTTGGTGAGTGAAACCGGGCCTACTCATATCTACGTCGGGGGGGCCGTGGAGGATGAGACCGTGAGGGTTCTGAGCGTCCCGGAATTGAACGAACTCCGTAGTCAGAACATTCACACTGGGACGTATATTTACGCTCTCGCTGTCCATCCGAAAGGAACCTATTTCGCCGCATCCACACAGGGAACGGCTTCGTTTTGGAACACCAAGACGCTTGAGCAGTTCCATCTTCCCAGTAGCGTCAACCATGCCCTGTGCAAGGGGATCATGTTCAGCCACAAGGGAGAGTATCTGGCGGCCGTGTTGCGTGGGACGGTTACAGTGTGGTCGGTCCCCCAGGCGGGGCGGCAAGTGTTCGACGTCCGGAGATCCCAGAGCCATTTGACAGGCTTGGCGTTTCATCCTGACGACAATGTGTTGGTCTATCCAGCGGAAAAACAGTTTGCCTTGGAGAACTGGAAATCGCCTCACGCGTTAGCCGTGCAGACCTTTCGGGTGTCAAACGGACCGGTCCGAGACATAGCCTTCGGGCCTCACGGCCAGTATCTTGCCACGGTCTCGGGGGATGGAATAGTTCACGTGCGGGACCTCTCCGCCAGCTCGAAGAAGGGTCGTGAGCTGAAAGCCACCAACATCGTTTCGATAGCGTTCAACCCTTCCGACGCCTCTTTGGCCTGTGGCTCAAAGGACGGCAAAGTGTCAATCTATGACGTGAATACAGGGAACCGACAGAGCTCGTTTGCGGCCCATTCGAAGGCGGTGACGGACTTGTTGTACCAGACCGAAAGCACGCTTGTCACCTCGTCGGAGGATAGAACGATCCATGTTTGGGAACTATCGGACCTGGTGCAACCTCGACTGACCATTCCATGCCCTGCGCCGGTCAACGCGATTGCCTGGAACCAAGCTCGCAAGACCCTCGCCGTCGGCGGAAAAGTCACGGCGCCGCTTCGAAGGTACGACCTGAGTGCCGAGGACTGGAAGAACACACTCAGGGATTCGCCGGCCAAAGACATCTGGAGTGTGGCCTACAGCGATGACGAAACACGGCTAGCGACGGCAGACGTCAAGGGTTTCATTCTTGTGTGGGACGTTCGCTCGGGAGAGCGTCTCCATAAACTTACCGGTCATTCTGGAGCAGTCTACGACGTGGCCTTCGCTTCCGGTGGCGAGCGATTGGTCTCGGCCGGGCTTGACGGAACGGTCAAAGTCTGGAGCACCATCACTGGTAAGGAAATTCTCAGTTTGAAAGCCGTTGATAGTGATCCCTTCGCACGACAGAACTTCGGCCATGCCCTCGCGCGTTGCCTGGCTTTCGATCCCAAGGGGTATCGGCTGGCGGTCGGGCACGACGATGGGACTGTCATTTTGCGAGACGGTAGCCCGTCTCCGTGAGAAGAGAAAACCAAGTGACCCCCATTGTTGGCCGCCGGATTGGCCAACCAATTCCTTCCTGGAACCGATCCATGAGGAACTCGACGACTCAGGAATTCAGTCATGAAAACTAATGCCCCGTCCAAATCTGGCTTCACGCTCCTCGAACTGTTGGTCGTTATTGCTATCATCGCGGTCCTGATAGGGCTGCTCCTTCCTGCTATCCAAAGGGTCCGCGAAAGCGCGAATCGGATGAGTTGTAAAAACAACCTCAAGCAGATCGGCCTGGCGACGCATCTCTTCCATGACGCCCACAAAGCCTTTATGCCAGCCATCGGGTACGTCGGCAGGACTCCGAACAGGGACTTCGGCACGGGGCAGTTTCACTTGCTCCCTTTCCTGGAGAAGAACAACCTCTACAACGCGAGTCGAGGACCGGATGGGTCGCATCATCCAGCCAACGACAACGTCCTGGCCAAGCCGGTGGAAGAGTTTATTTGTCCTTCGGACTTCACTGCGGCGGCCGGGTTCATTGAAGACAGGTTTGGGAAGAAATGGGGAGCCTGCTCGTATGCCGGCAATGTCCAGGTCTTTGCGAGAACCAACCCGACGAATGGTCAGTGGATCAGTGCCCAAAATGCAGCCCGCATGAGCTCCATTCTGGATGGGACGTCCAACACCATTTTGTTCGCCGAGCACTATGCCAGGTGTCGCAACTCATTTTGGACCGTGGGTGGAAATGCCTGGGCCTATTACGAAATCAGAAAAGCCGATCCCTTGCACGCAGGTTTCGCCATTTCCTGGCTGTACTCGGCATCCATCGGAAACGCCTCCAAGTTTCAATATCGTCCCGAGGAAGATGATTGTGACCCAACCCGGGCGTCGACTCCCCATCTCGGCGGCATGCCCGTTGTCATGTGCGATTGCAGCGTGCATGTGTTGAATCCTTCCATATCGGGAGAGACCTGGTGGGCGTTAGTGACCCCTAGCAGCCGCGACAGACCGAGGGATTGGTAATCGGCCGGCGCCAGTCGAACTTCTGCGCTCCGCAAACGACTTCCTGCTTTTTAACGTGTCAACGCAGACAGGGTTTGCTGTCCGCCCTTGGTGCGCGCTGACTTGGACTTCGGACAGCCTCATGATTTTCAGACACTCGAACATTCTCAACCAGGAGAAGAGCACTATGTTCACACTATCTCAAAAATCCTTGCCCCGAACTCATACTCTCCGGCTTCGTTTGGAACGCCTCGAAGATCGGGTAGCTCCTGCTGGGCTGCCGTTTTCGGAGTTGTTAGTCTTTGGGGATAGTCTTTCGGAGACGGGGAATGCGTTCGCGCGGAGCGGTGGTTTCGTTCCACCTCCGGTGGATGTCAACGGATCGCCGCTGTATTTCCAGGGACGCTTCACGAATGGGCCGAACTGGGTAGAGACGTTGGCGGAGGAATTGAACTTGCCCACGCCGCTTCCAGTCGTTGCGGGGGGCACGAATTATGCCTTCCCGAGTGCTCGCACGGGAGATGGTACGTTCGATCTCGGCGGTGGCTTGCCGCCCATTCCCAACATCGGCACGCAGATCGACATGTTGCTCGATCCCACCGATGGCGTCGGCCCAACCGATCCTTCGCTCGAAGACAGTTTGGTGGCGCTCTGGGGTGGAGCCACAAATTTCTTCAATTTACTCGGGCCTACCCTTCCCACTCTAGAAGACTTGACCGAACTCGCGACCACGACCGTGACGGACATGACTCAGCACGTTTCGGACTTGCTCACCGCCGGTGCGAAACACGTCGTGGTGCCCAACTTGTCGCCATTGGAGCTGATTCCGGTGTTCGCGACTTACCCACCTGAAGTTCGCGGCGCTATCGGCTTCGCCGTCGGCACGATCAACACTGGCCTCAATGGTTCTCTCGCCGCGTTGCAACAAACCTTCGGCCCCCTCGGGGCCCAAATTTATCAGGTGGACACCAACGGCCTGTTGAAAGAAGTCATCGCGAATCCCGCTGCGGCAGGGTTTGCGAATGCGACCGACGCCTTTTGTCCGGAGTGTGAGTTTGGCTCCAACCCCGCAGTGATGGCCGAACTTCCTCCCGGCGACCCGAATAGCTTTGTTTTCTGGGATATCGTCCATCCGAGTGCTGCGGGGCACGAACGCATCGGTGAGCGAGCTGCCCAAGCGATCTTTGACCAACTGGGTGTGGGCGGCTTCGTTGTCGATACGTTGGCCGACGTAATCGACAACAACGACGGGCAGACGTCCTTGCGCGAGGCCATCGGTTTGGCAAACAACTTCTCAGGCCCCCAAACGATCCGTTTTGCCGGCCCCGCTCGACCCCGAACAGTATATCTCACTCAGGGCCAGCTCGACCTCACGGATGACGTCCACATTCAAGGCAGGCATCGCTCGATCAGCGGCTCCGGAGACAGTCGTGTGTTTCAGGTCCATTCGGGGGTAACCGCTACCCTGGAAGGATTGGCGTTGCGGGACGGCGTTGCCGACGTGGGAGGTGCCATCTTGAACGAGGGCACGCTGAACCTTGGGTTCTCCCTCGTTACCCATAACCAAGCGACGGGAGATTCAGTCCAGGCGTTGGGTGGAGGAATTTATAATGTCGCCGGCGCGACCTTGAACATAACGAACAGTCAATTCGTCCACAATTCGGCCTCTGGCGCCGAAACCAACGGAGGTGGGGGGATTGCGAATGCCGGAGTCGTTACCCTCTCGCGTACGCTTTTTTTGCATAACTCCGCAGAAGGCGGAGCGGCGAACTTCGGCGGTGGTCTCGCGAACCTCGAACAGGGAGAACTGGCCATCTTCCGAAGCTGGATCCTTGTGAACCAAGTTACTGGGAAAAACGCCCCAACGGGTACTGGGGGTAACGCTTTCGGCGGAGGAATCTACGCCGCGACAAATTCCCAAGTCCGTCTCGATCGGTCGTTGGTCCTTCTGAACTCGGCTACCGGAGGAAAAGGCTCGTCTCGGACGAAAGGAGACGGATTGGGTGGTGGGATTTATCTCGAATCCGGCGCGACCCTCACGTCAGACCGATCCGTTGTCCTGGTGAATTGTGCCTCAACTGCGGGAAAAGATGTGTTTATCGAAGGCTGAATTGAAGGAATGATCTTCAAGAGGTAACGACTCATGACAACGATTTCACCAGCTTTGCGCGGAGTTTGCCTTCTGGTCTCTGTCCTCCCCTTGGCGGGATGTGGCCCATCGACCGGAGAAATTGAAGGAACCGTCGAGTACGATGGGAAGCCGCTCACTTCTGGGTCAGTGATCTTTATGAGCGAGGACAAGAAACCACGGCTGGCACACATCCACAAAGATGGAACCTATCGGATTTCTGATTGTCCGCCGGGGTTGGTCCGGATAGCCGTTCGCACTCGTCCGCGCGAACCGGAGGCGTTCAGTCATACCAAGCCGCCGCCGAAGTCTACCATCCCTGCCGATTACCTGAAAGGAGGAGTGGCGATTCCTCGCAAGTACGAGGAGGCCGAACAATCGGGGCTCACCTATCAAGTGAAGCTTGGCAGGCAAACCCACAATCTCAAACTCACTTCCGCCGCGAAGACCAAGTAGCCCGACAAGGTGTTTCCGAGGACCACTGAAGTTGCTGAGGTCCACGGGAAGGTGGGATCGGATCGAAACTTTTTGGTTGGGACGACAATAAATGACTGTCCGAATTTGTAGTGCGACAGGCCGTGCTTTCGACGGGGGAGGCCCCGCGCCCTCCCTCGAAAACACACAAACTGGACACTCAATAGATCTCACGTTCCCAGAACCGGGGAGACTTCGAAGCGGCAAGAAACACAGTAGCGACGAGTCACCACAAAAAAGAACAAACAACACATAACAATCTGAACGTTCGCAAAGAATTGTGATCGCTTGTTCAGATTGGTTTTTGGATTTTTCGAAGGCAAAGAAAGGGAGACCTCCTATCGTGAAGAAGGCAAGTTGAAAAACCTTCACGAAAAGGAGTCTTCCCATGTGGTCAATAATACCGTCTCTCGCCCATCCTTCAACACTTAGCCGGAGCCTTCACGACTCCTTCGTTTGTGACGTGCTCAGAACTGCTTGTCGGTTGGGTCATGGGCTTGGCAACTCACAAAATCCGAAACGTCGCTCTGAACATCCATCCTCAATGTGTTCCTGACTATTCTCAAAGACATAACCTCGATCGCTATTATAACTTCTTCTGCCGATCCACCTGGAAAGTCGCCCACTTGGGCAAACACGTTCTCTGGTTGATTCTCACGACCTTCAATCTTTTCGGTCGAATTACTCTGCTCGTCGATGACACACTGGCCCACAAACGCGGACGATGTGTCTGGGGACTCGGATGGTTTCGCGATGCCGTGGCCTCGACGGAAAAACGAACGGCCACGGCTTCGGGACATAACTGGGTCGTCGTGGCTG
>CAYRFQ010000160.1:0-10366 GCA_964423615.1 uncultured Alcaligenaceae bacterium | reverse complement strand
GACCACGTGCCAAAAAGGGCAAATGCGACAGTTAATAAATTTTGTATCCTTATCATCGGCATGGACGAAGATGGCAGAGGTCAAACGATCACTGGTTCTTAAACGAAACTCAGGTATTGTTGGGTTTCCTCGCAAACCAATTTCCCAGGTGGAACACCAGCCACACGGAGTCGCCGGTAAAGCGTCGCCTTGCTCTTGATCTGGAGGATGTCGAGAATTTCGGAAATTCCGCGGGCCATCCTGGTAAAGGCTTCTCGCTACGATCACACGAGGATCATCCGGAGTGTATCCCGGACGACCTCCTTTCCTGCCACGAGCGCGAGCCGCTTCCAATCCGCTCTTGGTACGTTCGCGAATCAATTCCCTTTCGAACTCAGCCAATGCACTGAATATCCCGAAGATAAGTCTTCCACCCGCACTTGTCGTATCGATGATGCCATCGCTTAACGAGCGCAATCCGACTTGTCGTTGTTCGAGTTGATCGACCAAATCCACCAAATGTCTGAGTGATCTTCCGAGTCGATCAAGTCGGCAAACGACCAACACATCCCCTGGCTGAAGAGTCTCCAAACACTTTTCCAAACCTGGACGGTTTGCTTTCGCTCCCGAAGCCTTGTCTGTAAAAATGAGATTTCTCTCAACCCCGTGTTCAACGAGGGCTTGAATTTGAGATCTCAACTCCTGGCTCGTGGAACTGACGCGAGCGTACCCGATCAGTCGTGTTGGATAGTTCATGGGTTCCGTTTTCCTTCTCCATAATTGAGTCTGCGCAATTTTGAAAAGCAATACGGGAAAACGGAACTTCGCGCAAGCATTTTTACGGGTTTTCGGAGTCGAGCAATGGGGAGCCGTAAATCGATCGTTTTCCGCCCCTTACGGAATACGAACTTGAAATCGTTGAGTTGGTAAGAACTCGAAAAACTGGCAAACTTCAATGGGTCCACAGTCCGGTAACCGTGGTTATGTTTGATTCCATATCGCAAGAATGCGACCAACCTGGCTGCAAGCTCTTCGATAACAGTTGCAAGGTCAAAGACGCTCGATTCAGTGACGACTAAATAAAACCACACATAAGGGAAAGCGAAGCAGCAGGCCGAGTACACGAAAATCTTTGGTCGAGTAAGTATAAAATTGCCAAAAATCAATAAACGGCTTATTCCGAGACTTCAAGCCACAGCCAAAGTTAGACGAATCCCGGTTTTCCCAGTCTCTTGCGCCTCCCGCAATGTCAGTACTTCCCATTTAGGCAGAAATCTCAGCAGCTGGGTCAGAATAAGCTAGACTTACAAAGTGGGGGCGATGTGTAGATCGGACCCCAGATTCCGTTAGAAATAAAGTGCCAGATCTACTCACGCCTACCCACACCTACCCGCACCGCCCCAGAAGGAAGATCTTAATGAATTGGTTCGCCCGGTTTTTTGTTAAAGCTGCCCACATCTTTTCGTCATCCTCCACCCCGCGGAAACATCTTCGACGGACACCCGCCACATTGGATCTGGAAGTCTTGGAACCTCGGATTACTCCATTTTCAGATCCGTTTTACAGTGCCGCTGGTTCCAACGCGGCAGTCGAGCTGTTCATTCGGATTGATGATACTACCGTCGAGGAGTACCTGGTTGTCCTCGATGAACAGGACACGGTGCTTGCTTCAACTCCGCTGGATCAAATTACCGGGCTAGCTCGGATTGTCGGATCCGATTTTGACGACGTCATACACCTGGAAATCGACACAAGTACCATCTCCAGTGACATCATCACTGGGATCGTGATCGAGGCTGGCGAAGGGAACGATACTCTGGTTGGTCCTGACGAGATCGCCCGGTGGGTGGTCTCGTCCGAAGGAACTGGCGTGCTGGAAGAGGAAGGAGTGGTCGACTTCTCTGAAGTCGAATCGATCCAGGGTGGCAGCGCGGAGGATACCTTGGTTTACACCGACCTCGGTGCTACCTGGCAGATCACCTCAGCGAATAGAGGACTCATGATCGATGACAGTTCCGAAACTTTGATCGCATTCTCCGATATGGATGTTCTGGAAGGGGGAGCGGAGGAAGATACTCTCGATTACTCCCAGTATGGCTCCGCGATCACCGTTGACCTGAGCTCTGCCGAAGCGGAAGGTGGGTTCACGGTCATTGGCATCGAGTCAGTGATTGGGACCCCTTACGCGGACACAATTAAGGGAGATGAATTTGACAACAGGTTCACGGCTGGGGAAGGGAGTGACACGTTGTCGGGGGAAGTTGGGGACGACATCTATATCTTTGCCGACGAATGGGGCAACGACACCATCCTAGAAGACGATTCGGATCTTAATGGTGAGAGTGATGACCTCTTTGATTTCAGTGCCGTCACGAGAAGTTTGACAGTGACCATCGGTGCCGACGAAGGGGTACAGATCACCGATGGGACCAGTTCCATCTCGGCCAGCAACATTGAAAGTATCATTGCCAGTCAGGGAACCAGCAACACCCTGAATTACTCGGCATATAAAGATGATGTGGCTGTGAACCTGGAAGACGAGTCGGCCACTCTGTTTATTGATGTCGTGAGCTTCCAGCATGTGATCGGATCAGCCACTGGGACCAACTTACTGGTGGGAGATAGTAGCGCCAATACGTTAATCGCAGGGAGTGGGGATGACACCATCACGGGCAATGGAGGAAGCGACATTCTGGTCGCTGGAGGGGGTGTGGACACCCTCATCGAACAGCTGGATGCGAATCTCACTCTGACCGATAGTACGTTGACCTTCGTCGAAGGTGGTGTCACCTCTGTGGCAACGATCTCGGGCTTTGAACTGGCCGAGTTGGCTGGTGGTGCGAACCCGAATCTTCTGGATGCTTCCGGATTTACTGGTCTGTCCACAGAGACCCCACTGTCTCTTTTCAACAGTGGAGCAGGAGTCGCGGTTGGGGAGACCGATGGGTTGCTGGTGACTGTGCGTGATGGCACAGAAGTAGAAGTTTCGCTCTCGGATACCGAGACCGTCCAAGATGTGCTGGATGCCTTGACCGCTGAGGTGGCTACTCTCTCCGCAGATCTCACCAATGAGAGCGATACAGACGGTGTGACCTTTATTGGTGCATCGACGGTCTCCACCACTTCCGGATCGATGCAGGTCGTTTTTGATGCGAATACTGATTCCCTTTCCGTGACACAGGTCTCCGATGGTATTTCTGTCCCTCTGTTTAGTAATTTTCTCGTAGGTGAAACGGTGACGGTAACCGGAACATCTCAAAACGATGGCTCTTACCGAATCGTTGCTCAGACTGACTCTACTTTGACTTTGGGACGCCTTCTCGAAGCCTCCATCGACACCTTAGCCACAGCAATCAAGCTCCAGGACTTTGGATCTGGAACGGGTGATCTACAGGTCGAGTCCCTGGAGAATTCCACTTCGGCCAGTGATCTGGGGCTTGAAATGACAGGGAGTCGTGACACACTCACCGGCGATGTGCTTGCAGGGGGAGTCATCCTTGATAGTGGATCGAGAACCTTATTGGACGAGGTGAATGGGGGAGATGGTGTCGAGATCAGTTCCGAGATTTACTTTAGTCTCAATGATATTGCCGACGAAACGGATTTGAGCGTCTTGAACAACGGAGACGGTGTTACTACTGTCGACGGAAATGATTTAGAGATTACCCTGACCGACGCCTCAGTGGTCACGGTCGATCTGTCCTCGGCCACAACCGTGCAGGATGTTCTGGACCTGATCAACGCAGCTGCAACGGAGCAGGTGGGTGCGGATCGACTCTCGGCAGAATTGACCGAGGATGGATTCGCGATTGCAATCATTGACTCCCAGGTGGGGGATACATATGTTTCTGTGGCTGCTCTCAATAATTCCCCGGCAGCCGAGGACCTGGGATTGCTCGGTGAGTCATTGGGGGATGTTTGGGTCGGTGATGCGATTACGGATGTCAGCAGTGATTTTCAGGTCACTCTGACTAATGGAGCGGTTGTCGAATTTGATGTGGGTGGAGCCGAATCCATCCAGGACATTATGGCGGCCTTTAATATCCTCGATGACCGACTCGCGGCGACGGTTTCGGATGACGGGACGGCCATTGTTGTGAAAGACACGGCTGGAGGAACGGGCCATCTGACAATTATCGCTCGCAATGGTTCCACCACAGCCTCGGATCTGGGAATCGAAAAAGTCGGTGTCGGGGACACGCTGACGGGATCAGGTATTGTCACCGGGGGTATTCGACTCGATGGGCGACTCGATGGGGATACCTTGATCGGCAGTGTCGGAGACGACACCTTGACCGGAGGATTTGCCGCCGATTCGATCGATGGTGGAATGGGGGAAGACCGCCTGATCGAAGAGCGGGATGCCGATTTTACTTTGGCCGACGAAAAGAACAACTCCTCTTATGATGCCACCTTGATTATTGGGAGCGAAGGGACGGATACGCTCAGTGGCGTCGTGTTTGTAGAGTTGATTGGAGGAGACTCCGATAACCTGCTGGATGCGTCGGAATTCACCCTTGGAAGTGTGATCCTCGATGGAGGTGATGGAGATGATACACTCCGTGGAGGTGAAAAAGACGACAGCCTGACAGGTGGAACCGGGGTGGATGAATTTACCGGCAATGGTGGCTTCGATACCGTGATCGAAACGGGAGACGGTCGATTTGTGGTCACGGATACGACCCTGGATATGGCCGAGGGAGATAACGAAGAGATCATAGTCACTCTTGACAGCTCGGTGACAGGTGGCACTTTCACCCTCACCTTTGACGGAGAGACCACAGAGGATATCCCTTATGATGCGAATACTGCCGAGCTAAAATCCTATCTGACATCTCTGGATAACATTGATTATAACGACATTGCCATCGATCAACTGGAAGTGAATGGCTCTTGGTATATCACGTTCTCTTACAACGAGGGTGGCCGCGATCAGGTCGATATGACCGCGGACAGTACTGACCTAGTTGGGGGTAGTGCCACTTTGACCATCACCGATGGAGCGGTATCTGAGAATGTATTTACCGATAGCATTGAACAGGTGAACTTGACCGGTGGAGACTACGACGACCACATGGATGCGTCGGCGTACACCGGGATCGCGATCCTGACAGGTGGGGAAGGAAGCGACACACTCATCGGAGGCAGTGGTAATGACACACTCTCTGGAGACGAAGGCAACGATGTTCTCAGTGGAAATGCCGGAGAGGATTCTCTCGACGGGGGCACAGGTCTTGACCTTCTGGAAGAATCTCGAGATGTCGATTTCACTCTGACCAACACCACACTTACTTCGGATGGGGACAACCTGAACAGCGCTGAAGTCGACCAGTTGACGGGTTTGGAATGGGCCTACCTGACAGGTGGGGACTCGGATAATACGATTGATACCAGTGCCTTCACTGGATTCAGCGAAAGTACAGACATCAATGTTCTGAACCATGGTGAAGGGTTGTTTGTGGAAGGAGGGACCATACGTTCCTACAACAATTTGAACGAGCGATATAACCTGGGCGGAACCGATGGGCTGGATGCAAACTTCAGTGCGGTTACCGGTGCCGATCTGATTATCACCAGAACAGATGGCACCGATGTCCAAGTCGATCTGAGCGCCGCGGTCACCTTGCAGGATGCTCTGTATGTTATTACCAATTCCGACTCACGTCTGACCGCCTCCTTGAACCCACCTGGCACAGCCATTCTCATTACCGATTCTAATGATAACGGCGGAGACATTGCTGTTGCAGCCGCTAACGGGTCGACAGCCGTAGATGTATTGGGATTGGTGGGCAAGGGGGAGGGGGCGACGTTTACCGGTGTGGCACTGTTTGATACTCGGTCTGATATCCGCATTACCTTGACAGATGGGTCCATCGTGGATTTGGACTTGGCCGATGCGGTGTCTCCTCTGGAATTACTCGATTACACCGATTCGGACGTGATCGAGCAGCTGATCGAAGACGAAGAAGATGAGAATATTGCACAGGTTCTCAGCCTGGACGAATTGATCACGATCGACGATATCTTGAATTTGATAACGGATGCCCATCCAGACTTGAACGCCTATCTGGATACAGACAGCAACGCGATTATTATCGAAGATGCAGCAGGAGGTTCCTCCGTTCTGACTGTGAGTGCCTTGAATGGCTCAGTCGGAGGAGAAGACTTGGGGATTATTGGATCGGCCTTATCTGACAGTCCATCCGAGCTGATCGGGGCCGCGTTCAGTGTTGGTCGGGTTTTTCTGAATGGGGGTGCTGAGAACGATACTCTCATCGGTAGTCCAGGGGATGACCTGATTCAAGGAGGTAGTGGCAGTGACTCGATCATTGGGAACAGTGGCACGGATATCCTCGTAGCCGATCGTGATGCGGACATGACCCTGACTGGTTCGACTCTAACAATTGACAGTTCCGAGGTGGACAGCTTCACCAGTATTGAACAGGCGGATCTCTATGGTGGTATCGGGGACAATACCATTCATGCCTCTGAGTTTACCGATGGTTCAGTGACTCTCCGTGGTGGAGGAGGGGTTGATACACTCACGGGAACTCCGAACATCGATACGTATGTGATTGATGTGTCACAGCTGGTTCTTGGCCAGCGAGTCACCATTGATGCTGGTGATGAGAATGATCAAGACGAAGTGATCATTCAAGGGGCTGGAACCATCACTCAGGATGATCTCGACTGGGTTCGTTACGCCGATGAAGCCAGAACCACCAAGCTCACGTTTGAAAATACGAATATCAATGGCACGTTGACCCTGGGTGGTGATATTGATTCCGATGGAAAGGATATCACTCTCCGAGCGAGCAATCGTATAAAGCTCAACGGGTATAAACTGGATACACGTGGAACATCCAAGGCCGGTGATATTGAACTGGTAGCCCGCTACATCGAAATTGATAATGGGGCCCAACTCCTTGCGGCCGATTCTCAGGAAACCCTCCAAAAGGGGGACATCACCATCCTGGGAGAAGATCTGGGGCGGTCACTGGGTCTCACACGGGATTCCACAGGCCAGTTCGTTTATCGAGAATTCTCGTTCTTTGGATTCTACAATTACGATCGGGTGACCACCGAGGTTCTCATCGGGGACGCTCTGATTCAGGGTGGCGACGTCTCGATCAGTTCCGTTGCCGATGCCCAGCGAAGTCTTCTCGGAACTGACTTTTCGCTCACTGATCTATCCAGTTTTGTGAACCAGGAGGCATTCCTGACCTATCTGGGAGTCCTTGAAAAAGTTAACGTGTTCGCAGGAGTGGCCTTGGGAGAATCGACATCCAAAGTCGAGCTCGGGACAGATTCGAGTAACCCAACAACGGTCATTGCCGACGAACTTTCCGCTCGCGCTATCTCGACCCTGGATGTGAGAGCTCAATCCGGGAAAGCATGGGCGTTTGGAACAGCAGTGGCCATTGGCAATTCGAAAGCCAAGGTCGATGTCGATAACGTTGTCATCGTGACACAAGAGGACGCAATCTTCGAGTCGAAGGTGGACAACATTTTGAGCGCGTCGGCAAATACCACCTTTGCCGGTAGCGTTGCGATCGCGATCGGGATTGGCATTCTGGATTCACAGAGCACTGCCAAGGTGACCGACGATGCCGTTCTCACGGTGGGAGGTAATCTTCTCGTCCATGCCGATACCGTGGATCGCACCCGCGTGCAAGCTCAAACGAAGGCCGATCCAAAGGCATTCATAGGGTTGCCTTTTGCTTTTGCCTGGGAGTATGGAGAGACTCTGGCTTACCTGGATGGTCAGGCCAATGTGGGTGGAAACGTGAGCGTCCAGGCCACATCGAGCGAAGACACATTTGAAGAGAAAATCGCGTTTGTTCTACCAGCCGATGCCAAGGGGGTTTTGGCACGAACCATTCTGGGTACTAAATCAACAGGTTCCTTCAAAGACGATCTCAATGCCACCACCAAGGGTGGTGTGCTCGCTGGCGGTCGAGCAATTCTCAACAGCTTCTCTCTGGGGGCCAAGGCTGTTTCATCGGGAACACAATTCCAGAATTGGGTCAAGAACCTCTTCGGGAAAAACAGCAACAACAATCAGGCGGCGAAGCGGCCTGCTCTACAATTCGGCCTTTCTGCCAGCGCTGCATTTGACATCAATATCGTGGATGCCCGCATTGGGAGTGGGGATGGGGGACCCGGGCTGATGTCGAAGCCGGAGGAGACGTGAGCGTGGTCGCCAAGGCGGAGGGACGCCCTGATGTGACGGCGTCCACCGAGGCGGTCGGGAACAAGGAAGATTACACCCTGACTGGGAAAGCGTTTAACAAGAATTCGGAGAACCGGACTGGGGTCTCTATCTCCCTGGCGTTTGGTTACCTGTTGAATCAGGCTGATGCCAACATTAACGGAAACGCCGATGTCGATTCCCAGGGAAAAATTTCCGTCAAGGCCGATTCTCTGAATGAGTTGGATCTGGAGGAGCTCTGGGGCATTAATCTGGTCACACCATTCTTGGGAATCGAGGATCCTGACTACAAGAGCACGGATGGCATAAAGACACTGACAGTTGGGCAAACAGTCAAGTTGGACGACGATCATGAGGCAGGTGGGAATCCCGGCGAACGATATCAGTACAGAGGGACGGATGGAAATTCCATTGATCTTTCTGAAGAAGATTATTCCGATGTCTTGGTTTGGGAGCCGGTGGGCGCTCTCTACAGAGCCGCGAGGGAAGCTGTTGGAAATCTCATTAATTATTTGGACAGTAATCTCGGCTTGGACAAGTACCTGGTCGATTCCTGGAGTCAGGCAAAGTCCGGTAATCAAAGAGTCCTGGCAATTTCAATATCGGCTTCCGGACTCACTTTGACCTTGGATGCCGATGCCGGGATTCGCTCGGGAGCCCGGATCAATCAAGACCCTGATGGAACGACGGCGGGGGGAGCCCCCGATGCCGCTGATAGTTTCCGAACCGGGAACCAGGATGTGGTAGTGCAAGCCACCGGGATCAACGACGCCATCAACCTCGTCGGCAACTTTCAATCGTTTGGTGTTTCCAATCTGATTAACTCAACAGAAAGCTATAAAACCTGGACGCCGGGTGTTCGTCGAAGTCAGGTCATTGATCCTAAGAAATCGGCCGGAGCCTCTCTTGGTGGTTACATCTATATCTCGAATGTCACCGCCAAGATTGAGGACGGCGTTGTTCTTTACGCGGACAGTTTGAAAGTCAATGCGGAAAACGGAGGACTGGGCGTCACGTTGGGTGCCTCGGGAGGGAAGTCGACTCGGGGAGGAAATGGAGTCTTGGTCTTGAATGTGGTCGCAAACACAACCAAGGCCCTGATTGAAGAAGAAGCAGACATCACCATCGGTGAGAACGATCTGATCGATGGGGATGGAAAGGTGACGAGTCTGCTAGTTTCCGCTACGGATTCGACCTTTGTCATAGGAGTGGCCGGTTCCTATGCTCGAGGAGAACGCGTTGGAGTGGGAGTGAGTCTGGGGCTCGCGGTGATCAGTCGAGATACCCAGGCTGTCATCGGGATAACTGAGGATGAATCTTCCGAGGGCAACACGACGAATACCCTCACCGTCGGCGGTGGCGTGAGTGTGTACGCTGCCAACAGTGGATTCGTTGGCACTATTTCTGTGGGTGCTGCCAAAGCCGTCAACTCACCAGAGACACGGATCAGAAGGGGCGGCCAATCGTTCGGGGGCAGCGGAGCAAACAGTTCGAGTGTAGATTATGATGTCCAATTTAAGTCGGTAGACTCTGTGGCTGTAGCAGCGAGTGCTGCTGTCAATGTTAATTATGATACGATTTACGCGTCGTTGAATTTGTACGACCTCGGCGCAGGACGAGATGTTGAAGTCGAGTCGCACTCGGAGACTCTCCTGGAGGCGTTTTCCATTGGGGCTGCTTGGTCAAAGACCGGAGCACAAGTTTCTTCAAACATCGCAGCGTCCGGAGCTCTTAGCTACAACGCAATGATTACGGATATCGATGCGTCGATTCATGATGCGACGGTGACGGCAACCGATGGTGGGGTGAGTGTTCTGGCGACTGATAAGTCCAAAGTTAATGCCCATTCGGGCGCGGTGGCGATTGCCTGGAACCAAGATAAAGATGCCACGGGGAGAAAAACTCGATCTGTCTCGGTGGGTGCCTCCATTGCCGTGAACGATCTCAGTTCCGGAGATGGGTACTCCCTGACCGCCGAGGTGGATTCGGCATACCTCATCGCAGATAAAGAAATACTTGTTCAGGCCAAATCCAACGTGGACGTTCATTCTGTGGCCGTTGGGGGAGCGCTGAGCAAGGCAACGAGCAATCGCAGTTCGACCTCGGACATTGCTGGGGCGGGGGCGGGAGCACTCGCACTGAACTTTCTGACGCAAGATATCCAGGCTCGCATTC
>CAYRFQ010000159.1:0-11543 GCA_964423615.1 uncultured Alcaligenaceae bacterium | reverse complement strand
ACTCCTTACTATTATTAGCGACCTCGCTCATCTTTGGAATACCCGTAATGCTTAGATAATCAAGGGGGAGAATGATGAATCGATATCTGATCGGTCTTGGGCTCGCGTTGACGATGTTTGTCTCAAGTGGTTGTGGCACTATAGCCAATACAACCCAAGGGAATAACTACGTCTACGGTGGGGTTGGAGCTAACCTCAATGTTGTCGGAGATGCGATGAGTGATGAAGAAGCCACCTTCATGGATCGATCTTCGACAGTCATGATGGCCACGATGGACATTCCTTTTTCCTTCATTGGCGATACGATTTTGCTTCCCGTCAACGCCACGGCTGACCCAGCACCGAAAAAACCGAATGCCCCAACACCTGGGTTGCTCCAGTGAGGGACAGTCGGGTCGAGAGTTTTTTCGGATAGGACAGAGCCGGTCAGTCTGAAGGTGGGATAAACGGGTATTCCTGAGGGACGGCCAGTCGTTGGAGCAAACGACCGTCACGCAGGAAGATCAATTCGGACGGGATGTCCACAGGGAGCGAAGTCAACAACTTGTGCAAGTCATCGACGGTATTGACAGTTTGTTCGCCAAGTCGAACGATGATGTCGTCTTCCAAGAGTCCTGCTTGGTCGGCGGGAGCGTCGGGTTCGATCGCCATGACTTGCACACCTGTTGTGTTTTCCAGTTCGTGTTTTCGCACCACGAACTCGGGTAGTGGAACGGCTCGACCGTGCAATCCCAGAAATCCTCGGACGACACGCCCGTGTTGCATCAGTTGTGGCAGAATGTGCTTGGCCATGTTGATGGGAATGGCGAAGCAAATCCCTTGGGCTGGGCGAATGATGGCGGTGTTGATGCCGACGACAGTCCCGCGTCCGTCGAGAAGCGGACCGCCGCTGTTCCCAGGATTCAGAGACGCGTCGGTCTGGATGACGTTGTCGACCAGATGACCGCTGATGCTTCTAAGAGTACGACCGGTCGCACTCACGACTCCCGCTGTCACGGTTGATTCAAAGCCGAGCGGATTCCCGATCGCGACGACGAGTTGCCCGACTCGCAGTTTTGCTGAGTCTCCCAGTTGTCCATAGGGCAACCCGTTGGCTTCTGCTTGCACGACGGCCAAATCGGTCCAAGGGTCAGCACCGACGAGCCTTCCCGTGACCTCTCGGCCGTCGATCATTCGTATGCGGAGTCGGTCTTCGTTGCCGACGACATGGGCGTTCGTAAGCAAGAAGCCATCGGGCGTAAACAAGATGCCCGAACCTTCGCCTCTACCGCGACGTCCGCGAACGTTGACGACTGCCGGTCTTAACTTTTCTGACACGTTTACAACGACACGCGAATACGCGTCCAGCGCCTCGTTGTCGTCTGGTAAGGATTCCTCCGGTTGCCAGTCGGATCGAGATTCGCCACCGTTACACAAGAAATGCTGCCAAAAGCGAGACATGGATGTTCCTCCATTGAGGTTCACTAACGCCCCAATTCTACGACATCAAGTCAACCCCTGTTTGAGAATGGGTATTTCGTCGAGGACATTGGGTGATCGAAATGAAGGATTTCAATGGTTCGGAAAGTCGCAACGAAAGGAATAGAGGTCTTTTTCTCGGTGTCACGGCCACGGCTCTTGAACCGGCGAATCATCTCAATTCCAGTTTCCACTCTTGCATCTCTTCGAGCATTGGATTGTGCGTCAGGTTGAATTGTAATGGAGTCACCGTGATGTAGCAGTCAGCGAGGGCGTGGACGTCGGTGTCCGGGTGCGGGTCGGGACATTCGAAATCGGGATTACTCCAGAAGTACACGCGTCCTCGCGGGTCAACACGCCGATCGAACGTTTCCAGGTACGGCGCCAAGTTCTGGGGAAGCACCCGAATTCCCCGGACGTCCCCTTTGTCCAGGCTCGGGATGTTGACGTTGAATAGTGCACCTTTGGCAGGTTTATAGGACAAGATCTGCTCGATGACGTTGCGAGCCATGACGGCAGCTCTGGGAAAATCAAGGGGCTTGAGTTTGGTGTACTCCAACGACACGGCGATGCTGGTGTGGTTGAAAAACGCTGCTTCGATGGCGGCTGCGACGGTTCCCGAGTAGAGTACGTTGATCCCGGCATTGGATCCCGCGTTCATGCCGCTGATGACCACGTCGGGTTGCTCGGGCAAGAGTTCCATTAACGCTAATTTGACGCAATCGGCGGGACGACCTTCGACAGCCCATCCCATCGGTTCGTTGTTTTCGTCCAAGACTTCCTGAACCAACAACGGGTTCATTAGTGTGATGGAGTGGCCGACGGCACTTTGTTCTCCCGCCGGGGCGACAACGACCACCTCTCCCATCTTTTTCAGTTCCTTACGCATCGCTCGCAAGCCAGGGGCATAGACGCCGTCATCGTTGGTGAGTAGAATTCGCATGATTTTTCGCGGAGGTTAAGGGTATGGGTTTGTGGTTGCTCGTACGTTCGGAGTCATTTCTGACTGCGTTTTCGTTTCGCTCGTCGTTTCCTGGGTCTTTCTGAGTCTATCGATGGTATCTCTGGTTGTGGTGTTGGGAGGGCGGCTTGTGTGGCCGAAGAAATCGCTTCTGATTGTGATGGGTTGGATGGGGCAGCGTTGGGGTCGATTTGTGCCTTGAGGGCCCGCTTCTTTTGGGTCAGCGGCTTTGGCTTGGTGGGTGGTCTGGGAAGCTCGCGGTCGCGCCAAAGCATGACTTTGAATGGAGACGTGTCGTCGTGCTCGTCTTCGATGTCGCCGATGATTTCTTCGAGCACGTCTTCAAGGGTCACAAGTCCGTGTATCTTGCCATCTTCATCACGAACCAGGGCCATCGGTTTGCGGGCCTTGCGGAACAATCGAAGGGCGTTGGCGATGCTTTCGTCGGGCTTGAGGTAGAGAGGAGGGTACATAGCGTCTTGGAGAATCACGAGCCCGTGCAGACTGAACAAGTGGAATAGATTTTTGGTGTTCACGAGCCCGATCATGTTGTCGATGGTACCCTCGTAGATCGGGATGCGTGTGTGCCCGCCACTCCGAACGGCTTCGAGGATGTGGTCGCTGGAAGTGTTAATCTCCAGGGCCATCATTTCTTCTCGGGGGACCATACAGTCTCGTACCGTTTTCTTCGAAAGCAGGAAGACGTTGCGAACTAACCCCGCCTGGTCCGAGTCCAGAATGCCAGCTTCTTCGGTGTCCTCGATGAGCAGAGAGAGTTCCTCGACCGAGTGGACCATCCCTTCTGTGGTATCTGGCCGGTATCCACAGGCTCTGAGGATGGCATTCCCACTCCCGTTCATGACATAAATCAAGGGGCGAGTAATCCAGGTAAAGAGGTTGAGCGGTCTTGCAATCCAGAGCGCCACCTGGTCCGGGGTTTGCAGCGCGACGGTTTTGGGAATGAGTTCGCCGAAAACGACGTGCATAAAGGTGATGAGCATGAACGCCAGGGTCCCCGCGACGGAGTGCGAGACGATCCAACGCATATTTGCTGGGACCCACTCAAAAGCACTGCTTAGCAGGTGTTCCAGGGCTCGCTCGCCAGACCAACCCAGAGCCAGGCTCGCCAGAGTGATTCCGAGTTGGGTCGCCGCGATTGCCCGGTCCAAGTTCGTGATCGTTGCCATGACGACGTGGGCGCCGCTGACTTTTTGGGCTATGAGTTCCTCGATTCGCGTCTTCCGCACGGCTACCAAGGCAAATTCCGCAGCAACAAAAAACGCATTTAACGCGACCAGCGCCGGAATACTTAACAGGCCTAATAAATCCATCCAATACACAGCAGAACTCGCTCTGGTGTCCGCAGCCGACAAAGGGTACACAGTCCGATTGCTTCCTGGCGAGCGGAATATTTCAAATAGTAGTTACCTTATCTGACGAACCGGATGTCGCCAACCGGAACCATTGGCCTGGAAGACGGGAAGGAAAAAGAGAATTCCAAATTTTGGAGGTGTGGGAGAGATGATTTGTTTGGACGGCCTTCCTTCGAAGGGATTGTTTTCCAGTTGGGTGTTGTTCATGGCTTTGGAGTCCGTGTCGGACACATTGATTAGCGTTCCTTGGGCCGTTAAACATAGGGAGCCATCGGAGAGTCTGTATTCGAGTCGAAAGTCGTGCCGAATTGGGGTCGCGAGCATGTCATCTTGAGCCAAAGCCTGGCCCACCATTGGATTTTGGTCCCTGCAATGTTGACCTCCTGCAAGGCAGGCAGCATCTTGACGTGTGCGATTCCTTTGGTCGTCACAGGCGTGTTCGCGAGATTCAACTTTTTTAACAATTCCATGCCTTGCAGGCTCCGCAGACTTTCGTCTTCGATTTGACTCCCTTCCAAGTCCAGCGCTTTGATTACCTGGGCCACGAGTGGCCGCTCGGCGAGAAACTGTAAAAACCTCGCCCCCTCGGGTGTCTTGTGCAGGACGATCTTGATCAATTTCCCCGCGATAGCTGCGAAGCCTTCTCCATACGTTTGCTCCAACCAGTCTGGTTCTTCCAAGAATGCAGAACCGCCAAGACGATTGATTTCCTGGACAACCTCTTCCTGTTGGACGTACCGATCCACTTGTGTGGCGATCCAGAGACGTCGGCTTTCGTAGAAGTGCAAGTATTGCTGGGCTTCTTCGTAGGCCTTGGTCACTTCGTGAAACGCCTCGGGGGTCCCCCCCTTATCGGGGTGGGTCTGTTTCACTTTCTCCTTGTAGGCTCGCCGTACATCTTCATGCGAATAGGGTGGGAGCAATCCGAGAGTGGCCATACACGGAGGGCGTTGGTTGGTTGTCATTGGTGTTGACATGTGGCAAAGCAAAAGGGTTGGAATACGTGGAATGAACTAATGAAACACATCAACATATAAACAAGGGATATCGGACAGTCAAGTTTCCGGAGGATCGATGTCGCTGGTTGGGGCGGTCGGATGAATACGGAGTTCCGTGGGTTTCCACCCACGGCTAGGATCTCTCGCCCCTGCGGGGCTGAAAATCAAAACCACGACTCTCGTTTATGCGACTACCCGAGGGGCTGAGAATCGAAAACACGACACCTGTTTAGCCGACTGACCTGCTTGGTATTCGCGCTGCAGACAGCTCAAGGTCTAACGCACTTGCCTGAGGTTTTTTCGATTCTCGAACCCTGGCGGAAAATCGTTAGCTTTGGGAAGGCGGGACCAAACGATTCGACGGCGTCAGTGGGGGGCGACCTCAGGGTAGAAATGACCTATCCTACGTTTCTGCCGGTCGATTAGATCGCTTCGGGACCACGTTCACCAGTCCGGATCCGGATGCAATCGTCGAGGGGAAGTATGAATATTTTACCGTCACCGATCCGTCCTTCGGGACCGGAACGTCCAGCCTCCATGATGGCCTGGACCGTCGGTTCGACGAAGTCTTCGTTAACGGCAATTTGGAGTTGGACTTTTCGGAGTAAGTTTACAGTCAGCTGGTGTCCGCGGAACATGTCGGATTGGCCCTTTTGACGGCCAAAACCCTGGACATCGACCATAGTTAAGCGGAACACGGCGACCTTGCTGAGTGCTTCTTTGACCGCCTCGAGCTTGGAGGGCTGGATGATTGCGAGAATCAGTTTCATTCGTCCGCGGCCTATCTTCTCGGGAGAGTTCGGGATGACCTTTATACTTTGATTTTAGTCGCCCGAGGGCTGAGCGAAAGCACATTCCCGAAATCATCCGAAAAGAGTCACAACCCCCCGACCAGAATTGGGTAGACGACCAAGATCAGAATGCCCAGCGTCAATGCCATGATGAGGGTGGACGCAATTCCGCAGTAGACACCATTTTGAGTCCGTTCGCGGCCCTCCGGGTCCATTTTTTCTCGTTCCATCAAGTTCAGGTCGTGTTCACCCATCGACCAAACGAACGGTCCAAGCGGCCAAAAGAGTAAACTGACCAATCCCAACCACAGGATGGTCTCACCGCGATGGTCGTCCATCTGTTTCCTGTCCCAGCGTCTTCGGATTTCTTCCTCGGCGTCAAAGTCTTCCTGACGAGTGCCACAAATCCGGCAAAATTCGTCACGTTGGGGAATCAGAGAATCACAAAGCCGACAGGGAACGAGTTTTCTTCGGAGGGAGCGGAGCGGCAGTTCTTCTCCCATCCCATAATTACTTCGAGGTTCGCCGTCGGGTGAGTCGAGTTGTTCCCAATCTTCGGGAGCTTCTTCGAGATCGTCAATTGGCTCCGGGGGATCGAAGTGGTCTCCGAGGAGGGCTTCTTCGGCAATGGCTTCCGCGTCGTCTTTGGATCGGAGAGGAGGAGATTTTCGTTTCTTCTGTTTTTTCGGTTTTTGTTGTTTCGGCTTCTGTTGCGATGGGTCGTCGAGCCAATCGGCCTCGAGTTCCATACCAAGGTCATCGACGTTAGCCTTGGCTTTGGGAGCGTCGGAAGGTGCTGGTCGGCGGGGTGTGTTTGGAACGGGCTTGATGCTTCCACGATCCATCAAAGCACTCGACGAACCTCTCGATCGAGTTGGTGTGAGTGGTCCATCGGGTTCGTCTTGTAACGGTTGTTGACCGGAGGAAGGGGGATTCCTCGGGGCAGCGAAATCGGTTTCGTTCCATGGTTCTGCGTCGAGGTCAACGAGTCCGACGTCATCCGGAAGCGATAATTCATCGAGGTCGGATGCCTGGTCGTCCTCGGGGATGGGTGGTTTCGGTTGGACTGTCTTTGCGGCACAATCCGGGCACACGGTTGGAACTTCTTCCCCTGGCTCAACGTTGAAAAGGTTTTCACACTTGGGACAAACCATCTTGGGCATAACAGACACCTTTGGCCCAGAGGCCCGGAGGAAGGAAATGCTGACGGAAACTCTCTTCTATTGTCGGAGGACATTCGTTGCGGTGCAACCCTTGTCTGAGTTTGGCTTTGTGAGTCGAGAGACGAGAGCAACAGGACGGATTGGTTCGATTACTCGTGCTCTCGTCTCTTGACTTTCTTGGATTTTGCTGTGTCGTACAATAGTGATCGGTGGCCATAGAAAGACCCCAACCAGACTTTTTGTTGTGACTGCTGTTTGAAGGCTCCATTCGTCCAGGAGATCCGATGAACGCGAAAAAGTGGAACTTCTGCCGAGACCCCGAACGGATGATCGTTGATCTCTTTCGGCGGATGGACCAGACCGATAATGACTCCTCTGGTTCCTACCAACTTTCTCCCAAACTTCTGGGACAACTTGTTCACCCACCCGAGTGGTCCCGGCCGAGTGGCCGACCGACTCTGCGAAAACTTTGGTTGTTTGGTTTGGCTTGCTGTGAATGGAGTCTGCCGATCACCTCGCGGATCGACGTGACCGATTGCGTTCAGTCGTTTGGCCGCTTGTTGGAAGGTTCTGACGCCGATTTGCGCCGGAAGTTGAGAGAACTGTGTGTGATTGGGAAAACGTGGTCTCAGTTCGACAACCAATCCCACGGACTTGCTGTATTTCGCAAGCTGTTCCGGGCTCTTGTGTCAGACTTCGATCCAAAGGCAACTTGGGATCGGTATGGCAAACTGTTTCGCCAGGACGTGAGAATCTATCGCCGAACGGGCAAACGGCGAGGCAAGTCTCAGCCGATTACCATTGACCGGGAAACAACGTGCGATCTGCTTCGGGATATCTTCCGCCACACCAACGAGAGGATTCCGCTCGAGGGTCGATGGCTTACCGAAGACGTTGTCCGTGTGGCTTCGACGATTTATGACGAGAATCGATTCACCGAGATGGCCATACTTGCCGATGCTCTGGAAGAAGCCGGTTGTCATTGCGAGGACATCCTGTCACACTGCCGCGAGGCTCCTTTTCATGTCCGAGGATGCTGGGTGCTCGACGCCGTTCTTGGGCAGAAGTAATTCCAAGAGTTTTCTCGTCAGGTGTAATGGCTCGGACTCGATCCGATGAACCGGCAGGAGACGCCACACCTTTGACACAATAGAATTAAGGTTGTAATCCGGTTCCTCTCCTCAACACTCGCCAAGGAGTTCACCATGACAAAAGTGTATATCAATGGTCTCTTGTATAACAAAGAGGAAGCGAAGATCAGCGTTTACGATCACGGACTGCTCTATGGGGATGGCGTGTTCGAAGGGATGAGGATTTATGGGGGTAAGGTCTTTCGTCTCCAACAACACATCGACCGACTTTACGAGAGCGCGAGGAGCATTATGCTCGAAATCCCGATTTCACCCGAGAACATGATGGAAGACGTCATGGCGACGGTGCAAACGAACGAGAAGACCAACGGCTACATCCGGTTGATCGTGACGCGGGGTTCGGGAACATTGGGGCTCGATCCTCGGAAGTGTTCGGATCCCCAAGTGATCATCATCGTCGACGACATTACTCTCTATCCGGAAGAGATGTACGAAAACGGTATGGAGTTGGCGACCGTCTCGACGATTCGTAATCATCCCAATGCTTGTAACCCTCGGATTAAGTCGCTCAATTATCTGAACAACGTCCTGGCCAAGATTGAAGCTATTCAAGCCGGATGTGCCGAAGCCTTGATGCTCAATCACAAGGGTGAAGTTGCGGAGTGTTCCGGAGACAATATCTTCCTGGTCAAGGGAGGAATCTTGAAGACCCCACCGACGGACGCTGGCATTCTCGAAGGCATCACACGCAACGCCGTCGCCGAACTGGCCGAGAAAGCGAACATTCCCTTCCTGGAAGTCTCCCTCACTCGCCACGACGTTTACACCGCGGATGAGTGCTTTTTGACTGGGAGCGCTGCCGAAATCATTCCCGTCGTCAAATGTGACCAACGAGTCATTGGAGATGGGAAACCTGGTCCAGTGACGAAGGAATTGCTCGAAGGATTTCGTCGCTTGGTTACTGAGGGGTAATCCGTGGTGTTGACTCGTGAGGGAATTGGATGACCGTCGCGGTTTGTTTGCAGTGCGGAGAGTTTAAGCATGGGGCATTCAATCCGTGCCGAAAATGTGGCTACGTGCCAGACGATGATGAGAGTTTGACGAAGCATTTGCTGGTCACCGACCATTTCCATACCCGAGAAGCATTGGAGGCCATTGCGGCCCGGGTCAAGGCAGGGCAATCGGTGACGTTTGCTCCAGAAACACTGAAGGCGGGTTGGGTGAGCAAAGCAGAACTGGATGCAGGAACAACACGGATTGGGCGTGGGTGCTTAATCGTGCTTGGTGTCGTTTTTGTGTTGGTAGTTATGGTGACGGCGGCCCTTTTGGTGTGGCCTGATGAGTAGAGCAGATCTCGGGCCGCTGTGGATCATGAGGAGTTCAAAAAAGGGGAGGGCCATGGCCCACCCCCAAGACTATCGAAGCGGACCTGTACGAGAATGTGTCCCGGATCAGGTCGCTAATTCTATCCTTTCGACTTCCCGAACGAAACGTTCCTTGTCGTCATCCAAGAAGGATGCCACGACATTAAACACCGCATCGCTGAAGCCACCAACGTTGAGAATCTCCTCGCGTTCGGGAGCTTGTGTCGTCGTGTAGGCTTGCAAGTTGATGCAGATCAACTTGGGGTTGGCGTTCTTGTCCAACCGTCGTTGGTTCTTGACGAACTTGTTCCATTCGGTCATTACGCCTGTCGAGCCACCGTAACCGGTTCCGATCCAACTTTCCATGTCGCTGACGAGAACACAACCGACGAACTCATGGTTCTTGTAGGTCGTGTAGGCCTCGGCGAGCGGCAAGGCACAGTTCGTGCCGCCTCCACCGAAACTCGACAGGTGCTTGGCGACCTGCAAAATCGTTTGATCGGCCGTGACGTTGGCCTTGTACGCCTTATTGTCGAACGGAACGACAACACTCTTCGGGTTCCGCCGCACAATGGCCGCCGCAAAGAGGGCCGCTGCATCGACACACCGCATGGCGGTCGAAGCACCGCGTCGGTATCCAGTGATCGGACACATCATCGATCCGGATGTGTCGACACCGATGACTACCGGACCGGGCAGCTTCGGAACGTTGCCGCAGGCTGTTTCCGCCGCCATGCTAAGGGCAGTGCGGATGGATACCGGGATGTCCTGGGCTGCGTTCTGATACGCCGAGAAGTACTGATACGGGAACTGACGAGCCTTACCGATTTCTTCCTCGTCGGAGAGTCGGTTGGCCACGTACTTGACCATATCGCGGTCTTGGAAAACGTCGTGCCGCTTGAGCGTGTTCAAGTTCATACGCAGGGCCTGGTGTCCCATCTGACGAGCGATGGCCTTCCATACGTTCGGACCCAAGGCTGAGTCAGCTAGCAAATCCCAACGGAACCGATTGTTCTCAAGAATTGCGATCTGGTCGGCTTCGGTTGTGGCCCGACGGAAGGCGATCAAAGCCTTGACCTGGCTCGGGAGGTCGTTCCAGGTTGCTGGGGACCACTTTTCGACCGGTCGGTCGGTGAGCCATCCGAACAGAGCTCGTCGCTCGTCGTTCGCCGGAGTCGGACGGGCCAAACGGAGGACGTCGCGCAAACTTGGGTCGTTTCCGATCGAGGCCGATAGTAATCCTCCGACGGTGGCATCATTGAGCCAACGCTGGAACGCACGCTGCAACGAGTACGACAGACTACGACGACCGAACTGACCCGAACGCAGCATCTGCAAGAGCGTACGGAGGACGCGGCCGTTGTCCACAATGCGATCGAACACGACGTGGAACAACTCATTGTCGCGCTTCGAAAGGAGTAACAACAAAGCTGCTGGCATGTCCTTCATGTAAGCCTTCTGGCGACTGTAGACCGCGAGCTTGGCGAGGAACAAGTTATCGTCCACTTGCTCGAAGAGTTCCTGCAGGGTGGCTAGCTGGGTTTCGGCGTTTGCGTAGTAGCTGCCGTTAAAACAACCTGTTGCGGCGAGTTGGGCGAGCGCGTGCTTTGCTTCCAGGTTGTAAGCGCGGCCGCCTGCTTCGTTCCGCGTGTTTGCGCGAGGCAAACGACTTGTCGTACTCTGAAATAGGTTCTTGTTTGCCATTGGTAACGACCTCCTTTTCGGGTCGAAAAATCCGACGAAGTTGTGAATTAGAGTGTGAGCCTTGTCCGACAATCATCGGGTTCTGGCTTCCTGGGAGGATGTACTCCGCCTCGGCAGTCGGGGACTGATTTTGTATGTGTATGAGCTTTATTTGAGTGGTGGCCCTTGGGTCATGACTCAAATACGAAGGGAAAAAACGCCGACGAAGTTGTTGCCAGAGATGGTTCCATCGCTCTACCTAGCTGAGCTACAGCCCCAGAACGGAGCTGGTGGGATTCGAACCCACGCCCTACGGATTAAGATGTACTCCAGACGGTCAGTCGGCTGTTCTATCGTGTATGCGCACCTGCGGGAGAGGTGCGATCATCGAAATTGATATTTGACGGTGAGGTTCATCGATCATTCCAGATAATGCGTTTTGTATTGTGATCGTCGATAACAAACCCAACGAGGGTGTTCGAGAGCGGGAAGTTAATCCCAGGTACGGTCTCCCGAATCCACGCGAACGTGGCCGTCGGCACGCCGCCGTGTTCTCGGAGAGATCACGGAATCGGCTATCGCTAAACCGGTTGCCCGGTGGTCGCTACCTTAGTACTACAGCGCGAGGTCTTGCTTTCTGGTGCTCCTTAACTCCTACAAT
>CAYRFQ010000158.1:0-12142 GCA_964423615.1 uncultured Alcaligenaceae bacterium | reverse complement strand
CACTGCCAGGCTCACCTAAAATGACCACCAACCGTTTCGTGAGGATCTCGTCCCAACCCCAGTTGCTGTCTGAGTTGAAAAAGTAGCTGCTGTAGGCGGCTTCTTCTCGCGATCCGTTGATCGGAAGGACAACAAATCTTCGGTCAACCTCGATGTATTTCATGAAATGTATGAGAACCTCACAAATACGAAGGATGCGTTCCCGAGTCCGCAATGTTCATCGATGCCTTGAAGAGTTTCAATTTTCAATTTTTCTTATTACTCGGAATTACGAGAACCGATATTACATTTTACTATCCCGTGCCCATTTCTTCGGTAAATCAAGACATTTCGCCATATTCGAAACTCTTCGTCTCACCTGCGGTCCTTGGAACTTCTTACGCGCGTTTAGGCTCTGGTGCCCTGCCTTCGCATCCGAACAAATGGCGGAAAGAATCGATGTTCGAACTTTCCTTTGTAAACTCTTGTACAGCAGCAAAGTTTCTGTCACAATGTGGCTTGATAGCGACAGACCTGCCCTGTTGGAATGAGTGAGTAAAACAAGTGGCTGGAATTCATGTTTCTTTCACAAGGCCACCCACCAGGACTGCGAATTTAGATCTGAAGTGGATCAGACAACCACACTCCCTCACCTTGCCGGCAAGAGCCAAACATTCATTGAGGTTGGTTGATCTGTTTTGCGGTTGTGGGGGACTCTCCCTTGGAGTGAGAGAGGGAGCAAGATTTCAGCGCAGGGGACTGCAGGTCTGTCTTGCAGTCGACACGAACCCTGTAGCTGTTGAAGTCTACCGCGCGAACCATCAGGGCACCGAGAACACTGCTCGAGTAGACGACGTAGGCCGTCTTTTCCCTGGAGATTTGCGAGCGCCGAGGACAGGACCCGAACGATACTGGTCTCAGAAGATCGGGAAGGTTGATCTTCTTGTTGCGGGACCACCCTGCCAAGGACATTCAGATTTGAACAACCTGACCCGGCGAGATGATCCAAGGAACCAATTGTACCTTCGCACTGTCCGCGCGTGCCAAGTTCTCAGACCAAAAGTTGTAATTATTGAGAATGTTCCCGCAGTCTTGAGAGATCGTACCAAAGTTGTTGACCGCGCAGAGGAGGAACTTGTGCGGGTTGGCTATCACGTGAGCGATGGATTTGTACATCTTGGACATTTTGGAGTTCCCCAATCGAGGAAACGCCACGTCCTGCTGGCTGTGTTGAAGATCCCGATAGAACTGTCCGATATCCAACCGCCACTCGCTGCCATCCCAACGGTTCAAAATTACTTACTTGACATCGAGAACGAACATAAAACACGGAAGGGGCTCTTTTATCAAATGTCCAACATTACTCCGTTAAATCAATCTCGTATCGATTACTTGTTCGACAACGATCTGTACGATCTCCCGAACGAATTACGTCCACCTTGCCATCGCGACAACGCGCACACTTACAAGTCGATGTATGGGAGGATGAACTTACAGAAACCATCACAAACTATAACCAGTGGCTTCGGTTCAATGGGACAAGGACGATATGTACACCCAACACAACGTCGGTTACTGACAGCGCATGAAGCTGCTCGACTCCAAGGGTTCCCTGACTTCTTCGATTTTTCACGGGTTCCTGCCGTCACTGCATTGCGAGAAATGATTGCAAATGCTGTCCCTCCGCAGTTTACTTCTTTCTTGGTTTCAGAACTCATTGAAGCAGGAGTCTTGTGAGACGTGGAGATTGTTACTCAAGAAGTCAGAAGCCGAATGATGGCAGCAGTTCCGCAAATGAACACAAAGCCCGAAATGATCGTGCGAAAAATGATTCATGCGATGGCTTACCGCTACCGCTTGCATCGAAAGAAACTTCCAGGTAGGCCCGATGTTGTACTTCCACGATGGCAAAAAAGTGATTTTTGTACACGGTTGTTATTGGCATCGTCACGGATGTAAGAAAACCACCACACCAACTTCGAATTTTCAATTTTGGCAGAAGAAATTCAAGGAGAACGTAGAGAGGGATCAACGCCCACTGGAAGCATTAAGTGATCTCGGATGGGAAACTCTTGTGATTTGGGAGTGTGAAACCCAAGATACGACTCGACTCGTTGACCAACTCTCGCACTTCTTTCGCAATGATCAGTAATTCAGAACTCCGGATGTTTTCTTGATGTGAACAACTTGAACGAGAACAAAGATGATCGCAACCGAGAATACGGATCGAATCGCCCGTTGCATCTCGCTCCTGCAAGATGACTTCGAACGACAAAGCGGCTATCTCAGCATCGATGATGTTACTCGGGTGTTGTCTCGAAGTAGTTTTTCAGTGAATGAGATTGCAGCAGTTTGGGTCGGCCTTGAACAAGCTGGCATTGCCGTTGAAGGCCTTGATGAAGAGAAAATCGAGGATCCCTTCGAGGAAGAGGAGTGCTTCTCCGAAGCAATCGACTTTTGTTTGACTTACCCCAAAGTCCCTCTTCTAAACGAGCGAGAGGAAATTCAGCTTGCTCGCCGAATTTTGGCTGCCAAGGCCGCACCAGAGATCGATAGCCCCGAAAGCAAACATGTTCTTAGGTTGGGGTCGGAGGCTCGAACAAAACTGATCTTGTCCAATATTCGCTTGGTTTTTCATTGCGCGAACCACTTTGGACGCGACACCACACTTGAAAGTGAAGACCTGGTCCAAGAAGGGATCATCGGGTTATTCACTGCCGCAGACAAATACGATCCCGAAAAGGGATATCGCTTTTCAACATACGCCACTTGGTGGATCAAGCAGGCGATGGCACGCGCACATGACAATACCGCACGAATAATTCGTATCCCGTCTCACCGCCTTACCCAACTACAAGAACTCCGAAAGAAACGCCGTCAGCTTTGGATCGAGCTTGGTCGACAAGCCACTGTTCAAGAGTTGGCGTCCGAACTCGGAACTGACTTGGGAGAAGTCGAACTTCTTTTGCGAGTTGAAAAGGATGCTTCTTCATTGAGCACGGGATGGGCAAGCAAGGAACAAGTCAGAGCACCTGTTCGCGCCGTGGCTCCGGTCGGGGCTCCCGGGGCTCGAATCGAGCAACTTGAACTACAAGAAATCTTGAGCAGGGCACTCGGTTCTCTTGACGAACGCTCTCGGGATATTCTCGTCCACAGGTTCGGATTGGATAATCGTGAGCCTCTCACGTTAGAGCAGCTTGGGGCGCAGTTCGGACTCACAAGGGAACGGATACGTCAGCTTGAGCAGGCTGCTCTTGCCCGTGTACCTCGGACGCCGAGTGGCCAGAAGTTGATTGATTTTCTTGAAGAGGAAGACGAAACATGAGTGATCTCCGGCAAGATTGTGAACGCTTTTCAGATTGGCTCCTTGATAGGGTCGTCGCTTCTGCACGAGGAGACACCATTAAGCGTCTTGAGGATGTCCAACCAGAAGGCCGATTCTGGCTTGGTCGCCTCGCTTCGGAAGAGGAGGTTCAAAATTCTCCTTTTGGCGACAGAACCGAACGAATGGCACCTTGTGCCATTGGGATTCGATTGCGACCGAACGATCCGCCGCCGTGGAAATTTTCTGTCGTTCTCTCTGGCTATGCTTGGCACCGAACCAGAGAAGCCGGCAGGACGGTATGGACAAAAACCCCTCAGGTTTCAAGCCAGATCCCTGTTGAAATTCCCACGAGTGCTTTGAAGGTTCATTCATACGAGGCAGAAAAGCTACGAGAAGAATTTGGCGAAGTGCTTGGGGTACAGGTGCTTCGAGCTTTGGTTCGGATTGACGTCGAAAAAGGTCGTGATGGGAACCCTGAAATCGTAGTGAGTTTTGTCAATACCTCACCAGAAAATTCATCCGAGGTCGCGGACACAGGGATTTACCAAGCTGAGTTGCAAATTAAAGGCCTTCCAACGCGACCGTTCCTGCTGGAATCACTCCCAGACTCTTTCCGGTACGACCGCCGCATCCCTGCTTTTGGGATAAATTGTGGAGTCGATCTACCGGATCCAGATACTTTTCGGTCAACTGATATCGTTCATGTTGACCGATCTCGTCCTACTTACTGGGTCGTGGATGACCCGCAACCAGATTGTGGCTTCCACACCCTTGCAACAGAACCGTTGCCTTCCCTTCGCCAACTCGTAGAGTCTCACGGCGCTTGGGGAAAGCAAGCCTGGGCTCCAGAGCATCTGGATCAACGGATGAGGAGCGAGAGTTGGTCGCAACAAATGCGAGCGCAAGCAGAGGAAGGAGCTGAAGAATTTTGGGAAGAGGCGCAACGACTGAAAAAGGGGTTAGAACTTCTCGAAAACAATCAAGTCCTGTGTCGGTCTTTTCAGTTGATGAACGAGGGGATGAGAATTTCCTCCCGTGATAAATACGATGCTTGGCGCCCGTTCCAGCTGGGTTTCATTCTGGCAAATATCCCTTCCATTCTCGGCGAGGAAGACGAAACGTCGATCGTCGATATTTTATGGTTCGCAACAGGGGGAGGAAAAACTGAAACCTATTTGGGCTTGTTGATGATGGCTGCATTCTATGATCGTCTCACGGGAAAGGCGACTGGGATTACTGCTTGGAGTCGGTTTCCTTTGCGGCTTCTCTCACTTCAACAAACACAAAGATTTGCTGATGCTGTTGCTGCGGCCGAGATGGTTCGCATCAAACACAAAATCAAGGGAGCAATTTTTTCACTTGGCTTTTTCGTCGGAGACGGGAACACACCAAACCGAATTCTAAAAGATCCACCAGCGGGAAAGCCGGATCCCTACGATGACACGATGCCGACGAGATTCCAAGTCTTGATCCGATGTCCCTTCTGCACCAGCAACTTGGGAATGAACTTCAACCGAAAAACCTGGCGATTGGAACATCGATGCCTTGGGAATGACTGCCCGTGGAAAGAGGAAGCCCTTCCATTTTATATTGTCGACGAGGAAATCTTCCGTTATCTGCCGACCATTGTTGTTGGCACTCTTGATAAAGTCGCCTCGGTAAGCATGCAAGCGGCCATGAGAGGATTTGTGTCTGCACCTTACGGTATCTGCTCGGAAGCCACGCATGGATATGTCTATGCCCCGAGGTCTGACCGCCCCAACGGCTGTCTTGTTCCAGGGTGTCGGGGAGGGAAGAAACCGTTGCGAATCCCAGAGAAGCGATACCCCCCGACATTTCGTCTCCAAGACGAGCTTCATTTATTAAGAGACAGTTTGGGCGCGATGGACTCCCACTATGAAAGTTTGTTGGATCATCTTACCGGCGCTACCTCTGATATCCAACCGAAAATAGTGGCTTCTTCTGCGACACTGACTGGGTATCAACATCAATGCAGAACGTTGTACCAGCGTCGAGGACGTGTTTTTCCGACGCAAGGCCCACGCGTCAACGAAAGTTTTTGGTCTTGTGATTCTCAACAACGACTCCGTCGGTATGTTGCGCTGTCTCCGAGAGGTGCAACACTTGAGTTCGCATCAGATCGACTTGTAACTGAGCTCCAAACAGCAATTCGTGAATTACAAGACGAGCCCACACGACTGTGTGCACAGATAGGGATTGATGTAGCCAATGCGGAGGAAATTTGTTTGCTTTTTGGAACGAACGTCATTTATGGAAATACTATCCGAGATATCGACGCGAGCGTGCGATCGCTCGAAACGCAAGTCCCCGTTGAACCCTTAATCGCTGCTCAACTGACTGGACATACCCCTTTCTCTGAGGTTCGTTCGATCCTCCATAGGCTCGAAAAGCCTGAAGCCAATTTTGACGATCGTGTTCACGTCGTTGCAGCCTCTTCAATGATGTCACATGGGGTAGATGTGAATCGGCTCAACACGATGGTTATGCTTGGCCTCCCTCTGACAACTGCTGAGTTTATTCAAGCGACCGCAAGAATTGGTCGAACTTGGCCAGGAATCGTTTTAGTCCTTCATAAAATGGCGTTAGAACGCGATGCGAGCATCTTTCGGTCATTTCAACCGTTCATTGAGCAAGGAGACCGATTTGTCGAAGCCATTCCAGTTACAAGACGAAGCCGAAAAGTTGTAGAACGAACAGTTCCCGGGCTGGTGATGGCACGACTCCTTCATCTTCATGAGCCAGCGGCGGGGGGAGCTCTCACAACAATCGCACGCGTTCAGAAGTATTTTCGTGATAAAGGAATCAACGCACAGTCCGAACTTACGCAACTGGAGGCTCTTCTCTGTCTCGATCCTTCACTCGACGCAAAATTACGTGACGCCATACTAGAGATTCTGCAGGCGTTCTTCAGGAAACTGAACGATCCTGCAACCAATGAAAAATTTCCAAATCAGCTCTTCCCGACAGTCGTCATGCGGTCATTACGCGATGTCGAGGAGCAAGCTCCGGTTTACGACTGAGGGGTGGTCTATGAGAGAATTTCGTTCTGGATCTCAAATCCTTTTTGGGTATCTCCCCGAACAGACCGTGGACCTCAGTGGACGAGTTTGGAAGGTCAAGAAATGGACTTCCCCCACGTCCGCCAATGTGGATGATACAACCCTTCGTACCGAACTGATTCGACAAGCCACGGCGTGGCAACTGGAAGGAAAAGATGGGGATTATGTCCTCGACCTGAAGAGGAAGGCACAACTCCAAGTCTTGACGTTAAATCACGGAGCGGGTGTTCAGGTTGAGCCATTTCCCCGTCTTTGGATTTGTAAATCCTGCAGAACAGTGCGAACTACGAATGAACAGAAGTGTCGATGCGGGGCAAAACGATGGGGCCAGTTCCATTTTGTCGGCTATCACGACTGCGGAGTTCTTCGCGAACCTTGTCTGGGGTCCTGCCCCGAACACAAAGAAGTGAGAATCAACTTTCCGGGAACATCTTCGGCTACGGAAATCATGCTTGATTGTCCAATATGCGAAAAGGTACTCCGGCAGGGATTGGGGATGCCCAAATGTAAATGCAATGATGGTAGAGTGACGTTTACTGTACACCGCGCAGCAAGAGTTTACACTCCACGATCCGTTGTTATTGTCAACCCACCCACACCGGATCGAGTACGGGAGTTAAGCGAGGCAGGCGGCCCCCCACGTGCGCTTCAGTGGGTGCTTGAGGGAATGGTCACGATGTCTGCGCGTGAATTGGGTAAAACTCGTTCTGGATTTTATCGCCAACAATTGGCTCAGGGTTTTTCACCCGATGCTGCCGAGCGAATCACGGCGGTAGCAGTCGAAACTGGTGAAGTTGCTGACGACGAATCTGAATTGGAATTGTCGGACGACCTTCGCACAGAAGCTGAGTCCCAAGCTGTGAACATCGCCATGGCCACTCTGGACTCTCGTGCTCGGTTGGAAGAGCTGTCTCAGTCAGTTCCTGAGGGATCTGAACTGCATGACCTTTACACTGAACAATACACAGCAGTAATGAAGGAAGCTGGTCTGGAAGGAGTCGACCTTGTTGACAAATTCCCTGTGTTAAGTGGAAATTTTGGCTATACTCGCGGGGACGCCACCCCTGGCGCATCGCGTCTTGTTGCCTTTCGGGGCAGACACGATCAGTACGTTGTCTACGCAGACATTGCACAAACGGAAGCTTTGTTTGTTCGTCTGAAACCGACAAGAGTCGCAGAGTGGCTCGAACTGAACGGACACGGACTTGATACATGGGATAATTCTCGGACCGCTCGAGAAGCCATTCTGCGGGCAAGCGAAATCCCTTCTCCCGGTATGGATCCACCCCGAGTCTCGACTGTCGGGACTTCGGTATTGACCTTAGTCCATTCATACGCCCACAGGTTTGTGCGGAGGGCGGCTGTTCATGCAGGGTTGGATCGAAATTCTCTGTCAGAGTTTTTGGTTCCACTCCATCTTGGGTTCTTTGTTTTCGCAGCGTCTCGAGGAGGATTCGTCCTTGGAGGGCTTCAAGCTGTGTTTGAAACTTCCCTTCATACCTTGCTGAATGAGGTTGTGGGGTCGGAACATCGATGCGCACTCGATCCTGCTTGTGAACGGTCCGGCGGGGCCTGTGCTGCTTGCTTACATCTTGGCGAACCATCCTGCCGTTGGTTCAACCGATTCCTTGATCGATCAGCGATACACGGAGCGACCGGGTATTTCGATTACGACAAATGAGAACCTCGAAATGTTAAATGACGAACATCGCAAAGTGACATCCATGCAAATGGCCTCGCAGTTGCTTGGGTGAGCCATTTTTTTGAGAGTGCAGCCAAAATCCCCCTTCATGGTTAAGTCTCTTGGGGAGCTGTCAGAAGATTGCGATTGTGGAAGGCAATCAGGGCAGTTTGCAAAAACCACGGGCCAGCTACCTTCCTGATTTAGGGCGAAAATTACCTGAGCCCACGTTTGCTATGATGGATGCAAATGATCTCCGATCCGAAGGGCTTCCGAGGCCACTTCCCCGCACTTTCTCAGAACCAGCACGAAACTCCCGGATGTTCCAAGCCGAGGATTGTTTGGGAAGATTCTGCCCATGGAGTACGAATTCGCATGTGATTGTTTACCTCCAACACTTCTTCGAAAGGCTCTTTCGAACTTGGGGAAAGCTTCTCATCATGAGTTGGACGAACAGAAAGCAAGGGCCTTGCCAGAGAGGCGAATCCGTAAGCAGCTTCATTAAGCGATCCTTGTGTCGATGGAATAAACAAGGGTCGGTTGATACCAATTTCACAATGCTATCGCTATTTTATAAAGGTTAGTGTTCGTAAACAGACATTTCTCGCTGGAGTGCCCAGACTTTACAATAGCCAAACTACGGGAACACCCGAACGACCCCTGGATCTATGAGGTTTTCCGATCGTGCGACTGCAACACGGAACTACGTTGGAACGAGCCCAGACGATTCAACAAAATGGTCCCGATCCAAACTTCCTGGAGCCCGGCGGGACGGAGCCCGCCAATGGATTATCCACTGCTCGCGCGCAAGGACCATTTCGGCTTGGGTCGCCAGAAAAGTACGCCCGTCTCAAATCGAACAACTTCCCCAACGAAGGCGGGCCCGTTATCCTGGAATTGGAGTTGACTGAGGAACTGGCAGCCGAACTCATTGGGCGGGCAGGCCACGACGTCCCTGGTAAGGCCATGGATCTCGTTGACGAAATCTTGTTCGCCCCAGGATATGGTCTGGATGAACTTCTCGCGGTTTGGGACCAAATTCCCAAACGCATCATCCCTCTTGTGTGAGCATCCTCATGAAAACAGTTACCGACTTACACAAACGAACTCTCGAGCCCAGCCTCCAAGCACTGGCCGAAGGTGCCACAGTCGAGCGACTCGACGAGGTTGTGAATCAACTGGTTTCGCTGACAAGTGAATTGGAGAGTATTTCCTGCCTGGCTGTCGATGCGGAGAAGTTGCAGGTGACAGCTTGGGGGACATTGGTGGGCGAACAGTCGTTGCCTCTGGCGACGGCCAAGCTCCGCATGCTTTGTGCCAGAGTGGCCACTCGCTTTAGCGAAGGGAGGGACCAACCAATCTCTCCGTACGGCGACGAGTTCGATCTGGAGGCCGAGGAACGGAAGTACAAAATCCGCTTCGAAAACACATCCAGTTCGCAACTCCTGGAAATCCAGCACTCGACCCAACAGCAAAACGGACTCTCACCGAAAACCGAAGTTACTGGCCTTGGCTTGTTGTTAGGGAGTCCCGTCAAAGGGCTCCAAGGCGTGGAAACCGACCTCGACCTGATGGATGAAGTGTTGAGCCTTTACGGCTTCCGATCCACTCGTTGCGTTGGTCCTAAAGCCACACGTGACGGAATTCTCCAGGCCTATCAGGACCTGATTGACTCCGCCAACAAAGATCAACCTGTCTTCATCTACTACTCTGGACACGGCGGCCTGGCTCGGAATCCGAGAGAGAGATTCGAAACCGGTGCTCCCATAGCCAGCCCCAGGTTGATGCAGTTCCTGGTTCCGACCGACATCGACGACAGCACGGACAAATTGTTCCGAGGCATCACCAGCCTTGAGTTGTCATACTGGCTCGAGAAGCTCACGAAGAAGACCAAGAACGTGACGTTGGCCTTCGATTGTTGTCACTCCTGGGGAATGTCACGGACGTTCGGAGGTGTCTTCCGACCTCGTACGTTGTTGACTGAATGGACGCGTGGCGTCGATGCCCACGTAGACTATTTGGCTTCCGAGGGAATCGCTTTGGATCGAATGTCCCACATCGGCAACGAAGACACTGTCCGTCTCATGGCGACAACTCCAGCGGCCTATGCGTACGAGTACGAAGACCCAAAAACGAAGACTTGTTACGGCTTGATGACTCACGCAATAGCCACTGTTCTCAAAGCCGAAAAAGGCAAAGACGTGAGTTGGCGGTACCTCATCGATCAGATCACCGCGTTGGTTCAAGAGGTCAAACCCGAGCAACGACCCCAAGTCGAAGGAGCCAGTGACCGCATTCCTTTCCGGCTTGCGACTCTCGAACGCCCCCGTTCTTTCGCCGTAATTCAGAAGGATACGAAATATCTCCTTGAGGCTGGTCACTTGCAAGGCGTGGAGCCTGGGGACACCTATGCGATTTTGCCACGAACGAGTCTGTCCCTCGATCCCCAACAAGTGATTGCGGAGGCCCAACCACTGTCCGTGTTGGGGACTCAGTCGGTGTTGCATCTACAATTCCGATCAGGGTTAACGGAACTGCCCAAAGAACCAACGCATGCATTCTTGAAGACCCCGGCTTTGCGAAAATGGGTCGTGAATGTCGATGGGGACACACCGTTTCTCCAGGCGTTGCGAAAACGTCTTGAGGGAGTGAATGTCCTTCGGGTTCACGCCACGGACGAAGATCCGGAGCCGCTTGTGCAAGTCAAAGAGGACAACGGCAAGCTGGTCATGCTCGACAAAGACGGTCATGATTACCTGCCACCCAAAGACATCCCTGAGGACAAAGTCGAGGACCTCCTCCAGCAGACCGAAACGAATCTGATTCGGATAGCCAAGGCCGAGAGCGTGGCGACTTTGAAGACCAGCGAGCAGAACCCGCTTGGCAAGGAACTTTACGAGGTGGTCTGGGGCTTGGTCGGCAACGGAGTCCCCAAGTCACCGCGGGAATCAGGACAAACCATCCACGTCGGTGACCGTGTCTGGGTGCAGGTTCGCAACCTCTCGACGAGTCAGTTGTTCGTCTCGTTTCTCGACATCGGGGTGTTCAAGGCTGTCCAACTCGTGAATGAAAAAGCCTACCCTCTGGGTATCCCTATCAACCCAAACAGTGAGTTTACTCTGGGCAAAAGCGATGGCGGCACCCTCCAAGGCATCGAACTTCACTGGCCGGAGAACTATGTGCCAGATCGGCGTCGCGATGAGACGATCGTTGCCATCATTTCGGACCAACCTTGTAATCTCAGTTCTTTGAGTGGGCAGGGAATTCGATCCGTGCGTAGCGCGAAGGGCGTTTCAAGGTTATCGCAACTCGAAGAGACCTTCGGACAAGCTCTGGAGGGCGGCAGGACGCGAGACGCGGGCCAGATGTCAGCGACTGCCGATTTGCGATATGCCGTGGTGCCCATCACGTTTACACTCGATCCCACACCAGCGACATCCACTTTGTCCGAAGCTATTCAACCAAGTACCTCGCAGCAGGAGTTTCCTATCATGTCCACCAATTGGTTTGAAGAGGTCCGCCAAGAGTGCAAAACCCGGCTGAAGGTTGAAGTCGATAACGCAGCGACTCGTCCGAAGGCCTTTTTCGGCATTCCAACTCTCATCGAGTTGATTTGGAGTTGTCTGAATGCTCTTGTGCCGGCGACTCTCAGTTTGCTGTGGAAGGATTTACTCGGTAAAGATCACATCACGACCGCAGATGTTCAGGAACAGTTTGAGGAGATTCAAGGCGATCTTGAGGCCATGCAAGAGCAACTTGCATCGAACGAAAAAGCCCTCAACCAACTTGCCGCTGCAATCATCGACCGACTTCAACAAGATAATCTCGAAGAAGCCAAGCGAATCGCAATCGAAATATTAACCCGACGCGGAGTTAACGTCGCAGAGGCGGAACAGTCTGTTCAGACAGTCTTCAATGTGCTGATCGAGAGGCTTAAATGAACGCAGACAGGTCTTACTACAGAGCCACGCTAATCTATTGGCCTGTCCCGGCGCCTGGCACACGGGTCGCTTGGGCTTTTCGTTAATACTACAGCGCGAGGTCTTGCTTTCTGGTGCTCCTTAACTCCTACAATCT
>CAYRFQ010000157.1:0-12176 GCA_964423615.1 uncultured Alcaligenaceae bacterium | reverse complement strand
TTCAGCTCAACGAGTGTCGAGTTTTTGATTTTCAGCCCCGAAGGGGCGAAAGATCCTAGCCGTGGGTGTGAACCCACGGAACTCAAAGAACCAACACAATCACGACTCTTCTTCATCCGAACGCCCAAGCGGGGGAGGACCCCCCCAACCCGAGCGAAGCGGGAAACGCAGCGGAACCGGAAAGATTCCGGAGAAATCCTATCTCGAGTAGGGCACATTTGGGCTCAGGAATTCGGCGACTACGAACTGTACACAACACGAACGTTAACCGCTCTAAGCCCCCACGACGAGTCAGAACTGGATGCAATTCGGAGGTTCGAGCAAACTCCTTGGATCAATGAAGTAACGCCAATGGCTGAGTGTGAGCCAAATCATCCAAGCCAAATCATCCAAGGAGAGTTGGCGATACCAAAACCGGTTTTGTCGGTCCGGATGCTGTAACTGTTGTGCCCCGTTTCATCTCTGCAATTCATCTGCAGTCTTACCCAAAGGAGGCTTAGCGGAGCGTCTTGCGAGAGGAAAGGGCCGACTTTTTACTTTCCTGGATCGAATCTACCGTTTTGTGGGCTGGAGAAGGATTCGCCGAAGTTCCCCATTTTGCCCCGCGACCACGATGCTTCGATCGCTTGGATGCACCGCTAGAGTGTAGGCCCAACCAGCCAGAGCAGGAATCTCGCGTGTTATAGTGACTGTGTCTGGATCAACCACACGAACACACCCGTCCGTGCAACAAGCCAACACTTTCGTTCCGTCTCGAACCCAACCAACTCCGAGAGGTTTTGATTTCAGGCGGGCAAATCGTACCATCCGCCCAATCGTCGGTTGCCATAGACGAACCGTTTTGTCCTTGCTCACCGAAGCAACCATAGGTAACCCATTTTTTGTCGGTCGCACGGCGAGACCGTATACCGGCATCGTGTGATTATCCATACTCCGAATCAACTCACCCGAATCGACATCCCAAACACGCAGACTTCGGTCGATGCCAGCACTCACCAGAGTCTTTTTGCCGGGCAGAAAACAGAGGGAAGTGACACCCCCCGAATGCCCCTTGAGTTCTCTCAAAGCGGTTCCATTATTCACATCCCACAACCAGATGCTACGATCCAAACTCGCGGACGCCAAAACCGAATCATTCCGCCAAGCTACGGCCATGACCGAATCCACTTGCTTGGTTTTTAGAACACGCAGCGACTTGCCCTCCGGCCAGGAAATGATCTCCACAACCCCTACTTTTCCCGGACTACCGCCCCCGATCGCCAATTGTTTTCCGGTCGGCGCGAATGCTATTTCGTGGATGTTGACCGCATTGGTCTGTATTGTTTTGTTGAGTTTCAGGTTGGGCCAGCTATAAACAAGAAGTCCAGCTTGCGAACAAGCGACGACAGCCTTGGAATCCGGCGTAAATAGGATGGAAGTTATAGGCGGCTCGGTCGCGTCGGTGTTCGATGGAAAGAAACAAACACACACGCCACACAAAACTAAGAGAATACTTTTCATGGGTTCATTGAAAGGAGTTGAACAGCCGCGCGAGGCCGAAGGTAGGAACCGTGGGTTTGCACCCACGGTGAAAGTAACTTTTCTATCTTTTGTGCGTTTCTAACTTTGGTCGATTTACCCAATCACTCCTCGAACAACCCGAGCGCCATCGGCCGCCACACGAACGGGACGACCATCACTCGTGCGAAGTTCACGTCCTGGGTTGATGCCAAGTAGCGTATAGATCGTGGCAGCCAAATCCGATGGCGTTACTGGATTTTCCCTTGGATATTCACCCAGAGCGTTACTGCTTCCGATGACTTGACCCCCACGCACACCACCACCAGCCAACGCGACACTAAACACGTTGGGCCAGTGGTCGCGGCCTCGGTTCGAGTTGATTCGAGGAGTTCGTCCAAATTCACCCATCATTACAACGAGTGTGTCGTCAAGAAGTCGCCGTGTGTGCAGGTCTTCGACTAAGGCGCTGAACGTCCGATCCAACGATGGCAGCTTGGCATTGCGATCGTTCGGATAGCGTTCTTTGAGTTTGAAGATGTCCTGGTGAGTGTCCCAACCGGAATTATTCACAGTCACAAAGGGAACGCCCCGTTCGACGAGACGGCGAGCCAACAAGCAACTCTGGCCAAGCGAGTCGCCGATCCCATACCTTTGCCGAACGGTTTGTCGTTCTTCGGACAAATTAAATGCCCGTTTGGCGTTGGGCGATGCCATAAGGCGATACGCTCGTTCCAAATCAGGATCCGTTGAAGTCGTGGCCGAGGCATCCTGAGCACGACTGAATTGGTCCATGGCATTGACAAATTGACGGCGACGGTTCGCCCGATTCAAATCGAGCCCTTGATAAAAATCGAGATCACGAACGCGGAAATCTCGAGTCCTGGCATTTCCACCGACAGAGAACGGGCGAGTAGAGTTAGGTAAGTAACCACTGCCCGTCAAGTTGCCCCCCCCGACACCGAAGTTCGGTACAGCGATGTTTGGGGGTAAAACTCCACGCTGAGTCCTGACGTGAGCGAGGGTTGCTCCGAACGTCGGATACTCCAGTGCCGGAGTGGGCTTATAGCCAGTGAGCAAGTAATGCGTCCCAATATTATGTTCACCGAGGGTCGAACTCATCGACCGTATGACGGCGACCTTGTCGAGCATCTGGGCCGTTTGCGGAAGACACTCGCTCAGTCGTACCCCTGGAAGTCTTGTAGCGATGGTGCCAAGCGGACCGCGAACTTCCGCAGGGGCCTCGGGTTTGGGGTCGAACGTTTCGATGTGACTCGGGCCGCCGTTCAGCCAAATCAAAATACACGATTTCGGTTTCGGTGTATTCTCGTTGCCCAAAGCTCGCTGAAGGCCGAAGTAATCCCCCAATCCCAAGCCGAGAGCCGTTAAGCCACCGACGCGAAGCGTGTCGCGTCGAGTGACCCCTTTACATGATTTTGAATGAGTCATTTCGATTCCCAAGAAAAAGTAGGAGCAGCACTCAGTGTGCCATAGCTTAAATTACGTCGAGAAAGCGGGAGAAAACCCGCGTGTGGGTGTTGTCAATTTTCACAGCGTTTTCGGCGTTTCCTGGACGTTTGCTTTAATTCGCAGGCCATTAATGATTCGTTTTGAACTCACTACACGTCAACAAACTCCACACGAAGTCCTCGAGCTTCTCGCGTTGTTGATTCACAGGAGTCTTGGCATCGAATTGTTTATTCCAAAAAGTTCTCTCGTTTTCACGGGGGTGTCGATTCAGGGCAACCAAGTAGAACTCATTCACGATTTCCATCGGTGACTTGCCCCCCTTGATCAACTGGTTCAATCGACCCTTCTCCATCCCAATACGGCGATTAAGCAACTCACCGTTAAATAGGTGCAAGTACTTTCGCAGGCCGTCGGTTCCTCCCGCCGCGCTCTCGCAAGATTGCTCCCGCGAACAACGTCCGAGGATATCGAGCGCGTTCGACCTGGTCTTCGGATCGATGAGCGTAACCGCTCGCGTGCCGAGTGTATAGTTGCCGTATTTGTCGGCAATTCCCAACACATCAGAGATGGCATCGGCGAGAACTTCTGGCTCCAAAGGTTGACGCAGAGTGTGAGAGTAGAACCGATCATCGTCTTTGTTCAGCTTGGTGGCGTTGGCGCTACGAGCATAAGTGGCACTGTTGGCGATCAGCCTGAGAGTATGCCGCAGCTTATATCCGTTCTTGGCAAAATCCTCAGCGAGTTTACCGAGCAAACGAGGGTGAGTTGCCGGATTGGTGGCTCGAAAATCGTCCGTCGATTCGACCAGGCCTCGTCCCATCATTCGCTTCCAAAGTCGGTTCACGATGGCTTTGGCAAAATAGGGATTCTCGCGCTTCGTCAGCCATTCGGCCAACGCTTTCCGACCATCTTTTACGGCCGAGTCCAAGAAATACTCACCCGGAATCCTTGCCGTAGCCGGCGCGAGCGTCCTCGGATGGACCACCTCACCACTTCGGTTGATCTTGACGACTCGCCCGCTCTCGACTTTCGCAAAAATCGCAGCGAGTCCGTGATAATCATCTTGTGTCCATCGATCGAGAGGATGATTATGGCAATTGGCACACCGGAGGCGACTGCCCATAAACACTTCCGTCATCAACTCGGCCTGAGCCCTTGCTCCATCGACAGTTCGATAGAAGTTCGCTGGTCCGACCTTGTGGGTATCTCCAGAGGCCAGAATGATCGCCCTCGTCAATTCGTCGTACCCGACCTTCTTCTCGAGTTGGTTGGCAAGCCACCTGTGATACGTTCGCGCACCTTGTTGGTCTCCTTGTTTCGACTGAACTCGCAAGAGCTTGGCGAGTTGGAAAGTCCAGTATTCTGTGAACTCTTTTGAACTGAGCAACTCATCTACCAACGCCGCGCGCTTCTTGGGATTTTTGTCGGTGAGGAATGCTTTGACTTTTTTTGCCGACGGCAATCGTCCAGTGAGGTCGAGTGTCAACCTTCGCAGAAATGTTGCATCGTCGGCCATCGGCGAAGGTGGTACGCGAAGGACCTCCAACAGTTGGAGAATTTCGCTGTCGATGAAATTCCGTCGTGGTTCATCGGCCAAATCGACCTTCTTGTCGGACAAAGGAACGATAATTTCGATCGGGACGACTTGATCCAAGTAGCGAGCGTTGACGATATGTCGACCATTACGTCGAATTCTGGATTCACCAGATTCGGGATCGACCTCCACAGCCGACTCGTCTTCGGGAGTGAACACCGTCCAACGCGTTACATCGCGTTTGGTGCCATCGGTGAAATGCGCCGTTGCTTTGAGTTGAAGTGGAGACTTGAGATCCTCAGCAACATGTTTTCGAGGAGACACCTCAACCCGAGCCAACTTCTCACTTGTCGTGTGCTTCGCCCCTTGCTTGATCCACTTCAGGAGTAACTTCGTTCCTTCATCGTCGGAAAAAAGCAGTCGTCCGCCCCCATGCTTGAGTTTTCTAGTCGGCTTCAGGACGATTAAACTTTTTTCGGGGTGTGCCAAATTCACGCGCCGACCTTCAAGCTCTCGAACGATAGCTTCGTAGTCCGCCTCGGGGTTGCCACCGTAGAGCGAAAGCCGAAGGCCCCCGCGTCCGATCGCCGCACCATGACACGCACCCGCGTTGCATCCCGCTTTGGTGAACACAGGCATGATGTCGTTATCAAAATCGATAAGTCGAGCGTTCGTCCTCGGTCCGTCTGTTGAATCAGATTCCGCATGGGTCTGAGATGTCGTCCAACTTCCAAACAACGTGGCGAAAACACATATTGCCACGATGCCCCTTAATTTGTTGTGCATCGTTTTGTCTCTCTGTGCGACCTTATGAGTCAAAGGAAGTCCGTCACTCAGCCCGAAAGTTGGACATAGTAATTACAGACTGTGTGTATTCTGTTCGTCTAACTCGGACTGCTTGGTCTGAGGAGCTGCCGCCGACTTCGACGGAACCGCTTCGTGGTGCTCGATCGGAGACCTATCGTCTGGCCCTCCGATTACTGGAAGAACTCGAGCCTTCGGCAGAAGCTGCTTCGACGGCACGTTCCTGAGCGCGGATCATCTCATCGGGTGCGATGAACCCGTCTCTATTGGAGTCTATCTCGAAGAACTCTTTGACGGACTTTCCGCTCTTTCGCCACTCATAAAGCCCGATCTGTCCGTCCTTATCTCCGTCATTATCAGTGAACCAATCGGGAGTCTCTTCTGGCATTTTCCCGAACGCGAAAACCGGAGGACGCTCATCCAATAGCTCCGGGATGATGATCCTTTGGATTGCCCTGCTTGAGCCCCGTTCGGAGGATTTCGTCGAACGGACTTTGTGGTGTTTTTGGTTCGCTTGGAACCAGTTCGCAAGTTCAGATCGATCGAGTCGACCGTCCCGATTTTTGTCAAATTTAAATCGCTCGTAATAAGTCCGGAGAACGCTGCCCATTTCGGATCGTTCGAGAACGCCATCTCGGTTCTTGTCGTATTTTTTGAGGTACTTGGAAACCAGGCTATCGACTGACCCTTTCAGACCTTTCTTGTAGGTTTTCCAAAACTGATTCTGCTCGATCCTGTACCGGACGAACTGAGATTGGGTCATCTTGCCGTCACGGATGTTGTATTTCTTGAGAAACTCGTCTCTCCCGAACTGTCCACGCATTTCTCTTGCATCAAGTCGACCGTCGCCGTTCCCGTCACGATCCTTGAATTCATAGGCAGCTTGCTGCGAGGGTGAAAGTCCCTTCCGCCTTTCGCGTTCTTTCTTCCAGGCAACGTAGAATCTGGAGAATTGCGCTTCCGTCATCTCCTGCGCGTTACCGTTTTTCTTAGACCATTCCCGACGAGCGGCACCGGTCCACCAAAGACTCGACACGTTGATCCGGTCTTTGCCGCGTGAGATCTTCCGAAAAATTCTTTGTGCCTCAGATTGTCCGTCGGTTTCCCTCTGCGCGAAGACGTCAGGGACAAGCAAGACTCCACAAACGACGGCCAAGCACCATTTCAAAATGTGAACTTTCACAGCATTCCCTTCTCTGACATCAAAGTTGCGATAAAGGCAATGAGCGATCTCCATTTCACTTTTCCCTGGACAATGCTAATTCTGGAATTGTTCAGTTCACTGGTTGCTTTCAAATCGCAGTGAACAACTGACTTGAGCACCACAAACCCTTGGATGAACCCGAGGAAATCGTTTGGCTCAAAGCACCATCATCTTATTGAGAACTGTCTGGATCAAGTAGCAGATACACTCCGTGAGCCGTGGCCAAACCTTCCGCGAAAGCGGACAACGCACCGAGTGTGTCTGCTACTTTGGTTCATTAGCTGCACAGTCCTCAGCAATTCAAACATGCGCTGTCGGAAGTAACCGGGAGCTAATAGTGCAACATGACTCGATTAATCGCGTCGGCTGCGAAGCTGTCAGTCGGGTAAGTCGGCAAGTTCTCGGCAATCAACCACTCCGTCGTTATTGGTAGCAGCGAAACGGAATAGACGCATTCCTCACTCGCTAACTTCGTTCTTGGTGATCTTGCCGTCTGTGTTCTTGTCCATTCCGGCAAGGTAGTCAAGTACCCAACTGGTGTCACGGCTACGATCCGCTTACTTGTTATCTTTCTTCTCTCCACGCTTTTTCTCGGTTCGTCCACGATCGTTGTTTGTTTCCGGACGACGTTTCCGTTCCATAACACTGCGGAGTCGTGCCGGAAAAGATCGGAGTTCCCGCGCGTCTACAACGCCGTCATTATTGGCGTCGGCAAAACCAAACAACCTTTGACCACGCTTGCCCGCTTCCTTCTTGGTGATCTTACCGTCATTGTTTTTGTCCATCTGACGGAGTTGGGCAACCAGCTTTCGGACATTCGGTTTGTCTTGGTTCGCTCGGTCCCTTCGTGGATTTGCTTCGTTGACCCACTTCGCGACCATTTCTCGCTTTTCGCCAAGGACCTCAGCAACAGCACCCAGGACATACGGGTCAGCGTAAACGCTTCCTTGGGCGAACGGAAAATTCCGAACGACCTTCCCCCCTTTGGCCACCAAGATGGTCTGGGCTACTTTCCTGTTCAAACCATAAGCTCCGGGGCCATCTCGGCCTTCTTTGGAATACCCAAACAAGACTTCTCCAGGAATATACTTCTGAATTCGCTTGGCCATGTCGGACAACTTGGTCGCATCGTCTCCGAGCAAAACGATGGTTGTCTGGAGGTCCTTCTTGGATTGCTTGTTAATGGCCGAGAACAGGCGAGTCGAGGCGATGAGTCCGCGCAAACCAGCACCTTCCCCAGTTTGGAAAATCAGAAGTTGAGGTCTGCCTTTCGCCTCGGCAACTGGATCGATTTCCCGTCCGGCAGCATTCCCACGCACGCCCGTGACCTTGAAAGAAGGCGGTTTCTCGCCAGGTTGAGGACCAGAAAAAAGGCCCTTCTTTAGCAACTTCTTGAAGCCTTCGGGATTTTTCACTGGAATGGCGTAGCGATCCTTGTATTGTTTCTTGTCCCTCGCTTGCCGACGGTCCTCAGTGTTTCGCTCTCCGACTAGCTGATCTCGTTCCGCCTTGTCGTTGTTCTCATTTGCTTTGTAGCGTCGACCTTTCTGGGTCTTCTCATTGAGCCAGCTCTGGAAGATTCTGGTTTCAACTCCGATGGCCTCAGCAACGCCCCCAAGGACGTGTGGCTCGGGGTAAAACGGTGGCTGTGCAAACGCAAAGTTGCGAACGACTTTACCTTTATTGGCCACGATAATCGTCATCACAACGTTGCGATTGAGACCGTAAGCACCTGGACCATCCCGCCCCTCTTTGGAAAATCCAATCAGTGTCCCCTTGGGCATGGGTTTATCAGCCAGTTTGGCCAACTTGCGGATTTTCGAACGATCGTCGCCAACGTACACCACGCACGTTTGCAATCCCTTCGTCTGCTTTCCGGTTAGTCGATTCAGAGCCTCACCGATCCAATAGAGCGGCTTGTCGCTCTCATCACCACTCAAGAAGATCAGGATTTGCGGCTTGCCACCAGCTACCGCTACGGGATCGACTTCTTTGCCCTCAAATTTCCCTTGAGTGCTGGTAACTTGCAAAGCGGGAAGCTTTTCGCCTCGCTGCGGGCCGGAAAAGATTGCCTTCTTTTGAAGTTTCTTGAATTTCGTCGGGTCACTTACTTTCAGTGCCATCTGTGTCTTATACTTCGTATCATCGCCGAAGTCCTTGATCAGACCGCTAAATTTCTCGATGGCGACTGCCTGAGATATCGTTCCCTGGTCTAAGCTAGCTTTGATGAGTCCGGTGACCTGGAGGAGCTTGACGATAACCTCATCGTTGATTTTTTCCTTGGTTTTAGTCACCTTCTTCAAGTGCGTTCGCACGTCAGCGATGGCCTTGGCTCGTTTGACTTTTCCAGCATCGAGGGCAGCTTGTACCTTGACGACGTGTCCAAACAAGTCTGCGATTGCCTTTTCGCTCAGACCTTTTTCACCGACGGCTTGTGCCCGATAGACTACGAAGAGCACACTCCCAGTGCCGACCAATGTCGCCAGGGCGAATAGGATCGTGAATCGTTTCATGGAGGTAATCCTTTTGATTTAACGTAGTGGGCACGCTTCGCATGCCGTAAACTCTGGAGCTTCAAAGATGCACACGATGATTTCGCAACGGCCACCGTTTTGAATTCCCTTATGGCTGAACAGTCATCCACTTGTGGCCATGGACTGGAGCTAACTTTACTGGACAGTCGGAACCAAACGGCGAAACCCGTACAGGACGGAAACCCAAAATGTCCACGTCCGGAAATACTTGCTAGTTTTCGTTCGGGGCCATCAAGTCGACGTCCATTATGGATAGCTTGGCTTCTCTGTTCTCAGTGAAGCACCACCACTTCAACACTTTTCGTCCCAATGGAGAGGGACCTTGATTCCGGTCTCGTCGGCCTTGGAACTCTTCCACAGGTAATTGGATGTCGAAAACGCCTGCCGGGAGACTTCTTCTCGTCACGTGTCGGGTGCCTTTGCCATTTTTTGTGTCCAACGTCGAAAGGCCGAAGACCACAACCGCTGGTCTTTCTAGTTTCCCCTGGATGCGAAACGTGTTGCCTTTGGCTAACACGACCGAACAAGGCTCCCGTTCCGATACTGCCAAAGAAATTAGGTAAGCAATCATCGGGTTGTGTCCAGGCCTGGGGGTTCCCATACGCATGGGTTGGCCGTATAGGCTTCCTTCATCTTCAGAAAAATTGGCAGCCAAAAAACGATCAACAGCCTGTTCCTGCGAGATCTTGCCGGAACGGACGAGTTCGCCAAGCCGAATCCGAAGCGCATAGCTCGCCGAGACCCAAGTTCCGTAATTGTGGTCTTTTTTGAGGTTCGGGTGCCAGGAATGTGTTGGCTTCTTGACTCGCACGGCAACCAACTTCTCTTCGGCCTCGATCGAGACAACAGTCTGATTGGCTGCTGGGACTTCCAGGACACTCCCATCCGTCACGCGTTTGACACGAACTCGACCTTCACTGACGATGACTTTAGTCGTCGAGTAATCGGACATCACGTCGAACTGTGTGCCCAGGACCTCGAGTTCGGCAGCGGGCGTATGGACCAACATCGGCTTATCCTCCGGTTGAGCTTGGACGTGCGCCGAAAGGTTGCCTCGCCAGAGGTGGAGTTCTCTCTGACTCAACTGCGAAATCGTCAGGTCCGCCTCCCCAGCAATGGCCACCGTCGAGCCGTCGCCAAATTGGAGGACTACCGACGAATCGGGAGAGAGCAACTCGAGACTCCCCCCCGTGAGATACTCCCCAGAAACGATGTCGAGAGAGACCTCTCCGTTGTCACCCGTCCAGCGAACGTTGCCTTCCAACTCGGTGACCTTCATGATCTCCGGTTTGGATTTGGGCTTCCGATCCTTGAGAAGATAGATTCCCCCGACTACCAGGGCCGCCATCGCCGTGGCCATTCCTGCGAATACGACCCATGTCAGCCGGGATCGAACACCCGGACTCTTTGATCGTCCAGAAAACCCCACGGACTCTTCAGGTCGTATGTTGCGTTCCGTAACTTTTTCCAAGATTGACTCTTCAAAATATTCCGAAGCCAGTGTGGCATGGATGCGTGCCATCTTCAGGTAAAGCTTCCGAAGCTCCGCATCCGACTCCAGGTGCTCCGAGAGGGAAGCGACTTCTTCGGAACTAGCGATACCGTCGAGGTGGCATTGGATGATGGTTGCCCAATCTTTTTCAGCCATCGTTCGCCCCCTGCAATTGTGCTTCAATGCAATCGTGCAAAGCCCCGCGAATTCGTTGAAGCATTTTGTAGACTGCTTCGACCGATCGTCCGGTCTTTTCGGACAACACGTTGACAGGGTGTTCTTTGTGGTAATAGCCTTCGAGCAATTCGCGATGGTCTCCTGACAAACCAGCCAGGCAACGCTCAAGATAGCTCTCGCGTTCATCAAGTTCGACGGAGTAATTTTGCTCATCAATTAGCAGCAGCTCAGCTGCCCGCGCAGTCAATTGAGCACGTCGCTGGGCCTTCCGCAGGAAGCGTCGCACTTCCATTCGAACGAATCCCATGGCCCAGTTGACAAAGGGTCTCTGGAAGTCATAATCAGAAAACCGACGCCAGAGGGCAATCGATGACTCCTGCAAAATATCACGCGCGTCGGTTCGATTGGGAACCGCTGCCAAAACCGAACGTAATAACTCCGGCTCGTGTTGGATAAGCAGCCGCGTAAACCGTTCATGTTGCTCGTCATTGTTCATACAACTGGTCCGCTCATCGCTTGGAAAGTTGGACATTTTTTTTCGAAGATCTTCGGAATCGTCTCGACCGAGGTGGGAAACAAGACCTGTTGACTATCAACGGCCTTGCTGGTGAGAGGGAAACACCTGAGTGAGGGAAAGTTTGGATTCCAAGCAGAAGTCATTTTAGTCTTTGACTTCGGCCGACAATTCTTTCACGCAAAGCTTGTACAACCCCCGAATCGATGGTTTGACGTAGGGCAGGGTCCTCCACCGAGACTGAGTTCTTTCTGCGCAAAATTTTGCTTTCGGGAGATGGTCTCAGTTTTTTCGTGCCCAACTCGTTGTAACTCAGGGCCAGAAAAGAGGAATTTGAAGACAACACGCTCACTCTCCAACGCCCGGTCTGAAGTCCCTTCGAGTTCTGTGATGGCCTTCTGGAATAGGCCATCACGGTAATATGCGATTCCAAGGAGATATGCCAGGTAGCTCGATTGGGATTTTGAGAGGCCCATCGCTTGACTGATTTCTTTGAGCGGCGGCAACGCCGGGAGCTTACGGAGGAGTGCAATTGTCTTTTGAAAGTTGCGGAGACACGTCCGTTGGACGAGGCCCGGACTGTGCGTCGAGGAAGACTGAAAAGACAAAAAGTTGTCAATGTCAGCGCAGAGGAACAAGCAAGACTCGGTCCCCTTGGGAAAGAACGGATGTTGATGTACAAGACGTTGGCGTTGAATCCAACATTAGAAGGACCTGGTCAGAGTTCACATGCACCAAAACATGCACCAGCTCCTGTCCATTGCTGTCATCAGGAGTCATCTACTGACCAGAAGGTAGAATTAGAACTGAGAGAAGAAGATCGACGTAAGTCGTTGAAGTATAAACAAAAACACCCTGATGACGGTGAAAGTCACCAGGGTTCAAATGTGGGCGATACTGGACTCGAACCAGTGACCCCTAGCTTGTCATGCTAGTACTCTAGCCAGCTG
>CAYRFQ010000156.1:0-12342 GCA_964423615.1 uncultured Alcaligenaceae bacterium | reverse complement strand
GGGAGAAGGAGGAATCGTAGATGTTGAGGCTGTCGAGGTCAGGACGTCGGTTGAATTCGACGACGACCGTGCTGCCTTCGGCTTCGTTGGTACTGCTATCGATCGCGGGGGTGACGCTGAGGACCTTGAGCAGCGGGTCAGTGATCGTGGCCGTAGTCGTATTGACGGCCCCGATGGTGCCATTGACCGGATTGGCCAGGTCGATCGTGAAAGTCTGGTCGGGCTCAACTTCCATGTCATCAACGATCGGAATCTGAACGAAGGCGGAGGTATCGCCAACGCCGAAAGTGGCCGTGTAAGGTCCAGCGGCAAAGTCATCGGGAGACGTGGCTGTTCCGTCGGTCGTAAGGATGTCGACCGACGCAGTCCCGGTAGTGTTTCCGGAACGCTGAACTTCAACAGTCAGCGTTCCTTCTCCTTCGGCCCCGTTGGGGTTGAGTACCAAGTTGTATTCCGGTGCCGGAACGACTTTCAAACCTTGAAGCAGGACTGCCTCGTCTTCTCCGTCGAATGACGCCGTAAGCGTGACCGTGACGGACGTCGCGTTGGCAGACCCCAACAGGAAAGTCCGGAAAGATGTCATGACATTCGAAAGCACCGAAGTGTTGCCACCAGTATCCATCACTCGAAGTGGATCATCGAGGGTAAACATGTCACCATCAGCGAGCGTGTAGGTCAAGCTCCCCGATTCGTTCACGGACGTCGTAAAGGCCGTCATGATTGGCCCGGCATCCACTTGATAGGTGATGGTCAACGAATCGTCAGTGGTTTCGAAATCACCCATCGCCGCTAGGGACAGGGCAAGATCCAGACCACCGTCAAACCCACTGACATCAAATTCCCACGTCGCCGTGAGCGGACCAACGTTGTCGGGATTTTCCGTGTCGGCGATGCCGAAGAAGGAGTCCGTGTTGCCCTCGGTGATGATTCCCAGGTCATCAAAGGAATCGATTGAGGTCGTTTGGTCCAACAACACGCCAGGAATAGGACCAGGGTTGCCGGGCGCCGCCGAAGCCAACTCCGAACCACGTTGGAACACGGCGAAGCCGTCCCCCGGAGAATTGAAGACGGGGGCGTTTGTCGTGAAAGAGGTCAGATTACGACTTTCGGACCGAAGGAGGTCGAACCCAATCGCGTCCATCTCTTCGACGATCTCCAACGTCCCGTTATCGTTGTTGCTACGACCAGACCCCAACGTGTCGTCGACACCGAGGGTTGGAGCACCGACCAAGAAATTACCGACCCCATCGACACTTCGATAGACATGGCTCGGCGAAGCCCTACCACCCGAACCAACGGTCAAACCGCCAAAGTCGTACGTCAGTTCGGTTCCAGACATCAACAACGTCTGGCCAGAATACGATATGCGATTGTTCACGATCGCTAGAGAATCGATCACGCCTGTAGTCTGATCCCAAGGCATTAAGTCCAGGATGCCGTCGTCGTCTGTATCCAGGTCATCGCCAACGACACCCGTAAATCCTTCAACCAGAAAGTGAGTGACGTTGTCATTCTCTTCAAAGTTCAATCCGACGACCGACAAATCTGGAGTGACCCCCGGGAAGCCTGGCAACGGAGAGCCGCCATTATCGCCTGCACCCAGGAAGAAACCATTCGTATCCAGGCTGAGCGTCGAAAGGTCGATAACCTCCTCAACGACACCACTTAGTTTTGCTGGATTGAGGTCATCTTCACCCAGCACCACGTAGAACAGCCCACCGGGATAGGCAGCGTCAAACGACAGCGCTGGATCCCCTACAAGCTCGAAATATTCGTCTGTATCAGCACCGGGTTGATCGATTCGAATCTCGTTGATCCGAACGCCTGGAATTTGTCCAGCGACCACGGGCTGCTTGACGACAATGTTGATGATCTCGTTCGATTCGTTGATATTGCTGTCATCCGTAATCGGTACTTCGATCTCGACACTGGCGTCGCTGGCTCCAAACATTACAGTCTGGTCGGAATCCGTGTAATCATTGTCTAGCGTCGTAGCCGTTCCATCCTGAGTTTCAAAACTGACCTGGAGAACGCCATCAGAGCCAGGAGTACGGTTCAAACCGACTTTGCCCGGACCTTCATTCTCGAATGTCCCAGACTGACTGACGAAAAAGTAATCCACGACGACTGGAAGATGATCAGCCACGACCACCAAGGCATCCAGAACGGCGAGTCGATTCGGCAGACCCAACAAGGCCATGTTCGACGGATCGTTGATGGCCGTGTTGCCGTCATTCCAGTCATGAGTTCCATTGTTACCGAAAACACGATGGGAGCCCTGTCGGAATTCAATCCCACTACCATCGGTAAACTCGTTCGTGTGTAAAATAAAGTCGAAGCGGTCGTCCATTCCCCCTATCGCAAATTGCCCAGGTACGCCGACACTGTCACTGTTGGCCGGAGACTGAGTGTGGACACCAAGGAAGAGTTCGTTGTCACTCCATTCACCTTCGGCGTTGGCTGGGTCGAAAGCCTGACCAACACCCGCAGAAACCAGTTCCTGATAGGCCGCCTCCGAAGCCCCTTCAAGATTCAGGTCCCCCATGTAGATAATGGGCGTTCCTTCGGGCAAAAGATCGGCGTCCTGGCGAATAAGGACAGCCTCATCGAAACGATCATCTTCCTGATCCGACCCAGGTGAGGAACGGAAGTGAGCATTATAGATGTAGAATTGGTCGCTGACGCTGCCACCGACTGGTTGGAAGAGATAACGAAGGAACTGTCGTGGGGGGCCGTTACCCACACCAACCACAGCCGTGCCGAGGGCCACTTCTTCGACCAACTGAACAGTTTGGGTGTTGTAGATGACACCTTGCGTGCCGCCTCCCTGGGTCAGGCCGTCGACAGTCCCTTGGGCATAAACACCGGGTCCATAAATGGTGTCGAAGACAGCCAACACGGCTTCGGTGTCCCCTCCAACTTGATTATCATCCACCTCTTGGACGCCAAGGATGTCGAGTGGTCGCGCAATTCCGTTGACGTTCTCAAGTCCCATGGCTGCGATGATCAGCTCGATCCCAGGCCGCGCATCACCGACTACGTTGTAGGTTCCGATCCGCAAATTCGTCGCAGCACCCTCGGAGATCGTGACCACATTCTCGGTTATCAAGATAGTTCCTTCACCACGCCCAAGGGTAACCGATGGAATGACTGTGTCGACTGCAAAGGACACCCCGTCCACCCGAGTTCCTGGCGAGAACAAGATCCCACCGGACCCCGTGGCAGAACCGTGCTGGACCAAAGTATCACCGATGATGTCTGGGGCGCGAGTGATCGCCTCGTCACTGTTCGCCTCGCTCCCATAGACGATAGTTTCAATGATTTGGGCCGAGTCATCAGCCAGCGTGATCGTGTCCCCAGTGTTGTTCAAACTCAGGCTGCCAGTGCTAGCCGTCTGGACGATCGCCCCGCCGAAAGTACCCGTCGGAGTACCTCCTCCGAACACCACGATCGCACGCCCTGGCTGGAGGATTGTGTTTGCCGGGAACGTATGCTGGACTCCGACTGCGTCAGACAACGTCCAATTGGTCAGGTCGACCGGGTTCGGTGTGTTGTTGACAATCTCGACGAACTCATCTTGGCTGGAACTGCGTGATCCGTCTCCATTCGCGTCGCCTCGTAAATCACTCGACATGCTTCCCGCAGGATCAGCCAGGAACTCGTTGATCAGTACACTAGCAAACGGTCTCCCGTTGACCCGAGTGCCTGGTGAAAAGAGAGTGCCACCGGAACCGATAGCGACAGCATGCCGGACCAGACCACCCGTAATGTCCGGGTCACGGGTGATCGACTCGTCGTTCCCTGCTTCGGACCCATAGGTAATGGTCTCGATCGTTTGAGCCAGGTCGTCCGCCAGCGTGATGGTGTCACTGGTGTTATTCAAGCTCAGACTTCCAGAACTAGCCGTCTGGACGGTCGCTCCACCAAAGGCCCCCATCGGGCTACCGCCTCCAAATACCACGACTGCCTCGCCAATCCCGAGCACTGTGTTCGCCGGAAATGTGTGCCGGACACTAACCGCGTCAGATAGAGTCCACCCGCTCAGATCGATGGCTCCAGTCGAGTTGTTGACGATTTCAACGAATTCATCTTGTGTCGCACTACGTGACATGTCACCGTTCGCGTCACCCTCTAGATCCGTCGCACTACTACCCGCAGGATCCGCCAAGAATTCATTAATGACAACACCACCCAGGTTCTCTGTCAGCCGAAGGTTGATGGTCTCGCTGACTTCTTGCGTGCTGTCGTCCAGGATGTCAACAGGGAAACTGGCCTCAGTTTGGCCAGGAACGAACGTGAGTACCTGCAATACGCCCGTGTAATCGTTACCTGCCCCTTCGGTCGCTGTGCCCGAGTCGGCACCAGTGTTAATCGTCTCAGCAGTGACTCGAACGGTCCCATTGATGTTGCCGCCCCGCGTGACTTTGATACTCGCTTGGCCCGTTGTCTCGTTGACCTCCGTAACAACGGTTTCGAATCCGATGCTGGCATCGGGGGCTTCAAAGAGGACCAAGTTTTGTAAGACGATGGCTTCGTCAAGTTCGTCGGCGAATGCCGTGAAGTTAATGGTCAGGGTATCCCCTGGATTACCACCAAATCCGAGGAGGGACTTGCGGAACGTTTGTAACTCATTGTCGAGAGCAACGCCATCGACGACGAGAGCGTTATGGTCCATGAGCGAAGTGAACTCACCACTAGCGAAGGTGAAAGTCTGGATGTCCGTTGGAGTCGGGACACCCGAGAATAGCGTCCCACTCCCAGTCCCATTGCTGAACGAATAGCTCACGTCAAAGAAATCGGTCCCAACTTCAAAATCTCCAAAGGCCGCCAGGTCAACAGCTAGCTCAACGCCTGCGGAAGGATCGAGGCTACTTACATCGAACACCCAGGTAGCCTCATAGGTTCCAGGAGTCGTGATGTTGGTCACTCCGAAAAATTCTTCGGAGTTGGCTTCGGTGATAATTCCCGCAGCGTCGATCGGATCAGCAAAGGCACTTTCATCGAGGAGGGCAACAGGGATATCACTCGAGACACCCCGTTGGAATTTACCAAAGCCACTTTCTACACTGGGGAAATCCACCCGAGGCAACAGGTCTATTTCATCGAGCGGCAACGGAGCATTGATCGTGAACGAGTTCAGATTGCGGCTGAGGCTCTGAAACATGTCAAATCCAGCGAAATCAACATGCAGCCGTTCGAAGGCCCCAATATCCGTTCCACTACCAATCGTTCGGTCTGCACCCCTCTGGTCGGTGGTCAAATCGTCTGGATTGCTCCCGGCGTCAATGGCTGGCGAGCCCGCCATCAACGCAATGGTTTGGGTAGGTCCGCCGTTGTTCCTGAGTCCAGCAGGGTCGAGAAGTGGATCTTGGCCTTTGATGTTGTTTGTGTCCGTCCCATTGATTTGGTCATCATTTGCTTCAACCAGGCTGTTCGTTGCGTTCAGTGTTCCAGCAATCCGCCGGACGTCGGGATTGGTAGTCCCTGCGGTATTATCCCCGACGATCGTACTCGTGAGTGTAGTGGTACCATCAGAAAGATAGATCCCACCCCCGCTCATGGTGGCGTCATTTCCGCTGATCGTACTGTTGGTGATTGCTGCGGTACTGGTGAGGGCGGTAAAGAACCCACCACCATCGAGAGCGGAGTTACCCGTGATCGTACTGTTCCTCAGGGTGATCGTCCTGATATTGAGAACTCCACCCCCTTTGTCTGCCGCTGTGTTATTGTTGACGGTTGTATTAGTGAGAAGTGCTTCGAATCCGGTGCTTCCAGCACTAAAAAGGCCTCCTGCATCGTTGGACACAGAGTTATCTCGGATCGTACTGTCGATAACAGTAAGATCCGAGAAGGAACCATGATAAATTCCACCACCCGTCTCCGCTAAGTTCCCGTTCACCGTTGTGCGAGTCAGAACGAGGTCGCCCGAGTTGTCAGGAGCAGTGCTGTAAATACCACCTCCAAAAAGCCCCGCCGAATTGCCGCTAACAATACTGTCCGTGAGAGTCATCCCCCCTGCCAAGTTGACGATCCCACCACCATGACCTGTGAGACGCCCCTGGAGTTGCCCAACCCCGGTCGTCGAATTGTCACTGATGGTACTGTCGGAAATGTTCGCCGTGCTGAATATATTGTGGATGCCGCCACCATCGACTGTAGCCGAGTTACCCGTGACAACGACATCCGTGATGGTTGCTGACGAACGTATACTGTAAATTCCACCACCCCGGCCGTCTGCCGAATTCCCACCGACGGTAACTCTCGACAACGCCAACGTGGCAGAAGGGCCGTTGTAGATGCCACCTCCGTCACCGTCCGCCGAGTTATTCGCTACCGTGCTGTCAGTGAGAGACCAAGAAGTACTCTCGTTATAAATCCCGCCTCCGTTTTCACCTGCCGAATTGCCACTGATAGTCATGTCACTCAGTGTCAACGATTCCCGACTAAAAATCCCACCACCACTCCCCGTTGTAACTCCTTGGGTCAGAGTCATGCCAGAAATCGATACCGAGATGTCAGCGGTGGTCCCGTCGTTTATGTTGAAGATTCGACTCGAGTTGTTCCCCGATATGGTCAGCAAACTGGAGCCTGGGCCTTGAATCTCCACCTCGTCAGTCAGTGGCAGTTCGCCACTCGTCAGAGTAATTGTGTTCGTACCAGTGAATACATCAGAGTCGAATGTGATGGTGTCGTCAGTCATCGCGGCGTTGGCGTCGAGAATGGCCTGGCGAAGACTGCCCGCCCCGCTGTCATTGGCGTTCGTGACCGTGAACAACGCGGGAGCCAATCGATCTTCGAGAGTCTCCAACAATGGTTTGAAGGAGACCTTGCTTTTTCGAGTCTGAGACGGACGAATTTTGTTGGGAGTGGAATTACGTGGCAACATCGGCTCTTCGGCTCCTTGGGCTTTGGAAAAGGTACATCATGCAACGGTAATTCAATCCAGCACAAAACATACGCTACCTGGCAGAATCAAAGGCGATCCAGAATCATCAGGCCTATGGGAATGCACAACCTGTCTTTGCAAGAGAGGGATAAACAGAAGCATCCTCCGTGGCTTGAAGAAGCATCCGGTTTGTAGGTACCACTGGATGGCATCGTGGTGTTGGCGGGAATGGACTTCGCACGACCATCCTGGGCGAAAAGACATAACGGTCCCTGTTGGTGATCAGAGACGTGATTTTGGTTTGTAGGAATTGGCGTTATTATGTCCAATCCAATCCAGATCGGTCAAGGATAATCCTGATAGAAATTAGAATTATATATTATGTAGATTGTGCGAAGAAAATATCACATGATCTTCATAGGAATCATGGTGATCTGTCCCTTAAGATGAGAATCGCATGTGTTTCGTGTTTCGAAAATTTACAAAACAAATCAAACTCGATCGGCTTGGCGAGACGGGTCCGTTCTGCCAGAACCCAGCCGACTCCAACACGAGCGAATCGGCCCGATGCAACGGAAAAACCACTCTTCCACCTCAAACATGCTCCATCCAGCCCCTACACTCCTTAAAAAAAGACTCTTCGAAGAGAATTCCTGTCAATTTTTGCGGAATGCTGCTTCACACCAACAGTGAGTTGCCGGATAATCAGGGCCAAACTGATATAACTGTTAGCTGGCTTTTGAGGACAAGGGTTTCTGGATAAAGCAATTGCAGAACCATCACGGCCAACTGATTCCCTTCCGTTCTACACGGAAACAAGAGTCCAACACCATCCGTCCATCACCGAGAGCTAACAGACAGACGTGGAAAACTAATTGGCAATGACCAAAACAATCGCATAGCGCGTTCTTTTGGTCATCGTGAAAAGTTGTTTCTGGGAAACAATGCGCAGAAATGTGGTTTCAGCTCCCCGCTAAAATTCCAGGCTCAAGTTCCGGTGCTCGGAATTATCGATCTCTTGAATCGGAATTGCTGTTTCCGGTGAGGCAGTTGAACAGAGCACAAATCATTCCCAGAGATTTCAAGCCGGCTTCAACAACCAAGTCGAACGGCGGTTTTAAATCAAACCGCGTTCACTTTGAAACTGCAGCTTTTCGGACTTCGATTACACTGCATTCCTCGCTTCGCTCAAGGTCTGTGCTGCTCCCTCGAAGCGGGCAGTGCGATGACAAGAACGCGAATGCTTTCGCAAACCTCTTCTCAACCATGGGTCTTGGTCGGTGCTCCTCCGACAGGTCGTTGGAAATCACCCGAGGGAGAAGGATCGAGGAAGAATTCATTCTCAGGAAGGGCGCAACAACCCCAGAAATTTGTGGCTTCAAACCGAACATCGTTTGGATGATCACTCAAAATTACGAGTTTGTGGAACATTCTTTCCAGAACGGTAGTCTTTTACTGTTAAAGAGTCCCCATTTCGGCCAAATTACTGCTCTGCCTTCGAGTTGTCGAGTGCGGCAAAACGGGCCGTTCTGGAACTCCTTCAAGTGGGGCAATTTGAAGAAAATGTAAAAATCTGAAAAATGCAGTGAAATTGAGGATTCCACAAATATACCTATATGTGTCTCGTTTGCATTCAGAAAACAGGTGATGTCGTTAATGAGCATTCGTTCGTAAATGTATGGATTGCAGCGCGAACCCAAACACTTTTATTACGTTAGTTGAGCAGAGACGAAAAACCTGAGCCAGCGAATGCGTCCAGGTGTTGTCTCGATATCCCACTAAGCTAACCCCCCCAACGACTCCCCAAAATCTGCAAAAAGCTTGGTACGGAAAATTGCTCTCTGACTCCGCCTCTTGGCTTAATAATTCAGGTCAAGTAACTTAAACATGATGATCGAGAGAATCCTGGTGGTATGGATTCTCTTTGTTGTTTTCATACCCAATGGAGGTCCCTCAGATGTCGCCTTTCGCTTGGCTGGTTGTCACTAGTTCTTGGATCGCCCGCAGTTGCCGGAAAAGTTTCCAATTCCTGATGGGCTCTTTGCCCGAAGGGATCACAGCCAAGCCAAACCAGAGCCTTGCTGCTCTTCGCTTGGAACCGCTCGAAGATCGTTTGGCGCCGGCAGTTCTCGGTCAATTGCGGGTGGTCAGTTACAACATTTTGCAAATGCCCGACCAGAACGCCATGGAAACGGTGCTTGAGGCCATCAATGCCCAGGACTATGCCGGATTGCAGCGGAACATCGACATCCTGGTCATTCAGGAACTGGACGCCTCGGGCAGCGAAGACAACATCATCGCGAACATCCTAAACAACGCCCCGGGCTCGAGCGGCCAATACGTTGTCGGGCCGCTAAGTACACCCGACGGATTCCGCCGACAGGGGGTGGTCTACAATAACGCCACGGTGGACCTGATGGGCAGTCAGATCATCTTCGCACCCGGTCCACGCGATCCGATCCGCTATGACTTCCGCCCCGATGGGTTCGATTCCACTTTCGACTTCTATGTTTACAACAGTCACTATGCCGCCAGCAGCCCCTCCCAACGTCTCGGCGAGGCCCAGGCCATCCGGGCCAATGCGGACGCACTGGGTGAGGGGGCGGAGATCATCTACGCCGGCGACTTCAATATCAAAAACAGCTTCGAGGACATGTATGACGTGGCACTGCTTGGTTCGGGCAACGGGCAGGCCTTCGACCCTGTCAATAGACCCGGCAGTTGGTTTAACAACATCAGCTTCCGGGACCTCCACACGCAGTCGACCCGGACGAGCGATCTCGGAGACGGCGGTGCAACTGGAGGCATGGACGACCGCTTCGACATCGTTCTGCACAGCCAGGAAGTCGGCGGCAGTGGTATCACGAGCAACGGTGCCGGATTGGAATACCGCGCCGGCTCCTATCGGGCCTTCGGTAACGACAACACCCACTCGCTGAACGGCACCATCCTCACCGGCAGCACGGCCATTTATTCGTCGACCGTACGATCGGCACTGTACACCGGCTCGGACCACCTGCCCGTGGTGGTCGATTACGATCTTGTCACGCCTGAACCGATTGTCACCGTCGCCACCACTTCGCAGTCCGGCGCCGAGGATGCAGGGCCGATGACTGTCACGGTGGAAGTGTCCGAACTGGTCCCCTCGGATATTATCGTGCCGTTCACCGTGACCGGGACTGCAACTGGCGGCGGGGACGACTACACCATTACCAGCAGCCCGATAACGATCCCAGCCAACACGCTCAGCACGACAATCACGATCACGCCCAACGACGATCCGAACTTCGAGCCTAACGAAACAGTGATCGTGACCCTGCAAGAACCAACGTCGGGGAACGCGATTCTCGGTCCGGAGGTGATGCACACGGCCACCATCATCGACGACGATCCGGTGGGTCGGTTGGAGTTCAGCCAGACGAGCTACACCGTGGACGAATCCGGCCCCAGCATTTTGATCACGGTGAACCGGGTCGGGGGCTCGCAGGGTCCAGTTTCCGTGCAGTACCAGACAAGCAACAATACAGCGACCGCCGGGCAAGACTACACCGCCGCGAGCGGGACGTTGAGCTGGCCGAACGGTGTAACGACTCCCATGACCTTTGAGATTCCGATTTCGGAAGACATGGTGTTCGAGGGAGACGAGACGGTCGATCTGACCCTGAGCAACCCCACAGGCGGTGCGGCGATCGGCGGGCCCGCTACCCTGACCATCCTGGAGAACGACCCGTCGCCCGGGACTCTCAAGTTCAGCCAGTCCTCATACAGTGTCTCCGAAGCCGCAGGATTGGCCACAATCACGGTCAATCGCGTCGGCGGTTCGGCCGGAACACTGACGGTTGACTACGCGACCTCGAACGGGACAGCAACCGCCGGTAGCGATTACCAGGCGACGTCAGGAGTCCTCTCCTGGGGGAACGGGGACACAGCTCCCAAGACCTTCAACGTCACCATTTCCAATGACGGCCAGGCGGAAGGAAACGAAACTTTAAATCTCACTCTCAGCAACCCACAGGGAACCATCATTTCGGGACCCAATCCTGTCGCCCTGGAGATCCTTGACGACGAGGTCGTGGCTCCGGGGATCGCCAGGTTTAACCCGACGAGCTACAGCATCTCCGAAGGCGACAGCGGCACGAAAGTCTTGACATTCACCGTCGAACGAGTCAGTGGCAGCACGGGTGCTGTTTCCGTCGACTATCTCTCGCTCGACGGGACCGCGACGGCAGGCAGCGACTACGTGACTCCGAGCGGCACCTTGAATTGGGCCGATGGCGAAAGCGGCACCAAGACGTTCGACGTGATCATCAACGGCGACACCAGCACAGAATCCGATGAGACATTTTCGGTGTTCCTCTTCAACAACACCGGAGGTATCGTGATTGGCGGCACGAATCCCGCAACAGCGACCATCACCAACGACGAAGGCATTCAGCCTGGAACGCTCCAGTTTGACGCATCGAGCTACAGCATTTCCGAAGGTGATGGCGGCACCAAGAATCTGACGTTCACCGTCGATCGAGTTGGTGGGACCGAGGGGCCAGTATCGGTCACGTATTCTACTGTAGATGGAACGGCAACTGCTGGAAGCGACTATGTGCCTGTGGTCAGCAGCGTGAGTTGGGCGGATGGAGAGGGCGGGAGTAAAACGTTCAACGTTACCATCAATGGTGACACCGACGATGAGTCTGATGAGACCTTTAGTGTTAATCTGAGTAACGCCACAGGCGGCGCCGCCATCGGTGGGACTAATCCAGTCACCGCCACCATTACCAATGACGATGGCCTTCAAGCCGGTACACTCCAGTTTAACCCGACAGTCTATAGTATCTCCGAGGGCGACAGTGGAACCCAGGTCCTGACATTCACTGTCGAAAGAGTCGGCGGCACCGATGGAGCCGTGGGAGTCACATATGCCACAAGCGACAACACAGCCATAGCCGGCACCGACTACGTAGCGGCAACCAGTACGCTGAGTTGGACGGACGGTGAGGGTGGTTCCAAAACATTCGACGTGACCATCAACGGTGACACCGACGTCGAAACCGACGAAACTTTCACGGTAAACCTGAGCAACGCCACCGGCGGTGCTTCTATCAGTGGAACCAACCCCGTCACTGCCACAATCACCAATGACGATGCTGATCCAACAATCGACGTTGTCATCAGCAAGGTCGACAGCGCCGATCCGGTTGACTCCGGTGTCCCCTACAGCTACGCGGTGACGGTCACCAATACCGGTCCTGACACCGCCACCAACGTTGTCATCGACGACGTGATCACCTTCGCTTCTGGCGTTACGAGCGTGTCAGTTTCCAGCGCAGTGACCGGCGGCACGGTGGCCTCAAACTACAACGATGGTGGCACCCCAGACGACGGTGGTACCTTGACCATCCCGAGTCTGCCGGTTGGCGATACGGTCACCCTGACCATCACCCTCTCCGGCACCGCGCCGA
>CAYRFQ010000155.1:0-12610 GCA_964423615.1 uncultured Alcaligenaceae bacterium | reverse complement strand
CGTCTCAATTGCCATAAGTCGTTATCTGGTAAACGGAGGAGGTGGGATTCGAACCTTACCCGTTTCTCCCGACGTACAGCCCATTCTTGAGGAAGATGGCGCAGAATCCGGCGCACTTGAGAGAGTTGATCCCGAGTTGACGTTGGTCATGGAGGCTTGGCCGACTTTGCCGGAAGGGATTCGGGCTGGCATTCTGGCTATGATTCGGGGAGCGAGAGACTGACTCTGTTCTTCCTCTGTCTACTTATCTACGTGTCTACGCGTCTACATGTCTACGGAACAGAGTTCGTCCACGTGTCTACGTCTACGAAACTGCCGGTGACGTCAAAGATGCGAGGGGACGGATTGTATCAGTTTCGACTCGCTGGATTTAGGTTTCTTTACCGCGGGTCTACTAAACTAGGCGATCAGAATTAAGGAGATGCAGGCACTTCGAGTCAAAACTCGCCGACTGATTAGCTGCTTGCCGGCGAGCTTTCAATCCGTTCTTCCCGCGACAGTTTACCTTGTGGCCCCAGCAAGGGTGCTCAATGGCCAAGCAAGACTAACTGAATGTCAACCCTTCGTCCGAATCGCCGTCTCGCTCGCGAAGGGACAACACTCGATCCGCCGATGCAGTTGGGCCACGACGGTACAGGAAGGCGTTCTTTCCGAGTCCCCCAACGAGAAGGTCGCGTTCATTTTCATCGTCGGGATCGGAGACTGTGGTGAACAATGCGGCCAACGTCCGAACGTTGGGTTGTCTCCAAGTCTGCATATCCGAACGAAGATTGTCGTAGTTTCGGTTGGTGTGTCCGCCGATCAGGATGTTAGCGCTGAGTAGAGTGTGCCAGTACTGGAGTCCAGAGCCTCTGACGAGAACTTAGGTTCTTCGAAGGATAGCAAGCGGTCGTTGCTTCCTTCGCCTCGAATAATGGACGTCTGGGGGGTGGTTGCAGGTCCTTTGGGAGCATCGTTGGTCAGTGCTGTTGTTGACGAGTGTGGCTGTTGACGTAGGTGTTGGTATCTTCTTTTTGGATCGAGTTTGAAGCGAGATCCTGGCGGGACCACTGCTTCGATAACTGTTCTTGTTCTTGTTGCCTGCAGGTCTTGGCGTGTGTTGGGCACGTAGGAGACGATTGGCTTGTCATAGTTTCTTTTCACTCAAGGTCGCATTACCTGAGCCAGACCGGTCAACCTCGTTGTTCTTCGCGCTGTGTCGATTATTGAGAGTAAGTCTGTGAAGGTGGAAGGTGTGGCGGCTTTGGGTGATCCCGTTAGAAGTGATGCTTCGATGGGATGGCCGCCTTTGAGCGCGGTAGCTTTTTATCCCTATGAGGACTTTTGCTCAGTTAAAAAGGGAGGCGTCATTTAAAAGCTGCCTCCCAAACACTCCGATAGAAGCACCGTTCTGAAAACCCAGATCAATTAACGAGTTCGTTTTGTCGTCGCCAGAACAGTCGGTCTCGATTCTGGTCAAAGAGGAACCATTCTCGACCTAAACCGCCAACCAACAAATCGACGACGTTGTCGTCCATAACCGTTGCGTCCTCACTTCTCTTCGTCAGAAAGAAGTGCTGATTGATGCGATTTTCGAAGTCAGGGTTACTGTCATCACCACGGATATTTGCTATACGAGTTCTGTAGTCGTGATTGGGATTCGTCCACTCGGCTTGGATGGCAAGCAGTGCTTCGTTGTTATCATCAAAGGAAGTGTAGCCTGCGATAAGAATGTCCCAACTGAATGAGCCGAATAAACCATCGCGGTCTCTACCACCGATGATAATGTCGTTGCCAAATCCGCCGAAAAGAAGATCTTTCCCGTCACCGCCGATGATAATGTCGTCACCCTTTCCTGCGATCACAACGTCCTTACCAGGACCCGCTTTGATCAAGTCATTCCCACGACTGCCGATAATCCGATCATTCCCTTCACCTGCGTCGATGATGACTTGGCCATGGAAATCTTTTAGTGCAGCGAGGTTGATGTGGTCGTTCCCCTCTCTGGCTTCAATACGAAGGACCTGCACATCGTTAACGAATGGGTTAGCTTTCGGAGTTCGAATAAACTTCCCATTGATCGAAGCAACTAACCGATCATAGTCTTGTGGATCACGTTGGATCCTCAACTGGTCATCAGTGTCGCCACCTACAATAACGAACATTCCAGTCTGAGGCTCGAAAAAGGCAAGCGGGTCACTTTCTGGTACAACCTCAATAGAGTCAAACTTTATTTCAGTGATAGAAGCTGGATCACTTGAATAGGTAAGTTTATACGTAATATTGACATCCGGAATAATGAATGAGGAAAAATGTAGCAATCCTTGATCAGTTCCATCCGATGCGAAAGTTCCAACTGAAAGTGTATACTCAGTTGCATATTCACTTGTAATTTGAATCGTGTAAGACCCCGGAGTCGGCTGGAATATCAAGACCTGCTGCGAGGTATCTGCCGATGGTTCGCCACTGACATCGTCTGCAATGGCATCGACGAAATGTGACGATTGCGGTATTTGGCCAACTCTTTGTCCATTTGCGTCAATTCCAGTAATGTGATTTTCAGAATTCAAGACAGTAAGATTAACGCCCTGACCAGGTGCGGTCACAGCCACGTTGAATTCGCTGACATCTTGGGGATCTTCAACGTATCCTCGAATCTCATAGGTGGTATAATCATCAAGTGTTGTTCGTGATGCAAATCCTGGGTCAGCGATAAAGAAAGTGTCCAGGACTATTCCCGTTACCAGTACAAAGTGGGTATTTCCATTTACACCAACAGCCACCGGAACGTTACTGGTTTTTATCAAGTTGGCAAGTGTAGAGTCTGAAGATGTACCCCATGCCGACGAATTGAAACGGAACTTACTGCCTTGGCCAGCAGCAATCGATGCTTGTCTCGTCGCTTCTCCCCACCAAACACTACTACCAGAATATCCTCCCTTTTCGACCAATAGTTTATTCAACGTTCCAGGGTTATTGGGGACAATCTGCCCTCCAACTTCGTAGCTACCAATTCCCGCAGAGTTTAGACTCATTGATAACACGGTGAGGGCACATCCCTTTTGCTGAATCGTACTAGATGTATGATCATAAGGATCGAATGCATCCCAGCCAGCTTGACTAAACCGGTTGACTGGTACATGCCACCCCGCACGGAAACCCGAATTATTATTTGATTCGTTCATCTCGTCGATATCACCATTCGGGTCAACTACTAGCAGTAGATGTGTGGTTCCATTCGGCGGTGTTTCATCTCCACTATTCTCTTGCGCCCAAGAAGCGAGCAAGTCGGACACCGTGATCGAGGAATTATATACCCCTACTTCACGATCAGTACCGGTGATCGGAAAAGACCAAGCCAGCGAATCCCCATCGTCGAAGGTGTCATCCGACGACCAATATAACCCAACACTCGTGTCATCGGGCAAGTCAGCATCCTTAATTTCGTAACTGTACGAGACGATGCCGTCGTTGATGCTCAAAGACCTGGCAGCGATGTCGGGTATTGCTATTGCCACCGATTCGACATTATTGGTCTCATCTGACTCATCAATTAATCCGTTCGGACTGTTTTGAGTCGCTGGATCGACCACGACCACCAGATGCGTCGCCCCAGATGGTGCGGGGAGGAGGTCTGTCGCGGCAATCTGCTCGGTGATCGGCGTATCCAGCGGCGTGTTCTGCGGAATCGTGATCGGTCCGGTCGTTGCCAGATCCAGGATGTCGCTTTCGGTCGGCCCACTGGCCCAGTAGAGGAAGGCTGGAACGTCCTGGGGCAGGGTAGCTCCTGTAACTATGTAACTGAAATTCGCCTTGCTACTGTCGATGGTCAAACTCGTGGCAGCGATGTCGGGCTTAACCAATGTCTCCGACTTGACGTTGTTCTGTCCAAAATCTCCAGGGTTCGGCTCGTCGGACTCTGTAATCACGTTGTTCGGGTCAACCACCAACAGTAAATGAGTTGCCGATGTGGGCTGAGTTGTTAGTTGGTCAAGCGTCCGTGAATCCGGATATGTCCCCACTGCCGTTCCCGCCGCAATCTGGATCGGCTGAGTAAGGGCGGGCGTATCTCCCGAATCAAAACTCGCATCATCCGACCAATACAGATTGACGGGCGTATCATCAGGCAGGTCGACCCCGGCGATCTCATAGGAGAAGTTCACGTTGCCGTTGGCGATGGTAAAGTCCTTAGCGATTATATCTGTCTTGTTCGCACCAATGAAAATCTCGCCGGTCAGTCGCTCTTCGAATTTACCCCAGTTAGTATCGACAAGACCACCGGCCCATTGTGCGGTCACACCTTCGTATAGATTGGACCAGCCATGCTGAATCGGGCCTTCGCCGTAAATAGTCCCCAGGTGGGTTCCGGTGAGTGTATGGTAGTCTGCACGCAAACCTTGAACGGTCGACCCAGAGCCGTCCAGTGATCGCAGATCATTTCGTGGGACAAGTTGCCAGGGATCGTTCAGATCGGTCCGGCTGGAGAAAGACAAATAGGTCGAACCATAGCGGTTCTTGTAAATAAGTTCAAAGGGATACCATCCAGAGGGGAGATCGACAGACCCAAATACATTTCCTTGAGGAGCCGCATCGTAGGAGGCGACGAGAGAGCCGTTGATTTTGAGTGTAGCGAAATCATCGACCGACACGTAGAAATAAGTTGTAGTGCTCGATAGGACTGTCCGATCTTCCAGTATCTCGATACTGGGTCTGATACAATTTCGAGTTCTTTTTTTCTCGAAGTTGTTGTCCTTGAAAAAGTGAGCGAGCCAGGAGATAAATGGTCGGCGAGTCATGATAGAGAATCCTCCGGTAAGGCTAGTGAGAAGGGTTTGTCGCCTCGGTGGGCGCTACACGTTTGGGTTTCTGTAGGTTGTACCGGTGATTCGCCGAACAATCTTACAGGAAATTTGTCGTTTTTATCCTTTTTATTGGCAAACGATATGGTGTTTACGCACGAAGAGTGATGCCTTCCTTCGGATGCAACAAGACTGAATAATTAAGAGTTTGCAGGGATATTTTAGGAGTCTACATAAAAGCGACAGGGCGAGTACGGAAAAAATTTTCGCGCAGACCATCAAGTTGTCGTTTACTCGCTCTCGCTCGACCAATCGAGACCAACACTCGCTAGTTTTTGTCGAATCTTGGGCAAATCAAACACAAGGACAGACCCATAACGCGTTCCCCAACACAGCAGATTACCGGATGTGCTGAATTCAAATTCAGATTGGCTACTGTTTTCATCGATTCCAAGATTGACAAGCGGAGTTGTGCTATCCAAATCGAAAAGCCTACAGCCCAGAACTGGGATTCCTCCATTCTCGCACCGGTACCCGGTTTTCCAATGGAATGCACGTGGCAATTTGGCCCAACGTCTCAAAAATCGGCCCGAGGGCATCTGAACGACCGTCACGCTGTCGTTATTCTCGGGGCTCAAGGCGAGTTGTTTTCCTGTAATGTCCATCACAAAAAGGCCGTCAGGACCAGTGTTCTTTGAGGGCAGTGTCCAAATGACCTCCCCTGTTTCCGTGACAGCTTGAATCCAACGACGTTTCTTGTGTTTTCCGCCGAATCCCGTGATGACGAAGTACTTCCCGTCGGGTGCGACCAAGGCATGCCGGACGCTTCGGTTGAACTTCGTGAGAGTGGCGATCGCTAACTTCTTTCCCTTCGGTTTGAGCGCTCGAATCCGGCAAACCCGGGGCTCTTTCTCCCAGGGAGAATCACTGTCAGGAAGACGTTTGCCATCTGCCGTCTCGACTTGGAAGTGCAGGAGTTCCCCTTTGTTGGTAAAGGCAACGCGATTCTGAAGCCCAGGTGGCAATGTCCAGGCATCGATCAGCTGGCCGGTGCGAGCGTCCCACTTTCGGGCATACCCCTGACGACGGTGGCCGACAGAGTAAACTAGTTGCTGGGCATCTGGACTGAAACGCAATGTAGCGTTGTCCGAGTAACTGCCTTCGGGCACGTTAACCAACGATAGCAGGTTTCCAGTATCTTGCTCCCAGACAGCTACTTCCCAGGCCTGGGTAAAGGCTGCAATCCGTTTTTCGTCCGGAGAGACAATGACCCGGTCCACAGGACCTGTGAGGCCACGCAAGGTCTGAATGCCGTGGCCATTTTTGACCTTCCACACTTCGACACCACCTGGAACGCCACCAAACCCAGCCTTCTTGCACACCGCAAGGTGGCTGCCATCAGAGCTGAAAGTGAGTCCGAGCGGGTAATGGCCGGAGCGAACCTCCAGCAACCGCTTGCCCAGTCGGAAATCCCATAGATAGACACAATAACGTGAGGCAGACGCGAGAGTGCTCCCATCGGGAGAGAAGGCGAGATCAAACACCTGGTGACAGGCACTGCGACAGAAACTGATAGGCAATTTCGTCTGCATGTCCCAGACGTTCACAGTTCCGCCTTTATACCCCGCAGCCAAGAACCAAGTTGGCAATTGAGCTTTGGGTAGTGGGTCAGCTAGCCGATGTCGAGGATTTCTCCCGAAGGCCAGAGCGAGCACAGTCAACCTGTTGTTGCTTTGGAGCTTGGCAACCTCATTTCCCTCAGGGATCGACCAGACCGCGATCTTTCCGTGTTTTTGACCAACAGCAAGAAGTTTCCCGTCGGTTGAGATCGCCAAGGAAGTGGCTCGGGCGGCAAAAGTCTTGAGGAGCTTACCGTTGAACCCGTCCCAGATTGCGACCACGCCTTTGTTTTCTTTCAAAGGAATCGAAGCGGCCAACCGAGAACCATCTGGAGTCATCTCCAAAACTGTCTCTGTGCCCTTGGGGGCCAGTGTGTCAAGCGGGGAGGGAATCTGGAACGCCCTGATGGCTTTTCCTTTTTCCAAGTCCCACAAGGCCAATGTATTGGAAGTCTTTCGAACCCATTCCACGGGTAAACGCCCTTTGAAGAACGCCACAGGTCCTTCGCCGCTACCTTGCAGTTTTTTCAGTCGAGGATGATCACCATCCAAGAGTTGCGGCCCGTGGTTTTCGAGTCCCGCAATCAAGAGTTTCTTGCCCAAGGGATCGAACGCGACAGAATGAGATGGGACTTTCAGGCTCCTACAGAGTTGAACATCGAGTCCCATGAGGGCGCCAGCAGCTTGGTCGCGAAGAGGTTCGTTAAGGCCCAACTCTCGTGCCTCCTGAACCTTTCGCCAAGTCTTGTTTGACCAGCCTGCTGTATGAGGCATCAGTCGAATTCGCATGATCTCTTGCCGCAAAGATTCACGCTGTTGCTTTTTCCGGCCTTGCTCAGCGACTCTCGCTCGATCTCTGGCTGCCTGAGCGTTGGCCTGCTCCAGGTGAATGATTCCCGTGACAACGAGGACACACGCGACCAAGGCCACCAAGAAAGCTCCTGCCCAACCAGGGTTCCTCTTCGACCATAACCATACGAAGCGAACCGCATACGCGGGACGTGCTCGTGTGGGTTCGTAATTGAGCCAACGACGAAGGTCCCTGGCCATGTCGCCAGCCGAAGTATATCGGTCGCCAGGATTTTTTCGGAGTGCTTTTCGACAGATGGCAGCCAAGTCGGCGGGAACGTTGGGAGCGAGTTTGCGGAGACTGGTCGGTTCGGCCCGGTCGATGGCATTACGAACTTCTTCGGAAGAACCTTCGAACGCTCGTCGCAATGTACACAATTCGTACAGCGTTGCTCCCAAACCCCAGACGTCAGAATGGACGTCTGCCTTGCCTACCAGTTGCTCGGGCGCTGCATACTGGAGTGTGCCGAGAAAACCAGTAGTCGTCAGGGCTTCCTCGCTGGAATCCGCTTGGTTTGGATCGTGTCCCACTTCCCTTTGATCTTGGAAATAGCCAGCTAGCCCGAAGTCGATCAACCAACATTGGCCCCGATGGTCGACCATCACGTTCGACGGCTTGATGTCGCGATGAAGGACACCAGCTTCGTGGGCGTGTTGGATGGCTTCGGCAGCAGCCGCCACGGTTTCGGCGACCGAACGATAATATTGGGCGGACAGTCTCACGGGGACGTCTCGGGGAATGGGCTCGCGTGGGATAAGTTGGGACATGCCGCGAGGTGGCTGATAAGAGGCCGTTTCTCTGGCGTTGGTTGGCTCGCCCTTGGTGGATTGTTTTTGAGCGTTGTCATCGCTTTCCTTGGCCACCGATCTGGCGATTTCCTTGATCGTGTGCGTGCTGCCCGATTTCAGAGTTTCTTGGTAGGCCTCCCAAATGACATGGTGCAAGGCGGCTCCCTGGATGTAAGGCATGACGAAGTATTGCAGCCCGTCTTGCTCTCCGGCGAGGTGGACTGGGACAATGCTGGTCTGGTGCAACTGGGCCAACACCTTTTGTTCCCGTAGGAAGCGAGCGCGTGCGGATGGCGAGGCCCGGCCCTGGCGAATCACCTTGACGGCCACCCGACGGTTATTGAGACCAACCTGCTCGGCCAGGTAAATCTCCCCCATACCGCCACGGCCTATTCGCCGAACAATGCGGAGGTCGCCTAGTTGCTCCGGCACGCGCGACGCCGAATCTCCGACGGCGTTGCCAAGCGCTTGCTCCATGGCGAGTAGCTCACGAATCTTGGGAGCGAGATCGGGGTGTTGTTGGCAATATCGTTCAACGACGGCGTGCCGGTCGGTCGCCTTTTCGAGTTCGTTCATCAACTCGGCAAACAACAACTCACTGCTCTCAGGATCGACGGTCGAATCGATAGGGGAGTCGGTCATGATCAAGGCTCACTTTCGGGGGACAATTGCTCCCAGAGATCGCGAAGACGCTGAAGGGCGCGAACGTAGCGGACGGCTGCAGTCTCTTTGGTGATGCCCAGCACGTCTCCGATCTCTTCGTGGGAAAGTTCGTCTTCGTGACGCATGCGTAGAATTTCGCGGTCTTTGGGCCTGAGCAGTTGGAGAACGGCCTGCACCCGTTCGGCCTCTTCTTTTCGAGCGGCTGCTCCGGTGGGCGTTGTCCCCGGTTGCATGAGGCCCAATCCCAATTGCAAAGAACTCTCCTCGGGCCAGGGCATTTCTTGGTCCAGGCCATGCTTTTCGCGAGACTCTTTGCGCCACGCTTCGATCAGACAGTCAAGGGTAATGCGATACAACCAGGGGTACGGTTTGGCGTTTGGTTCTCGGCGAAACTTTGGCCATTTCTTTCGGGCTTGCAGAAACGCTTCGCTCAGGATGTCCTCTGGCCCAACGCGAGACGCCAGCATGGGGCTGATGCGACGCCTGAGCATCGCCAACAAGCGCTCTCTGTGCTCTTGCAATAGTTGCCCGAGCAACGCGAGATCGACCAAAGAAGACTCTTCGGGGTTCATGAATTCCGCTAACCTCTAACGTTTAGGGCTCTTCTCTGGTTGTACCGATGATTGGGAAGAAAATCTGACAGAAAAAACATAGGAAATAGAAATTTTGTTATCGGAGTTCCGATGCTTGGTGGTCGAGAAGAATATCAAGCAGTCGGAGCGTTGGGACGGGCATCGTTGTTGGCAACTCATCGAGAAGAGAGAGAAGACGGAATGGGAATGCCTTAAAGCCTCCAAGTATCGTGAGTCTTCTTCATCGATTCGAGTCTACACAAGAAATTCGACCGCAAACGTTGCGATGTTGAGTCCCAAGTTTTTAGTTGACTGAAACGTGTCTCGAGAAGAGCAGCCGGGAGACAAACTCGCCCGGACTCCACTCAAATATGGACGATCATCTTCCAACCTGCTGAGATTCCACTTCCCCAAATCAGTCGTTCGCGTTCCCTATCGCGGGGCTTTTTGAATTGTCGTGTATATGATCTAATGTGCACTGTGGTCCGCATAGCGGCGCAACCTTCAAGGTGTAGAACATTATGAACAGAGACAAACGCGGGTATTATTACCGTTCCGAACGACATGGAACGAAGGTCCACCGCCAATACATCGGCAAAGGTGAGGGAGCCGAGTCGATGGCCATGTTCGAAGCCATCGAGCGAGAGAAACGCGAAGAGGCAGCCTTGTTGACGAAAGAGGAGATGACCCAACTGGACGACATCGATTCGCAACTCAAGACGTTATCAGAAGACGTCGAGTTGATCGCCCGTGCGGCGATGATGGTCGCTGGGTATCACCGACATAACCGAGGAGAATGGAGGAAGAGACGTGGCCGAAATTCAAACAGCGGCTGAGAAAAAACCGATCGTCGGAAAAGAACTCAAAAAAATCATCACCAGGGCTTACGAGGGTGATGAGAGCGTCTTGCCTCAAGTCCGCGAGTTTTTCAAAGATTCCACGATAGTTGAAGCGATTGGGAACGTCATTCCTAGGGCCCAACAGGCTATGATGGAACGGTTCATTGGCAAGGATTTGTTCCTTCGCGAAGCCGTCCTGCTCAAGATGGCGGCGATGCGGGAATCATTGAATGGGGCGAACCCCAACTCGCTCGAAGAACTCCTTGTAGAGCGAGTGTTGTCGTGTTGGCTTCACCTGCACCTGTTGGAGTGGACATACGCACAAAAAGAGGAGATGTCGTTGACACTCGACGATTATTATTAGAAAAGCGTTGACCGAGCCCAGAAGCGATACCTTGCAGCCATCAAGACGCTCGCAAACGTTCGACGCATGGCATTGCCTGTCTTGATTGGGCAACTTAATGTCGCTCAACAACAAATCAACGTGGCGAAGCAGCTAAGCAAAACCACCTAATGAATCGATGAAATACAAGGTTTAAAACCAGTCCAATACGGTTTTCATTCTCGTGTTTGCTGATTGTATTATCTAGATTATATTGCATTTTTCTGTGATTCATGGGACTGTTGGTTGTCTTGCCGCACTTATCAGCTTGCTCCTTATAATTAGATATTTCTGGAGCTGATCAACCAGAAAAATCAATCTGCCCAGAGATATTGTCACAGCTTTGCCATACTGTTCTTTTTTGTCTATCTGATTTCTTCGATGCCTTTCAAGCGTCTTCTCCTTTTTAATCTACTTGTTGAGAGGTAACTTTGCTGCTGCACGCATTTGCGTGCGGGTACAATTGACCTGCGTGCTTCGCCGATGTGGCGATAAGGAACCACTGTCATTGGATTTGAATGTTCTTGTCGAGAACTTTAATGGTAGAAAACCGAGCTGATTGTCGCAAAATCGGTTCGGGAAAGGTGTTAGAATGGGCGAACTTCTTTCTTTTGATCTTCCGACTGTCTTCCGATGTGCGGTAGAACTCTCCGAAGCCGCATCCTACTTTAAAGAAGAGCAATGGGCCGATCGGTCCAGCAGGTGCGAAGGCCCGGCTTCGCCGCATTTCGAGCGGGAACTTGAAGCATCGGATCGGCTCCAACGCATCGGAGAGGAAACTCAAAGGCTCAAATGGTCACTGGGTGCCACCGGAACACTCGAGTTTCATGGCGGCGAAATGGACGGTGGCCCAGAGTGGGATTGCTTCGAACAGCGATTCAAGAATACGTGTCACGATCGCGTGGTGCGCCTCGCTCTACTGAAACTCGCTACGGCCGCGATTGACCTTTCCGGGTTCGTGACCTGGCGAGAGTTACATTGGGACATGTGGGATAAGGGGCTTCGTTTGCTCACCTTGGGACTGGCCCAACTCTGGGAAGGCATGTCTGCAGACGAGAGGTCGAGCGTCCGGGACCGCTTGCCCCGTACCTCCAAAGCGATTGGGTGGCCCTCCAACCCAGCGAACGACCCCGACGCATACGAGGGCCCGGAAGAAATCCCACTGCCCGATCAGTACCGCATCATTGAGAACTATGTCACTTGCCCCAAGGAACAGTTAAACCACATGCAGGAGGCTAACAACAGACTCGTTGAGCAAAGCCAAGATAAGTTCCTGCGCCTCGCAACTCTTGCTGAGTTCATCGAGGCGGCCAATCGCGCGTTGCTAGCAATACAAGACAGGCTGAAGTGGCAGAATGAGACGCCAGAGGAATGGGGGGAGTGGTATCAAATTGTCTTTCCACTCCTAGCAAGCATGAGGCGGGCCGAGAAGGTCCAGCCCCGAGAAGTGTGGGCCACTGCTGTGATGGAACAACGCATAGTGCTGGCCCGCGCGGCGGCCATCCTCTTGAGATTTATTGGCGGAACGACAGAATCAAAAGCTGGGATGCAGCACTCAGAAGTCAAAAAGGCATTGGATCAGTTCGTGCAGGCGACACAACAGCTAAAGGAGCAAGCTGTCACCGACGACCAAGGCAAGGAAAACGACATGGTTCCTGCCGTGGGCCAATTGCAAACTATGCCGGGGACAGTGTTGCCGCATACCCATTCTCAGCAACTGCTTAAGTCTTCTAAATTATCGAACGGCAAACGGAAGAAACGCCAGACTCCCAAAGGTGGAGCAGACGATAAAATCATCGCGGCTTTGAACCTGCATCACCAGTACGACAACGGCAGTTGCTTAAAGCTAGAAACCATCTCCAACAATGACCTCGCAAAACTGGCCGACGTCTCGACCTCGACTACCTTCAACTTTTTCAAAAAGTACTTTGGGAACCACGAGGAGTACCGAAGGGTGTGCTGCAACACGAGTAAGTTGGTCCAAGTTTTCAAGATTTTCAACAGAGAATTTTCTTCCGACACGCTTTTGAGTGAAGCACAGGAAGACATTGCACAATCAGACTTAGTTCAAGTTTCGCACTTTTCAGTGATGTGATTTGGAAAAAATGTCGGCCTCTGG
>CAYRFQ010000154.1:2224-12702 GCA_964423615.1 uncultured Alcaligenaceae bacterium | reverse complement strand
CCGGGAAACAGATTACGTTCATCAATTTGATCATCGACCACGTCGTGCAAAATGGTTTGATGGAACCCAAGGTCTTGTTTGAGCAACCCTTCACCGACATGCACGATCAAGGCGTGATTGGCATCTGGCCAGACAAGGCGGAGGAGGTGGTCAAAGCTATCAAACAGATTAATGCGAATGCGGAGACGGCGTGAGTAATCTGGAGATTCCTCGATGAAACGCTTGGCTTTGGTTGATCGAAGTCGATACGACCGAGACCGTGCATCCGACAAAGAAGGTCGAGTTCTACGGTCGCGAAGTCAGCCAGTTCACCAAGAATTTGCTCCAACGCGAATCGGTCTGGCTCAAGTACGACGGCACCAAACCTACCACCGACAAATATCGCCGACTCCTCGCCTACGTCCATCGCGTTCCCGATGGACTGTTCGTGAATTTGGAGCTGATCAGGCAAGGCTACGGCTCGACTCTTCTCCTCAAGCCAACGGCAAGAGGGGATCGAAAAAACAGCAGCGGAAGATGGAGGATAGGAACAAAGAAGAGCCGTGTTGTGTTGAGAACAATCCAGATTGTGAAATACCGAACTTGAGTCGATGGTTGGAACTCCGAAACGGAGTGCTTTGTTAGAGGGAATATTAATGTCAGACACAGACCACAATGAACAATCCTCGGTGTATGAAGAATCGTCTGAATCAACACGAGAGCCAGCTGTCGCTGAAAGCAGAGAAGAAGGTGACGACCCCTTCCAGGCTGAAGAAGTTGATTCCGTGAAGAGCGTTTCCGAACAAATCGAAAGAGCAAAGCAGGAGAGGCTCATAGCTCAGCTCTGGGTGATTTTCGGTGCTGTTTTTTTTGGGATAGGAATAATATGTGTCGTCACGACAGTCATAACTTATAATCCTATACATTACAAAGCAATAGCGTATTATTTATTATCTTTTATTGTTATTGTCATGGGTTTGATGCTCTGGTTGACGGCCAATCACCTTGCAAATTTTCATACAAACATTGTAGAGGAGCTTGAATTCGAGAAAGAGTTGCGTCTGTTTAGGGTGAATCCAGTGCAACGTCGAGCTGAGAAACTACTTCGGATTAACCAATTTCAATTGCGACAGTACTACGGACTGAACTTGCGGGAGAATAATCGGGTCTTCCTTTTGGGCATTGGGTGTATTATAATCGGAGCCAGTGTCGTTGGGACTGTGCTGGGTCTGGTCACATATCTCGGTACAGAACTTGGAACAGAAAATGAGGCTCGAACACAAGGAGTGGTTGGAACACAAATTATCATCGGATGTGTTGGCGCAGTGGGGTCGCTGCTCATCAACTACGTCGCGGTGATTTACTTAAAAATGCACGCTTCGGCTAGTAGCAATCTAAGTGATTTTCACGCAAGACTCATCGAAACGCATCAGCTTCTCCTGGCCAATTTTTTCAGCGCCCAGATATTCGATGATGAAAAACGTTGGGAGGTCTTGTCAAAGATGGCCACCAACCTCTCAACGTCCGAAGGCCCGCAAAGAGCCCCCAATTCTACAAAGCCTCCCGTCAAGGCGAGTTAACGTTGTTCAAAGTTCTTTCAGGTTGTTTCTGGCAACTGTCCCGGTTGACTTGGAACCGGCCCATCGCCCCACGGGACGGGCGGTAATCCGCGTTCGATGCGGACTTCGTTAATACTCCGGATGTTGTGTTCGATGTCTTGGATTTGTCGCTCGACGACTTCCTTTTCGTGGTTGCCGACGGGGGTCTTCGCTCGTGACGAAAAGCCTTCCAGAGTCGTCGAACATGGGGATGAGTCGTTCGTTGAGTTTGTCGTCGCGGCGGCGTAGGCGGGGTTTGATGGCGAGTAACATGTGCATCTCTTTGGCCGCCTGGAGGTTGGCCAAGTTGGTCTCGCCGGTCATGAACGGAATCGGGACGTGGAAGGCGTTGCAGATGTCTTCGTTGGTGGCCTTCGCTTCCGAGAGAGCCGCCAGGTCGCCCATCGAGTGCGACAGGATGTCGACTTTCATGGCGCTCTCGGCGAACAACATCTTGCCCGCTCCGCCACGTCGGAACTTCATGTTTCATCCGGGTTGGTGTTATTTGCGAGGGGCCCTACCTTGAGAGTGGCGTTCAGGTGGGTCAGATTTCGATTACAGCTATCGCCCCACAGTTCGTTGTTTTGAGGGCCTCAACGCCCAACACAAGAGAACAATCACGCACGCTCGCGCTTCCCCTCCGACTCCTCGACACTCGTCGTTGCTTGAAGTCCCAAAAAACGAGTTGTGGCGACTTTGATTCCAACGACCAGATTGGCCGACCAGAAAGCGGACGTTTCCTCGGACTACAACAGGTCGAGAAACAGTAGTGGGAAACGGTCGTTGTAGTCTACCTGAAACTCGGGAATCAACTGGGGGTTGGCCTTGGAGGTTGCTCGAGTCTTCACAAACGCCTTCGGTTGGGGCGGACCGAAGCAGGTTAAAGCAAAGGGCTCACGACCTTTCGACGCTCTACACAGAGAACGTAGTAGCCACTTTTTGAACCTTCTGTCCGCCCGAACTGATGTTTGTCCGCCAAAAAAAACCGGAACCGAAAGAAGGCTTGGTGTGATGCCATCTTTCGGTTCCGCCAGTTTCCGGATGACTTGCCAATCCGGAACCGAAACATTCACCGGTAGTTCGTGAGCGGCTACACAATAACCAACGTCGCATTTTCAAAGTTCAACACTGACAAGGCAAAGAAGTCCTTATCGATGTCCAGTCTCTTACCACTCGGATCGTCAATGAATGCGAGCAATTCAGCCAACTCTTCCTCTGAGAGCGAGTCGAATTGAGCTTGGGTCAATCGAATATTGATTGTGTCCGTCTCGCTTCCTCCGTCGTAGACCTGACCATTGTGGATCGTCGAGGTCGTTACGACATCATTTCCTCCCTGCGTGCGGACGGTCTTACCAGTTGCCCAAGTTGTAATCGACGAGAAATCAAACGCATTGATAGAACCGGTTCCTTCAATCCGACCGCCACCTAACAACTGCTCAATGCCGTTTGCAGGGGTCAGAGAAGCAAGCCGAATTGGATCACTCTGGTTCCGCTTCGGATTTAGTTTCACGGCGTCAATCCCTTCTCCACCATCGTACACGTCGCCTACCATCTCTGAGAAATTGTTAATGAAGACGTCATTGTCTTCTCCTCCGCGAGTGGTGTCGTCGCCGGCTCCCCCATCAATGGTGTCGTTGCCTTCGTTGCCATCAATTTGATCGTTGTCCGCACCGCCTTCCAGGACATCGTCCCCATTGCCGCCCGCCAAGGTGTCTGCTCCGTCATCACCTCGAAGTTCAAAACCACCGAGGTCGTTCGGAGCGGTGATAGTATCATCGCCACCCTTACCTTCAATTCGTTGTTGGCTCGCGGTCCAGAAGGAAATCCCCGAGAAATCAAGTATGTCGGCATCATCGGTCCCGACAACTCGACTTCCACCGAGAATCTGTTCGATGTTGTTGCTTGGTGCAAATGTGTGGAAGCGAAGTGGATCGCTCTGGTTACGTCGCGGATTGAGTTGGAATGAATCAACATCGGGTCCACCATCGACGATGTCGTAAGTGTGATCAGAGAAGTTAGCTATGAAAACATCGTTTCCGATTCCGCCGCTGGTTGTATCCGTCCCGGCTCCTCCCTCAATCGTGTCATCGCCACCTCCTCCAGTGATCGAATCGCTGCCTGACCCGCCGTCGATGTCGTCGTTTCCGTCACCACCAACTACGGTGTCGGCTCCTCCGCCAGCATTAAGCTCAAAGCCACCAAGCCCACTTGGTGCAACGATAATGTCGTTCCCATCTTTGCCATCAATACGTCGGTTGTTCGCGGTCCAGAGAGAAACTCCCGAGAAGTCAAGAACGTCATCCTCATCGGTCCCAACAATGCGACCACCACCAAGAATCAGCTCGATGCTGTTCTCGGGCGTGAACTTGTTGAATGAAATCGCATCATTCTGGTTTCGTCGTGGGTTGAGTTGAACGGCGTCTGTTCCGAGACCACCATCGATCACATCGTAAGTATGATGGGAGAAGTTTGCGACGAAGGTATCATCCCCTTCCCCGCCAACAATGGTGTCGTTACCGTTCTTGCCATCAATGATGTCGTTTCCGCCAAGACCAAAGATGATGTCTTCTTGGTTTGTTCCGAAAATTTCTTGAGAATCATTGTCACCGACGATCACATTTAGTCGGTAAGTGTTACTATCATTCTCAGCGTCGATGATTCGGGCAAAGATAGTCGCTGTCGTATTTGCAGGGAAAGTAAAGGTCGCTTCGTCTTCCAGACCAGATTCAGCAAACGAATCGAAAAGCTCGTTTTCTGAAAGGGCGAAACTGAAGCGGTAGAAATCTGGAGCGAAATCGAAAAGTTCATTGAGTTTCACTGTAATCTGTGCTTCGCCATCGACTTCTTCGGCCCTCGTCACTAACAGCTCCGCAACTGGAGTTGGGAGGACAACGGTTTCGGCTTCAACGAGCGGTGCCTTTTCCTCGACGAAGCCCAGATTATCGGTGGCGATGCTGTAGAACGCATACTTGGTTTGCTCTTGACCTGGATATAACGCAGAGGTCTCGGTTGTGTCTGAGAGCCAAAGGACAAATGGTTTATCATCCACGGAGACGTAGATGTCGTAGGAAGCAATTCCAGAGCCACCAGCGTCATCTTGACCCGACCAACTGACAAGGAAGTCGGTAGTGTCAACAACCGTGGGCAGCGTGCTCACACTACTCGTTCCAGGGGCCGTATCGAACGTGTTGAAGATTGGTGGAGTGATAATGGGTTCGTTGACGTCGAAGACGATCGAAGCGACGGCATCAATGCGATCACCACTCACGACGTCCGATTTCGGTCTGATGGTGTACGTTACAAAGCCGTCTCCCTCCGGGGCATTGACGTTGGGCGGGAGAAAGCCCACGAACGGGTCCTCTGGCAGGTCTCCGGTCAATGGGTCAATGGCAGTGAAGGTCCAGGACACTTCTCGAGTCGAGGTGTCAATTCCTGCTTCGATGTCAACAAAAACGCCAAGGGTGTCGACGGCATCGAAGCGAGTTTGGAAGAAGGCGCTGTTTCCTGGGACTTCAATGACGTTGTCCCCGAAACCCACGTCTCCGAGTCGGAAAGTCGTCAAGTCCAGATCGGGATCGAGAGTTTGAGTGATCGAAACGATGGCCGCGGGAGCAGTAGCTTTTTCTGGATCATTTTCAAATCGGATGGTGTAGGGCATGAGGTCCGTAACAAGTATGTAATTCTCGGGACCGAATCCAGCCGGGCCGATGATATCGTTCGGATCGAAAGAAGCTGGACGCACGATACCTTTTTGATCGTCAGGCTCTTCCGGTTCCTCCTCTGATTCGCAAGTAAGCTGATTATACTTGGTAACAGCGTCGATAGCGAGTTCTACTCGAAATTGATACAGATTTACTGCAAAGTCGATAGATTGTTGCCCTCTCACTATATCATCGATTGCCTCAGATATCGACTTTATGGTTATACTAAGCTGTTCAACAATGTTGACTATACCGACAACTTGACCGAAAGACTTCCAGAGGTTGAATACACTGAGTGGTTTTAATCCTCCTGCACTTCCAACTGCTGCCAACCCCGTATTTCGGAGTTTCTCACTTTCGGCTTCAAACGCAACAAGTAAATCGACCACTTCTTTGGTCCGGTCTTGGAGTGTTGATGGAGCACCCCCTCCAAAAATAGTGTCACGCAGCTGGCGTGCCGATTGCTCAAGGGAGTTCCCTACTTTGAGGAGGGTATCGAAGCTCGTAAGAAGATCGATAGAGCTTGCATATTCAACTGAACGTTTCACCTGATTCACATTGAGTAGCAACAACCCAACATCAGCAACAAGCTTGGACACATTCTGTCCCGTCGCTAGGAAATTCGCGTCGATCGTAGCTCCAAGATCCTTTTGGGATGTTCCAATTCCGTCGTAAGCTAAGTTCATCACTTCAAGAGACTGCAGGGCTCGGTTATAAGCAGCTTGATGCTCTTCACATTCGGGTGGGTTGGGTTCCGTCGGTTCGTCTGATGACCGATCAACACTAGTTAAGAGCCGGACAAGCCAAGCGCCAGGGGAAATCGGCTCTGGGTCAAAATCCACAGATGTTCCGGGAAACAATTCAGCCCCAACAGATGTGGAGATCAGGATCTGATCCACAGGCGTTGGATCTAGTTCCAAATTCACAGCCCCGACTGAGGACGGCAGATAACCATCTACGATCGCTTGAGTAATAATCTGCTCTGCCGGGAGATTCTCGATAAGGAAACGTCCTTCGTTGTCAGTTTGGACTTCCTGGATCCATCGATCGTTGTTCGTATCATATACGACGACCGGAGCATTTGGGATAGGTATGCCATCTGAGTTAATCACTGTACCAGAAACGCTGAGTCCTGAAGCTCCGAGTTGGATGCTCGAGTCACTTCCTGATGAGTCGACGAGGTCAATACCGTTCAGGCGGCCAGTAGTCAGCTTGTCTGCGACGGCTGTAAGGTCGTAAAGACCGGGAGCCAATCCACCAATGGAGAAACCTCCAGATGAGTCAGCGAATACACTTGCCAACACGATGGCTTGATCTGCTGAGAACACCTGGACCACTGCGTTGGGAATCGGGGCTCCATTATCATCAAGCACGGTCCCCGTAATTACTCTTTCAGGAACAGGTTCGATTTTCAGTCCTGTGATATCCTGACTCGACAGAAGGACATTTGTCGATGTCAGTCCAATGCCTTCCCCAAACACACGGATCTCGTAAGTTCCGTCGATCAATTGGTCAAAATGAAAGTCTCCGTTTTCATTCGTTGTTGCCACGACCGACTGTAATGTTGCCCCACCACCCTCGAACAACTGAGCCACAACGGTGGCTCCTGCCACTCCGCCCTGTGGCATACGAACCTGTCCTGAAATAGTGTTCGTTCCACCAGTAAGGTTAACCGTCGTGTTTCCTGATTCGATCGAGACATCAACAGGAGCAAATGTTGCTTCGGAACTCAACGCTTCGATTCGGTACGTGCCTGATTTAGAAATCCCAATTCGGAATTCGCCCAATGTCCCCGAATCTGTGGAGAAAATTTGGTTGCCGGAAGAGTCGAGGACTACGACAGTAACATCTTCCAAGCCGGTCCCAGAGTTGTTCACGACAGTACCCTCAAGTAGTCCGATTATCGGAACTTGGAGGTCTCCGAGGTTTGTGGTCGTGCTTGCTGTGACTTCAGCATCCCTTAAAAACAAACGGCGGCTGGGAGTTGCAAAAACGCTCAGGGAATAGCTTCCAGAGTCCAGTCTACCAAATTCAAAATCTCCATTTTCGTCCGTGACCGCGGCGGCGAGCACAGTTCCGTCGATCTCTTCGACTGCAACCTGAATGCCAGAAAGAGCGAAGTTACTAGCGTCCACCACACGTCCCGTTAGCCCCCCTGTTTCGGAGAGCGTCAAAGTCACAGCTTTGGTTTCCCCCGCAGTCACGGATACATCGACCTGGGAGTTGGTAGAGAAGTTTTGAAGAGCTGCACTGATGTCGTAATTTCCCTCAGGAAGATCATCGAAGGTCACCAATCCTAGAGAGTCGGTTTGCAAGGTTCGAATTGCATCAGGAGCGTTGGGTTCGGACAAAAAAACAAACGCGTTTGGTACCGGCTCTCCATTCGCCTCATCAATAACTGTCACAAGTACCTCCCCAGCATCTTCGACGACCAGATCGGCTGTTAACGTATTTCCCAAATCCACATTTAAGATTTCCTGCGTAGCGATGCTCAGGCCAGCCAACGAAGCGGTCAGTCGATAATTTCCGGCTGGTATCCCTGAAAAACTATAGTTTCCAAGTTCATCAGTGAGGGTTGATTTGACAATCGATACTTCACTGTCAGTAGAAGCGAGAGTTATCGTAGCTCCGGAGACTGGCACTTCTGTTTCGACTATGGTAACAGTCCCGTTTATCGTGGCGCCTCGTCCAATGGTGAGAGTTACCCCAGAAAGAGAATCGCCACCTTCCACGACGAGTGGTGGATTGAGAAAGATCAGGCCTTCGGATTCGAACACGTAGGTGCCGGGAGTTATACCTGGAAGTGTGAACTGCCCATCTCGGATTGAAATTGTGAAATACAATTCACCACTCTCTAAATTTCGAGCAAAGAAATCCACACCTTCCGTTTGGATATCATCTGGGTGTCCTTGAATGTTGCCAGAGATAGACGGACTCACTGCAGCCCAGGCTCCCTGTACTTCCTGGCTTAACAAAACATTGGGATCCCGTGGGTCGCGGAGTTCAGTCGGAACCAAATTGGCATTTCTTGCCAGCATCTCCAAGTAATCTCCTGTTGTGGAACCTACTTGATCTATTAACTCTTGAAAAATGGGGTCGAACTCTTCGTCGGTTAGCCCGACTGGAATAAGTTGTGAACGCAAGGCTTGCCAATCAAATGGTATTGTTGGATCCTGATAGACGCGATCCACATAAACCTCATAATCACCACCATCCAGTTCTGAAAAGCTGTAGAAAGTGATCGATTCTCTCTGACCAGGGCGGAGAATTCCTGCGGGACCGCCTTGAGTGTTTATTCCAAGGAAGGTGTATCTAGTTCCTAACGAGTAATCACCTCGTTCCAGCCCGAACGGAACTGTATTTCCCACCGTGATGAGCGGAGCAAAAACGTCATTCGCTGAGGTGTTCTCCCACTCGACTGTGAAGCTGAATTCACGACCACGCCGAACGCCCGAAGGAGCAATAATTCGTGGGATGACGGGAACTGGTTCTTCCGTGGCAATGACTGTAAGACTTTGTGGAACCGTAATTTCCTCACCTTCCTCGTTCGTGAAGACGACATCGTAAGTACCGGGTGCGACCCCACGGAGGTCGAATGTGGCGAAGAGCTTGATCTGGTCTTCTGTTCGGAGGAGTACAGGGAAAAGTTCAAGCCCCCTGTTATCAATCACGCGAACTTCTGTAGTTAAATTTAGGTTAACCCCCTGGGCTGCCAAGGTGTACTCGCCTGCATTCCCTGCCGAGCCAAATTCACTTGTGGTGACCCGATACGCTGTCTCAGAAGCTGTCAAATCAAAGGTAGCCGAATCCGAAGCCAACGTCTGGGCTCGAACAAGGATGAGAAGAGGACCGCCTTCCGAGTCTGGAGGAAGTACGATCTCTTGCGTGGAAACAAAGGGCGCGATGTTAGAACTGAGAAGCGAATCCGAGTTAGGAAAACTGCTCTTATAGGCAAAAAGCTCAACAGCACCATCTGTTGGGAGTCCATCAAGTGTGATCACCAAAGGTTGATTGGGAGTGCGCTCGACCTCGAAATACAACTCTTCTCGTGCGGACAAAGTCGTTGAGGACGTTACATCCAAGGGGAGCGGTATCGCGCCGAAGCTGACAACCACGTCTCCGGAAGCTGCATTGTTGTTGTTATCGAGTTCTACAACGTTGAGGCGAGCATCGGTGCGAACCAAGATGTTCCATTGATTCGAATTGAAGCCATCGAAAGCCGGTATCGCAACGTCCACTTCTTGAATGTAGCTCGCACTAGGTTCGAGAACTCTTTGTTGGCTAATGCGATCCAAAAGAAGGTCATCAGATCCGAATTCCATGTCTCGAGAAAGCACAACAGAATCTATCCACGAGGCATCCACCGGACCTGTACCACTATTCTCAACTTGGTATCGCAGAACAAAACTCTTTCCGAGTGGCACTTCGGTTGGTGGAGAGACCGTTTTGACAACCAGATCTGGGATGATCAGGCTCGTCTGAAATTCGAAGGCTCCGATGTCGATTTGGCCATTGACCACGCGTGCAAAGCCCTCGCCCCGCTGATCGAACTCCAGTGAATCTGGGTTACTCCCTGCGTTGATCGCTAGCGACCCAGCGAACAGAGCATGGGTCTGCGTGGGTCCGCCGTTATCTCGCAAGGTGGTATCAAGGATATTGGTCAAGGTGGTGGGGGTACTGCCGTTGGATGTGGCCGTGATGTTGTTGGTCGTCGATGGAGTGAAACCATAGAAGGCGTCTGCGTCGGATTGGCTCCTATCTCCGAACAGGCTGTTACTGGCTGTGAAAGAGCTGATGTTATAGACTTCATTTCCCGAGTCGGTGGCTGTGTTGCCCGAGATCAGGCTGCTGGTCAACGTGGCCGTGCCACGGTTGTAAATCCCGCCGCCTATACTATTAGCTGAGTTTCCACTGACCGTCGAGTTCGATACGCTCAAAGTGCCACCATTATTGGAAATCCCGCCGCCTAATCTATTAGCTGAGTTTCCGCTGACCGTCGAGTTGGTCAAACTCAACGTGCCATAACGGTTGAAAATCCCGCCGCCTAATCTATTAGCTGAGTTTCCACTGACCGTCGAGTTGGTCAAATTCAATGTGCCACGATCGTTGTAAATCCCCCCGCCGCCGTCATTGGCGGTATTCCCGCTGACCGTCGAGTTGGTCAAAGTCAATACATCGCCGGAACCATTGGAAATCCCGC
>CAYRFQ010000154.1:0-2124 GCA_964423615.1 uncultured Alcaligenaceae bacterium | reverse complement strand
TATTAGCTGAGTTTCCACTGACCGTCGAGTTGGTCAAAGTCAATACATCGCCGGAACCATTGGAAATCCCGCCGCCGTCATTGGCGGTATTCCCGCTGACCGTCGAGTTGGTCAACGTGGCCGTGCCACGGTTGTAAATCCCCCCGCCGTTACCATTGGCCGAGTTTCCGCTGATGATCGAATCTTGGAGGCTGAAGGCTTCGCGGGTGTAGATGCCTCCGCCCAGAGTGGCTCGTCCCTCCATGACGGTCAACCAAGAGATGGACACTGGGATGAAGGTATCGGCATTGTCATCGTCGATGCGGAACACGCGACTGCTACTGTTCCCTGAGATGGCCAAACTATCGGCACCAAGCCCTTGGATATCCAAGGCATCCGTGATCTGGAGTTCCCCAGTCGTGAGAATAATGGTGCTTCCAGCCAAGTCGTTGCTGAACTGAATTGTGTCTGCTCCAGCGGTATCGTTGGCATCTATGATGGCTTGCCGAAGACTTCCATCGCCACTGTCGGCTGCGGTTGTGACTGTAAATATCGCTGGAGCCGTCCGGTCCTCTAGGACCTCAAGACGCAACTTCACTGTTTGGGCGTTGTTCTTTCGCATCAATTGGATTCCTGGTGTGTAGTAAACTTTTCGTTTGGCTTTTACGGGAGTTGGACTTTGTCAGAAGTCAACATCAACGACGACCAACCTGCTGCGGTGTTGCAAATTGTGAAAAAAATCTACTGATGGCGTGTAAAAAGGAATTTTATTGCTCGAAAATAGGTGCAATGCTGTTCTAGACAGGAAAAACGGAGTGGCAACCTGAGAATTCAGGATTTCTAGAAATTTCAATTTCCCTCTTACTTTATCCTGAGGAGACAGGGAATCTGATCTCAGGGAATCTTCCAACTCCGAACCCAAATATTTTGAAAAGGGCTTCCTTTAGAGGCTTTGTTGCAACCCGCTCGCAACAGTAATTTATCGAGGCCCGTTGTAATCACGGCCAAAACACCCGCTTGGACTTCTTTCGTCAGTCAGTGAGAGAAAGGGAACGTCATCTCTCGAAATGCTTGAATCCAGGGCCAGCTGTGCATTGCAGTTTGAAGACGTCGCGTTATCAACTATGCAGAGTTCGCGTGTACGAAAGCTGGCCGGTCTGATCGACCGCTTCACTGAGGTGCGAAGAAGTTCAATGGCTTCAACCAAAGCGAGGTTCTCTCAATCGTTGTCCGAAGGTAGGCATGATCAATCGACCACAGCTTGTGGAACTCGTACGAAGACATTTCAAGCAATTCAACAAAAACCACTTCATCAGTCCGAGTCTGCAACCGAAAATCTTGCTGGGAGGTGAGGCCTTTGAAACCTTCCCTCCAAGTGTGAAGTCTCGATCCGCTGTCGCAAGCGATCGAGTCTCTTTGCACCTTGGCAATCGAGTGGAGTTCAAACGTCTGCGAACAGCATCTTCTCGGCTCTGTAGGCAACTTATGGATTACTCGGGGTCAATAAGCTCTTTTCGAATTTCTGTAATGCGCTCCCGAAGCCGGGCTGCTTCTTCGAACCTCTCCTCTTGAATGGCTCGGTTCTTTCCCAACGTGAAGTTCTCAATTTCAGCCGCGAGTATGGTTTTACGCTGATCGATCTGCCCGTGAGACCTCGGAGGGTTCGGATCGAGTCCGCTGTCTCGCAGAAGCTTGTCCCGTTGACGCCGCTTCTCAGCCTGCTCTGCAGCGTCGGCGTCTTGGTGCGTTTTGGCGGAGAAAGCCTGGTCGGCATGATTGGGACATCCTTTTCGCATGTCACCACGCAACAAAGCCGTGAGGAGGCTGAATTCCGAACGCCGAGCAGCCCGTTCACGAACTTCCGCTTGTCGGCATGCTGCCGAACAAACCACATGCGCTAGTAATCTAACCGAACCGGTCCCGTTCAGTGGAGTCGATTGATGTGCAGGCACTGAGTTGGGCCACAAGCCGCGTTCGCATTCGGAGCGACCCGGAAGCCCTCACCCACCCGGCTGAAGCTCCATTCCTTCGTCATCCGTCCAAGCGGAACGACAACCTCGCCCCCTGTTGCCCTCGACACTTCTCCTTCTCGTCGGTACAACAGCCAAACTCACTTGGTTGACTGTTCCCCACTCACACATGGAA
>CAYRFQ010000153.1:0-12837 GCA_964423615.1 uncultured Alcaligenaceae bacterium | reverse complement strand
GAATTATCGTGCTGTTCCTGACAAATGCGACAGTTAATAAATTTTGTATCCTAAGTCGGGCGGGATGATCCACCGAGACCCTGGTTTTGTCCGGTTCAACGATCCAAAAATCATAACCGGCAGAGGTCTGCTTTCGGATCTCTGGGCGAAGAAAATATATGCGATTTGTGCGAAACTTGAATAAGTGCGTTTCGACTTTCTCAACAGTGTTCTTGTGTCGGCCCAGTGAAGCAACCAGACAGCAATAGTCGAGAGGTGTCATTCCAACTCTTCCTGTTGAAGGAAGGATTCGACGTCTCCTTCCAATTCTTGAGTCCCATCGAGCCGCATACTGGTGATTGGCTTCCCTTACTTCCAAGCGAAACGCACAGTTGTCCAGGTCCCCGATCGAAGTTTCTCCCCGGTCTAATTTCCTGGGGCAGCAATAAACAGATCACACGCCTCGACAATGTCGTGGTTCCGATCGAGATACGGCATCTCGGGTTCGACGTGTTCGGACTTGCAGAACGCTCGTTTCTTGGATTTGTCGGGCGGGTACGAGATCCTGGAATTTGGCATCTGCATCGATGCGATCCCGTCATGGGCGACTTGGCAAGGCGAGTGAGAACGAGGTACGGACAGCTGAATGCTGGTCCTGCGTCATCTCTTCTGGAGTGTCCCAATTGGCATGCTGACAAGTCCTAAAGGCTCGAAGCCTCGTCGGATTGATTGTTCGAGACTCCATTTCGCTGCGAGTATTGCGTCATCATCAAATCTCTAAGTCAGAGTAGAAAGTTCATCAAGCATCCTTCGGAAGAGATGCACTGATTTGCTCACAAACGTCCATTTGTTGAGAATACAGTGCCGGCATGCCAAGTCCGCACAGTCAACCGTGCCAAATCGCACATTTTCGTGAGTAACGAGGTCGTTCGGAACCTGCAGGGACCGCATTAGGTGAGAACAGATAGCCTTCATTCTGCTACTCTCAGCAGGCTTCATCTTGGGCAGGGCCTTCATAGGAAATAGACCCCTTCACGGGGTATTCCAGCAACAGCCACTGAGTCAGGCTCCTCCGAATTCAACCGGTCCCCCAACGGCGGGAATTAGCCATTGGCGAACAACCAACCGAAAAACCAAATCCCTGCCCCATCCTTTTTCGAGTGTTCTTCATGATCTCAGAACTTTTCACAAGATCCGGGTATTTTGGCACTCCAGTTGCTGATACAACCTTTGATAATTCGTTGTTGGCCTCCACCTTCTGCAACGCCTCACTTGGCGAGGTCAATTGTCAAGATAGAGGTTCCTCGTTTGAATGAGATCACCGTGGGGGCTATAAGATTGACCCTGCCTAGAACATGTCAGACGTTAGGGGGACATCATGAAAAGGGAGAACACTATTCCGTCCCTTGAGGAAACAACGTCTCCGTCCCAGGGACTCCTAAGTCCGCAGGAACAGCTGCACTACGGGATGAAGCTCGCTCATCTGTTAGAAATGTCGAATGCGCATCAAGACACCATCTCACTCCAAGAACAAGAGACTGAGGAGCAATCAATCGCACACCCGTTGGAAACTCTCGATGAGCCCGAGACACAATCCGTCAAACCTGAGATTATCCTGCGGTACTCGAAAGGAGCGACGAGTTTTGGCATCGTCGGTGGCCTGATTCTCCTGATGGTGGGAATCGCGAACATCATAGCTGCGTTCGAGGCTGGTTGGGGGTTAGCAGTCGTTGGAGTTCCCATAGCCCTGCTGGGCTTGGGGGTCGCCTGTCAATACGGGACTAAGTTTACTGACGACTCGCCAAAACTGATCTTTGATCCGGAAGGCTTGACATACAATCCAAATCCTCAGTCCACCATCAAAATCAAGTGGCCCGAAATCCAATCAGCTCATTTTACCAGCTTGCAAGAAAATGCTATCGAGACCGCTGCGACTGTGCACATCAAGACGACGCAGCAACCGCGAGAAATTAATGTGGACGTGCAGGGCTTGGAGCAACCTTCAGTGGTTATTTTCGAAATGATCAAACAGCTTGCCAGATTGGAGTAGTTTTCCATTCTAGACATAATAAGTACTACAAAGTGCAAATGGATAATTATTCGACCGAACTGTGAAGTTGATTCTCCAACCAAGCCACTTCGTTGAACTCGTGGAGTTTTTAAGTGTAAATCGGGATTATCTGCCGCAGCCCTCGAAGCAGGAAATTTTGTTGTGATCCTGTGCGTCAGTTATGTCTTGTCTGTCCAACGAGCAACGATCGGCTCTGATTTTCCCCCACGACGAATGAACAACAGAATCTTGTTCGGAGAACGACGTTGAAAGATCAGCAATTCTCGAGTGTGAAAGCGGAACCAGAACACAATGAACTGGAATCCGCAAAATCTGACACATACTAGGATAGACACGTCCTGCGAGGAGGAGATCATTGTGACTTATCAACATCGAAAACCCCGCCTATGGTGGTTCGCTTTCTCCTTCCTGCTCACAACCTCGATGATCTCGGGCACATCCTGTTCGAACGTAAAAAATACGGGGGAACGAGCACAACAATGGGAAGGAGAGAAACCATTCAAGCACGAGGAGAAGAAGCCAAAGAAAAGCCCAAAGCAGAAGGCGACACAACCACCTTCGCTGTTGGGCACCTTCGCCCACTCGGGGCCTGTAACAAGTGTGGCGATTTCTCCTGACAGCAAACGAATTGTCAGTGCAAGCTGGTACCTGAAAGAAGGGGAAGTCAAAGTCTGGGATCTGAAAACATTTCAAGAAGTATTCCGTCTCAAAGGTCACGCTCACAAAGTCTCCAGCATAGCTTACAGTCCTGATGGCAAGTGGATCGCAACGGGAAGCCAAGACAAGACGGTCAAGGTTTTGGACGCGAACAAGGGAAACGAATTACACAACTTCAAGGGCCACACAAAGCCAGTCTTGAGTGTTGCGTTCTCCCCAGATTGCAAACGCATCGCTGCTGGGAGTGGAGGAGTTGGACCGCTCAGATCACTCGGCATGGCTCGTGGGTTGGGCCGGGAAGTCTGGGGTGAAGTGCAGGTTCGCAACCCGATTACGGGAAAGAAAGAGCTGCATATTAAAGGTCACCGTGCGATCAGGGAATTCTCAGGCGATGCCCTTCAGAACTATCTCCTGTATTTAAGTTGCGATGTTCGGAGTTTAGCGTTCTCACTTGATGGGAGGTATATCGTCACCGGAAGCGAGGATGCGACAGCCATGGTATGGAACGCGAACACTGGCAAGGAGTTGCTCACTCTCAAAGGACACTCGGACGCTGTCAATTCCGTGGCGATCTCGTCAGACAGCAAACGGATCGCCACAGGAAGCGATGACAAAACCGTCAAAATTTGGGATGCGCAGACTGGCGAAGTCCTGACCACTATGAAAAATCAAACGAGCCGCATCTTCAGCATAGCGTTCTCACCCGATGGGACACGGATTGCCAGTGGAGGAATGGGCTTCGATTGGCAGACGCAAACGCTGTTTAGTGAGATCAAAGTGTGGGACGCGAAGACCGGGAGAAAGGTGTTTACCATCAAGATGGCGTCTGTGTATCCCCCCCCAATTGTGAGTGCGAGATTTCCTAGCGGAAGCGTAGCTTTCTCCCGAGATGGGAAGTACCTCGTCTGGGGCGGAGGCTCAAACACAGTCAGTGTGTGGGATCTTCAAAACTGGAAGGAACTTCCAAAATAGCCGCACACACGAAGGCGAAAGCGTGAATGGAGTAACTCATGAGACTCAGCATTTTAAAGTGGATTGTCCAAAGCTCTTTGATTTCTGTGTTTCTCTGTCTCTTGGTGAGTAACACAAGAACGTTCGCAAGCAAACCGAGTCTACACCCCACTCCGAAGCCTTTAGCGAAGAAAAATGTGCAAGTTTGGACTAACGCAGGGGCTACATTCGGCTGGCTCAGATTTAACAAGAATTACTCTCCACAGTTCTTGGTCAACGTCGGCAAGGGACCCAAGCCTATTGATTTCCCCACATTTAGAATTGACAACTATATTCGACTCAGCTCTGGAACACACAAACTGGAAAGCCCATCGGCAAACGACTTCGCCTAGAATCACGCATAAATAAAGCGGCATTCAGCCCAAACGATACTCGAATTGTGATGGCTTCGAGGAATTGGGTGCACTTGTTTGACCAGGACAGGAAACATCTTGCTAGCCGTTTGCTGCCAGCTCCACGAGTTGATGGCACTTTCCGATTCTTAGATCCTGGAGCAAAAAGCATCCAGGTTGTCGTTCGACCTAGTCCTAATTCAGCCAACCTGGAGACAATACACTTCGATAGAATGTCAGACGATCCAGTCAAAGGTGCCCCTCCATCGCTGTTGGAAGAATGGCAACGGGAAGTAGGTTTAACAATCAATGTCGATGGTGAGATAGTTGCTCGTACTCCCCTTTCGGTAGGAGAGGAAAAACCAAAGTAGATTGGGAGGATCAGGATCTCGGAAGGAATGACTGAACCGAACGGTCTCGACGAGGTGGCGGTTTGCTCTTGTTTGTTTCAAGAGCTAACTGGTTGTAGGTGACAAAGTGATTGTGTATTGCTTGTGAACGGCCACTTCGTCACGCCATCGAGGTCTTGTTCGCCTATCTGTGTAAGCTCAGGAGGTGAATTATGTTTGAGTGGCTTCAATTCTGGACATGGTTTGGCAAAAGTAGTGCGGCAACGGCTCCCAGATCAGATTCCAACTCACTTCCCAATAGTGATCACGCGACAAGTCAGAGTCGACACTTTGGGAATGCTCAATGTACCTCTTTTCAGGCGACGGATCGACAGGACTCGAGAGGAATGGTCGACCCGAACCAAGAAGCCTTCCGAGAAGGCAAGAACGGGGAGACGAGAACTACGGCAGTGCCCGAAAACGACAAGCTGAATCCTCCGCCCTTGCCTGACCCACCGTTCGGGCACCTTATTCAACAAACCATGAACGGGGACTCACACGTTCGTGAAGCGGCCGTGGTGACCTTCGGGGAACTTGGGGCGACGGCATCCCAGGCTATCCCGACTCTTGTGCCGCTGCTCGTTGATAAACAGCCTGCTGTTCGTAAAGCGGCCGAAGAGAGCTTGGGGCAAATTGATCCGCAGTGGCCACTCCACCCGCGAGTCCAGAGCTTAATCGAAAAGAAAATCAGGAACTTGGGTTCACGATCCCTCGACGTGCAGCAAGAGGCTCATGCACTCTTGGTCCGGCTTGGCAAACGGGCAGTGCCAGCACTCAATAAGGCCTTCTCGGACGAAAAAAGCGACACCCGACAATGCTTGCTCGCACGGGTCTTTGAACACATTGGTCCCGACGCAGAAGAGGCAGTGTCTGTCCTCGCGAAAGAACTGACGTGCGACAAGGTCCACGTTCGGAGGGCAGTCGGAGAGGCTCTAGCCGCAATCGGAACTATTCCGCAATCGGCATTGCCTGGCCTCATACTCGATCTGGCGGATTGGGATGCTGAAGTGAGGTGTTCGGCAGCGAGGTGTCTGGCTCGAATGGGGCCTGGAACCGAGTCCGCCATTCCGACCCTTTTTCAACTTCTCCTTGATCGGGATGAACGCGTCCGCGAAGCAGCGATCGAGGCTCTGGCTCACACGAGCGACGCGGCGATACCTCTCCTTTTGGAATTCCTTCGGCTCCATGACTTCGAACAAATCCAACAATGGCTTGAGAAGAAGGTCAAGGCTCTGGATTGGCGGAGCATCCCCCAACACCTGGAGCCCTTCATGAAGGAGCGGGTGAATCTTGATGAGTTGAGGCGTGAGCCAGAAAAAGCCCTTCACAGTCTGGAGTGGTTCATCCGCAATCTGGTGGAGGATGTGGAGCGGATGGAATTGGCTCGGTGCGGAGCAATTCGCGTCATCGGGGAAATCGGTCTCGCATCGGCTGAGACGATCTTAGCATCACCCGAGACGATGACCGTGTTGATCGAATCTGTTCCAGACAAGAGTTGGCGAGTTCGTCTCGAAGCCGTTCGTTGTTTTAAGAAACTCGGGCCGTTGGGAAAAGAAGGGTGCCCTGTCCTCGTGAAGGCGTTGATTGATGAGAACGGAGTCGTGCGGAAAGCGGCGGCGGACTCCTTGGACAGCATCGACCCTTATTGGCAGAACAATCCTGCGGTCGAGCCTGCCATTGCCACCCTTTTCGATACGCTGAAGCAAGCACAGCGAGTGAGTCCCATACTTGTCGATGCGTTGGTCCGAGTTGGGGCACCAGCTGTCCCGGCCTTGGCTGAGGCCTTATCGTCGGGACGCCGAACTCAGCGCGAGGCAGCAATCACAATCCTGGGCCAAATTGGTGCCAAGGCTGAAGCCGCCATTCCATCTCTGGTTCAAACAGCCCGAGAAGATAAGCTCCGATGGATTCGAGAAGCGGCTTTCAAGGCCTTGCAACGGATTGCTCCCGCAGACAGCCAAGCCTTGATAGAGGGCAAGAGTTCATGCCCGGGCTGACTCGCCACGATAAGTTTTGTCTGTCCGAGAGGAAAGGAGTTGAGGCCAAAACACCAAGGAGCTGAAAGATGACCTCGACGATTTTGGAAGATGGGAAAACACGCCGCCTTGAACTACATTACAGCGTTGTCCGAGCACTGTTCGGGGTGCTTGTTTTTGGGATCTTAACATCGCTTTTCCTTTGGATACTCTTTACTGATGTTTTCTCCACAAGCATCGTTTGGAGTGTTGGTGGAATAGTTATTGTTACTTTCCTGGGTTTGGCCATCCTCGTATGCTTTTGGGGAGCATGGTACTTCGTCAAACGAGCGACAGACCGAGGAACGAAAGTTGTTATTGATTCGGAAGGAGTTCGCGATCTCCGAGTACATGGACTGTTCGTAAGATGGGATGATGTAAGAGGTCTGACAATCAAGAGTGCGCGCAATGAGGTCGGACTCTCCATCTCCGCAGTTCTTGTGTTAGAGCTTATAGGTGTTGAATTCGTATCTCATCCGGATGGCCGTGTTAAGGATGTCCGTGGCCAGGGGCCCCGATCCGTTACAATTATCATCCATGGGCTTGACCTTACCCCAAAAGCTATATTCGAGGCAGCAAAGGAAATCTTGAACTCATCGTCCCCGAGTTGCAAACTAACAGTAGAGGAGGAAACTGTTGCGAAATGCTGATACCCAACAAAACAGAGGAAGTCTTCGTATAACAATGTCGATGGTCTGTTTGCTCGGTCGGCTTTGCTTCAAAAAAAGATGACTCGCCCTCTCGGACATCACTTTTGCAGTTTTACATTTTCTCCACGGGATGCACCTTGAGCAATATGGTCGAGAGAATACGGATATGGGACGACCGAAGAATGCCGTCGAACGCAGAATTGAAGAGTTGGCCATTCTCTGGAACGAGTTTGTGACCAACCCCGAGCTACGGCTCTTGCGTTGGTTGGGAGACGATGAAACGCTGCGTTATGTCGAGCTCTTCCTCGAGGTTCAGAGGAATGGCGGTGGGGACATCCCGGATTTGTTCGTCCTTTTTGATATCCCATTAGACAATCCCCAAGATTACGCACACCTCCTCGTCCAATCGCTCCAACGACAATTGGAAGAGTCTCGTGACGAGTTGTCAAATGCTGGTCTCGATACAGCGTGGAAGCCACCCGAAGACTTGTCTGCTGAAAAATTCAAAGACGCTCAGTGGTTTGTTGATGTTTGCAGTTCCTTCCAGAGCCATTACTCCGACCTGATGGAACATCTTGCAGTGGCTCTGACGCCTACAACGATTTCCTCACCACTTGCCTGGTCTGATTGGTTGCTAGGCCTAATCCAAACTAAGAATTCAGAACACATGCGGTTTATAGTTCTGGATGAACTCCCAACCCCAATTCTGGAAGAACTGGCCGCAGAAGAAACGCAGAGAGTGTTCACAGTTCTCTTGCAAGACACGACTCCGGAACAGTCGCCTTTTGAAGTTAGCGTTTCGCGGGATTTGAATATTCCAGGTGTTTATACGGAACTAGCAAACGAGGCCGAAGGAAGCGGACCTGGTCACACATTTCGGCGGCACTTTGTTGCGTTGTCCAACGCAGCGACACGCAACGATCTAACGGAGGCCAAGAAAGCCGGTCAAGCTGCTTTGGCAATCGCGGAAGAGCACAACTGGTCCCACCTCCAAGTAACAATCTACATGGCACTTGGTGCCACTTATTTGGGAGCGAAACAAATCCACGATACGTTGGAGGCATATCGCAAAGCGACCCAAGTTGCGATCGAGGCAGTCAAGCAAGAAGACCCAGTCGGAGCCAGTTTGGTCATTCCCCCGCGTTTCGCGGAAGGGAGCGTTCTGGTCAGCGAGAAGAAATTCGTCGAAGCAGCGACAGTCTATGAAGAGTCGGCGAAGTTCGCTTTGGATCACGAAGACCAGCTTACTCCCGGTCACGGATACCGTATGGCGATCGAAGGCTGGCGAATGGCCAGTTATTGTCACCAGCAACAACAGTCCTGGGAGAACGCTTGGGAATGTGCCCAGAACGCTTTGGTCGTCGGCGAGACACTCAAGAAAGTGAGTGAAAAGAAGGACAAAGAAAAGAAGGAGTCTGAAGCAGGTAGTGAAACCTCGACTATCCACAACGAAGTCGACAAGAAAACGGTGGATTACAAAGAGGTCATTGAAAACTCGACTCTCCACTACGTCGGTCAAATTTTATTGCGTCTGTGCAAACGCTCTCAATTCCGAAAGTATACGGATGAAATTCGCCAAAGGATGGAAAACCTCGTGGGCCCGGATTGGGAAAAACGTCTCGACCAGGAGGCAGGAAAGTCATGACGATTGCGGCCAAACATTTTGATCCGGTGATCGGGGTCGATGTACACATCGTTCAGCCACCTCCTCCGGCTCCTCCTTTGCCAATACCTCACCCTCACATTGGGTTCTTGATCGACCCATTTGATTATGTGCCGGTGGTTGGGTCGACGATTTCGGTCAATGGCCTCCCACGGGCGACCGCTGGAACGAGTGGGAAGTGTCTGCCGCCTCACATTCCCCTTGGCGGGAGTTTTATCAAGCTGCCTGTCGCGAACGAATCTGAAATGTTCATGGGCAGTCAGACAGTAACGTTTGAAGGTGAACCAGCGAGTCACCTCTCGAGTCCTTCGGCAAGTTGTCAGTGCATTGGGAGTCCCCCATATCCACGGGCAAAGAAAAAAAGTCAAACTAAGTCTTTTGTGTTACCGACGAGCGTTGTGCTGCCAATTCCCGGTGGGCCTCCAGTCACGATCGGTGGTCCACCAACAATATCGGCGATGGGCATAGCGGCCAAGTTCGGGTTCGCGGCCCTTGGAAAGGCCATGAAGAAACTGGCCAAGAGCAAGGTAGTCGCCCGTCTGAGAAAAAGTTTTCGAGAAGCCAGGCAGAAAATGTTCAAGAACATGAAACCTGGTTTTCTCAAGTGCAAGGTGCTACACGCGGAGCCAGTGAATATCACGACAGGAGAGGTCACGGTCGACCAACAAGATTTCTCCATTCCTGGGCGGATTCCGCTGGAATGGAATCGTCATTACGGATCCCACAGTAGTTACAAAGGAGTGTGTGGATACGGATGGGAGACTCCTGCCGATGCCCGTCTAGAACTGGACGAAGATGGGATTGTTTCTTTCCACGACGGAGGACCAGGAGCGACGATCTTTGAATCCCTTCCCGATGAGACTGCCAAAGTCATGGAGCTCTGCGATGGCGCTGTCCTTGCGAGAACAGAGGAAGTTCTGACGGTTCAAACAAAGGCTGGTCTTGTTTATCGATTTCCGGACTTCGAACGGGACGAGCGTGTGGTTCTTATCGACCGGGTAAGTGATCTTTGTGGAAACTATCTGAAGTACGTTCGAGACAGAAATGGCTTAAAGGAGATCCGCGAAAGCGCAGGACGTTGCATCGAAGTAACGTCGCAAAATGGGCGCATCTATGAGATGGAGTTTCGTCACCCCGACTACAAGTATTCCCACCCGTTGGTCAAGTTTGATTACAACAGCCATGGTGACCTTATCGCCGTCTATGATGCCCTCGATCACGCCTATCGGTTTGACTACAACGACCATCGCCTGATCCAGCACACTGACCGGAATGGTTTGTCATTCTACTATGAATACGACTCGGATCAGCCTAATGCCAAATGCATCCACGCTTGGGGAGATGGGGGCCTTTACAACTACCATTTCGAATATGAGCTTATTCCGGGTGAGATCAGGATCACTGATTCCTTGGGGAGTGTTGTCACACTCATTCTGAATGCGAACGGCATCCCCATACGAGAAGTTGACGCGATGGGGGGAACTACAGAGTATGAGTACGACGATACGGGCCGCACAATTGCTGTTGTCGACCCGTCCGGCAATCGAACATCTTATGAACATGACGATCGAGGAAATAGCACAGCGATTACTCTCCCCAATGGAGCGAGACTTAGTTCAGTGTTTACCGAAACAAACCTCCCAACAATCGCTACAGATGCATGTGGTAATTCATGGAACTATTATTGGACCGATAAAGGTAAGTTGGGAAAAATTCACAGCCCAAAAGGAGGTGAATGGCTCTCTCACTATACCGACGCGGGTGACATGTGTCGTTCAGTGAGTCCCGCGGGAGGAGTCACAGTTTACAAGCATGACAAGTTCGGGCAAATCGTGGAAACCTGTGATCCAAACGGGGGAGTGTCGACGTCCAAAGTGAACGCATTTGGTTGCATCTACGAACAAACCGATCCCATCAATCGTACGTTTCGAATCGAGTATGATAGCAAGATGAGAGTTACACGGCTCACAGATCCGTTGAGCAATAGTGTGTCGTATCAATATGACTGCAATGACAATCTTACGAGTTTTCAGGATGCAAATGGAAATATCACACGGTTTGGCTACGAAGGCTTGAACCAACTCGCCAGTGTTATCTACCCAGACGGTTCGATAATTCTCTACAAACATGATACTGAAGATCGCCTCATAGAGGTGATTAACGAATTAGGAGAAACCTATTCGCTTGAACGCGATCCACTGGGCCGGATATGTGTAGAGACAGATTTTTATGGTGGTCAAACGAAACTTACATACGATGTAGCAGGAAACGTTGAAACCATCTGTGATCCACTTGGTCGTATCATCAAAATGAGTTATGACAAAGTTGGACAGGTAACGGAAAGAATGGCATCCATAAGCGAAAAGGAACTATTCGTATACGATCCGAATGGCAACATCATCGAGTTGAAGAACAGCTCGGTCTTAATAAATCGCGAGTTTGACGAGGAAGGGAATCTTATACGGGAGGCTCAGGGGGACGTTGAGGTACAAAATGAATTTGATCTAGTGGGGAATCGTACACGCCGGGTCACACGAGAACACTGCGTGGAGTTTGTTTATGGGCTATGCGATGAACTTCTTCAGATTGTGATTGATAATAACCCGGTTGTAGAAGCGAGTTACGATAAGGCCGGCCAACTCATAAAAGAATCGCTTGCGGGACAACTCGAACGGGAGATCATCTGGGATCAACTTGGGAGAATTAAATCATCGTTTTTGAGTAAACGAAGCAGCCCAATAGTTGTCCGGCAATTTGATTACGACTCTGTTAGCAATTTATTGACACGTTCTCATAGGCGAATTGTAGGATCGCAATCACAAGTCCATTTTGCATACGACTCGCGTGGGCGACTGACCGAATTCGCAACGGCTGGTTTTAGCAGGAAGCACCATCCTGATCAAGCTGGTGAAGTGCTAACCCAGAAGGGACAAACCAGTCGAAATGACCGGATTGCCGAGTTTCAGCAACAGGAATATCTTTTTGATCAGGCTGGGTTTTTAGTACGCCGTACCATTGGCGTGAAAACAACATTGTTCCAATGGGACTCGTTTGGCCGACTGCGCCGCGCGGTCAACCAAAATGGCGATGTTGCGACTTATGAGTACGATCCAACAGGACGGCGAGTTTCAAAGGAGGTAAACGGAGCCAAACAAGTCTTTGCTTGGGACAAAGACGTACTGCTCTGCGAACAAGTGGGTGAATCGTGGAATGAGTTTGTTTTTCGTCCTGAGACATTTGAACCGTTGGCCTCCAGTTATGGGGGAAGCATTTTTTTTTATGAACTGGATTCAGTCGGTCTACCACATGAGTTAGTTTCTGAGTTAGGAACAGTTGAATGGTCTGCCACGTATGATGAATTTGGCGCGACATCGACGATACACTCGGGGCAGGTTCCTAACCCTTTACGGTTTGCTGGGCAGTATTATGACGAGGAAACAGGGCTGTCGTATTCACGCTATCGGTACTTTGATTCGACTCACGGGTCATTCGTGAGCATCGATCCGATTGGGCTTGCAGGCGGCACTCAATTATATAGTTATGGCCCAAATCCTTGGGCATGGATTGATCCCTTAGGTCTAATGTCATGCGACCTTAAACGGGGGGCTATTAAGAACTTGCAAAGAAAAATAAATCACATTCAACATCATCTGATCCCCGTCAGCGTGGCTGCAATACCCGACCTAGAGAAATTCTTCGAAAAGGCGGCTAAGCAGGGCTGGGACATCAATGGAAAATTAAACGGAATGAACCTGCATAAAAAACGTCACAAGGGGGGACATCCACGCTATACCGACTATGTCGCTAATCGAATACGCAGCTACATCAAAAGGGCTGGGAGAGAGAATTCCGATAAACTTGCTGAACGTCGTTATCTGGAGGGGCTTTCAAAAGACATGGAAAAGTGGTTGAGTGATACAAGTGGGGATATTAACGAGCTATTCTTCTGGGTAACACTTTACTGATCTGAAGTAGCGATTTCCGCAAAGTGTTTGGCCACAAGTTGTTGTGGCAAAATCGAAGTTGTTGCACTTCCTTTTTTCTTGACAGCGCAACCCACTGTCAGATTT
>CAYRFQ010000152.1:0-12997 GCA_964423615.1 uncultured Alcaligenaceae bacterium | reverse complement strand
GTGGATCGTGAAACCGTTTCGTTTCCAACAGCTCTTGGACCGCATTTATTCATTGACGTCACGGCAACGTCTAGCGTCAGGAAACTGACTTTCCAGAACGAAGAGCCATCTCTCCCACAAGACTGGTTTATTGCCGAGGGGCACTATGTGATGTCCGTGGGGATACCGCGCCAAGGAATCCACCTCGCAACTGATCGATGCTGGAAACGTAACTCGAGGACAATCACAATTCTGTGTCGTATGTAACTTCGTTAACTCGTTACATACGACAGCTTGCTCTACAATACTGAGAACTTATCTCTGCTATCTTCAAGCAGGAATTGGGATCTCCATGTGCGCAACTGAGTGAGGCCGTGGTTCAACTTGGACCGCGGCCTTGTTCATGCCCACGCTTCTATTTTTTCATTTTCGTGTCCCCATTTCTTGTCCAAACGACAATTAGTCTCCAATGGAATCCGGGGAGTGATTCCAAGGAGAATCCAAAAAAAGAGGGACATATGAAACCAATCCGTAAGTTCGTTCGATCCATTGCGCAATTCTTTAACGCCGATACATCGAGACCCCAGCGGCGTCCTTTTCGTAAAGCTTTTTTGGGCCTGGAAACGTTAGAAGTCCGCGAAGTGTTGTCAGCCTCACTCAACGGAACTGAAGCAACTCTTCTGAGCCATCACGAAGGCTACTGGGTGGGCGAAGTCGACATCCCGGGAACGACAATTAGTGCGACCACCATCAATGACATTTACGTCGACACCCAAACGGAGGAAGTCACCGTCTATGCCCAAGTTCGCATTGGCGACAACGTCGTTTCGCCGGTTCAGGTTGGCCCTGGTGAAAGCGCGGTGTTGCCCGACGGTAGTATCCTAGACTTCCATCCGAATGCCGTCTACTTGAACGGAAGCGGGGAAGAGCTGATGGAGGCCGATGGGACCGGCGAGTGGTGGGTGAAGCACCCAGTTTTAGCGGACGAAGGCTACGTGAACGTTGAAGTGGAGGCACAGGAGTACGTCGGAGTCTACGTCGAGGGCGAGCTATTGGATGACGGCTCGATCCGGATCGGGGGGACCGATCCGGAGACACAGGCATCCGGTTTCAACGTTCGTGAAGTGAACATTGATCAAGATCCACCGACTTACACCGTGACGAGATATCGACCAGCAAACATCGATCCAGCAGCTGGAGAGATTGACCTAACTCCGGTTCCAGACCCCAATGGAACGTTCACGATGCAGTGCACCACCGGCGTTGGTGCTCTTGATGGCAGCGTTCGAGGGTGCCCTTCGGAGCCTGAAGCTCCGGACAACAACGATGAAGTCCGCGTCGGTTACGAGATACTTCAGGTCACGCCCAATGGCATCATCACTTGGGCCAACACGGATGGCATCACACAGGAAGAGTTTGATGCGATTGAACTGCCGCAAGGATGGTTCAAGAATCAGCCGCGTGAAGCCGTCGCCGACGGAGCAAGCTTCGCAAACTCCCCTGGTGTGGCCCCTGGCGAGTTTGTCGAAGAGGACCTCTATGGACATTCATGGCAGCATGTGGCCACCATTGTGAATGCGAACGAACCGCTCGATGAAGATGAACTGCTCACGGCCAACACGATCGTCAAATCTCATGAGCTGACATATGATGCGGGCAGCACGTTGTCCATCCTTATCTCACCAGAGGGCGAACCCTATGTGTTGGTTTCCCGCGATGCCGGACGAACGAGTGACACCCCCACTATTCCCGAGGGGTGGGAGTTGGTCGAGTATACGCTCACCGAGGAACTGGTCGTCCAGTTGCCGAACCCGACGACCAACATCCGCGCGGACAACGAGGACTCTTTCCAGGGGCCTGTTCCGGAACTGGCAGAACTCCTCAACGGTGACGATCCAAGTGACGACGATGCGGTCATTCTGACGACCCCCGACGGGGTGGAATTCGTGCGGACCCCGGACGAGTACTTCGAATCGCTCCCCGACTGGCCGTATGAACCACAATACGTTGAGATCGACGGACTCCGCCAAGCCTACGTCGACGAGGGACCCGAGGACGGCCCGGTCGTTCTGCTGCTTCACGGACAACCGTCTTGGTCTTACCTGTACCGCGACATGATTCCGGTGCTAGCCGATGCCGGATACCGCGTCATCGCGATGGACCACATTGGCATGGGCCGCTCGGACAAGCCGATCGACGTCGATTACTACAGCTTTGAAAACCACACCTATCGCTTGGAACAATTCATCCAAGAACTTGGTCTGGAAGACATCAACCTGTTCGCCCAAGATTGGGGCAGCATCATCGGGCTGCACGTCGCGGGTCTGAATCCCGACTTGTTCGCGACTATCACTATTGGCAATGGCTCGTTGCCAGTGTTCCCCGAGGAGTTCCAACCTTTCCCGGAGGTTGAGAACCGCGATGAGATCCTGCCCATTCCATCTCCCTATGCAGCAATCCCGGATCAGCAAGTACCATTCTACGACGAGGATGGCAATTTGCTCGTTCCACGAGAGGACAACAGTTACTTCGGCAATTGGATGACCTACGCGATGAAAGGTGAGTTTTTCCAAGCGTCCGAAACCGTCGAAGCCATGACCTGGTTCGACCTGCCAGCGGAGGAAGAAGCGGCCTATGACGCTCCGTTTCCCAGCCGAATCTACATGGCCGGACCACGGTCGTTCCCGTCGCTGATTAACGACCTTCCCGGAGTCAACCAGCGGTCGTTTGTGGGACTCCAGTCGTACAAAAGTCCTTTCCTGACCATCTGGGGATCCAATGACCCTGGGGCACAAGGAACGCTTGAAGCTCAACAATTCTTCATCGACAACGTTCCCGGCGCCGAAGGGCAACCGCACACGCGGATCTCCGAGGCAAGCCACTTCCTGCAAGACGACCAGGGTGAGGAAATCGCCAATCAACTAGTCGAATTTTACAAGGCGAATGGCATCGAGCCTGCAGATCCGAATGAGCCGGAGATCTTGTCGGCCTATTTGGGCGCTGTCGATGTCCGGTTCCCGAGGCAACTCGAGAACGTTAGTGGGGCGGATCAAGCCATAGGTGACGACGGGATGCCAATCGTGTTGTCCGTCCAAGTCGACGCTTCCACTCTGGACCCGGAGGATTTCGAAATTACCACAGAGTCCGGGGCCAAGACCGTTCCGAGTGCTGTCACATTGGCTCCGGCCGAAGAGGACGACGAGCTACGGACCATCCTGCTGACAGGTCCGTTGGGCTCGGAGAACGACCTCCCGGTGAGCGTCGAGATCGTGGGCTCCGTGTTGTCGGTGGATGGGGAAGAACTGCAAGGTCTGACCTCGGAGGTGACCACGAACGAAAACGGACCCTCGCTGGTGTTGGCTTTGGTTGACCCCGCGGAAACGGATGCGGATGGAAACGAGACGACTCCCGCTCGTATCCAGATGACATGGCAGGGTGGTGTGACTGGACGCTTTGGTACCTCAATTGGGCTCAAAGAACTCCTTAAGATTTGGATCATAGATGAAAACGGTGACGCTCACCGACCCGTCGGTTTCGAGGATTTGGGAGACAACGATAATCACTTGGTCCTTCTTGTCCCAGAGGGCGTCACGCCTGTGAGTGTCGAGGTGGAAGCGGGAACACTGTACGACCCGACCAATCAGCCCAACCCGGACACTTCTGTCGAAGTAACTGGGACCATCAACTTGGAGGATGAACCAGATCGCACGTTGCGTGATGTTCTTCGCCTTCGGCGCGGTATCGGGTTCGGCCCTTTTTCCGACGCTAGAGAACGCGGTGGAAACGGGGTTGGCAATACCCCAAACGGACGTTTCGGTCTCCTGACGAGGCTTGTGGACCGGGATGCCGACGAAGATGAAGGGCGTGACAAAGCGGATTCCGGACGCCCGGTGAGGCTCCCTGGTAAGCCCCGCCATGGCGGTCGGCGGCGATAATGGACTGGTTAAACCAGGTATCGAGGCCGCAGCCCAAGCCGGGCTGCGGTTTTTTATTGCGCGGTCTTGCATTTCCCCTCGTTTTTATGTCCACTTCTGCCATTCTTGCGACAACTACTGTAGAAAGGTCACGGTACGATTGGTCCTTTGGCTCATGGGCCGCATCGTCCCAAATCAGATTGGGAAAGGTTCCTTTTCCCGTTTTCTGAAACTTTCCGTGGCTTGTGTTGATATCTCCGTAGTTCCCAATGCCTTTTCCTCAAACAAGGGGAAGGAGGAAAAATATGCGAGGCACTTACGCCTTCTTCATGGGTGCTTTCCTTGCCAGCTTTCTCACGGCAGGTCATCAGAGTGTTCATGCCCAACCAAAACCCCAAGCAACTCCTCTCCAGGAGCTTACCGATATTCGTGGAAAGGAACATCGCCCTTTCTCGCACAAAAACACACGTGCGGCGGTGCTGGTGTTTATCACTGTTGACTGCCCGATTGCCAACTCGTACTGCCCAACCATGAATCAACTATCGAAAGAGTACAGCCGCAAGGGGTTTTCTTTATATCTGGTTCATCCTGACCCAGATATCACTGGCGCTGCCGCGAAAAAACACGCCAAGGACTTCAAGCTGCAGCCACCCGTTGTCCGGGATCCGAAGCAAATCTTGGTCCGGTATCTGAAAGCCAAGATGACTCCGGAAGCTTTCGTCGTGGACCGCAAAGGAAAAATCTTGTACCGCGGACGGATCGATAATCTGTACGAGGATTATGGTAAAAAACGACAAAAGGCAACAAAGCACGACCTCAAAGCCGCTCTGGATGCCATTGTCGCTGGCCAGCCCGTCCCGAAACCAAGAACGAAAGCGATTGGTTGCGACATCGCTTTGATTGAAGAAAAGTTGCCGTAGTGTTTCAAGTCCTCAACTACTCACCTCTACTTCGGAATATTACCATGCGCTCTATGAATAGCTTCGGAGGGGTCTCGACATTTCTTATTGTCGCGACCCTTTCGCCTGGTGCCCACGGCAGTGATGCCAACACCAACACGGCGAAAACGATTACCTTTGCCGAGCATATCGCACCCTTGATTCATAACAATTGCACGAGTTGTCATCGCCCGGGTCAGTCAGGGCCTTTCCCTTTGATCACTCACAAGGATGTTTGGAAGCGAGCCCGGACGATCCAGCGAGTTATCAATTCTCGATACATGCCTCCCTGGCAACCGAAAAAGACCGACTATGCTTTCGCCAACGAACGTCGACTGAGCAAACAACAAATCGAGATATTCAATCAGTGGGTGAAGACAGGACGGCCCAAGGGCGACATGAGCAAGATGCCACCCATGCCCCGGTTCCCTCAAAGTTGGTACCTCGGCAAGCCTGACATGGTGGTCAAAATGAAAGGCCGTTTTAAAGTCCGTGCGACTGGACCAGATGTCTATCGTTCTTTTGTGCTGCCACTGGACCTCAGGGAAGACAAATGGGTCCGGGCTGTGGAGGTCAAGCCGAACGCCAAATCTTCCATGCACCATGCCATTTTCTTTTTGGACAGTACCGGCGTCTCTCGCCGGATGGATGGACAGGACGGTCAAACTGGCTTCAATGGCATGGGACCAATCACTGGAGCCTTGGGAGGTTATGTTCCTGGGGCAGTGCCTTTGCTATTGCCCAATGGCTTGGCTCGAAAATTGCCCAAGGGCTCGGACATCGTCATGCAAACTCACTTCCACCCATCCGGGAAGGAAGAATTTGAGCAAGCAACAGTTGCCTTTTATTTTGCCAAGGAACCTCCGAAGAAGAAGTTGGTGGGGATCATGCTCCCGCCATTTTTTGGTCGCTTTGCAGGGATCGATATCCCGGCCGGCAAAAGTGACTACACTGTCAAGGAAAAGTTCACCTTGCCTGTGGATGCCGAAGGCGTGACCATCGGCGGACACGCGCACTACATTTGTAAGGCGATGAAGATGACGGCCAAGTTGCCCAGCGGCGAGACGAATACCTTGCTCCACATAGATGATTGGAACCTGGACTGGCAAGGAGCCTATCTGTTCAAGGACAAAGTAGCTTTGCCCAAGGGCACCGTCCTGGAGACAACCCTAATCTACGACAACTCCAAAGACAACCCTCGTAATCCCAACAGCCCACCCAAGCGAATCCGTTGGGGGCGACAGTCTACCGACGAGATGGGCAACGTTACACTGTTGGTCGTTGCTGCGAATCCCGAGGAAGAGGACAAGCTCCGATCGTTCGTCCGCAACAAACTGTTCCGAGGTTTTGGTGATCTATTCAATCGTGGCATCGCTGGGAAACGCCAGGTCCAGAAACCTGCTGCTAAAGGTGGTCAAAAGGCAGGGCAGATGATGCAACGGTTCGACAAAAACCGAGACGGCAAGTTGCAAAAAAGCGAAGTGCCTGCGCTCTTGCGAAATCGGTTGTTCTCGGCATTTGACCGAAATAACGATGGCGTTCTGGATCGAGATGAATTGGTCACAATCCGTGAGAAATTCGGGAAAGGAAACCGCAACTGACCGAAGTAAAGCTGCCACATTGTTTCCTGGGAGCGGAATTTGTTCGTTGGCAAAAAGCAACTTCCGCTCAGTTCTTCTGAGAAGCTCTTGTCCTCTCGGCTGGAGAGAAACACCTTCACGCGCGAGCCGGAGTTGGGCGTTAGGAGTCGGTTGTGCAAACCGCTATCCTCATTGCGAGAATCCCAACAGCGGATGACACCAAATCTCAGATGGAACAAAGGGCCTTCCGCATGCCATACTTCTCGTGGACTGTTTTCTCCGTGAGATCTTGCGGAGACTGAGATCGAATGAAGTAGGCGTTAGACGCGATAACTGGGCTTGAGCGAATAATGGCAGTCTGGTCCATTTATGGGAGCTTAGTTTGTTTCCGCTCCGCTTTGTGGGGTGGATTCTCAGGTCGCTATTTTTTCGCCAATTTATGGCCCCAAACTGCGTCGGTCTGATCGACCGGAAGCAGTAAAGAGTCGAAAATGCGGTGTTCCAGGCCGATTTGAGGGCGCTGAAGAGAGCGTCAACGAAACATCTCCGTCCACACCGACACAACAGTCCTCGAGAGCCTGTTGCATTACCCCAACGAAAAAGAAGCTTCATCGGACTTGCCGAACTTGAACAATACGGCTTTGAAGCAACGGCTCCCCAGCGGAGTAGGATTGTTATAAACTTTTGGTGGGCAAGGGTTTCAGAGCAGTACTCTGAAATCCTTAGATTTGCTTCGGGCCCGTGAGGTCGGAGGTTCAAATCCTCTCGCCCCGATTCTCTTCAAACACTTCGCCAAAAACAGCTCAAGCATATTTGTCGGTTGTGGACAGAGCGGTCTGGAACCTTTGTAAATTGCGGACGTTTTTCGCAGAACCACAAGGAGTCGATCGCGGCACCACAACAATCCGGCCAAGGGATTGTTACGTTGCCCGCCGGTCTCGGTGGACGTAAGAACGTTTTGCTCGAGCTTTATGATACACCCGAAAGCCGTGAACGCTATGGGCGAGTTATCGCCGAGTGGCAAGCCAAGTATCAACAACCTGTTCAAACCAGGAACTCCTCAACTTCTATCACAGTTAATTCATTGATGTAGCGCATTCGGCCAGGAAATCTTCGTCAAGAAGTAGCAATGACCAACTCGTTTGCGAGTTGGTCATTGGGCTCATGAACATCAATCCCAGTCTCCGCAGAAAACGCTAATTTCCTTCTCCAACGTTTGTGATGAGGTCAATGATTTCGTCCGGGTTCGTAAATCGTCCGGCGAGCGGATCGATTTGTCGGAGTTGAGCAAGCGACGCACTGTTCCCGGCACCAAACGCTATCAGGGTTGCCGAACGATCCTGGAGCACAGCCACTTCATCGAGGAAACCGCCCGAACTTTCTCCGTCGGAGATCAAAACGATGTTCCCGGTACCGTTGGGTATGTTGAGAGTGTTGAAGACGTTGATGACTTCACCCAAGGCGTTTCCGAAATTGGTCCCACCACCATCGCGGAGCGTCATGAGGATTTCTTCGACGTCACGAATTCCGTTGTTATTGTTGTCGGCGGTCGGTGTCGTAGTAAATTGGGTTCCGGCTGTGAAGAGATCCATGTCCCGAGCTGTCGCCTCACTCGTGAACGGTATGATTCCGATCTGGGCGGTGTCCCCTAACCCGAGGTTAATGATTTCCTGATTCAGGACGGACAAAGCCGCAATCTCGGCGTCGAGGATAGTGTCCGAGGCGCCATCGTTGTTGGGATCACCGATGACATCCCCGCCGAACGAGTTGCCCGTGCTGCCGGAAACGTCGATCACGAACAAGACGGTCGGAGGATTACCCATCAAGCGACTTGTTACTTCGACAACGGTGAAAGCCGACACGAACACGTCATCGCCCAGCGAGTTCCCCGCCAAGTCCACGAGATCAGGCTCGACGATTTGGAGTTGGTATTCGCCAGGAGTCATTTCGCCCGTCGCGATTTGCAAGAGTTGATCGGCATCCCGGAACTCGGTCGTGACTGGGATGATGACGTCATCAACGGTTCCGAGCACTGAATCGTCACCGAGTCCAACCAGCGTCACGGTCGTTTCGGCGATGTTGTCAGGATTGATCGACTCGGAGAACCGGACTCGCAGGGTCCGTTCTCCTTCACCGACTTGCCCACCTTCCGTAGGCATGACGTTCACGACCGTCGGTGCGATTGTGTCCGGGACAATGTTGACCGTCACGATTTCGGAGAGGGTGCTGTTGCCTCCCGTATCCGTTGCGCGAATTTGCAACCCAAGAGAACCGATGCCTTCGGACAGCGGAGGAGTCGTCACGAAGAAGTCGAACGGAAATGAGGTGTCGGTCGCGACGATCTGACCATTCTGGAGTAATTCGACCTGCCGCACCTGGACGTCGTCCGTCACCACACCCTGGACAACAAAGCGAGTCCCCTCGAGGACCTGGATTCCGTCTTGCTGAGGATCTTGGTCCTGCGCGTCAGTCTGTATGTTGGCCGTTGGGGCTTGGCCGAGTGCGTCAAAGCTGCGGTAATTGACGACATCGAGACGGTTCCCCACCACGACGTAGGCGATCCCTCGGCTGATTTTCAGGTCGCGGGCACGACCCGAGAGATTGAACTGAGTAACCAGGTTGTTCGTGTTGGTCGGATCGGACGTGTCATAGACCTGGACGAAATTTCCACCATCTGGCAGAAGGAGCCCAAGCCCGGAGCCATTGAGGGCAACTCGTTGGGCCGTGAAGAAATTGCCAGGCGTCTGAATGAGAGACATGTTGGCCGGGTCGCTCACGTCGATAGTTCGGAACCCACTTCCAGCAAGCCAGACGATGCCGGTACCCACAAATACGCCGACATCGCTCGACGCCACACTCACGTTCAACTGCCCCAGGACTTGTGGGGTTTCGGCAAGAGAAATGTCGATGGCCACGAGGGTATCGCTCCCGCTGACGTAGGCAAAGAGGGTGTTGGCCTCGCGGGCCATGTCCGTTACGTTGCCGCTGCCAGGTAGTTCGAGTTGGCTGACGATATCCCCCGAGACGATGTCGAGGACAGTCATGCTCCGACCGGCCAAAGCGTAGACGAAGCCGTTATAAACTTCGACCTTCGATGCCGATGCTGTTACGGTTTCGATGAGGGTTGGTTGCATGGGGTCGGACACGTCAATGAGTTGGACACCAAGACCCGTGGCCACAGCGGCGATGTTGCGGCCATCATCGACTGAGACATCGCGCGCCGTTCCGGAGAGTTGCAGCCGTCCTTCGATGATCGGTTGGTCGAACTGAGACACGTCGGTAATCGTAATGTTACTTCCAGCGGCCACGTAGGCGAAGTCACCGACGACATCGACGGCTTCGGCGTTACTGCTTATGTCGACGCTTGCGACGACTCCGGTGGTGCTCGCGAAGCCGTCGAGCGGGTTGAGGCCCTGTTCGAGTTCTGCCCCGTCGGGAATCCCGTCGTTATCCGAGTCGACTTGTCGCGAACTGGTTCCGATGGCCCGTTCACCAACGTCGGGGATGCCGTCCCCGTCGAAGTCGTCTTGGTCAATTTCTCCTAGCAACAATTCGCCGACCGGAGGTTCAGAGCCGAACAGTCCTCCCGAGAAACGCGTTTCCTGACCGCTAGCTGGGGCGAAGCTGGAGGCGAAAACGCTTCCCATGTTTGTCGAGGGTTGGTACAGATAGACCGTGAAGGGCTCGCCCGTAGGGAAGAATTGATCAATGGCGATCCCAGGTTCCGGAATAATGCCAGAAATCTCTACTCCCGAATCCGGAACAATCCGGTAATAAATCCGAGGATCGGTTCCAAAACCTGAAATCCGATTTTGTTGTGTGATGACTTGTGTTTGAACGACTTGGGCAGGTTGGGCTAGAGCCTGGGGGCTAAAACCAAACGTTTGTGACCCGAACGACTGAGGCGGTATGCTGGCAGTTATCCGGTCATCGAACTCGGTGTATTGCTCCGGTATGACGAAAGTCCCAGTGATCGGCTCGTCGATGTCGACTACCACTCGATTCACAAACGGCGTGAACCCAGCTTCGTGTTGGGCAACCCAAAAAGCAGCAAGTTCAATCGTGTACAGGTCCGAATAGTCCACGCCGAAATCGTCACAAAGCTCCCAAGATAGTTTCGCCGTATAGGTACCCATTCCCGTTATGCCACTGCCCTCGCCGCCCCCAAGGCTCGAGACCGTCACGGACCAATCGGACATGAAGAGTTGGCCGCCTTGGGTCGAGCCGAGGATGGCGGTCTCGGGACCTCCGCCGACGTAGTAATAATATTGGGAAAAGTCGATGGCCGGAGCGACCAGTTTGCCTCGGCTTCCGAAGATGCTCGCGTTCGTGGTCAATTCGACGTTATCGACGTAACCGTTTTCGGCTTGCCGTTGAATCCTGAAGTCGATCCCATCACGAACTCGTTGGACTTGACGTTGGAACTCACTGTTGCCTTTTACGGCATTGGAAAGGACCGAGCCCGGAAGGTGATCAAATTGTTTCGAGGCCGAACTGCCCGGAGACAGAAAGCGATCGACCATGACGTCTCCCAGTGGCCCGCTGCCCGCGGCTCGTAACTCGGCTTTCATCGGAAGGCTCGCGGCTGTTGGATAGCCAAAAACAGCAGCGTCGAGTCGAGCCGAGAGTTGAAGGGCGGCCTTCAATGGATTTGCTGAGAGCCCCGGATCATCACCGTGCAGAAAATCATCCCCGGCACCACAAACATTCCCGAGGGTTTCGCCAACGAGGAAACGGGCGCTGGTCCCACGTGCTACGAAGTGCCACCCTGGGGCAAGGATCACACCGCCATCGGATTCGACCATCAATCCGTCTTCGCTGACGGTCCCTGTTCCAACGACAATCCACTCACCTGCATCGTGGTCGAACGAGAAGACAAGGGCCTGCTCCCCTGGGGCAAGGCCTTCTAAGTTCGGAAACGCGACTTCTGCTGGGACGTCGAACTGGGTCGCACCGCCAGCGTCGTTGAACCCACCATCCCCACCAGCCTGGATCGAGATCACCAATCCCGGATCGAGGAACTCGGGCAGTGGTGCTGGAATTCGATTTGGTGCGACCGGAACAATGGCCGCCTGAGTCGCGGCGTTGCCCTGGTCGTCCTGGGCCGAGCCTGGCTCGAAAACAACTTTAGTACGCTCCCAGACTTCCGGGGCGACATTCGGGAACAGTTGGTTGAGTGTTTCCAACCCGCCCGGACCGAAGCCAACGTTCGTCGGGTTGGTGTCGTCTAGTTGCTGGATGTCTTGGGTGTTCATCAACGGCAAGTAGATGTCGAATTCGGTTCCGTCGGTCATTCGAAGGGGAACCGTTTGGCCAGGGATGCTGTGGAACGGTTTGCCGAGCGTCGGGTACACGAAGCCGTCCGGCACACCGATAGCCGTCGAGCCGTCGATGACGACGAAGAAATCGGGAGCGGGTAAACCTTCCGGGCTCGTCAGCGTGAACTCTCCGTTGACGTTCGTCACGGCGTTAACGTCGGGACGACCTTCCAGGAAGATCGTCACTCCTTCGACTGGCATGTCCACGGGTTGTCCGTTTTCATCGACGGCGTTGGATTGCAAGACCTTGCCGGTCACGGCGGTGTCCGCAAGGAACGTGAGCGGGAGCGTACGAAAGTCGGCGGTCCCTCGTCCGCCGGGGACCCCGTCGCCATCGGGGTCGAGGCGTTTACCCGTTGCGTCTTCGATCCTGTTCCCGTCCACGACGACGCGGACTTCCGTCGAGGATGGTGGCGGGGTGTCGTAAAAGTACTGGGCGAACATTCCCGTGGATGAAACACGAACCGTCCCGGGAACTTTTTCGCCTTGAGCCATCACGTAAAACGAGTCGGTTGTGATCGTGGCAGGATCGATCTTGTCACTGAAACGAACAGTCGTTTCTCGGGTGACGTTGACACTCTCTTCACCGTTCGAGGGCGAGATATTCGTCACGGCCGTGGCACCTGGGGTGACCATGACTTCCAGCAACTCGGTTGTTTGGACGATGCCGTCGTCAGCCATCGCCCGAACGAAAAACGTTCCGACATAGCCGTTCTCGATTTGCACGTCTAAAGTTGAGGTGCTTGGATCGATAGTCACCTCGAACTGATCGCTTGAGGCGTCATGAAGACGTTCGATCTCGGTGTGGTAGATGGGATCGAGTTGGGCTACGAAGATGTCATTCGTTGGGTCAAGGGTCCTGGTCCAAAAATAGACACCTCCGTCAGGCTTCACGTAGAACCAGTGCCCAAACTCACCTCGGAGCCAACGTTCGCCTTCCCCGAGGGCGTTTTCTGATAAGTTCCCGGTGAACGTCAGTTGCAACTCTTGGTCGAGGACGTAGGCGTAATCCTCGTCGCTGGCGTTGTAGAGCAGTTCGGGGCGGTAGTAATAGATTGGGTCGAGGGAAGCGATAGTCACGTCGAATGCCGTGTCGGGTTTTCCTCTCCAAGGGTGCAAGCTCCCGTTGGGTGTGATGAAGTACCAACCTTGGTTTCCACGAATCCAACGTTCGTTCTGGCCGAGCGCATTTTGGAAGAATGAACGGGAAAAAGCAGCGATTCCCGGCATAGTTTTTCGTCCTGGCAATTAGCTACAATTAGAGCACC
>CAYRFQ010000151.1:0-13782 GCA_964423615.1 uncultured Alcaligenaceae bacterium | reverse complement strand
TTGCCCTTGGTTTGTTTGCCCTTGGTTTGTTTGCCCTTGGTTTGTTTGCCCTTGGTGGTTGTCTGGGCAATCACTCCGCCGCTGAGCGCAACGGAGGCAACCAAGGCAATGATCAAGCAGGAAAACCTCATGAGATGATGTCCTTCGAAGTCGGTAGGAGCCTAATAGTTATCAATAGTTTATTGTGGGACTCGTAGGGGTAAGTTGCCAGAGGAAAAAGTCAACGCCCTTTGGTTCAAACACGGATGGAGGGCAAAAGTTGCGGATTACTGCGAAAGAGAGAGGCCAGTCCGGTTGCTCCGCGAGAGAGGTCTGTATCGGTTGGTCGGTCCGTTTTTACCCGACCAGAACCACAAGAGGGGGCAGGAGCTGCCCAAACGCAGCTCCTTCGTTGTAAGTTTCCCATTGCTTGCGTTACGGGTTCGCTTCGGCTCCAGTGATCCGTAACGACTGATACTTGATCGCGAAGATCAAAGCTGTCGCCGACGACGCCGAGAGGTATTTCCCCGCCCGATAATCCTGATCGTTGGGGTCACGATTGGGCATGAAGTAGAACGTGCCATCGGGGCAATGGGCGAGATTGAAAAACCAAACGTGGTTGTCCATGAGGTTGCGGAACGAAGGTGGATCGACGGCGGCTCCCAGCGCAGTCCATCCCATTCCGAGAATGGCCGAACCGTGAGTGTCGAAGAACGTGTTGAAGTTCTTCCCGATACACCGTGCGTTACGAAACGCGAATTGTTGATATTCCTTGTCATTAAACGGATTGACTGCGTGGGCAACGGCCGAGCACCCCGTTCGTCCCATGTCGGCGTATTTGTTATTCCCGCCATTGCCATCGGCGTACCACACGTAGCCGATGTTGTTCGTTCCCTTCGCGATAAACTCGTGAGCCATCCTGTACCGCTCACGGTCGACCTTGAGCCCACACTGCCCAATCAACGACCAACTCGCCATCGCTTGGCCGGTAATCAGACAAATCGGTCCATAACCATTGCCACCGGGGCGATTCGCTGGGCGATGTCCCCAACCACCCATACCACGCCCGCGTCGATAGTTCTCCGCGAACTGCGCCTTCACGAGCCAACGGTTAATCTCGTCCAATTCCCTCAGAACCCATTTCTCCTTGGTCGCCAGATAGTATTCTCCCAGGGCAATACCATAGAGTCCATTTTTCCAACAATCGTACCCGCGGTAATAAATTCGATCGTTGGTTCTTTCCCCCATGTACTTCATGGCTTGTTTAACAGCCGGAAAATACTTCTTCTGCTTACTGGCGAGCAAGGCCATTGATGCGAAAAAGTTGTAGTGCGGACGGCCATGCCATGATCCATCCTCGCGCTGCTTTCTCAGCAAATACGTATAGAGTTCACCAAGAATGATGTCTGTCTTCTTGCAGTCAAACGGATAAGTCTTACTATATTGACCGTATTTCGTGGGGAGTTTCAAAGTGATCACGCTCTTTTCGTTTCCTCGGATCACATCGAGCGTGAGTCGTCCGTTGAGCTTCGGACCTTGGCTTTCTTCCAAGGCATTGCCAAAGTCCATCATCGGCCCTTCGTATCCAAACTTTTTCATGCCGTAGCCGAACTTGTGGGCAATCTCAAAGGGCCTTCCGTTGACCCCTACGATTTGGTCTCCCTTCATCACTTTTCCCTCTGCAGGAGTGTTCGGAAGGACCTCGACGACGACCAAGGTTTTGGGAGCATTGGGCTTCAAATCCGCACGAAGTCCGGTGATCCCAAGGTTAATAGGCCATCGGTTTCCGTTTCGAATGAGAGCCCAGGACGGAGTGGATGCGGACAACGCCAATGCCAAGGCGAGGCAACATTTAAGCCAGGTGTGCATTATTCGACTTTCGATTCGTTCGCGAGGAAGGAGTAGGTGGGATTGATTGTTCTTATCCTAGCATATCCCACCGTCCAGATTCCTCAAAACGAAAACTGGAATTGCCATGGAAGCGGCGTACACCTTCGCCTCGCGAAAGATCTCTCACTCCGTTGGTGGAACGACCGCATCATACTCCAACGAATCGAGAATGGCTTGCATCTCGTCGCGAACACGATTGCGTACTTCGGTCAGTTGCTCTCGATCTTTGTCGATGGCTTCGAGTCGGTCTTCGTGGTCAGTCATCGACCGTAAGTATCGCTCTCGGAGTTCCTTGGCAGCGGATTGGTCGGCCAGAGCCTTGAGGTTGTCTCGCAGTCGTGCTTGCTCTTGCATAATGCGAGTTCGTTCTTCGGTAAGTCGGTCGATTTGTGCTTCGAATTGTGACTGCTCCTGACGTTTAGCCAGAGCGTCTTGAAGAGTCTTCGCGGTCTTCTCGTCGAAATACCGTTGAGAGAGCCAGAAGTCCAACTGCGGGTGTTGAAAGTTGTGAAGTTCGTGACGTTGGTGGTGCACATGATATTGCTTCACAACAAACGCTTTCGTTTCCTTACTCGCGAGTTCGAATCGGAACCGCCAATTGTTTTCGGTCGTCTCGTGTGGCTCCGGAGTGTCGAAAAGGGACCACTCACGGCCCTGCGTTAATTGGACCCTTGGGTGATCCAAAAAGACTACGTGTTGGCGATCGGTCTTGTTCCTGAGCGTGTAGGTTGTGACCTCAATTCGTTTCTGTTGGCAAGTCAACACGCCCTTACGAATGTAGACTCGATCAACCTCGTCTTTGTGCGAGTCGATGTTGTCCAACACGCTCACGCCCAACTCGACCGAGTAGGGAACTAATCGTTCTTCGTCTGGCTTCATCGTTTCGAGCATGGCTTCGCCGACATACGTTCCACCTTGCAACACTGTGACCGGTCCTCCCTCGAGCGTCAAACCCGTTGTGTTGTGGAACAGCACGGCGTTCATCGGATTTTCTTTGCGCGACGGTTTGGAGTAATACAGAACAGGTTTGCCGTCGAATTCTTTCAGGACGATCGGAACAAGTGCGGACTGGTTCCGTTTGATCGTGACAGGGTGTTCGATTTGGTATTCGAGGAGGTCCCCGATGACTTGTTCGCGGACCTGGGTGGGTGTAGAACTAATCGGACGCTCTGCTTTCGCCATTTTGGCAAAATGTCTTCTGGCACCTGCAGCACTTCCGACACCACCTCCAATTGCCCGCTCGTGTTCTATCACCTCATAGGCATCGGTTGGTTCTGCCGCAGCCATCATCACTCCTGCTTCCACTTCCGGCGGCAACACTCCGGTCGAGTCGCGTACTTCGACCTCGGGTCGTCGAATATAACGCGGCGTGTAAAGATCGTGGACGAACGAAACGGGCAGCCCGGAGATCAGCGATAGCTGCACGTCTTGCCAATCTTCGTCCTGGGTGTTGTCGACAACGGCCCATCCTTGGATCATGGGTGGTTCATCGCCATTTTCTTCGGCCCCGAGAATAATTCGATACGTGGCTTTCCATACAGGCGCTTCGAGCGTGTAGCTGACACGAACAACGCGAGTTCCCGTTCCCTGGGCAAAAAAAGTGAAGGTCTTCGCGTCTTTCTTGGTCGACGAGAGTTGTGTGCGGAGATAAAAATCCAGATCGCGCCGGAGTGTGTCGTCGAGGATCTGTAGACTCGCCAGATTATGTAGATCGAACGACTGAACCGAACCGTGATCCGTCAACACCGACACCAGCACGACATGAACGATTCCGTCGCCGGTTTGTCGTTCGGTCGTGTCGACACCGAGCAACGATCCTTCTGTGGGGTCACCGACGCCAGTATGAAGGGCGATCCGGGCTCCCTTGATTTGAGGCAAGAGGCCAACGATGCTACCGCTATCGGGGATTTTCAGAGCGACTTCCGAGAGGAGTTGTTCGAGTGGCTTGGTCGAGTCATAAGAAACCGAACTGATGTGACCGCCATTCAAGTCGAGAACCGTGAGCGACTTGAGGACGTCACTAACTTCGTCTTGTTTGAACGTCAGTGCCAACGTGGTGTCACCATCTACGTTGCCTTGGCGTTCGAAGTAGCCCACGCCGTGTTTGTAAAGGACGATTCGAGTGATGGGCAGAGGAGCCATGAGAGAATTCCGTTGGGTTCGTTCTGGTACGGTGCAACGTGCTTGACCTCATCACACCGTATTGTCCTATCGCTATTCTCTCGTTTCACGTCCAATCCGCAAGGTGTGACCACAATACCATTCGTCACACCTTCGGAAAGAGTCCTGACTATCCCTCTACTTTCACTCCTTTTTGGAAGGCCACATGGTTCTTGATATTGGCCGCCTCTGGTTTCGGATCGGCGTAGTACCACGCGCAGTCGCCGTTGACTTGACCATCGACTTCGACGGTGTAATAGTTGGCAGTGCCTTTCCAACCACATACGGTTGTCGTGTTACTTTCTTTAAAGTAATCCTTGTTGATGGTGTTCATTGGAAAATAGTGGTTGCCATCAACGACTTCGGTTTTGTCACTTTCGGCCAAGACGGCCCCGTTCCAAGTTGCTTTGGGCATTGATCGATCTCCTTAATTGACAGAAAATGTTAGAAAATTCTTGAGGCAACAGGTGCTCCTGGAAATAGAGTTGCAGCCAGGAAATCTCGCCGCTCCATGACACTTTATCCTCAAGCATCCTTCGCCAAACGAATCCCCGAAAACTGCCATCGAGCTTCCGGCTGGAAGAAGTTTCTGTAGGTTGCACGGATGTGTTCGCGAGAACTTACGCATGAGCCACCACGCAGGACCATTTGATTACACATGAACTTCCCGTTGTATTCGCCAAGCGCTCCTTCGAGGGGTTGATACCCCGGATAGGCGATGTACGGACTTGCAGTCCATTCCCACACGTCGCCGAACATCTGGTGGATAGACCCCGGAGCGGCGTCAGCTTGCACGGAAACAGGGTGTAGATTCTCCTTCCACACGAAGTTCCCTTCGAATGGTTGTTCACGCGCGACAATTTCCCATTCGGCTTCGGTCGGGAGTCGAGCCTCTATCCAACGAGCGAATGCCTCGGCTTCATAATAGCTAACGTGGCAAACGGGCTCCGAACCACAAACCGGACGCATGCCGGAGAGCGTCATGTTCCACCACTGACCATCACGGAGTTCCCAATAGAGCGGCGACTTCCAGCCATGTTGGTTGCAAGTGTCCCAACCGTCAGAAAGCCACAACTCGGAGCGTTCGTACCCTCCGTCGGTCATGAACGCCAAATATTCCTTGTTGGTCACAAGTCGGTTAGCGATGCGTCCCGGTTGCACGTAGGTTTGATGCGCGGGCGATTCGTTGTCGTAAGCAAAGCCTTTTCGGTTGTGGCCGATTCGGTAAACCCCGCTCGAGACATCGCTCCAGGTGAGATCTGGAAATTCGGTTTCGTCGGGGATATCACGCTCTCGGTAGACCGGCCGCAGGGGATTGAAGCTGAAAACGTGTTTGATGTCCGTGAGTAACAGTTCTTGGTGTTGATGCTCGTGATGCAAGCCGACTTCGACGAGCGGTAATATTTCCGCGAGTGTTTCGCCTGAGGCCGTTTCAATGAGATTCTCTACGTGCTCGTCGATATGATGCCGATACCGGAAGATGTCGTTCACGGTTGGCCGCGACATGAACCCTCGTTGCGGGCGAGGTACGCGCTTACCAATGGCATTGTAGTATGAGTTGAAGAGATAATCGTACTTCTCGTGAAAAACCGGATAGTTCGATGAGTATCGAGTGAGAACGAACGTCTCGAAAAACCAACTCGTGTGGGCGAGGTGCCATTTGGTCGGACTGACGTCGGGCATCGTCTGGACGCCGAAATCCTCTGTTTCGAGGGGAGCGCACAACCATTCTGTTTGGCTGCGCACATCGCCGTAGAATTTCAGCAAAGTCCTTCGGTCAAGTTGGCTTTGGAAAAGGCCAACGTCGTTTTGACCGGTCTCGTGAGGTGTCATTACTACGATCTCCAAGAGAGGTTCATGTCTGTTCAGTGTTTTGTATAGGACATCCCTCGGAAAGTCGAAAAAGAAGGTCATCCTGAGGTCCATTTGAGGGTGGAGTCAACGGGTGAGAGCCCCTCGCCAGCCCCCGTCGCCGGAATATTGATCCCTGCGACTTGACTCTTTGGTCGCCACTCGCAGGGATCAACATTCATCCGCAGACCCAGGAAACCCCAGGTCGCAAGATCACACGCAATCACTTGGTCAACAACCCATCTTTACCATCCTCTTTTCTTTGTGGCCGGGCTTTTTTCTGATGGCTACGCTAGTAGAACAGCGTCTATGAGAATGAAGAGAAAAGTTTTAAGTCTGCGCATCTATGAGGTAGCCTGATGACAATGTTTACGTCGCAGCGTCGGCACAGCGGTGTCGGTTGTCTGCTTTCGTTGGGGATGATCCTGTTGATGGCATCCCCTGTTGTCGCCCAAGAAAAGTGGACCCCGTTGCACGTCGCGAAGTTGAAGACGGTTGCTTCCGCCGCGATTTCTCCTGACGGATCACACATCGCCTACACCCTTTCCGTGCCTCGCGATTTGACCAAACAAAAGGACGGTCCCTCGTTCGTCGAGTTGCACCTGTTCAACGTGAAGGCGAACAAATCAGTGCCTGTCGTGACTGGCGAGGTGAGTGTTCGTAGTGTGAGCTGGACTCCCAATGGGAAGTACATCGCCTTCTTGCAGAAGAAAAAAGACGACAAGAAGACCAAGCTCTTTTGGGTTTCTCCCAAAAAACTGAAGAAGTTTCAGACCTTCGAGCACAAGACCAGCGTGCTATCGTACTCGTTCGCTCCGGACACCAAGAAAGTTGCGTTTCTCGCCGTCGATGATCCCTCCCCCAAAGAGAAAGCACTGGACGAAAAAGGTTTCACCCAGGAGATCTACGAGGAGGATTTGCGGAACGTCAAGGTCTGGGTCTCGCCCCTAACCAATCCAAAAAAAGCCACAGCTTTCAAACTTCCCGGTTCGGCTTCGGACTTGTCGTGGTCGCCTGCCATGGAAAAGCCCGCCAAGAAAAAGGGCACCAAGAAAGGGAAGAAAAATCCCGGGATGGTCGATCCTGGGAAGCTGGCCCTGGCCCTCGCCCCGACTCCGTTGGTGGACGATAAATACATGTTCCGCAAGGTCCGTGTCGTCGATGCCAAGTACGGCCAGATTCTCCAAAAAATCGAAAACCCGGGAAAGATGGGACCGCTCGCCTGGAGTCCAGACGGCAAGTACCTCGCTCTCGTTGCAGGCGTCGACAAGTACGACCCACGCGAAGGTCGCCTTTGGGTCGCACCTGCCAACGGCTACTTCTGGACCGATGTGTTGCCCAAATACAATGGGCACATCGCCGACGTCGCCTGGAAGAACGGTCACACCATCATCTATCTCGGCAACGAAGGGGTCTACACAGAGATTGGTGCGGTCGAAATCAGCATCGACAAAAACAACAAACTCGTCGGTAGGAAACCGCAAACGATTGTTCCCGCAAAAGGCCCGATCATTACTTCCATGAGCGTGGCAGACGATGGCGAAGCATTCGCGTTCGTTGCTCACACGCCCGAACACCCGCCCGAACTCTACTTCATGGCCTCGGGAGCCAAGTCGCCCAAAAAAGTGACAAACCACAATCCGTGGCTCAAAGACATGGCGTTCGCCAAGCAAGAGGTCGTTCGCTACAAGGCCAAAGACGGGTTGATGATCGAAGGCATTCTCGTCTATCCGCTGGGCTACAAAAAAGGCACCCGATATCCGCTCGTCCTGAACGTCCACGGTGGTCCGGAAGCTCATGTTTCCCACGGTTGGGTGACGCGTTACGCCTACCTCGGGCAAGTCGGAGCCGCCGAAGGAATCGCCAGCTTCTATCCGAACTATCGCGGGAGCACCGGGCGTGGCGTCGAGTTCTCGATGCTCGGACAGGCCGACGCTGCCGGGAAAGAATTTGACGATCTCGTCGATGGCGTCGATCACCTCATCAAGATCGGCTTGGCCGACAAAAACAAAGTTGGCGTGACCGGTGGCTCCTACGGCGGTTATGCGACGGCATGGTGCACGACGTACTTTTCGGATCGTTTCGCTGCAGGCGTTATGTTTGTCGGCATCAGCGATAACGTTTCGAAGGTCGGAACGACGGACATTCCATGGGAAATGTATCTCGTTCACCATCGAAAATGGCTCTGGGAAGATTACGACTACTTCCTCAAGCGGAGCCCCATCTACCACCTCAAGAAAGCCAAGACGCCGTTGCTCATCATGCACGGCAAGAACGATCCACGTGTTCATCCGGGCCAATCGATCGAGTTGTTCCGCAACTTGAAACTCCGCAACAAGGCTCCGGTTCGTCTCGTGTTTTATCCCGGCGAAGGACACGGAAACCGGCGTGCGGCTTCGCGGCTCGACTACAACTATCGCCTGGTGCGTTGGATGAAACACTTCCTCGAAGGTAAAAATAGCTCGCCGCCTCCGACGAAAGTGAATTATGGCCTTGGAAACGCGAAATAGTCGGAATCACTTTTTGTAGGGTGTGACCAGCTTGAACGCGAGCGAAACCAAAGGCACACCACGAAACCAAAATGGTGTGCCCTCGCCTTCAGGAGAATTCGCCAGGACACCCTACAAAACGACCTTCCTTTCACCATCACCCTTGCTTCCGTCGCTCATCCAAAACGGCCTGCGCCGCTTGATAGATAGCTGCCATTCGTTCGTATTGTTGCTCCGTTTCGAACTTGCCGTTTTCTCGGACCCAACAAAGGCTCAGATCCACGAAATTACGAAGCCGGTCAACCGCATCCACATTCGGCTTCCAAACGTTCCCTTGCATCTGCACGTAAATCGGCGACGTGTGGGCAAATCCTGGTTCGACCACATTGCCCTGCCCTCCAGTGCAACGGGCATAGAAAAACCCCGGTTGATCGATTGGGAATTCTTCATTCCACGTCGCACGATAGATCAGTCCGTCTTCGGTGACGGTGACGTTGCCAATCAGCTCGTGATTCCAAAAGACTTGCAACTTGTCGAAAGAAACGAGCCCTTCCGCCTGACATTCGATTGCCACTCTACGGGATTCCGTGACATCCAGGACTTCCCCCGGAACACATCCATCAACCGTCAACGTGAGGAGCGGTCCATTCGTCACGAACGTGCGACCGGCCCGGACAGCTTCGATCCAATTCTTGTAATCGAAATCCTCACCAGGAAGAAGTTGGGCGTAGGTTCTCACGTCGCCGAGGCGTTGTTCGACACTGCATTTGCCGCTACCACCACTCAGGGGAATTCGAAAACCCGCACTCAACAAATCGAGCCAGGGCCACATAGCATCGCTGGCTCCTCCATCCAGGTCGATCGTGTCGATATGTCCGAGTATCGCGTCGGCCAGCAGTTCTCCTGCATCGGGGAAAGGGGCTTCGATATTTCCTTGAAGACGCAGCACTTGGTTGAAGAATTCCAGCGCAACAACGAGTCCTCGTTTCCGGTGGCATTGCTCACACCAATCCGCGACGTTCCACAGGTGAAGGCCGTTTCTGTCCTCAAAATTCAATGGAAACACAGGACGATGACAATTGAGCAGCGCCAGACACCCTAGCTCGGATTCATTTCGAGTATTCACAACGACCATGTAATCTTCGTTCGAAACGCACGGTCGTTGTCCGCTGAATGCGAGCATGTTCGGAATGTGAAACGATTCCCCCTGATGTTCTTCCCGCGCCAGCAAGTTCACGACGGCCAAGTCTTCACCGCCGCCTTCGAGCAATGCTCCATGAGGCGAAATGTCGTAGCAGTGCGTGTCTCCAGAGTACCACCGCTTCTCGCGGAAATTCGTCCAACGCTCGATCTCGAAGCGCATCGCCAATTTGCCCTGCGGCAGGTTCGCCGTGGTCACCAAGGGAACGTATTCCGGGCCTTTGTCAATTTCGACTTCGAGCTGACCCACCGGCAGCTCGATTTCGCAAGTGCCATCGATATAGGCGAAGGCCTTCGTCCCATAAACGCCCTGCCTCGGATCGGGCAAAAGGACGTTTCCTTCCGCCTGAAGTTCGTGACGTGTGTGTTCGCCCAGATAACGAACTCGTCCGAAAGGGGCCTCTGACTCACCGCCAGGTCCCAAGAATCGAATCCGGACAGGGGTCGGTTTGCCAGTGCTTTTGTCGTTCACTCGGATGTGTACGTTCTGAAAACCGTTCATGAATCTAGTCTCACAGGGTGGAGAAACTCTGGAATATTCATGGAATAACAACGTGGACGGCGGGATTAAAAAGCGTCGTATTCGTGATGATTCGGCAAACCTTTGGGGGAATCGGACAAAGGCGTGTCGGACGAAACATCGTGTCGGAAGGCCCAGAATGAATGGCACAGGCTTTTGCTCAAGACGACCGGGTCAACAAGTGTCGAGTCCCGAAGGGCACAAGATCGAATCCACGCGACGCCCCCAGGCGTGAAACGGGAACGAACTGACTGGCCAATTTTTCTTGGAAAATATTTGAAAAATCTGAACTCCACGATCTTCTCCAAACCAAGATCCCTCAACTTGCCGCCAAAAACCGGTCGAAAACCTGCAGAAAACTGCGCTAAAACTGCACCAAACCTGCGCTAAACTTGTAGTAAACTTGTAGTAAACCTGCGCCTAAATTGCACCTTTTTGACACCTCTCGATTTCCACATCTTCATACAGAACAATGATTTATGGAAAACGGCCCTCGAAAAATCGCCATTTTGGCTCATTTTCGAGTTTTCCGACCGCCCTTGGGCGCATCTGTCCATAATACAATAGGATCGAACGCCGCGTCATTTTCAGAAAAATCGTCGAATTGCCAAAATTATTACCTGGCACACGAACTGGATTTCCGTTCGGGCTTTAGAAGGGTGTGTTGCAGCGAGCTTGCCAGTCGTTTTTGACGACGACTTGTCGGAGCAAAACCGACCAGAAAACACAGTGGTTTTGACGACGACCTGTCGGAGCAAAACCGACCAGAAAACACAGTGGTTTTGACGACGACCTGTCCCAACTCCGCCTGGCACCCCAGCGAGACCAGCAACGACACTCGCTACGGCGTGCCGGACACCGCAACCCGAATAGATTACACCAATGGCACACCATAGCTTTTTTCACCCGGTTCCACGACTCGCCCAGGCCATGCGTGCTTGCAAGTCTCCACCATGCTCGACACCATCAACAAAACAAACATCTATCCATTTCGCGTTCCTTGGTGTTGGAACTCGATAGTCGCTTCTCTCCACGACAAGGCAAGGAGATTTCTTCCATGAACCCATTTCTCTGGATCATCCTTCTGGCGGTTGGTTCCTCGTTCACCTTCAACGCCAATACTTTGGCCACGCAACAAAAGCCCCAACCAAACAAGCCGAATAAGATCGCGCCGTTGTTCAAAGGATTGAGCGATTATCAGTTTCCCGTTTCGACCAACTCGAAGCTCGCCCAACGTTATTTCAATCAAGGAATGATGCTTTCGTATGGGTTCAACCATGCTGAGGCAGCCCGGTCATTTCGCGGAGCCCAGAAAGCCGATCCGAAGTGTGCCATGGCCTATTGGGGAGAGGCATTGGTCTTGGGGCCAAACATCAATTTGGCCATGCAAGACGATAACGTTCCGAAGGCGTGGAAGGCATTGCAAAAAGCCGTGAAGCTGGCCCACAAAGCAACAAGTCGCGAGCAAGATTACATCGCCGCCCTGCAGAAACGATACGTTGCGAACCCGGTCAAAGACCGTTCGAAACTCGACATGGCTTATGTCAACGCCATGCGAAAACTCGCCGCCAAGTATCCGAATGATTACGACGCTCACGTACTCTTTGCCGAATCGATGATGGACACGACCCCCTGGAACTACTGGGACAACGGACCAAAACCCAAGCCCATCACGAAAGAAATTTTGCGAACGCTCGAACGGGTACTGGCCCGTCGTCCCAACCACGCGGGGGCCTGCCACCTTTACATTCACGCCGTGGAAGCAGCGCATCCCGAATGGGCAGAAGCTGCCGCCGATCGTTTGCGAACCCTCGTTCCGGGAGCGGGCCATCTGGTCCACATGCCGTCACACATCTACATTCGGATCGGCCGCTATGCTGATGCATCCAAAGCCAACGTCAAGGCGGTTGCCTCGGACAACGCCTACGTCACCCAATGCCACGCCCAAGGCGTCTATCCTTTGGCGTACATGCCCCACAACCACCACTTCCTTTGGTTTGCCGCGAGCATGGAAGGACGAGCCGAACAATCGATCGCAGCCGCCAAACACATCGCCAAACACACCGACCCCAAAAGGATGCGGATGCCTGGCTTCGGCACATTGCAACACTTCCATTCGATGGGAATGTATGCCCTTGCTCGGTTCGGGAAGTGGAAGGCGATCAAGGCCTATCCCAAGCCGAAACCAGATCTGAAATATCCGACTGGAGTTTGGCATTACGTTCGCGGCTTGGCTCACTGCCGCGAGGACGACCTCAAGACCGCAAAGAAACACCTCGCATCTCTAAAACAATTGGCCGCCGACAAGACTCTCGACAAGGTCACCATCTGGGACAACAACAACACGCGACAGATCCTCCAGATCGCCGAACAGGTTCTCGCAGGAGAGATCGCGGCCCAACAAGAAAATTGGAAGGCCGCTATTCGCCACCACAAAAAGGCGGTCCAGTTCGAAGACGCCATGCGCTACGAAGAACCTCAACTCTGGTACGCACCAACACGGCAATTCTTGGGTGCGGTGCTCCTCCAGGCCAAACAACCTGCCCAAGCCGAAGTCACATTCCGTGCCGACTTGAAGAAATATCCAAAGAATGGCTGGTCGCTGTTCGGTCTCCACAAAGCCTTGGTCGCTCAAGGAAAAACCAACGAAGCTCGGCTGGTACAACGCGCCCGTGACAAAGCCTGGAGACGCGCCGACGTAAAATTGACGAGCCCAAGATTCTAATCGGCTCAACAAGTGTCGTGTTTATGATTTTCAGCCCCGCAGGGGCGAGAGATCCTGGCCGTGGGTGGGAACCCACGGAACTCTTTGGGTAGTTGGCTCAACAAGTGTCGTGTTTTCGATTTTCAGCCCCGAAGGGGCGAAAGATTCTAGCCGTGGGTGGGAACCCACGGAACTCAAAGAACCAACACAAACACGACTCTTATTCATCCGACCGCCCCAGGGGAGAAGGGGTTAGGATGAGGGGCTCTTCTGGCCAGCGTCCGGTTTAAGTCGCGAGGCAACAACATCAATCCAATCTTTTGGCGACGTCCACCGAACAAGTCCCGCCCCAGCACGGGCGGGAGTCGAAACCTCCAAGGCCTGCTCTCGCAACACTTCCCTCAATTCCGAAACCGTCAAGTTAGGGTTGTGACTCCTATACAACGCCGCGATCCTGGACACATAAGGTGCGGCAAAACTGGTTCCAGAGACAGTCTCATAAAACGACCGACCGGAATAGTCTCGTCCTGACGCCAGAGTCAAGTCCACGCCATATCCCACGACATCAGGCTTGGTTTCACCGGGAGAAGTCATGGGACCGGAAGAACGCGACCGTCTCGAATCGCAATGGAACATGAAGTTCCGACGTGGCGGAGCGGGCAAGATGTTGTTCGCCGAAAGTGCGATGAAGGTGGACATTTTGAGTCACTCGATGGGCGACCTGGCAGCTCTCTCGGAAGCGAAGGCCACCAAGGAAGACATCTGCAACGCCTTCCAAATCCCAATTCCGTTCATGACCGGCGAGACCAACCTGGCCAACCTCCAGGCGGCCAAAGAGATGCACATGTTGCTCGCCATCAAACCCCGGCTCCGCCGTCGCGACGACAAACTCAACGAACGCCTCATCCCCATGTTCGACGACTCAGGCCGCCTTTTCGTCACGAGCGAAGACCCCGTCGGCAACCACGAAAAGGAAGTCGTCGAACGAC
>CAYRFQ010000150.1:0-13842 GCA_964423615.1 uncultured Alcaligenaceae bacterium | reverse complement strand
GTCGGCCGAGACGTTCAACACGGTCAGCAACCAACTCGTCGATGCCTCGAGCTGATCTCTCGGATAGTTCTGCAGACTGCTGGACAGAAGCAAGGCGTGTCGTGCCTGCGCGACCAGCGAACACAGCGAACCGTGAAATCTTCGAGAGAGGGTTCCGCGGTTTGCGGTATGCTCCGCAAGACGCTGCCTGAAAGCTGGTCGTCCTACTGAAATGTGGTTCTGTGCTTTTCCTCCCCGGAAAATGACTCGAAACGGAACAGACCTCTGGAGTCCAAGGACCTTACTGCTCCCAAAGCCCCCACAAGCACCACTGGGATGAGGTTTCGGACTCTTTTAGATTAAAGGAAACATCCCCATGAACTGGACTCTTCAACACTGGCCAATCGTTGCCATATGTGCTGGCATGCTCGCAGCAGCGATCATCGATTGGTGGAAGTTTAAAGTACCGAACAAACTCACATTTCCGTTGATCATCAGTGGCTGGGTTCTTGGCCTTCTCAACACCCTCGGATGGACGACAGCGATCTACGGCGGAGACGGTGGAATCGTCTCATCGCTCGCAGGTACGTTGTTGGCGATGGCCCTATTGTTGCCGTTGTACGCCATCGGAGGAATGGGGGCCGGGGACGTAAAAATGACGATGGGCTTCGGCGCTTGGATCGGGGCCTTTTACGGCTTTGGTGGCCCCGAAAGTTCGCAGCCGAACGGCATGCTCATTATCGTCTATGCCTTCTGTGCTGGAGCGATCGTCGGTGGCATTATCGCTGCTTGTATGATCGTCCTCAAAGGCAAATACAAGGACAACGCCGAACACGTGCGTGAAATTGCCAGCGACTTTGCCAGCTCTTCCGGAATCACTGACATCGCAGAGAAAGCGAACAGCCGACGGCCGCGGTGGCACCGATTGCCATACGGCGTCCCGTTGTGCATCGGATTCTTGGGTTACCTGATCTACTTTTACACCAAGACCGGCGCGTAGACCAAGATCAGAGCAAGAGCAGCCTAGGGAAGCTTGTAAGTCGAATTGTTGTCGTTGTCGATCCAGTCACTCGAGTTGTCTTGTCGTTCCACGGCTCCGAAAGCCTCGTTCACAAAAGTTCTGACTCCGTAGGTCGACTACCTGCGACCCAACGGCCTGTCGTGCTCGACATTTACCACTCGCGTTCTAGGACCACTGCGATACGCCAAGTGGCGACTCGGTAGCGGCAAGACAACCATTAGAACACTCATTTCCCAATAAGCTGTTAAAGCCCGTAAAAGCTCTGCTTTCGCTATGACCATAAAAGTTTAAGTTCTTCGATTCGCGTGTCCGATGGAATTAGCGTGGTTGAAAAACCAAAAGCATTCCGTCAAGAGGTTTTGACGACAGACCTATCCAGAGGTACAGCCGTCCGGACCAAAAACCGGCCAGAGAATACGAACGATCAAGCCTGCCCGCTTGAGAGTGAGAAGACGTCGCAGTGGGAGTGTGCTTACAAAGCCCACCAGTGACCCACCAAAGCGAACAGAAAAGAAAACGCGGAGGAAACGGCTATTCCCCCTGAGCCAAAGGCCTCGAACAGAAATTCAACTTTGAGGGTATTCCGACGACGCCATCGAACCAAACGCCTGAGCCACGTTTCCTGGCCGTCCAGACAGTACTCGCAACCGTTCTGAACAAAACCAAGATTGTATCTCCTACTGAGTTTTTCACCTTTTGAGGAATGCGCAACCATGAAACCCAAAACAATAGTCCTGATGGCCATCGCGATCGCCTGCGGTCTGGGTGCTAGCTACATGACCAGCCAGATTTTGGACAATAGAGATAAGGGCGGCAAGAAAGAACAAATCGAAAAAGTCACCATCATCGTCGCAAAGAAAAAACTCAGTCTCGGGATGCGGTTCATCGAGCCCGAAAAGTTCTTGAAGGAAGACCAAGTTCCCAAAGAGTTCGCTCCCGCCAAGGCCTTGCGAAGCTTCAAGGAAGTCAAAAACCTCTACCTCAAAGAATCCGTGCGAGCTGGTCGACCCCTCACCCATGAGGATGTCTCCGAGGAGGTAACAACCTTGCCCATTCCCGACGGATACGATGCCGTCGGCATGCAGGTGAATAAGGAAACCACCGCGTCTGGTTTTGCCACCCTTCCGGGAAATCGGATCGACATCATCATGACGATTTCTGGACGAGGAAAAAAAGCCTACAGTCGCTATCTCTTACAAGACGTGCTGGTTCTCGCCGCCGACACCAAGTTGAAGCCGGGGAACGGACAAATCGCCATGCCCGCAAGCATCGTCACCGTTGCCTTGAAGCCTCGCGACATCTTGAAAGTCAAGACCGCCCGAACCGGCGGTACACTCAGTCTCGTACCTCGAGGTTCGAGCAGTGTCGACAAATTGATGATTCCACCACTGACCTTCGATCAACTTTTCGAGCCCAACGAAGGCGACCAGACTGCCGCGTTGCCAACCGAAAAATTACCTGAACCCAAAATCGAAAAAGAACCCGAACAACAGCCAGTTCAAGAACCAACCCCTGTTCCGGAGCCAGTCGTACCGGAACCTAAACTCGACACACACACGGTTCAGCTGATCCAGGGAGGGTTGGCCCAACAACGAATCTTCTGGATCGACCAAGAAGGAAACAAAATCCGGGAGGTCAACAAGGAAGAGCAAGAGGAACTCCAAACGCAGCAAATGCCCCTCCCACGCGTAACCCAAAAGGCTGCTCCGAGGAGGCCGGAACTCCCCAACTCTGGTACTAACAATCCTCGGGCAAACTCGGGGAGCCAACCAGAACTGCCCGGTCCCAACAATCCGGGAATCGGCATCGCGCCTCGCCAGACCGAGCAGCCGGGTGATTAAGGGAAAGAAGATGATCTCTTGCACACGATGGTGGAACGCGGCACAGCCACACCACCGCGAAGCATAGAATCCTGTTTTTGTTTGAACGGATAGATTTGTAAGGACTGACTTTTTGTTGTTGCGGCTTCGCCTGAGCCTACCGATCCCTCGCCTAGGGGGCGAAGCCATACGAATCTAGGACTTTCTCGTTTGCTCGCCGCTCAAGTACACAGGACTTGCGCCTGCGACCTCCCGTTGTGAGCTCTGCAGCAAACAAGAAGCCTCTGCGCCTGCGGGTCTCAGACCGTGCGGGCACTCAGGCGTCAGAATGTGGGTGGTCGGGGATGGCCCACCCGCTCTTGGTAACCCTGTTATTCCGGTAGCAAGTTCTCAGGCAGTTTTCCTTTCCTTCTGAGCCTACAGCTCGGGAGGCAAGGAAAAGGACAGAGTGACCCTTCCGGAACAATTTCACAAAGAGGTGAACGGATGCACCAGAAAACCATGGTTCTTGGGCCGGCCGCCGAAGATGCCCGGACCATAGCCGGAAGACAATACTTCGGAAAGTCAAGGGACAATAGACGGGAGTCAAAAACGCAGGGAGCCAAGCCAATGATCTTTCAACGCCCGGCGGTTCATCCTCGACTTTTGACTCTCCTTCTGCTCACGTTCTTGACTTTGGGATTTGCACAAACTCAGCCGACCTCGGCCCAGGCACCCAAGTCACTTCCTGGACGGGCCGTGTATGTGCCCGTCAATGCGGCCAAGACCGTGAACACCAAGTCCGGCAAACGTGTGGCCACGATCGAAATCACAAAACCCGGGGTCATACGCCCCAATGTCGGCGGCGATTTGAAATCTGTCGTCCTCACTGGCCTCGTCCCCGGAATCACCGAGTTGCGGTTGACCGACGTTGATGGCGTCAAAGAGGTCATTACTGTGATCGTCCAGACCGACATCGAGTACCTCAAGTACGTCTTGCGGACCACCATTCCGACTGCCAACGTCATCCCGATCGCCACCGCCAACAACCGCATCATTCTCAGCGGCTACGTGGCCAAGACCGAAGACATTCCATTGGTCGTCGACGTCGCCAGCAGTGTTGCGGGCGCCGGGAACATCATTCCCGCCTTGCGAGTCGGTGGTGTCGTTCAAGTTCAGCTCGATGTCGTCATTGCCAGCGTTTCCCGAAACGAAATGCGAAACATGTCGTTCTCCTTCTTTGCCAACGGGAATGGGAGCTTCTTGGGCAGCGCTCTGAACCCGAACAATACCGCCACCGCGGCGAACTTGCTCAACGTTTCCAACGCTGCCGCGAGCTTGGCCGGGTCCTCGAACTTGTTGTTTGGATTCACCGGAGCCACATCCAGCTTCTTTGCGTTCCTCGATGCCTTACGGACCGAAGGGTTGGCCAAATTCCTCGCGGAACCGCGGCTCGTGACCATGAGCGGAAAGCCCGCGAGTTTCCTCTCGGGCGGACGATTGGCCATTCCGGAACCTTCAGGCTTGGGAACCAACGCCGTTCGGTTTGAGCCTTTCGGTACCGAACTTCGATTCCTCCCGATCGTTCTGGGCAACGGAAAAATTTATCTGGAAGTCGAACCCGTCGTGAACAACGTCAACCAGGCCAACGGAACCGTCATCGGCGGGACCGTTGTCCCCGGATTCGACACCCAACAACTCCAAACGGCCGTCGAATTGGAAGACGGTCAAACGTTCGCCCTGGGAGGTTTGATCCAACAAACCGTTAGCGGTGGGACGCAAAAAATACCGGTCCTGGGAGACATTCCCTTTTTGAATACCGTCTTCAGCACGAAGAGCTACACCGTCGCCGAGAGCGAACTTTTGATTCTCGTGACGCCGCACCTGGTCGATCCTACGACCTGTGCCCAGTTGCCAAAATTACTTCCGGGCCAGGAAACCCGCACGCCCGATGATTTTGAGCTATTCTTGGAAGGGATCCTGGAAGCACCTCGCGGACAACGGCCCCTTTGCGAGAATGGGAAGTATAAAGCGGCCTATAAAAACGGCCCAACGAACGGCGTGTATCCCTGTATTCCACCGCGAGGGCCGTTCTCGAAACACTCGGGCGGACACGCAGGTTGCCTGGGAGGTGACCACCTTGGTGGCTGTGGGCAACCTGGCTGCACAGGACCAGGGAGCTCCCCAGGCTCTCTCGAAACGATCCCAACGGGTACGCAGCCAACGCCTGTGTCAGGGCCGGCAGGGCACGACGTAACCAGGCCCGCCGTGTACATCCCGGATCTTTCGCAAAGTCCCCTTTCGGATGTTCCAAACGGAGACTTTGTGGGAACAAACTCGTCCGGACCAGGTAATGAACCACCCTTGTCCGCACCTGTGGAATTCGGGACAGGCTCTTCTCGCCGGTGAGTCAAGAGACAAGAGCAAGGGCGGCCAGCGGCCCTTGCATCTTAACTGCGTGAAAAACTTGCCGAGAGAAGAGTCAACGGACGCACGAGCACCTCCCACAACTTTCAGGGAGGCAAACCTCAAGGGCCCGAGGTGTGTCACGCTCGCCCGGAACTTTCGTTCCATTGCGAGCAGGTGCTTTCAGAGTTTTCTGGTCGATTTGGCTCCGCAAGGGCGTCGTCAAAACCTCCAAACAACTCGCTCGGGACCCACAGTCCGGCGCACGCAATAACCCAGTGGCCCGTGATGCAGGCTCACTGGAAGTCAGAAGTCAGGGAATAAGGAACAGCGAAAAGGAAATAGGAAAGCAGGCTCCGATTTGATTTTCTGTTCCCAGTTCTCTCCCCTGTTCCCTGAGTTTTTAACTCTTTACTCTCGGTGGCTGAAAAATGGACGTACTTCGTGTTGCTATTGTAGACCCCAGCGACGCAACTCGTGATCCCCTACGGAACTTACTTTTGGGTGTTGAGACCGTATGGTTGGAAGCGGAGTGCTCGCGGTATGAATTCTTTACCGACGTCGCCAGGCAATCGAGTCCCGACATCGTGGTGGTGTCGTTGGACGCCGATCAGAACAAAGCCCTCCAACTGATCCAGCAGTTGACTGCCGAATTCTCCGGCATGCCCATTTTGGCAGTGAGTTCTCAGGCCGATGGGCAATCGATTCTGCAGGCCCTGCGGTGCGGAGCGAAGGAATTTCTCACCGCCCCTGTGGTCTTGGAAGAACTCCTCGGGGCCCTGAACCGGATTCGAGAAGGCAGCGGGGCTCGGTCGGGTTCCTCCGGCACCAACGGTGCCACCGGCGCGTCCGTGGTCCTCTCGGTCATCGGTGCCCGTGGGGGAGTCGGTTGCACGAGCCTGGCCGTGAACCTCGGTGCGAACCTGGCCCTGGACCCTTCTTCCAACGTGGCGTTGGTCGACTTGGACCTGGCCCTGGGGGACGCCGATGTGGCGCTGGACCTGATCCCCGACTACACGTTGGCGGATGTCGCTTTGAATATCGACCGGCTGGACATGACGTTCTTGCGGCGGTCGCTGTGTAAGCACTCCTCGGGCCTCTCGTTGTTGCCCCATCCAGTCCAGATGGAAGAAATCTCGCTCATCCACGAAGATCATCTCCAGCGGATGATCGGACTCTTGCGGGCCAGCTACAACGTACTGTTGTTGGACCTCTCCAAACGATTCACGCCGACGGATCTGACGGCCATGCGGATGTCGGATGCGATCCTGTTGGTCTGTCAACTCGAATTGACGAGCCTTCGTAACGTCGTGCGGATGATGCACACGTTCGGCCAGGACGAAGACCTCCACGACAAGTTCCGAATCCTCGTCAATCGGGTCGGCTCCGAGGAGACCGAAATCACTCTAAAGAAAGCCGAAGAAACAATCGGGCAGCCCATCTTCTGGCAAGTCCCGAACGACTTCAAGGCCATGCTCGGGGCGCGTAATTCCGGTGTCCCGTTGTTGCAGCACGCACCCAGGTGCAAGGCCCAACAAAGCATCCACGCGTTGGCGAACGTTTTGATGGGCAAAGAGGAATCGGGCCAGTCACGAGGAAAGAACAAGGCCAAATCCTGGTCATTATTTAGCTAACAAAAAGAGACAAGGAAACAGAAAAGGCGAAAAGGGAAAACCGTGAGCCGGACCCTCCAGCTCTACGGTTGGCAACAGTAATGCTGCCAAACCCGGAGTCACCTGACCTTCTCTTGACTCTCAACTAAGAGGTAAGCACCACATGTCTCGCTTGCAACGCGGTCTTGGAGGACTGAGCAACGGTTCGAAGTCGGGAACAAGCAGTCGCGTCTCCGGTGGACTGTCCATGGCAACGGGCGGCTCCAGTTCGACCAAGAGTTTCGAAGACCTCAAACGGATCATCCACGGAAAACTCGTCGATAAGCTTGACTTGTCCCGGGTCAGTGACCTCGCTGGCGACACCCTACGGCGAGAAATTCGCCTCGTCGTCGAGCGATTGTGCGACACCGAGAACCCATTGCTCAACCGGATGGAACGCGAGCGCTTGATTGACGAGGTTCTCGACGAAACGTTCGGCTTCGGGCCCCTGGAAATGCTCCTGAAAGACCCCACCGTCAGTGACATCCTCGTCAATGGGCCTTTCAACATCTACGTCGAACGTCGCGGCAAGATGGAAAAGACGGATGTGAAGTTCCGCGACAACGACCACCTATTGCAGATCATCGACCGGATCGTCTCGAAGGTCGGACGACGCGTCGACGAAACCTCACCCATGGTCGATGCCAGGTTGCCCGACGGAAGCCGTGTCAATGCGATCATCCCGCCGCTGGCCCTCGACGGCCCTTCGATGTCCATTCGTCGATTCGGGTCCAATCCGCTCAAACTCGAGGACTTACTGAACTTCAAAGCCTTCACGACGGAAATGGCTTTGGTCCTCGAAGCCTGTATCAAAGCTCGACTGAACATCGTTATTTCCGGCGGTACCGGCTGTGGGAAAACCACCCTCTTGAACACTCTCTCGAGCTTCATCGGCCAGGACGAACGGGTCATTACGATTGAGGACGCCGCCGAACTCCAACTCCAACAAGACCATGTCGTTCGGCTCGAGACCAGGCCGCCCAACATCGAGGGCAAAGGGGCCGTGACGACACGCGACCTGGTCAAGAACGCTTTGCGGATGCGTCCCGAACGAATCATCATAGGGGAGTGTCGTGGTCCGGAAACGTTGGACATGCTCCAGGCCATGAACACCGGTCACGCCGGTTCAATGACGACCCTTCACGCCAATACGCCCCGGGACGCTCAAGCCCGTCTGGAAACGATGATCATGACGGCCGGGCTGGAGTTACCGATCAAGGCCATGCGTCAGCAGATCTCTTCGGCCGTCGACGTGATCATCCAGGCGAACCGTCTGCAAGGCGGTCCGAGGAAAGTGACATCGATCACCGAAGTCCTGAACATGGAGCAGGAGATGATCATCATGCAAGACATCTTCCGCTACCGACAACTCGGGATCGACCAAAACGGCCGATCCTACGGCCAATTCGAGGCGACAGGAGTCCGACCCTCATTCGTGTCTCGGTTGGAAGCAGCAGGGATTAAGCTGCCAACGAACTTGTTCCAAGAAAGACCGCTTCTAAGGGATTAACACCAGGTTGGCAGCAGGGAACAGGCAGCAGAAAGGAAAAAGACTTCAGTTATCTGATCCCCTCGGGACTCTTTCTGCTGCTGCTCGGCTGCCTGTTCCCTGTTCCCCACCACCGGAGTTTTTGAAATGACAACTATGATAATTGCTGCTCTCGCGTTCTTTGCTGTGTCCGCGTTGGTCGGAACGTTGGCGTTTGTATTCGCCGATAAAGACGTCGAAAAGATGACCGACCGTCTCGATCACCTCACCGGCAAACGGAAGAAAGAAGACGACTCAGCCAACATCCTTCGGAAACAAGCCTTCGACCAGGACAAGAAATCGCTTCTGCGAATGTTCTCCCTGAAGTTGCCGAGTCTGGAAAAACTGTTCGAACAAGCCGATTGCCACATCGCGCCGAATACGTTGTTGGCCATCGGAGCATTACTGGCAGCGCTGGGAGCCACGATCAGTTGGCTTCTCGCACGGAACCTCTTGGTCGCTCCGATCGGTGGCCTGGTCATGTTCTTCGTTCCGTGGGTGTGGCTGCTCAACAAACGCCGTATCCGAATGAAAAAATTCGCAGCCCAGCTCTCCGACGCGTTGGAGTTGGTCGCTCGAGCCCTTCGGGCTGGACACAGTTTGGCCGCGGGCCTTCATGTCGTCGCCGAAGAGATGCCGGCCCCTGTCGCCGATGAGTTCAACCGTGTGTACGAAGAACAGAACCTGGGGATTCCCATCGAAGATGCCCTCCGGAATTTGACCGAACGAGTTCCCAACCTCGACCTGAAGTTTTTCGTCACGTCGGTCTTGGTCCAACGGCAAACCGGTGGCGACTTGGCCGAGATTCTCGACAAGATTGGCTACGTGATTCGTGAACGATACCGAATCCTGGGTCAAGTGAAGGCGTTAACGGCCGAGGGGCGTCTCTCGGGTATTGTCCTCGTAGCGCTGCCGTTCGGGTTATTCTTGATGATGCTCCACATCAAGCCCGACTATGTCTCGAAACTGTGGACCCACCCATTAGGGGTGAAAATGAGCGTGGCGGCTTTAATCGCTCAAATCCTGGGTGCGATCACGATCAAGAAAATCATCGAAATCAAAGTCTAAATCAAGAGACTCCCACTTTGGCAGCAGTACTGCTGCCAAGGCCGAGGCCCTCTGGCTGACTACTTTTCGGTTACGGGCCTCGGAGTCCTTGTCCCCTTCTATGAGGATGCTTCCATGGTAGAACTACAAGCGATCGTACCGCTCCTGGTCTTTTTCGGCATCGTGCTTGGCATCTGGGGTGTGCTCTCGGCCATCTCCTCGCGGAACAGTCGGGCAATGGAACGATTGGCTCGAATCAGTCGTCCCCCATCGCTCGCCGAGATGGACGAACCAGGGCGTATGCGGGACCAGAAAGAAAAATACCAGGGACTCGTCGACGCCGCCAAGGCCGTCTCGGCACCCCTGATGCCCCAGTCGGAGTTAGAACAATCGGAACTGCGGACCCGTCTGGCCAACGCTGGATTTCGAAGTGACGCGGCCCCAATGGTGTACTCGGGGATTCGCTTCGCCAGCTTGATTGGGTTCTTGATTCTCTCGATCCTGGTCTTCGTCCCTGGCCGCTCCTTGACCGCGTGGCAAACGTGGCAATGGGTCCTGATCTTGACGGGAGTAGGGTTTTATTTGCCGAGCATCGTCTTGGCCTATCTCAAGAACAAGCGTCAACAAGCTGTCTTCCTCTCTTTGCCGGACGCGTTGGACTTGCTCGTCGTCTGCGTCGAGAGCGGATTGGGCCTGGATGCGGGCCTTAGGAAAGTCTGTGACGAGATGTCCGACCACGCGAAGGTGATTTGTGAGGAATTTTCGCTCGCGAATTTCCAACTCCAGATGGGCAGACCGCGCCGCGAGGTCCTTCACGATTTGGGCGTTCGAACGGGTGTTGATGACGTCAAGGCTTTGGCTGCCATCTTGATCCAGGCGGACCGGTTCGGGTCGAGTATTGCTCAAGCCCTCCGAGTGCAATCCGATTCCATGCGAACCAGACGGAAGCAAATTGCCGAAGAAAAGGCTGCCAAGACGGCGGTGCAGTTGCTGTTCCCGTTGATTCTGTTCATCTTCCCGGGAATCTTCGTCGTGCTCGTGGGTCCCGCCGCCATCAACATTATGGAAACGTTACTTAAATAAAGGGAGCAGGGATTAGGGAAGAGGGAACAGAAAAAACCAAATCTTCTGGCTGTTCCCTATCCCCTGTTGCCTTTTCCCCTTTTACCTTTTGAGGAGACCCTGATGAACGGATTCGTCAGATCGACCCTTGTTGCCCTCCTTGTGGGCCTCTTTCCAGCAATGACCTTGGCCCAATGTCCCGGAGGCGGATGTGGCAGTGGCCAATATTCTGCGGGCCAACATTCCGCGGGCCAATATTCCCCGGGCCAATACTCCGGTGGTGGGTATGTCTGTGATCAGTGTACGGGTACCCAGTACTACGGCGGCGCTGGAAGCCGTCTCTTTCCTGAGGGCGGAGCCAACATCCCTCGGGTCCAAGATGTTGCGTATTACCTTTGGGATCCGTGTTGGCCTGAGCGTTACAGCGCCATGGCCCGAAAAAGTGTCAACGCCCATTTCGCTGCCCAAGTCCGCAACGGACGAGTTCTGCATCAAACCGTTTGGAACTGGTGGTTCGTGGGTGGGACCGACGAGTTGACCCCTCTTGGGATGACTCGGTTATCGTCGTTGGCTCGCCGACGTGTTCCCTTCGACCCAGTCCTGTACCTTCAAACGGCCCAGGATCTGAACTACGATCCGGAAAATCCACAGCAGCTTGTAGTCAAGCGACAAGAACTGAACCAAAAGCGAACGATCGCAATTCAAAGGTTTTTGGGTGTCCAAACGTCTGGTCGGCACCCTGTCCCATTCCAGGTTGTCATCCACGACCCGCCAGCTGGCGGAGCGCCAGGACTCTACCCAACCGGGACGCCGGGAACTTACCAGGGTCAATCGATCCAGGAATTCTCGACCGGCTTTCGAGGAAATGCGATTCAATTCCAGCAGGCAGGCGGTGGTCTAGGCGGTGGCGGTGGCGGCGGTGGCGGTGGCGGCCGATAAAACGCCTCTAAGTGAGTCATCTGACGATTGGCGAGAGACGAGAGACAAGAGTCAACTTTCTGGCTCTTGGCTCTCAGCTCTCGTCTTTCGCTATTCTGTTTTCCACTTCCAGCTTTTCCCTTCCCCTTCTGTTACTCCTCTTCCTTCAATTTCCGTTTCGGTTTGTTGGCTCTTATCGAAAACTCAAGCTATGTTTGAGGCGCAGACCCTTGAAGTGGGTCGAGCCCGAACTCCTTGGGTAAAGAACCTGGCACAGGTAGTTTTGGTCGAAAGGCTCAGCGGCGACGGCCGATGGCTGTCGCCGAAAACCTGCCTGGAATCTTTCAAGTCCTTGGCGGGCGTAAGCACTTATAGCTGAGGGAACCTGCGACAGGGACCAGAGAACAGAAAATCCGATCGGTCTCCAAACACCATTTCCTGTTCCCTGATCCCTGTTTCTTGATCCCTGTTCTCGGTGGAACCACATCATGAAAGTTCACACATCTCATCGGATCGAGCGCCGGAGTTCCGTCCGCCGTAGCCCATCATTCTGGGAGGACTTCTACATGCGGCCTTTCCTTTTTTGTTTCTTGGTCATCGGTTTGGGTTCTCAGGAATTAGCGACAGCCGAAAACTTTTCGAGCCGGACGTGCCCAGAGTTCGGACTCCCAGCCGCAACAAGTTATCCGAAGGCGGACAACCAGCCGGGAAGACGCGGGACCGACAAGACCTTTGGAAAGGCCAACCGAAAGGCTCGGGCTGAGTGCCTTGGGGCTCACGGCTTGGGGATGCGTTCGCCCCTGTTCGCTTTTTCGTTCAGTCGCACGTGGAAGTCCATGATCAAATCGTTGCGGAAAGCGATTGGACCCATCCAGGGTAACCGAACTCGCATGATCCAGCTCACGTGCCTCTGTGTGATGACGGGAATTTTCTTTTTGATGTGGGGTAAACACAAATAGAGCACAGAGAAATGGGATAAGAAAACAGAAAAACGCCTGATCTCCTGCCGTTTTCCGTTCCACTGCGGCCTGTTCCCTATCTTGTTCTGTTCCCTGTTCCCTGTGCCCTACTTTCTAGAGGAAGCAAAGACATCATGACTCAGGTCAGCGATCGAATCAGTCTTGACTGGGAAAATTCTATTCTGCCGGAAGCACCAACGGCTCCGGACAACTTACAACAAGCGGGGCTGACGCTCACTTTTCTCTCCGACTTGCTTTTGAAAGCGCTCTACACGCGTGGAGCCATGTTGGGGCTCGACTTGGCTCGGTTCGTCTGCTTGCCGTTCAAGGTCGTCGAGGAAGCCTTGAAATTTTTGAAGGACGAGAAGTGTATCGAAATTTCAGGCGGGGATCTGATTGGACGAGTGAGTTATCGCTTCACGTTGACCGAACTTGGTCGCAAACGGGGTGGAGAGGCGATGAAAAAGTGCGCCTACGTCGGACCTGCTCCCGTACCCCTGGAGGACTACGTCGAACAGACTTACCGACAAGCGGTGACAGGGATTGATTGTAATCCGGAACTCTTGCGAGCCGCCTTCGCCCACCTTGTCATCCCTGAGGCCCTGTTCAATGCCGTGGGTCCAGCGATCGTCAGTGGAAAATCGATCTTCATCTACGGTCCACCGGGCAACGGGAAGACGGCCATGTCCCGGGCGATCGGCGACTTCATGAACAACGCCGGCGGAGAAATTTACGTCCCCTATGCGTTCATGGCTGAGGAGGCCATCGTCACGCTCTACGACGAGGCTGTCCACCATGCAGTCGAACTCGATGGCAACGAACGGGTCAAGGACAACGAGGCGATCATCCGCGAACTCCTCACCATCGGGACGGTGGATCCACGATGGGTCCGCATTCGGAGACCGGTGCTGGTGACCGGTGGCGAATTGAACCTCGAAATGCTCGACTTGCGTTACAGCGAAATTGCCAACTTTTACCAGGCTCCCTTGCATGTCAAAGCCAACGGCGGAATCTTCCTCATCGACGACTTCGGACGCCAACTCTGTAGTCCCAAGGAATTACTCAACCGTTGGATTTTGCCGCTCGAAGACCGCCACGACTTCTTGACCGTTGCTACGGGAAAGAAATTTGAAGTCCCATTCGAGCAACTCATCATCTTCTCGACGAACCTCGACCCAGCCGATCTGGTCGACGACGCGTTCCTACGCCGGATTCGCCACAAGGTGGGAATTAACCCACCGGTCATCGAGGTCTACGAGAAAATCTTCAAGGGCGTGGCGAAGAAACTTGGCATGAACCACTGTCCCGAGGCCGTCGAGTTCCTCTACGAACGCTACTACAACACGGGCCAGCGAAATCCTCGTGCGAGCGATTGTCGAGATCTATTGGAGATTGTTCAGTCAATTTGCCGATTTCGAAGACAACCCGTCCAATTAACGCGTGATTTAATGGAAGAAGCCGCAGCATCGTT